>NZ_ANNU01000001.1 GCF_000346615.1 Nafulsella turpanensis ZLM-10
AGTAGCTGTTGCGCAACCCACTGATTAGCAGCTTATTTTTCAGCTCATTTTAGCCTTTCATTCCTGTTTCTTATCATCTTTGGCCGGAAGAGAAAAAGCATTGTTAAAAAGCCGCGATTAAAGGGCTTAGGCAGTGCTATGGCCGCTGTTTTCCTTCTGTTCCGGGAGAAGTTCAGCCACTTCTTCAGATTATAGGCACAGGCTCCCATCAGCATTACCTTTTCTGCCTGAATGATGCCCCTGGTATTGATTCTCTTCAGGGCCATGTAGTTGATTAAGGTGCCAAATACCGGTTCTACCGTGCTGTGCCTGAGCTTCTTCATTTGCCTACCCCTTGAGGAATTTACCCTTTCAATGGCCCTTGAATATTCATCCATAAAGTAGGTGATATCGATTCTTTTTTCATGTTGCTTTCCAATGCAGCGTTCTTTGAAGGGACAGCCTTTGCAGTCACTTCGGCGGGTGAAATACTGTCGCTGTTTTACCAGGTTAGCAGCAAATTTAATCTTGTGAAAAGTTACTTTTTTGTTATTCGGACACAGCCAATAATCCTCCTCCCTGTGATAGGTAAAGCCATCAGGGCCACCTTTGTAGGTGCCATGCACGGAAATAAAAGGCTCAATCTCTTGCTTTTCCAGCAGGTGAAGGTTCTCTCCCGAACAGTAACCTGCATCGGCTGCTATGGCTCCACAGCACAAGCCAAGGCTGCTTAATCTGCTTGTCATTGCTTCGATGATTCGCGGCAGGCACTGGCTATCTTTTTGTTCAGCTAAATCAGCCTGGGTGTGGGTAATAACATGGTGAGCTGTATCGACAGCAAGTTGGTTAAAGTAGCACAGCTGACGAGGCTTTCCAGGCTTTACAGCAATGCGTGCATCAGGGTCCACAGGGGAGTAGTGGGTTTTATTGCTGGTAAATCGGTGCTCCTTACTGCCTGCTCCGGGTCTTTTATCCTTGCTCCACTTCTTTTGTCTGCTGGCTATCTCCTGAAGTTCCTCTTTTCTTGCAGAGATGCTTCGTTGCTGCTGAGTGGATTTATTCTCCCTTGCAGGCCTGTGGGCTGTGCTTATCTGATGCTCTTGCTCCAGCTGTTCTTTGGGTACTTTTAGTTCCAAAGAACTCATGGAAGCATTGGCTTTAATGTAGGCTGAGTCAATTGCCTGCACACTGCCGGCAACCATACCAGCATCTACACAAAGAGAAAGAATATGGGTGAAGAGGGTATCGAAGAGGTCCTTGCTTAGCCTTTGCCTGGTTCTGGAAACGGTGGAGTGCCAGGGCAATGCCTCATCTAAGTTGTAGCCCAGGAAATAGCGCAGGTCCAGTCGGAGGCTGCATACATCCATGAGTTTCCTATCGGAGTCTATATTCTCCAGGTGCTTGATAAGGCAGAGCTTGAAGAAAACCTCGGGGTCAATGCTCTTTTGCCCACAGCTGCCGTAGTAGCTTTTCGTATGCTCTGAAAGGAAATCCAGCCGGAGGACCTCCTTGAGTCGGTAATAGAGGTTGTGCCTGGGAACAGCCTCCGAGAGACTAAAGCAAAGCTGCTTGCGGTCTCGAAAAATCTTCCTGCCCTGCATCGCTTAAAAAAGTTGCTCCTTATCTGCTAAACAATTACTTTCAAGAAGTAGTGCAACAAGCACC
>NZ_ANNU01000002.1 GCF_000346615.1 Nafulsella turpanensis ZLM-10
TCCTGCCCTGCATCGCTTAAAAAAGTTGCTCCTTATCTGCTAAACAATTACTTTCAAGAAGTAGTGCAACAAGCACCACATTCTTCGCCAGTTCATCCATTTGATCCAGTGAATATTCTATCACCGGAGGAGTGGGAGTTCCAAAGAATTCCATAGAACACTTCTCATGAAAATCCTGAGCCCCGTCAACAGCTTCATAGCAGTATAAACACTTACGCTTCATCTTCTTTCGTTATGGGCTCTACACTAACAGCCCCTATACAATTCCGGCAACAGGCCAGCAACAACCCCATCCGATCGTTCGGGTTAATCTTCCAGTTTTCGGAAGCAATATTCAGCAGCCACCCTTCCGGAATCAGGCCATCAAAAAACGGGAATAAACGTTTATCGGTATAGGGCTTATCTGTTACCGGCATGGTGAAGGTGATAAAATCATCAGGATGCTTCTGCACATATTGCGGATCATACTGAAATACATAGTCCCCCTCGTTTGTCTCTGTAATCGTTCCGGCTAAATGCTCCTTATAATATACTCTTCCACGTCTCATTCACTCAATTCTTTGCTGTTTACCGGAGCCAGTTCGTGGCCAAACATACGGAGGACAAGGTTTACTTTATCCAGGTTCAGGTTTGTTTTGCCCTGCTCAATTTTTCGTATTACCGTGAGTGCTACCCCGGCACGGTCAGCAAACTCCTCCTGGGTAAGCTTAACCTCCTTTCTTCGCTCTTTAACAAAATCCGCCAGTCGCTTCATTATATGCTTTTAAATATAAAAATAAACCAAATGTGCTAGACTACATGCTTTTAGATATAATTTAACCCAAACATACGATATTATATGTAATAAGATATAACTTATAGACTAATCCCCTTTTTATATGCTTGTACATATAAACAGTAAAACGGCAAGGTCCCATTTGAACTACTGAATGGCACACAATATTAAACTAAAGTGTGTCCCACAAAATTTAGCTGTTGGCTGCTTTTAATAGAATATTCGTTTCTTCTATGACTGAACTACCTGCGTCAAAAACGGCAGTCCCTTCTAGAACTGGTACTGCAAGCCCAAATTCGAGCGTAAAGGTGAAAAGTCTGTATCCTTAGAAATCTGAAGGGAGTAGTGAGACACGAATCCTTTACCAAGACGGTAAGAGATTATTGCCCCAAGCTGATGCCCGGTATTTTCCTGGTATTTATAGAAAGAGGAGGGAAAGGTGCTGTATTCAGGGTTAATTGAGAAGCCCTTTTTTGTATAAATAAAGCCCCCACCTATATAATAACAGTTAGCAAAGGAATACATCCGGATTTTTCCTTTCCATAGATCGGAGTTCCATGCAATGCCATATTTAATATTATATACGGTATGCCGGGTCCAGTGAAGAAATGTCTTGAAAAAGTAGTTTTTAGAAGGATCAAGTAAGTAGTCCGGTGTATCCTCCCAAACAGAAGGATCCCAATAAATAAAATCCTGCTCTATCACATTGTGCTGATAACTGGCCCAACCTTCTAAATTTTTATATTTTAGATTTAAGGTTGCCACCCAGCCAAAATAATCTTCAGGATCTCTTAAATATTCCCTATTATAAAAGTATATGCCATTGGGATTGCGGTCAATACTGTTTCCGTAAATGAGGTTAAGCCTTGGGGCTGCTGCTAAATTTATCTCAAGGTCCCGTACGTATTGTCTGATTGAAGAACAGGATTACCTCATGGCCTGCTGTTGCCTGATCCAGAATTGCACCATAGCCATGATAGAGATGTACCCAATAATACTTCTGGTGGAAATACCCGTTAACTAAAAGACCTGCCTCCAAGTTTGACAGAAAGCTGCTCTTCCCAAAAAAGGGTTTAGTCCTTAAACCTAACTGCACCACATTTCCATCAAACCCTTTGTAATCATTCAGCCGGTGGTTAATACCTATAACACCCTTTGAACTATCGCTTAACACCGGTAGTACATCACTAAACAGGGGAAGTGAGTACGGAAAATTCGGAACCTGGCCCTTTGCCAGATTATGCGTACAAAGCAGTAGTAAAAGCAGGAACGCTTGCCGAAGGAGGTTGAGGATCATCTGAAGAAAGTTTATAAACCTACATAAAGAAATGAAACATATCCCAGGCATGCTACCTAAATGTAATGTAGCTATGACTATTGCATCGTTTCGAAAAGTATGTAATTGTAAATCTGGCTTGCCGGTTAGACCTGCCAGGCCTCAGGACAGTCAGCACCGCTTTAATATTAAGCACTTTCTGCAAAAGAGCTGTTTTTTTCCATCTGACTCAAATATTTGTGATTCATTCCCAGCAAAAACAGCCTCTTTCTAATTTAGACCTCCCCACTTTTGCCTGTGCTCCCTCCCCTGCCTGACCACTCCTTCAGCCTTTCCGTCTTAGTAGCCTCTTCAGGCCTGAAGCAGCTTCTGATAGCCAGAACAGTGAGGATCTAAAAAAGAAAAATACTTTATTTAACATCAAATTATCGGCAATTATTTTATATTAGTGCCAGTAATTTGATTACATCAAAGTAACCTTTCTGTTATCGAAAATAAGCTTCATATACCCGAGCTAAAGAAAACTTTCAAAGGAGAGAATTCTTTTACTACCTCTGAAATTTCCCACTTTTACGAAAGCTTCGACCCTGAAATCCCAAAAAGCACTATCAATTGGAGAGTCCACCACTTAGTTAATAAAGGGGTAATCCAACGAATTGGCAGAGGCCTGTTTAAAATAGGCAAAGAAGTGGAATTTGTTCCAGCGGCAGGCAGGAGAGAAATCAGAATATATAATCAGCTCAAGCGGGAATTGCCTTTCCTGGATTCCTGTGTTTGGAATTTTGATGCAATTAAAGAATTCACCCAACACATACCCAGCGTTAAGTTAACCATTGTTGAGGTTGAAAGACATTCAACAGAATCGGTGTTTTACCTGCTCAGAGAAACGCATAAGCAGGTATTTTATAAATCTCAAAGAGATTTGCGAAATGGCTATTTCCACAACCTGGAAAATGCCATTTTAATCCGCCCCCTGGTAACAGAAGCTCCGCTACAGGAAACAGATAAGCTGACAACAATCACTATTGAAAAAATGCTGGTAGATATATTCAGCGATGAGGACTTTGATTTTCTCCGGGGCTTCGAAATGACTCACATTTTTAAAAATGCCTTTCAGGCTTATACAATAAACCAAAGTAAAATGCTCCGGTATGCTTTCAGGAAGAATAAAAAGGAAGAACTGCTCACTTTTCTTAAAACCTATAATTTGGCAGTGATTTAGCATTACTGCCGGTAATTTGATTTATGATTTCAAAGAATTCTCTGGATCCAGCATGGCTAAGCCAGGTATCCTTAAAGAACAGAAAAGCCGACAAAATATTAGTAGAAAAAGTAATCCGGGCGCTGCTCCTGTTGGAAGGCCTTGCAGAAGCAAGAGTGTCTTTTATATTTAAGGGAGGAACAGCGCTTATGTTAATGCTGGAAAGCACAAAAAGGCTCTCTATTGATATTGACATCATTATGCCGGAAAAGCAAGACCTGGAACCTGTCTTTGAAGAAATAGTCCGTGCAAAAAGATTCAATCGTTTTGAGCTACAGGAGAGAATACAAAACTCAGACATAGAAAAAGCGCATTATAAGTTTTTTTATTATCCCAGCCACAGAACTGCACAGGCCGAAGAATATATACTGTTAGATATACTGCTGGAAAAGCCTGCTTACCAGAAAACTATCACAATTCCCATAGACTCTCCCTTTTTACAACAAGAGGGAGAAGCTGAAATGGTTACAGTCCCTTCTTTTGAAGATATTTTAGCAGATAAGTTAACCGCCTTTGCTCCAAACACAACAGGCATCCCTTACCAGAAGAAAGGCCAAAGCATGGCGATGGAAATCATTAAGCAGTTGTATGATGTTGGCTGCCTGTTTAATCATGCAAAGGATGGAACTGTTATTTGTAAAACATTCGGGCTTTCGCAACAACCGAGCTCAGTTACAGGGAAATGAAAGGTACACCTGCCGATGTTTTAAAAGACATTTATGATACCGCCCTGGCTATCTGTACCCGTGGGAAAAGTGGAAAGGGTGACTATCCCGCTCTAACCAGGGGAATTGTCCAAATCAAAAGCTTCATATTTTCAGAAAACTACCATCCGGACAGAGCCATTGTCTGTGCTTCTAAAGTAGCCTATTTAGCAAAGCTAATTGAAGCAGAATCAGTAACCGTAGAAATTTACAGCAATCCCGCAGACATGAAGGACTGGGTCATTGAGCAGCCTTTTGACTCAAAATTCAATAAACTAAAAAAATCCAACCCGGAGGCGTTCTTTTACTGGTATAAGATTTACAAAATGACCTTGTAGTTTTTTTGTGTGAAGTAGTCAGGACATCATCTGTTATTAATTTGAAGGGTCTTCTTCCTTGCCCGTATTTTGGATTTGTATGAAACATAAAGCAGATCCACTACCTGCATTTGCACTTAATAATTGTTTGAAAGGCTATAGGAGGCTTCTTTTTTTCGCAGGACTGTTCCAACTTATTGGTTTAAGCATGTGTATATAAGGACAGACCGCTCCGGCAATTGAAGAAAACCCAACGAATATGAAGTCCCTGATAATTACGATGACCCTGGCGGTAACCCTGTGCGCCTGCTCAAATGAATCAAATGATAAAGACATGGAGGCAATACAACCGGAAAAGACATCTGATGCCGGCCAATATCCTCAGAAATGGGAGCTGATAAAAATGACAGGGAACATGGCCAATTCTGAAACCAGCGGGGAACAGATGGCCTGGCAGGAAAGGTATATATTGAACGGAGATAAAACCTTCCGGAAGGTACGGGAACAAAACGGTGAAGGGAAGGAAGCCTCCGGCACCTATGCTTTTATAAGCTTATCCGATGGCAAATACCTGGAGCTTACCTATACTACAGAAAACGAACTCATTGGTAATTGTACAGGGGAACCAAAAGAACTACTAAGGCTACAGGATGAAGATAAGTTAACAAGCACCTGGCAGGCCTGCGACGGACCAGGGCTGGTGTATGAAAGAGTAAAGTAGGAGCCGGCCAACCTATTGGCCATTAAAAGATAATGGGCGTTACCCCTTCTCCTGCTTTTATAGGCTGTTCTCAGCCCGAAAGGCCACCTGCCAATACTTTAAAATTCATCCTGTTTTCCTATCCTGGCTTCAGGCTTTCCCCGCTTGTAATTCCCTCCTGCCCCCTTTCTCAGCCTTTCCGTCTTAGTAGCCTCTTCAGGTCTGAAGCTGCTCCTGTCCAGGGCGGCCTGAGGCCGTTTACAAACCCTTGACAGGCGCTGCTGAAGGCTCCTCTTTGCGAAGAAGCGGAAAGATGGCTCTTAACAACCTTCACAGGAATTCGGAAATTCACCTGAAGGGCACAGGCTGTTCCTTTGCTTTCGGAAAACTGTGCGAGAAACAATATAAAAAAAGCCCTCCATGTGTTGGGGGCTTTTTTTATGTCACCAAACAAACCTGCTTTAGTACTTCATCCATCTGCCATGCCAGAACTCATTATAATAGCCTCCTGAGCCTGAGGAAGCTGCTACATCATAATTATTACAGCTAAAACAACGGAGTCTTCTGGGTTTCACGGATTGACCTCCATAGGGTTGTCCATTATAGGTTAAGGATGCTCCCCAGTTTACACCGGCATGCAGGTGGGGTGCCCAGTCTGCGTTGGCATAATACTCCCCCGTATCTCCACCCCAGCCAATGACATCCCAGTAAGCATCTATCCACTGCCCGGAACTAACGTTTATACCGGATAAGTGCGCCGTCAGACTCCTGTACTTACCATTCCGCACCACCACATAGCGCCCGAGACTGGCGAAGCCATCTGTTCCCCAGGCGGCCCACTCCACATATCCGGAAAAAGCAGCATACGCATTTTCCCAGTAATAAATAGGCCAGTCATTGGTGTAATACTGATTCAGGCGGTCGGTATAGCAGAGACCTACGTGGTAGTTTTCGCCCCACCAGCTACCGTAGTTTCCGCTCATGGCACTCCAGCCCGGCTTATTTCTCATGCTGTACCAGGAGCCGCTGTAAAAGGTGTTGGTTCCATCCCACTGCAATTGCCAGTAAAGAGTAGAAGGTGCGGTAAAACCACAGGAGTTTTGCCTTGCTAATTCAGGCTTCTCCCTCACCTCATAAGGGCCTACCCGAAGCTCTCCCGCTTCTACAGCTCTCATTGCTAAGGCCTTGCGCTCTGCCACTGCAATTTCATTGCGAACTTTAACCTCTGCCGGTGGCGTTTTAAAAAGAGCTTCAGCAGCCGGTCTTAATTCCAGGGAAGCTACAGAACGGGCGGGTGTTTCCAGCCTGATATTCTCCAGTATAATATCCGCTCTTTCGTCCAAACCTGCGGTCTCCGACCAAAAGCCTAACTCATATATATTTTTACCACTTGCTGTGAATACTACTGAATATGGCTTAGTGCCAGGCAGTCCGGCAATAACAACCCCTTTATGGCCATTTCCTAAAAGGATTTCCTTTTTTGTCGGATTGAAATCCCTGTACTGCTGCATTTTTTCATTTACCAGCGCTTCCAGTTGATTGAGTTCTGCCTTATAATGCATCGAAACATGAGCTATTGGGTCTTCTGGATGTCCGCTCTCAGCCACCTCCTGTTCCGTGTTGATAGCATACAGGAAAAACCCGTATTTTTTCTCAAAAAGCACCGGATCAGGTTTCACATGCCAATCAGATGGAATAGAAAGAGAAACGCCTGTTACATCATCACTGACTAGTTGGCTAAACTGCTCATCTTCTACCGCAGGCTGGACCGGGTTGAGTTCATCTGGCTTGTCACAGGACGTCAGTACAGACGCTCCTATTAGTAGCATGATTAAAAGATTACTAACTCTTTTCATAATTGATTTGGGTTAAAGTTGGAAAAAAATAAAGTGGAAATATTTATAAAAACCTGCTCCCTGCTTAAGCTGAAGAGCTTCTTTTTTATGCGTTTAATCATTCCTACTAACCAAAGGAAGCAGATACCTCAGCTAATGCCTGCCACTTCTGTTGAACATATTGTGGTCTTGTCTCCTTCATCCGAACCCTTTCCTTTTCAGCACTATCTATGAGGTAATTCTTCCCTCTGTTTCCTCCTGTCGCTTAAAAATAAATAACCTTCCTGCTAGGGTATGATAAACTTTAAGGTTCGCACCTCTTTCCAACCCTTCCCTGTCTGTTGGTGCATCAGAAACTACTTCAGCTGCATTGGCAGGAAAACCGACTAATTAATAAAAATACCCTCATTTGATAGGGGTATGCTGGGTCGGTATTAAAGCTCCCGCTCTTTTGCATTAATTCTTTACCTATGACAGGTCCTTTGTGTCGCAGCAATAAAACGATAATGAAGAAACCACTTTGACACCCCAAGCCTTCATGAAAAACAGGAAAATGCCAACTACATTTTGCCTTCCTTTATAAGGTAGAGAAAAAACAGCAGCATCAAAAGATTTTTCTAGCCAACAGCCTGAAAAATGGGGTGAATAGAAAAATGAGGTCCTCCAGATGTTTCCCCAGAAATGCAGTCGGCCGCTCCCTTTATCACTCCCCTCTCTCTAAGGTTTAGCCCTACTCAGATAAGAATTCTTAAATTCAAATCCCTTCTCTCTGAAATTCACCCAAGCCACCAGGGGGATGGAACAGTCAGCACCTTTGTCAAAATAGGCAGTGGACAGAAGAATACAAAGACTGAGACCGGTCTTTTTCCTGTTTCTTAACAAACAGCCCCGCATCTCCCTCTAGTATGCTGATATGCTGAATGGAAAAAGAAACTGAAGCTTGGAATTTAAAAACCAGAGTAGCTACAGGCTTGCTTCCAATGTAAATTCGGATCCCTCCCATGGCCGGAAAGCCGGCAATCCTGGTACTGCTTTATACTTTTATTTCCCTTGAAAATCAGCCGGTCTGGTCCGGGTGGAAATAGCAGGATCAAAAGAATAGAAGCCCTTTTATGGTTGCATTTCATCATCGGCCCCTTAGCCTACCTAAAGGAAAAAAAACTGCTCTCCCCACTTCACCTCTGGCCGCTGGCTTGGGACTTGCCGGCCTACTATTCATTCCTTATGGAGCGCTAAGCCTCCTCCATAAGTAAATGTTCTGCCGGAAATGTTCTCCTGCAATTGGCTGTACAGCCATTTCAAACCGGCAGGTTGTAAAGGGCCGTAGTAGGATATCGCTAATTCAACCGTGTTCCCCTTCTTAGAAAAGCCCGTTTTCATTGGGGGAATCTTTTACAATAGGCTGACCCAAGTCCCATAATTCCACAATTTTATCCGCCCTGAAACGAAAAATATGAACCACCGCTATTTCCATCTCTTCCTTGGTGACAAGCGAATGGGTGATCACCGTATCCCCATCTGCATAAGTATACTTGATGTCAATGGATTTATTAGGACTGGTTTGATGGTCTTCCTCCATGGCTTCGGCCAGGGCCTGTCGGCTCCCCTTGAAGTACTGGTTGTGGTGCAGGAAATCCTGTGCAATAAAATTAGCAAATGCTTCCTGCACCTTGCCTCCACCTGCTAATTGCAGAAAAGAGGTGGCGATTTCTTTTTTAGTCATTAGTTAATCAATTAGTTCCTGAAATGATTAAACCAGTGTTATAGTGCCCTCCAATACCAGCTGCTACTGTCATGAACCTATTAACTTGACACCCTCCCAAAAGGCCATGGCGGTTCTTCATCCTGCCGGCATGGAAGTAATGGCATCTCTTCCTCCTGCAGGAGCAGCCCTTTCGCTTTCGCAGGTCAGCCATCCCCTTACATTTTGGAGATTCCATTAGGAAAATTTCAAAACCGGATGACAAACACCTGCTATCCATGCCATTTGAATTTTCCGGATAGATATTAAAAGTTAGTGCCCTTTATGGCAAGTTGAAGGTAAATCCAATTCCTTTAAAGATGATAACTCCTCCTATTTTTTATTTTTTTTTGTAACGAAAGCCAGGTTCGGAAGTCTTCCTTTTTAAATGGTACTAGTACAGAATGAAAGAGAAAGCTTCAGCCTTCCCAGCAAAAGGGCTCCGGTGGCGGGCCAGGACTCCACCCCATTCATCAGAAAATGTGGTGGAAAAATGCTTTTTATAGGGGATTACCCACTGAAAGCAGCTGTTGCACAGGCTACCGGACTGAACAAAGTATCTGGCACCTGCCCCTTCCTGCACTACCATACAGAACTATCAGGATTTCCTGATTTAAAGACCCAAAATCCTTTTGCACAATCCAAATTCATTTCCATGAAAAAGATTTACTTAATTTTATTCCTTTCTGTTCTCCTTTCTGTCAGCCAAACTGCCCTTGCTCAGGATACAGGGCTTCTTAGCGGGAAGATAAAGGATGAAACAGGAGCTCCCATTGGCTTTAGTACCATAGCAGTCGTACAGGCGAGGGATACTGCCATTGTTACAGGAACGGTATCGGATGAACAAGGCCGGTTTACTATCAAAGCACCGGCACCAGGGACTTACTTTCTACGTGTTCACGCCCTTGGCTTTGCCGCTCTTGAAACACCCGTCTTTGAAATCAGCAGTACCCCCTTCCATCAAAACTTTGGCGACATCATTTTGACAGAAGGGGTGGTACAATTAGAGGAAGTGAGCGTGGAGGCCCTGAGACCTACCATTCGGCAGGAAGCCGATCGCATGGTCGTGGATATAGAAGGTACCGCCATGGCGGCAGGCAACACTGCCTTTGCGGTCCTTTCCAAGGTCCCGGGAATTTTCATCGATCAGGATGGTAATATCCAGCTCAATGGCAGGAGTGGTGTGGCCGTAATGATTAACGAAAAACTTACCTACCTTTCAGCACGGGACCTGCGCAATTTGCTGGAGGGCATGTCCGCTGAAAACATTAAAAATATCGAAGTCATTAGCAATCCTTCCGCCAAATATGATGCGGAGGGCACTTCCGGTATTTTGAACATCAACCTGAAAAGGGATATATCGCAGGGGATGAGCGGTAGCGTCTATACCGGCTATAACTATAACTTTAAGCAGCATGGCTATTCCACAGGCGGGAATATTCACTTCAAAAAGGGCCGGTGGAATTCTTTCCTGAGCCTGGATGCTGCGCGCAGAGTGGGAGGACGGGAGGCTACTTTTACCAGAATATTTTATGGCACTGACCAAACGACTTATTTTGATCAGGTGGCCACAGGAAACTATATCAGCACCGGACCTCCCTCTGTGCGGCTTGGAACAGACTTTGATCTGAATGCCCGCCACAGCATTGGTTTTATGGCCAATTATACCACGAATAATTTTGAGTCGGAATTCCTTACGGACACCTACATCGGCAATGCCCCTGACAGTCCTTCGCTACAGATTGATGCAGACAATTTCAGGAGGCAAACCTATACCAATTACACCACCAATCTTCATTATGTAGCAAAATTAGACACTGTTGGTACCGTAATTTCAACCGACCTGGACTATGTAAAAATCATAAACAGTGGAGAGGCCGACTTCTATAACTATTTTACTGACCTTTCCAGTGGTGTGGAAACACAGGATTTCCTGTACACGAATTTCCCCAGCGGATTTGATATTTATTCGGCAAAAATAGATTTTTCCCTCCCCTTCTCAGGGGAAAGAAAACTGGAGCTGGGCACGAAAGCCAGCCGGGTGATTTCAGATAATGATTCCCGCTTCTATTTCAACAATGGAGAGCGGCCGTTATTGGATCTTAGCCGTACCAATCACTTTATTTACACGGAAAGCATTTACGCTGGCTATGTCAACTGGAATAGCAAGCTTGGAGAACATCTTAGCCTGCAGGCAGGGCTTCGGGCTGAGCAAACAAATTCAGAAGGAAACTCTCTGACGACCGGGGAGGTCACCCCCCGCCGCTATTTCAACCTTTTCCCCAGCGTATTTGTACAGCATAAGGTAAATGAAAGCTATGGGATAAACTACAGCTATAGCCGCAGGCTCATTCGTCCCAACTATGGGGCTCTGAACCCATTCAGAGCTTACAGGGACCCTTATACCTGGTACCAGGGAAATCCCTATCTGCGCCCGCAGTATACCAATTCATTCAGGATAACCCAAACCTATAAGGAGGTATATAGTCTCTCTTTAAGCTACGAGCATAATACTGATGTAATGGGAGAAATACCGATACTGGATGTAGCGAATGCCACGACCATTTATACAACCGGCAACCTGGATACTGAGAAGGCTGTTGGTCTTACCGGGAGAGCTCCGCTGCTGATTGCAAAATGGTGGGATAGCCAAAACACCCTGGTGCTTTCCTACAGCAGATTCAGTACGACTTCCAATAACGGCCCTCTGGTGAATGAGCAGCTATTCTCTATGTTGCAATCGAACCACACCCTTCAGCTGCCCCTGGAGGTGCGCATGGAGTTGAATTTGTTGCTCAGAGGTCCGGCAGCTGCCGCCTTGTACCATATTGCGCCCATGCACCGGGTGGACATTGGTTTCAGAAGAAGCTTTTTTGACAAAAAGATAGAGCTGAGTCTGAATGGCAATGATTTGTTCAAAGGTTTCCGTTATTACTGGACGACAGACATCAATGGTAACGTCAATGAATTCGACCAGTATTTCCGGATTCGCAGTATCAATGTCTTGCTCCGCTATAATTTCAGCAAAGGAGAGGAAGTGGAAAAGCGCCGGAACAGGCAGCTGGAAGAGCTTCAGCGGGCCAACTAGGAAAAGTTCTCTTCTGATACAGGACTTCTTTAGCAAAAGTGGCGGGAGCGGAATCCCTGACTTTTCCTGAAAGAGCCGTGACCGCCACTTACCTGCCGCTAGCTGTCAAAAGTAGTTTTTCTATCATCCGTGTGGAAGGAATTTTGATGGTCTGTAGCTGCAGGAATAACCCTCAATGGGAAGGGCTATCCTTCCTCCAGGAAGAGCCTGTTTTCTCACCCAATGCTCATGAAGAATTGTTTTAGTTTTAACTATGGCCACGAAGGGACTTTTTATTGCTGAATATTTCATTACCGGAAAGTTTCAACACTATAGGGCTCAGTAGGAGCTCGGGTACAAGGGCCGGAAGGAACAGAAATAAAAAAAACGCATTTCCCGGAAAAGCACAGGCCCACCAGATGACAAATGAGCTGCTGATGGTCAAAGTTCTCGTTAGTATCACCACCGCCAGACTTTTGGCCATGTTTTTTTTATTCCTGTACAGGATCCATCCCTGCCATCCTGCTCCCGTGAGAAAGGTGAGGGAGCCTAGGAATAAAAGAAAGGCTAGCAGCTCCATCAGTGGTACCGGCTCCTGTTCCATAACTTTATCTGATTGTGGATGCCTGCAAAAGACAAACCCCTCCCCTTCAAAATGAAATGAGCTACTTGGAAAGGAAAGAAACGTATCTTAAGGAAAGATTATCAAAAGCTGATTTTGATCCGCTGTTATCATCATAGATATTTCTTAGCCTTCCGGAGTACATGACTTCAACATACCCATGCATTGCTCCTTCTTTATTTTTAAAAGACAGACCGATCGCGGCATTCAGCGGAATGCTTAGCCTTTTTCCCACCTTTCCCTGGCTCACATTATTTCTGAATCCCTCGGGATTGTTTAATGGTTTATCTGAATTAATCACTGATTCTCCCAAAATAAAATCCAGAGAAGGCCCGCCTTTAATCAAAAAATTAAGCTTTTCTCCACCGTCGAAAAAAGCAGAATAAAATACCGGAACTTTTACTGTGTTGACATAAATCTTTACATCCGTTGTTTCATAGTTTATTCCGGTATAATAATTATAATTGTCTCCCACCCGAAAATAGTGCAGTCCGGTCGAAAAACCATGGATACCCTCCACTGGTCTGTAGAAACTAAATCCTAAGCTAGGGAAAAATAAACTCCTGGCATCATTATAGTCAGGACCAAAGCTCTTATCCTTACTTTCACTTACTCCAAAAGCGATAGAAGCCCTCCACTGATGACTATTCTGGGCATATAAATGGCTTGAGGTAAAAAAGAAGAGGAGTATTAGGAGGTATTTCATCATTCAATGATATTAATTGAGTATGGAGCGGCAAAATACAGCGGGATTACCTGTAAAAAAAAGTAACTCAGGTACAAAAGGCACATGAAAAGGCCCAGCGGTGACAAAGTATCCCCTGCCCCTTTCCCGGCAGAATTGGACGAGGAGAAGAGGGCAAAACCAAAGCGTCCGGAAAATGTAATTCCCGGACCTTCAGTTACGCGATTCCTTACTTACTTCTCAAAAGCCTTTGTGAATAGCTCCTATTTTGATTTTTGATTTAAAGCTTCCTATTTTGAAACCATTAGTTTATGCATTATTACTTCTCCTTTGTAATATGCTTGAACAGAGTAAATGCCGTCTTTAAGCAGGCGAGTATTAACGGTGATTCTTTTACTTTTTATATTCTTCTTTTCGAATATTAACCTTTGATTTTTATCATAAATTTTAATTTCCCAAGGTTCTAAATCACCGTTTGTGGTATTTTCTTCATCCACAATTGAAATGGTGGTTTCCGCAGAAGATGGATTGGGGCTGACGGATAATGACCCTAAGCCGCCTCCGGAACCACATTTTTTATATTCAACCACAAGTTTGGTCCAGCTATTGGCTGGTCCACATTCATTAACAGCACGTATCCAAAGCACATATTGCCCTGCTGAAGGAAATTCGTTAATAGTACCCTCAGTGCTCATGATGGAAAACTCACTTAAAAGATGTGTTTCATCAAGGTTTGTAAGCTTAACATCAAAAGAATTATAGCTGTATGCATAATAAAATGAGAAACTGTTTCCAAAGACGTTCGTGCACCAGTACCCTTGCTCTTCAATGCCATTCGATATTTTAATAGTATTAGCTTCAATAAGAGGTACACCTACCAGGACCTCCTTAGTAATGGGAGGAGTACTTCCACAATCACCGGAAATAATGGCAGTAATAGTTCCCTGCCCATAGGAAGAAGAGTTGCTCGCATAAGTAGTAAAACTGTTACCTGTTTCTGAATCATGACCAAAAAGGCTTGTGGGAGAAGCACTCCATGTTACAGTGTATCCTTTAGGTAAATTATCTATGGTAAATGATGTATTATTACTGATGCAGACATTATTAGGTCCGGATATAGGCCCTATCCCTTTACTCCAGTACTCACCTGAATACCTGACCATAAAGCCATCGGTGCTGTTTGCAGTTAGTGATGTGCTATTTGCGCATGTATTAAAGTCTGTACTTCCATTAAAGTAGCCTGCCAGGATAAACTCGTTATTGTCTACAGCTTTTATAGATGTACTAGTGGGTGGAACAGCGAAACGAGCATTGCTTATGGGTATAGTAGCTCCCCAATTCGCCAGGCCGGTAAGATTAGTCTTGGCCAGTAAGATATCTCCGCCTGGGTTAACAGGATTTAAGGTTACACCATTACCTAAATCAATGGAAGTATTAGAAGAAGAGGAAGCCGAAAAGTAAAGACTGCTACCATCTGTAGTAATCGCTGTGACTGCGCCGCTACCTCCATAGCGTTTTTCATACACCAAACTAAAACTGGAGTTTAGTCGGGCGAGATAGAGTCCGCCATTGACACGGCCACCATAAAATATCTGGTCATTTGCAGGGGCAATAATGGATAATCCCTCATCATTGGTGCCTCCGCCAGTTATCTGAGAGGCGCTGATATAGTCTATGTTTGCACTATACTTTGCTACCAACATCCGTCCGTCAGCAGGATCAAAAGACGTACCTGGGCCGTTTGGATTCAGGTTAATGGAGGAGCCGGCCAGATAACCCGTTACATAAACATTGCCAGCAGGGTCTATTGCCAGGTCCTTTATATCTGAAGAAGCTCCAAAGCTTTCAGCACCAGCCACAACACCATCAAGTGTATAGCTGGCTATGAATGGTTGGCCATTTACGTCATTCAAATATAAAAAACCCAATGGGTCTGGATCAAAGTCTACATTATTTCCAGAATTGAAAAACCTTCCGCCGATATAAATACGATTTTGTGCAGGAGAAAAGGCAATGGCATTAAAAAAGCTACCACCTGTTTGTATCGTTTTTACCCATTGAAAGCCACCGGACGAGGTGTACTTAGCAATAAAATGCATATTAGGATTGTTAGGTGTTGTACCGCCTGTGCCTCCTGGATTAAAGTTCTTTTGATAGTTGTAGTCGCCACAAATGTATACGTTATTATTAGCATCTAATGCTATCGACCTTCCGACATCTTTTGCAGTAGATGTACCAGTATCGGTAATGACTTTTCCCCAGATAAAGCCGCCACTACTGTTGTATTTGGCTAACAAAATATCACTATCAGCGGCTGTATAAGTTATCCCCCCGAGCGTAATTGTTCCGGCAAATGCGCCTACTGCATATATGTTTCCACTGGCATCAGTAGTCATGTCGTAGATGTAGTCTGACTCGCTTCCTGTAACCTGTCGTGCCCATTGAAAGGACTGTGAGAATGCATGCACAGCCAATAAAATGGCCAGGGCAGTAATAAAGGCTACTTTTTTCATTCGTAAATGGTTGAGGGTTAAATTAAATATTGAGTTTTCATTTATCTGAATTAAAATAACCTGCAATTCAACCCCTCAACCATTTTTCTATCTAAGCACCTGCACCCATCCTTTCAGGGAGCCCTCCTTCCCGCTCACCCCCTCATAGCGCAAGTGCCAATAGTAAACTCCTGAAGGATGGCCTTCACCACCCCACCACCTATCTGCTGTGTTATCTGTATAAAAAATTTGCTTACCTAAGCGATTATAAACGTGCAGGCTGAACATCTCTATGTTCCTGAAAACCTTAGGCTCAAAACGTTCGTTTAAGTCATCCCCATTAGGTGTGATAACATTAGGCATCACCACTTCCGCATCAGGCACATAAAAGTAAGACTGGATGAAACTGGGAAGGCCATATGTGCTGATGCCTGGAGCAATGGATAATCTGGTGGTGGTGAACTCCGGATGGTCAGCTGGTAGGTTAGGGCGCTCGAGGACCAACAGCTCATTTCTACCTGCCTCTACAGCATACACTTTGTTATCTACAGCCAACTGAAGGCTTCCACCCAGATAAACAGTGTCTATGGCAGTAATTCTTCCACTGGAAATTTCATATTGATGGATGTTTTGTCCGCTAAATGCAGGTGTCCCAGCCTCTCCTATGTAGAGATACTTTTCGTTTGGAGAAAACTCTACTCCATAAGGATTTACATTGAAGCTGGTGTCAATTTTTACCTGAAAAGCATGATTATAGGAAACATCTCCGGTTTGGTTAGAGAAATTAAACAGTTCGACTCTACGAATTTCATGGATAGTAAGGGCAATGGATTTACCACTTGGAGCAGCTTTCATCTGCCCCAACGTATTAGCATTGCTTCCTCCCCATTCATGTACTGTACCTGCCCTGCTTATAATTGGAGTTTCATGTAAACCCTCTTCTGTTATCAGATATACGTAAAACTCATCAGATTTCCACTTATGGGTAATTACCCACACATCTTTACCATTGGCATGGTGCACAGCCGTAAGCTTTTCAGTTGTAGGGGTATAAAGCTGGATGTTCTTGGTAGTTACGTCTCCAAATCCACCCGCTGCATTCATATCTACGATGCTGTAATTTAGCCCTTTCGACTGAGCTTGCGCGTCTGTGGTAAAGATGTAGAAGTAGCGCTCTGAGCCAGGCTGTGGCACGATAAGAGCTGCCTGTGTAGAGGAGTGGTCGCCATAAAGGCCTGCGCCGTTTGGCATGAGCTGGTGTTGGCGGTTCCAGACGGTATCCCCATCTGTATAAAAGAGCAGCTTCCCGGCCTCATCGCTTATCACCGAGCATCCTTCCATAGTATACAGAGCACCATCGGAAAGTACAGTAGGTTTACCAGTTATATCAACTGAACTAAAGTCCAGACCGGCATTCCATCCAAAGTACCAGATGTTCGCCTGGTTTTGGGCTGTTACGCTTAGGCTACAGAAACAGAGTAGCACTCCCAGAAAAACAGCAGTTTTTTTCATATAGTAGTACTAAGGATAATGAGATACCTGCAAATTTGCATCCCTTCTTTAAGCTACCCCTGCTTCAATTTACCCTTCTTACTGCAAATGTCAATAGATACTTTTGCAGTAAAATATTACGATTAAGGTAGTCGTTGAAACTAAATGCTTACATAGGCAAAACTAAAAGAATCCTGTAGAAGGAAAGCCTTAAGCTTATCATCCAAGGTGATAAAATATCAAGTAAGGGTAAAATTTGAAAAGCGGTAATGTTTGGCCACGAGGGAACAGCTTGTGAAGTAATGCTCTCAATGCCTTGCCTTATGCTATGATTTTAAGGTATGCAAAAATTGTAATTAAATCAATGGCAACCAAAAATCTTCTGCTTATCAATACAAGAAAATGGTAAGCCCCATAAGAACCTGGGTCAAATATATTCTGATGAAGTTGTTAGCACTTTATTCTTACTGGGATAAGAAATGATGTCTGCTAATCTGTTCCGTTTAAGCCAACAATGATAATAGCAGAACCACTGCCAGGCTACTAAAAAGAATAAGCGATTCCCTTGGACAGGAATATCATTAAGAGGAAATGAGGCAGCTCCTGGTCTTATCTCGACATTCAGACCTATTACACCTATATGGCTGGTATGCTTAAGTTCCCTGAAGAAGCCATTGCCAATGACATGGAAGGAAAAGTTTATCTGGAGTTCATCGTCGACAAAGAGAGCGCTGTAACAGATAGCCAGGTCCTCCGCGGCTTCTATGGGTGTAATGAAGAAGCCTTGCGGGGATTAACGGATAGGCCGGGCTGGCTGCCGGGTAAATTCTGGGGCAGAAAAGTAAAAATAAAGGTAGCCCTTCCGGTGAAGCTCAATATTCCATGACTTGAGCCTGAACACAGCCTGCCCGAGCCCCTCTACTTAAAGCAAAACCCTGCTTTTTCGCTTTCTCCCAAGCCTGGCAAAGCTGTTAGCCTTTCCGCCTTAGTAGCCTTTTCAGGCCGGAAGGAGATGCTGCCAGGGGTAGCCAAAGGCTGTTTATAAACCCTTGACAGCCTCGGATGGAGGCTTACCTTTGCTAAGAAGCGGGGAGGATTAAGCGATGAACTATCTATCATTTAAGGTTCCAAAGAAATGTTGCTGAGACAACATCTACCGTTCCCAAAACAAAAAAGCTGGCAAAGTTCTGCCAGCTTTTTAATACAGTGTCTTTTTTATTCCTGAAGAGAAAGTTCCCAGAAGTCTCCGAAACGCAAAGAACCATCTCCGCAGCCCAGATACCCTTTATCCCCAATGACAAACCCATGAGCATCTGAACGGGAATTGCCACCAAAATCCTCCAGCCGCGTCCAGGTATCCGTTACCGGGTCATATTCCCATAAATCCTTCATGGTATACCCACTGGCATTTCCCGTACATACATAGCCCTTTTGTCCTATGGAAAAGGAAACGGCTGATGACCTGTTCTCCAGAGTGGTGCTGTAAGAAATTACAGCAGCTGGCAAATCGGCCTTTTGGGTCCAGGTATCTGTGGCCGGATCATATTCATAAAGATCTTTATGTCTTGTGCCACTGCCATTGCCCATGCCTATATAGCCTTTATTGCCGATACTGAAAGCAACAGCGTCTGCTCTTTCACCGCCGGGGAAGTCTGCCAGTCTCTTCCAGCTGTCCGTGGCAGGATTATATTCCCAGAAATCATTATACCTACTATGCCAGGATGCCCCGGTGCCTACATAAGCTTTTTCTCCTATGGTAAAACTCACAGCATGGCTTCTCGAATCTCCCGCGAAATCAGCCTTTCTGGTCCAGTTATCTGAAGCCGGGTCATACGCATAAAAGGCAGAAGTACTTGAGCCACCTACTGTTCCCAGGCCTACATACCCTAAGTTCCCCACCGAAAATCCAACGCCAGACTGAATGCCATAGCCGGCAAAGGCAGATAGCTTTTTCCACTGGTCGGTAGCTGGATCATACTCCCAGAAATCTGTTTGGTGGGCACTTTCCGTTCCTACTCCTGTTCCAAGATATCCTTTGCTGCCAATGGAAAAAGCAATACCTTCTACCCGAATTTCTCCTCCAAAGTCAGCGACTCTCCTCCAGGGACTTAACACCACTGTAAAATCATCTAAAGAAAGGGCTTTTTGCTCCTGAACCTTCACCGCTACCTTTCCGCTTGTAGCACCATCCGGAACGATAGCTGTAATTTCAAAAGAATCGGCCTCCACGATTTCCGCCTGTGTGCCATTGAATTCCACAATATTTTCAGAGATATTGTTACTGAAGCGGGCTCCTTTGATAACAACCTCTGTTCCGGCACTCCCTTCCTGAGGAGAAAACTCCAAGATAACTGGCATGGAATCCAATGGAATTGGCTCCTCCCCCTCTCCACAGGATACCAGGTGAAGCAGGAAAAGGAAACTTGCCAAATAATAAGTAAGGGTTTTCATCATATTCATTTCAAACTTGGTTGATAGTACTATCCATTACACCTCATACAGCACCTGTTCCTTTCTTCCCCAGATGAGCAGTTTACTTCCAGTCTTCTCACGAAAAATGAGAAAAGAAACAGCAAGTGCAGGTACATAAATTTCAGATCCCTGATTTCCGGTAAATACCTCACAGGAATCAAAGGGGATGAAATATAAAATGAATTAATTTATGAAGAACAAATATGTAATAATTGCCTCGATTTTAATTTTAATGAACCCGGAGAGCCAGCAAGTTCAGGAGGAGAACCCTAGGAAGCCACCGGCTTTGGACTGAATGGGAAAAGATACATGGGTACCGGATTCCTGTTCTCTAATGAAAAATATTCCGACTGGTGGGAATATGACCCTTCAACAGACAAATGGACCGAAAGCTTTCTACTGTAAATTTTCTTATATTATTTTTTGTTTACAGCCAGTAAACATTATTTTTGTTTAAGGATCATCTAACTTTTTAAGCTCAAAATGGCACAGTTTATTGCATTTGAAGAAAGTGTGGAAGTAAGTAGCCAGTCAATTAGTTCAGTGATAAAAGCCCTGCCGGTTAATCAGGAATTAAAAGGGGCCATCATGAAGACCCTGAGAATAGAAAAGCCTGAGGCAGGACAATGGTTTTCTCAGCAAGCCTGGTTGAATATCTATAAAGAACTGTCCGAAAGCATGGGAGACGAAGTGCTCTTTAGCATTGGCCGGTCCATTCCTGAACATATTGGCTTCCCTCCTCCGGGAACAGGCACCCTACAGAAGGCTTTAGAGTCCATTGACCAGGCTCACCGCCTGAACCATCGCGGTGGGGAAATTGGCTCCTACCGGCTGGTGGAGTTTAATGAACAGGACAAAAGAGCGGTCATGGTTTGCCAGACCCCCTACCCCAGTGAAGTGGACAGAGGCATTATTCATACAATTCTCAAAAAGTTCAGACCCGCTTCCTCTTCCAGCTATTCCGTCCAATTAAATACCGCAAGAGCCAGCAGAACAAACGGCAGTCACAGCTGCACTTTTAACATCTCCTGGTAATATCCGAAATGAGGGTATATGAGGTAAAGACAATCAACTCCTACCACTCTCCTTTATCAGCTCCTTTTCCAGGGCTACGAAGCGATGGTCGTAGCGGAAAGGTTCCCGCTCCCGGATACGGACCCTGGAAAAATCCGGGTGCCGGGCATTCAGCACGACATTATACTCTTCAGGTACTACGGCTGAAGGCACCTTCAGCAGCAGCGTTTCCCCGGCTTCATACCATACAGGACTCATTGGCTGCGTCAGCTGATGGCTGCTCTCCAGCTTCCAGTCCTGCGGCAGCTCTGCCCGGGTAATGGTCGTCACCGGCAGCTTACCCGGCAGTTCCAGCACCATCATGACAAAAGAAGCGCTCAGCACCCCCTGCCCCATCTTGTGGACCATATTTTCCAGGGAGGCCAGGGAGCGGTTAGAGGCGGTATATACTACAAACTGCCCCTCCTCATTCCAGCGGCCGGAAAAACCGGGTGCAAACAGTCGGTCGGCAAACTTCTCGTATACAATGCGGTAGAGCTCCATGCTTAAACGGCATAGCCCTGTGCAATACGCATCAGCTGCTTCTCCACCTCGGCAATACCGGAAACCGAATGCAGCAGCTCCACAGGCCGCTTATGCTCCAGGCCCGGGGAAGGAATCTCCAGCCAGTCCATAAACTCAGCCGTGCTGCCAAACAGCTCATCTCCCAGGGCAAAGAGCCGGTGCAGCTTCAGGAGCTTTTCCGCCGCATCGTTTTTAATTTCTTTCCGGAATTCCTGTAGTTGTCCACCGTTTTGGAGTCGACACCGAGAAAGCCGGCGAGTTCATCTTTACGGAAGCCGGAATGCTGGAGCAAAGCAGTAAAATACTTAGCCTCCAAACCCTCTGCGGCCTTACTGACCAGGGCAAGGTTTTCTTCTATCACCAGTAATTTTTTTTTGGCTATGCTCATACAAAATGTCCTGCCTGCTTGTTAAGCATACGTATTTTTCCTTAAACAAAACGTAAATTTCCTCTAAAACTATTTTCCCCTGTGCAGCACTCTTCTAATGCTCCAAAGGACCTCCTTTTCTCCCCTGAGGAAAGGGACCCGATTGGAAATGCGCCCCCTGCAGAAACGAAGGCCTGTAAGTAGAGAAAGGGCAAAAAAATGGAAGTGGTCTCTTCTGAATGGCTGTTGCTTTCATCTTCAGGAAAGTGGTTTTAGCAGATATAATCCACCTCCCGGCAAAGTGGTGGGAAAAACCCGGACAGACAGCCGGTAACCCGGTGCTGTTTAGAAGCTGTCCTTTCCAACAGGGGCATTCCTATGACCTGAGAAAAATATCCGTTTATCTAAACCTCCACAAGGATATAACGACCCGGCTAAAAAGAGAAACAAGTACCGCTGTAAAATCCGTCCTCCCTCCTCTTATGTTATCTGTCTTTTTTGAATAAAAGATTACACAATTAGCATTTAATGAAACTAATCCTATGGAATACTGATTTTTAGGATTTCCCCTCTCCATCGACGGTTAGCTTGGCAAAATTGCAGGGGAAGGGCTCCGTTTTCTCCTGCTGCTGGTACTAAAAGAGCATGAAACTTTTTGTTACTTAATCTCCAACTTTTAACCATCAGCAAAACATTACTCCTGCTTTTCCCGGGACATCCTTTCCCAGCGTTTCCCCGGCTTCCTTTATTAAATTGTTTAGAGATATAATTAGTAACATTGCATAGAAGTTAAACAAAAAAAATAAATCTATGCCTTTCTGTAAATTGGCTTGGCTCATTGACGATGACCAAACCGCCAACTTTTATAGTGAATTTATCCTCAAAACAAATGACTTTGCCGCTGAAGCCAGGTCTTTTACAAATCCTCAGGAGGCTTTAGCAGAACTTGAGGCTTCTGTTGCTTCAGGCACCTTCCCAGAGTTTATTTTTTTAGATTTAAATATGCCCATTCTGGATGGGTGGAAGTTTCTGGAAGTATTCCGCCAGCTACCCCAGTCAGTAAAAGACAAGTGCACATTATACATTCTTTCCTCTTCAGTAGATGAGGATGATATTAACTTGTCCAAGCTATATGAAGAGGTACGGGACTTCTTATCGAAACCCCTCAAAAAGCGGGATCTGGAAAATATCAAATTTCAATCCCGACGATAAGGATTAAAACCAAAGGACCTTTTAAGGTAGTCCATTCATGAGAGACGGGGCGGCGAACACATCTTCATTCCTTCTCCTGTACTGTAGAGATATTATCGTTTAAAAAGGAAATTTTAATTAAACTAAAGGCCGCTATCCGGCCATAAATAAGCCTAAGGTTAAGAGTCGTAATGGTCATCTACAATAAAAAGGAACTGGATACAGGAGTACAGTGAAAAGGCTTTTGAAGCCGGCTCAGATAAGGTGGTTGTGCCCGTGCGGGTTAATAATTCCGCAGGCGAAAAACCGGGAACCGGAATGGAGAAAATGGTAAAGTTACATGGATAAGGACACCCCTGGCCGGGAGAACTACAAAAGTGAAAAAGGGACTATGAGCCGGAAGAAAGAAAGGCAGGTTTTATGGTATCTCCTCCCGGCTTTTGTTCCTCATGCTAAAAAATTCAGCGCTGAAACCGGGAAGAATTAAGCTTCTAAGCTGGCGGTTTACTTCTTTTGCTTTAGCCCTTTGAGGAAAAGTACAGCAGCCTTCCATGGATAAAACACTGAAAGCGTGATTTTTACACGTTTTCTCTTACTTTTACTCCGGGTTCTATCCCACATTAGTGATATAATATTAGCTTTACATACTCAAAAGGAAGAAGTAACCGACAATTATAGATGAGATGGAGTTGAGTAAAAATATTAGGGCCTGGGAAAAGATAGTCAATAGTTCTCCTGATATCATTAATACTATTGATAAAGAAGGCATTACAAAAAATACCAATGGAGCCTGTAAAAACATCTTAGGATATGAAGATGAAGAAATCATCGGGTACTCTGTCAGTAGTTTTATCCACCCTGAGGACTTAATTCCATCCCTTGAGATCTTGCATCATGTCATCAATGGTGAAAGGGTAAGAAACTTTAAAAACCGTTGCTTCCATAAAAATGGACAGGAAGTAACTATCGAATGGTCGGTGGTCTGGTCTGAAGAAGATCAGGTTTTTCTGTGTGTAGGCCGTGACATTACCCAGCAGGAACTTGCTCAGCAAAAGTTACAGGAAAAGGATGAATTTTACCAAACGCTGGCAGAGCATGGCTCGGATTTGCTTATTGTGTTTGACGATAAGCTGAATTATAAATATTGCGGTAGTTCCATTTCAAAAGAATTAGGATATGAGCCAGAGCAGCTGATTGGTAAAAATGCTTTTCATTATATCCATCCGGAGGATAGCCTGCTCATAAAGGAGTCCTTATCTGAAATTTTAGATTCAGGCGACTCTTTAAAGGTTTCTGAGTTCCGCTTCAAGGATGCGAATGGAGACTGGCGGTGGCTGGAGTTAACTGCCAGCAACCAGTTGCATAACCCTGCGATAAATGGGCTCGTAGTGAACTCTCGTGACATAACAGAAAGAATTCACCATAAATTAAAACTACAGGAAAGCACAGAAAGATTTAAATCCCTTTTTGACAACAATCTGGATATGGTCTTTCTGCAGAACAAAGAAGGGGTAGTGCTCGATGTAAATATTGCTGCTCTTTCATTTTTAGGTGTTCAAAGGGAGGATTTAGTGGGAAGGCCGCTGTATGAACTGCTATCTGAAGAGGTAATTATGGATTTTGGAAAAGGTCTTCAGACTGCTTTGAACGGCGAGTCTGTACACTTTGAAAGTGCTGTACCCTTTGAAGAAAAGAAAAATTACATCTTTGATATTGCCACCATTCCAGTAGTGGTGAATGGCGACATCATTGGTGTCTATTGCGTATTTCGGGATATTACTGAGCTGGTTAGCTCCCATCGGATAAACCAGCAGCAGACTGAAAAACTCCATATTATCCTGGAAAGTATAACGGATGCTTTCTTTGCCCTGGACCGGAACTGGAACTTTACCTACGTCAATAGCGAGTTTGAAAAACTGATTGGTGAGGATAGGGAAAAGCTGTTAGGGGAGAATGTCTGTGACTTTTCTCAGGAAATCTTAAACGGAGAGTTTTTCAGGAAGTACAGTTTTGCAGTTAAAGAGGAAGAGGTTACTTACTATGAAACATATTATGAACCGCTTGATAAATGGCTGGCATTAAAATCTTACCCTTCAGAAGAAGGTTTATCTGTTTTCATCACTGATGTTACGGAAAAAGTGAAAGCCAAGAAGGAGTTGGAAAAGCTTTCGCTTGTGGCCAGCAAAACCACCAATGGGGTTATCATTATGGATGCTGAGGGGAAGACGGAATGGGTAAATGACGGTTTTTCCAAACTCACTGGTCATACCCTTTCTGATATGGTGGGAAAACGACCAGATACGGTTCTTCGTGGCGCAGAAACAGACAGGGCTTTATCCGATAGAATAGGTAAAAGTTTAGAGCGTAAAAAAAGCCATACAGAGGAAGCATTAGTATACAAAAAGTCCGGAGGGAAGGTGTGGCTTAACTTAAATATAACCCCTGTTTTAGATGAAAAGGGTAGTATCACAAGGTTCGTTACTATACAGACGGACATTACCGAAAGGAAAGCAGCAGAGGAAAATCAGAATAAGTTAACAAAGGATTTATATCGTCAGAACAGCGACCTGCAACAGTTTACCTATATCGTTTCTCATAACCTGCGGGCTCCGGTCGCCAACGCAATGGGACTGGTAGATTTGATTACGGAAGTTGATCCGGATTCTGAAAATTTCCCTGTTTTTATTGACTACCTTAAATCCAGCGTCTATAAAATGGACACTGTGTTGAAAGACCTCAATACCATTCTTTCGATAAGGGATAAAAAAGGCACCGTACATAAGGAAAAGGTTCAACTCCTCGGCATATGCCAGCAGGCCATAGAAGAGCTACAGGAGCCTTTAAAATCCTGTGGCGGAGAGGTTTTGATGAATATTGAAGAAAGCATTTGCGTGAATGGAAATAAAGCCTACCTTTACAGTGTATTCTACAACCTCTTATCTAACGCCATCAAATATCGTTCTCCTGAACGTCCCCTGAAAGTGGACATCAAATGCTTTGGCAGCAAGGAAAGAGGCACCATTCTATCATTTACAGATAACGGCTCTGGGTTCGACAGGAAGACTGCTGGAAAAGATGTATTCAAGCTGTATAAGAGATTTCACACCCACTCTGAAGGAAGAGGTATCGGTCTGTTCCTGGTCAGGACCCACCTTGAAGCAATGGGTGGCCATATAGAAGTTAGTAGCCAGCTTAATGTAGGCACAAGGTTCTTGATTTATTTGAGATAAATATATGAAAGTAGTCATCATTGATGATGAACAAGTAAGTCTCTTTCTTATTCAGCAAAGGTTAATACATGATGGAGTAGCAACAGAAAAGAATGTCCTTAGCTTTCAGTCTGCTAAAGAAGCTTTAACTTCTTTAGTGCAACATGATAAAGACTTCCCAGATATTATTCTCTTAGATTTAAACATGCCTGAAATGGATGGGTGGAAGTTCTTAAAGGAACTTGCAGCCTACGAACCAAAGATTACGGGGCAATGTAGAATCTTCATTTTAACTACCTCTCTTGATGTGTTAGACGAAGATAGAGCGAAGGGTCATTCTATGGTCGCTGGTTTCTTTCACAAACCTCTCAGTAGTGAGGATATAAAGAAAATAGTATCTACGAAACCCTAAACCCGGTTTAAGGGAAGATGGGGGCAAGATTCTTTGGTTTAACCATAAATACTAAGGCTGGAGCATGGAAAATAAGTTTGGCATCCGGATAATCCCTAATAATGAGAAGGAAAGGCTGGCAAAGCTGGAAAGCTATAACAACCTGGATAGGGTTCAGGAAGGAGGACCATTTACCCATATAGCAGCTATGGCTTCTCAGGTATTTAAGGTGCCCATCGCACTGGTATCGTTTGTAGGGAAGGAACGCGTGCTATTTAAGGGAAATGTAGGCATGGAAGGTACTGATGGAGCAGGTAGAGGCGAAAGCTTATGCTCGGTGGCTATTTTACAAGATGAAGTTACGGTTTTTAAAAATGCCAGTGAAGAGGCATGCTTACTCGCTCATCCATTAGTTACAGGAAGCTTCGGGTTTAAGTTCTATGCTGGCGCTCCATTAATAACATCGGATGGTTTTAATATAGGGACGGTGTGCATCATTGATAGGAAGCCAAGAGAATTTTCCGAAGATGACCGGTACCTCCTGGAGAGCTTAGCCACTATTGTAATGGATGAACTGGAAGAAAGCAGATACCCGAAAAGCCTCGCATTGTAAAGGGGTTGGTTCGATGACTCTAAAAAACTAAACAGTCAACGTCGAATTTTCATTTACCAAGTTTGCCGGTCACTGTCCGGGTAAGTGCGCCGTCAGACTCCTGTACTTACCATTCCGCACCACCACATAGCGCCCGAGACTGGCGAAGCCATCTGTTCCCCAGGCGGCCCATTCCACATATCCGGAAAAAGCAGCAACTGAATATTCGCGCGTACCCGGTAAACCAGACAGCACAATTCCTTTACATCCGTTCCCGAGAGTAATTACTGTTTTTACGGGTTTAAGTTCACTATACTGCTTCATCTTCTCTTCCACCAGCGCATCCATCTCTTGCGGTTCCGCCTTATAAACCAGGCCAATATGTGCCACAGGCTCCTCTGTATGCCCGCTTGCTTCCTGCTCTTGCGTTTCCTGGTTTCGGTAAAGCAGAAAGCCATATTTCTGCTCGAACAGTACCGGATCCTTTTTTACCTGCCAGTCATCCCGTAGGGGCAGCGATACACCTGTTACGGCATCGCTGAGTGAAGAAAAAGCCTGCTCCTGTTCTGCTTTAGGCAAGCCCGGATCAGGCTCATCCGCCTTTTCGCAGGAGATGAGTACAGAGGCTGCGGCCAGAAGTGCGGTAAAGAAATAGTTAATTTTTTCACTGTAGAATGGGTTAAAGTTGAAAAATATAAAAAGCCCTGAGGTCAGGATTTCAGCATGACGACCTCCTTTTAGAAAAAGAAAAGAATACATCAGAAATAAAATAAAGCGAAAAAGGAAGCCCACTGTAAAAAGGCTCCTGTAGCAGCTGGTGCTAAAAAATAACCGGAAGTTTTTTTGTAGTACTTATCTTCTATAGGAGAGACTCTGTTGCAGATAGCAGATACTTAATTCTTCATTCTGCTTTCAAATAATCATCCTCCTTTTTCATCAGTAATCCCATAATCCGGAGCTGGCCTCCCAAAGAGCCCAACTGAATCTTAAAGGGAGTTCTTCAAAAGCCTCTCTTCCTTAGAAGCTCCTTTCTGGTGACAAACAGCAAAACAGGAACAAAAAAAGTATTTTAAAAGGAAGAAATACCCGAACATAAGCAGAAGAGGAAGCCTTTGTAAACAAGAGCAAATCCTGAGCAATACATAAACTATTTATTCCCTCTGATTATGCTCGCCGCGCTCTTCCAGCCAAAAGTGACCAGCAGGCCAACTTTGTAAGATTAGTAATCAGATTATAGTAGCAGACCCTCTGCCAAAGGATTAGTTTTAGATTTTCCCTCTAAATCAATAGAATAAAGTGTTTAAAAAGTTTGATATTCCGCATTTAGCAGATTATAAAAATGGAAAGCAGACTTATTGCAAAACAAACTATGCATTCAAAAAAAAATATGTTTTGCTACGGCCGCTCCGTAATAACTATTTTTGAGGATGTACCATCGCTTTTGCTATCCCCTTAATTGTTTCTATCCCTTCTGTTATGTTTGCAGAAAGTTTTAAAAATTCTGTTTTAGCCGAAGGCCCAAACCTATGAAAAAGATATTCCTGCTTGTAATGCTGCTTTTCCCTGTCATAATAAAAGCCCAGCAGCTCAGTTCCCAATGGGAAATGAACCTACGGGACGAGCTGGTTCAGTTTAAGGCCTGTCAGAAGGAGGTCAACAACGGAATCAATCCCTGCAATGAGTATATAGGTCAGGCGGTAAAGGCGGTTTACCAGCTCAATGACTTTTATGCTGCCGGAAAGGGAAGATATATGCTGGTCAGTGAAATCTCTCACTTCCTGGAAGAAAGTGATCAATGGGTCTTTCTGGGCCACGCCTATGAGGAGGAGGCTTTAAACAAGGCACAGCTTTATGCCAATGAAAACAAAGCGGCAGTAGCGGTATACCTGAACGAGGAAGGAATCGGGCTGGTCTCCATCATTTTACCCGGAGAAATGAAAAATTCAGGCACCTGGGGACTTCCTGTGCCGAATTCCGCCGCTTTCTTTGTCTATGACCCTGCCAGGTCCTATATTGGAAAAAGCCTTTCTTATGCGTTTGAGCGGAGATTACTAAAAGAAGTCAGGCTCTACGGCAGACAATATTAAACTTTAAAAGGAAGTTACGCTCCCATCCCCTGATAAGGATTTCCCCTTCCTCTGCGCCAGAGGAATCCAAATACATAAAATCCGCTGATATACTGGCTACCAGGTCCCGATTTTAGCCTAGCCGCTGAAAGAAACTACGGCGGCTTCTTATTTTAAGTGGGTATTCTATTATGGGACAACCATCTTTTAAAGAAGGCGGCATCATGTTTAAACGGTTACCAAAGTTTCAAATCCGGTAAAAGGGACAAAGGCAGCAGCTTAAAACACCCCCCTTCTGCACTGGCTGTTACATAATGTACATCCTAAATCTGTAACATTGTTTATTATTTAAGCCCTTCTGCTTCAGACACAGAAGGGCTTCAAAATCCCTGCTTCAGTTTCCTGCTCTGTCCAGTTCCTCGAGCTCATGCTGGAGTTCAGGAGCCTTAAAGTCTATTCCCTTCCGGAAATTATAGCGCAGACTGATACTAAATTTTCTGCTAAAGAAATACTGGTCGAACAAGTTCAGGCTTTCCCCTATGCTAGCCCCTCCTTTAATTAAACGACTGCGAAACAAATCCCCTGCACCCAAGTTGATTTCCAGCTTGTCCTCCAGAAGGCTTTTCTTCAGGCCAGCATTTATCCAGCCGTAAGGCTCCACCCGCTCAACGCCCCAGATGGAGGGCCCACGGTAAGCCGCACTAATCTCCATTCTGAGTGCAAAAGGCAGGAGAATGGTGTGGGTGGACTGAAAATAGTAAAAAGTTTCCTGATTGATCATTTCCTCCTTCGGCAAAGGGGTACGATACTCCTGATAAGCCGCCACGGCTGTATTCTGGCTGTCCCAGAAGCTAAATAGTTTTACCGGAACCACTGCCGTTGCACTTAAATAATGGGCTTCTTCTACATTATAATCCATAAAGGTGGTTGTTTGTGCTGCAGCATCCATAAAAGGGAGCTCTGTCAGAAAATCATGGGAGAGCTGATAACCCACAACCAGCCTATATACCTCCTTGAAAGTTTGAGTGACCCCGAAGGAATGAGTGTACTGAGGCCGCAGGTAAGGATTTCCCTGGGACCAGGTGAAAGGATCCAGATAAAAAATAAAAGGGTTCAACTGCTCATAATCCGGCCGCTGAATTCGGCGACTGTAGTGATAGTTCAGCTGATATTGCTTATTTACCTTATGTTCAATAAAAAGGCTGGGAAAGAGCTGCAGGAAATCCTTTTTTGTCCGCTGGCCAGTTGTTTTGGAAACACCAAATGAATGAGTGTCCTCTGCCCGCACCCCTGCCTGCACAGAAAGCCTTGACCCAAGTGGACCGCTCAGGTTCAGGTAAGCAGCATAAATATTCTCCTTATAAATAAAATGGTTTGAACGCCGCGGATCGGGAACCGCCAGCCCTTCTTCATGGATATAAAAGCGAAGGTCATTGTCGGAAATGACGCGGCTGGCTTTCAGGCCAGTTTCTACTTTTAACCCTCTGGAAAATGGTCGTATAAAGTCAAGTTTTGCTGCATAAATGTCATACCCATTAGGATTATCACTCAGTAGGAGTTCACTCCCCTCTTCAGCTGGAGGCAGCAGCTCTCTGTAGAAGCTGTGAAAATATCCACTCTCCCTGTTTAGAATATTAACATAGCTCATTCCCAGGTGAATAGCAGTGCCCAGGCTGTCGAACTCCCCGCTGTAGTAGAGGTGGGTATTGTAGTTGGAAAACCGGCCTGCTGTCAGGTTATCAGCTTCAATAAAAACAACAGGTGTCCCGGAGACTGGCCCAATATAGGTTTCGGTGAGGAAAGCGGCTGTATCCTGCTGTCTGACAATGTTTGCTACCAGCCCCAGCTGATGCCCTTCCCTGATTCGGTAGTCACCGCCTACGCGCAGTGAGGGAGTGCGGCTGATTTTATCTTCTCTTATCTGCTGCTCCAGAAAGGTCTTCTCCTGCTCTTCTACGAAGAGCCGCGAAAAGACGCCTTTTCGTAGCGAGGGCCGTTGTGCCATGTCAAGGTGGACAAACAGATTCAAGGGACCGGTCCTGTAAAAAACATTACCACCTCCGGCAAACGTATGCAGCTGGTTATAGGCATAAGTGGTATAGAGGCTTCCATTTACTCCTTGCCCTTTATGCTCTTTCAGCTGAATGTTCAGAATACCTGAGGCTCCTTCAGCATCAAAGCGGGCCGAAGGGTGCGTGATAATTTCGATGCTCTTGATATTTTCCGCAGGCATTCCTTCCAGCATGCTCTTCAGGTCAGCAGCCGACAGATAAGTCAGCCGCCCATCAAGCATAATAGTTACCCCTGCTTTTCCGTTCAGCTGAATACGTCCATCCTGGTCAATAAAAACCCCGGGAGCATCCGCCAATACATCAAAAGCCGTACTACCTGCAGCCAAAGCAGTTCCTTCTACACTTACCACCATCCGGTCTGCTTGCTGTATTATGGTAGGCCTCAGTGCCTCTACAGTTACCTCTTTTAGTTTAGCGGTTTTTTCCTCCATCCTGATGGAACCAAAGTCCTGTTGAAATGAGGGGCCGCTTACAATAAAGGAATCCGAAAACAGCTCCTGATAGCCAATAGCACTGAAACGTAGCACATAGCTTCCTTCCTCTGGTGCAGGTAGCAAAAAAGTACCCGACTCAGTGGTAACGGTTCCGCCAGCCAGGGAAGAATCAGGAAGGGCTAGCAGCGCCACATTGATGTAGGGCAAGTCCTGTCCGGCAGCATCTACCACTCGCCCCTGTAGAGCTTGCTGAGCAGAAACTGTTATGGTTCCAAGCAGACAGGTGCAAATAATAAGCAGTAACGCCTTCATATGGATTTTCTTTAGAAATTAAACAGTATTGAAAGTGGTAGGAAATAGTCCCACCATTCAGCGTTTGGAAGCACTCCCATCAGGCTGTTGCAGGGCTGCCACCAGTTCTTTTGCCAGGGCCTCCACTGACTGTGCATTCTGCCCCGTAAGCAACCGCTGGTCCAGTTCTATATGGGAGGACCAGTTAGGAGCGACAGTAAACTCTCCTCCTTTTTCTTCCAGTGCTGTTTGCAGCAGAAAAGGCATCTCTTCTGCCAGTCCTATTTCTGTTTCCTCGGCATTGGTAAAGCCGGTAAGCTTTTTACCCTTTACCAAAGGGGTACCATTGGAAAGCCGGATGTTTACAAGGCCAACAGAACCATGGCAGATGGCTGCTACGATTCCCTCTTTTTCATAAATGCTAGCCGCCAGATTTGCCAGTGCACTGTTCTCAGGAAAGTCCCACATGGTGCCGTGGCCTCCGGCAAAGTAAATGGCCTGGTAGTCGTCCGGATTTACCTGCACTGGCAGGAGCGTTTGCTGCAGGCGTGACCATGCTTCTTCGTTTTCCACGAACCATGCAATAACAGGGTCATTAAGGTCCTGGCCATACAGGTGGGTGAACTTACCCTTAGGGCTGACAAAATCAACCGCATAACCAGCCTCATCCAGGGCTTTATACACATAGGCCACTTCTTTTAAATTCAAGCCCGCTTTACGGCCTGTATCGCCTAAATCGGCATGGCTGGTAATGGCAATCAATACTCTGCCGGCGGAAGGACTGCGCGCAAAGGTTTTATCGACGATGAGCCACTGCCCATTAATCTTTAACAAGCTCATATAATCATGGAAGCGGAGGTTTGGGTAGGTCAAAAGAACAGTGGCCTGGGCAGCATCCTCAAAGCGGCGGATGTCGATAATTTCTCCCCGGCAGTTTAGTTTTTCACCAGGTGTTAAACGTTGCAGGTATTCCTCCAGGCTCCATTCTCCCAGGGCCTTAGAACCAGGGTCGACGAACTTTAAGGCAGCGCCGGGGTGAAAGGCTTTCCGCAGCCTTTCCAGGTCTCCTCCGTTTCTTCCTTCGATATAGTTCGTAACAGTTTCCCGAATCTGCGCTTCATCGCTGAGCTGCTGGGCAAGGCCTCTGCCCTGACTGAAGAGCAGAAGTACCAGGGCAATGAGTAAAGAATAAGGTGTTTTCATGGCTTTCATTTTTTTAAGAAAGCTAATAAGCGATACCTGGTCTAAAAATAAAATTCAACCGATAGCACTATCTTTTCAACCAATGGCTGTTTCCTCCCTCCCCGGAAGTGAGAAATACCTTAAATTGTAGCAGAAACCAGGAAGAAAACTCCATGAAAAAACAGCTCCTTTTGCTGCAGTTTATTGGCTGGGCCGTGGCCTTTGCACTTTTTTACGTTTATCTGGCTGCCCGTCTGCAGGGTGGGCCTTATGTGCTGGCCATCAGCCTGAGCTCTTTTGCTTCCTTTATGCTCATCATTTACGGCTATGCTACTTTCCTTTACCCCCGCTATTACCCTCGTTTATCAGCAATGACCTTTGTCGCCACCGTATCCCTGTTTTTTATACTGGTGGTACTGGCTAGATTGGGGGTGGAGTGGTTGATTATCGGCCCCATGGGTAGTAGCTCTACCATTTTCAACCTTGGCAGAACCCATCTGCTCTACGACATTCTAAGCTGTTTCTTTGCCCTGGTAATAGGGATACTACTGGTTTCGGTAAGAGAAAATGTAGCACGCCAAAAGCGGGAGGCGGAGCTCAGGCGCCGGCAGGCCGAAGCGGAGCTTAACCTGCTCAAAGCGCAGCTGCAGCCCCATTTCCTGTTCAACTCCCTGAACAATCTTTACTATGATGTGTATAAAAGTCTGCCCGATGTGGCCCGGCGAATAGCCATGCTCTCCGACATTATGCGGTATTTTATGGAGCAGAGCCCCAGGGAAAAAGTCGCACTCAGTACAGAGCTTGAGTTTATCCGGAACTACATAGCTCTTGAGCGCGTGCGCCTGCCGCATCCGGTTTCTATTCAGTGGGAACAGGAGGTGGATGAGGGTATAATGGTGCCGCCCATGCTGCTGATGCCGCTGGTGGAAAACCTCTTTAAACATGGCATCGATAAGGGCAAGGAAGAGCAGCAGGCAAGTCTTTCGCTGCAGCAGCAGGAAAAGCAGTTGATCTTTACCCTAATTAATGCTTTGCCAGGCCAGTCACAAGGGCAGGAACGGAAAGGTCTTGGTCTGGTAAACCTGAGGGAGCGGCTACAGCTTCTTTACGGTAACCGATTCAGCCTCAGGACGAGTACCACCAAAGAAAACTTCTTCACTCAGCTCATTATTCCCCTGATATGAAAATCCGCTGCATCATTGTAGAAGACGAGCCAAAGGCTCTGAGCCTGCTCCGGGAATATGTAGCACAGCTTCCCTGGCTGGAGCTGGTGCAGGCTACTGCCAACCCTATAGAGGCGCTCAATATGGCAGCTAAGGAGAGGGTGGATTTGATGCTCCTGGATATCAACCTGCCTGGCTTCAGCGGGCCAACTAGGCTGTGTCTGATGAATACTTTTTAAAGAAGAATTTCATAATTGCCAGCTGTATAAGAGCATGTTTAAAAATTTTCTTAGGCAGCAGGGTCTAATCTGTTAAGAATAAGCTGGCAATTCTGCCACAGGACCCAAGCTTCCGAACTTTCTGTGGTTTTTTCGTGGTCTTTGTCCAATCTTCGGAAGAAGCTCAGGCTCCCGAAGGTTCTTTCGCTGACCCATCTCCACTTTACAGGCACAAAACCATCAGTACCTGGAGGCTTAGAAGATAGCTCTAGTTCTACTCCTAAAAGGTTCTCACTGACCCAGTTGATAAACCTCTTTTTGTAAGCCTCATCAGCTAGAATCTTTTCCATCCTATGCATATACCCTTGCAGTGGTGCTACTACTTTTTCAGCCATTACTCCATCATGTTGATTGGCTGCATGTACGATCACAGCCCATACTAAACCAAGGGTGTCTGTAATGATATGACGCTTCCTGCCATTGATCTTTTTATTGCCATCTATCCCTTTTGCTTCCTTCACAAATGGAGCGGCTTTGATAGACTGAGAATCAATGCAGAACATAGATGGAGTTGCTTTTTTGCCTATTCTTTCACGTTCCAGACGATTCAGTGCAAAGTTGAGGTTCTCTAAAGTGTCATCTTTTTTCCACTTCCTGAAATAGTAGTAAAAACTTTCCCATTTAGGAAAACATTCTGGCAAGTTTCTCCATTGACTACCTATACGAAGATACCATAAAATCCCATCTACGATAGAGCGTAGGGAATATTGACGTTTGCGTTTTATAGGAAGATAGCTTTTTATAGTTTCCCATTGCGGGTCAGTAAGTCTCTTGTATTGAGATTGCATAAGTAAATGAGTTTGGTTTCTTTTTTTCTTACGCAACTGGCCCGCTTTCCTTTACCCTACCTAAAATTTAAACATGCTCTAATAGCCATAAAGCTGGAAGCGGTTTTATCATATCTTGTAGCTAAACGGCGATATTCTTTCAGCCACCCGATAGCCTGTTCAATTTTACCTCTTTCTTTGTAGACCTGCTTATCAAAGCGAGGGTGGGGTCCTTTTTTCCTGCGCTTTGTTCCAGGTCTTAATGCCTTTTCCGGTATCATTGCCCGAATGCCACGACGGCGCAATTCTTTTCGAATCTTTCCGGCGTCATAGCCCTTATCAGCAGTGATTTCATCAGGCTTATTGCGTGGCCTTCCTTTGGCTTGCCTGAAAGATACCTTCTTTACAACCTCTTCAAAGAAAGCAGAATCATGCGCTGCTCCTGAGCTTAAAGCCACTGCCAATGGGTTATGGTTCCTGTCGGTGACCAGGTGTATTTTTGTTAAAGATCCACCTCTACTGCGCCCTAAGGCATGGTCTGCAGGTTCTTCCTGCTCTTGCTCTGCTCCCCTTTTTTACCTGCCCCGGCAGCAGATTTATGAGCCCGGATAACAGTTGAATCCACTGCCCGGAGTTGCCAATCAATATAGCCATCCTTATCCAACTCAAGATGAAGTCGTTCTACTATCCTATCAAACATCCCATTTTTCTTGTAGCGCCTAAAGCGGTCGTACACCGTTCGGCCGCCGCCTTTAGCTTTGAGGTGTAGGACAAAATTAAGAAAGGCATTATCTTTAAAATACCGGCTTAGGTGAACTATGGCCGCCGCTGGATAAGATCCAACCCGCGATTTAGTACCTAAGCCGGTTGATAAGGACAAGCTTCAAATAGAAATTCAGGTTTAAGGCCTATTAGTAAGGTTTTGAAAGTGTCCCTGTCGCTTTTGTTTTATCCTTAAAAGTAAAGCTATGAAATTTTCTTTTTTTATTGGAGTAGACATTAGTAAAAAAACATTAGACTTTGCTGCCAGAGATTTGAATCAACTGCTTTTTCATTTAAAGGTCGAGAATTCTGCTAGTGGTCTTAAAGAGTTTAAAGCTGAATGTAGAACAAGAGAAATTGATCTTCAGCAAAGCTTGATTTGCTGTGAACATACTGGCATCTATAGTCAGTGTTTACTCTCCCTTATTAGTAAAGAAGCTGGTGCTATATGGTTAGAATCCTCCTTAAGGATCAAACGCTCCATTGGCCTGCAGAGAGGCAAAAATGATAAAGTAGATGCTATTAGAATCAGCGAGTATGCACTTCGCTTTGTAGATAAAGCCCTGCTTTGGCAGCCAGAGCGGGAGGTGCTTCTGGAGCTAAGGCAGCTGGTATCGTTGAGAAAAAGGCTGCTAAAGGCTAAAAATGCTCTAAAAGTACCCTTAGGAGAAATAGAGGGTTTTCAAAATAAAAAGCTGGTTAAGGAACTTGAGAGACTTAACAAAAAGCCCGTTGAAGAGCTTAAAAAGCAGATTAGTGAGATAGAAAAGAAGATCAGAGGTTTGATAAAACAAGATGAGACGCTGAGCCAACTCTTTACCCTGGTCACTTCTGTAGACGGTGTAGGTGAGGTTATTTTTTGGGAAATAATAACCACTACTAATGAATTCAAGCTATTTAGCTGCCCCAGAAAGTTTGCCTGTTACGCAGGAGTCTCGCCCTTTGAACATTCTTCAGGAACAAGCATCAGGGGTAAAACCAGGGTCAGCCAATTTGCCAATAAGAAAATGAAAAAACTATTCCATATGGGGGCTATGGCTGCCATATGCAAAGAGGGTGAACTGGCAGATTATTACTACCGAAAAGTAGCAGAGGGGAAAAGTAAAATGGCTGTGCTCAATGCGGTACGGAATAAAATTATCCACCGAATATTTGCCTGTGTCAGAGAAAATAGAAAATATGAAAAAAACTATATCAATGCCCTTGCTTGAACCATAGAAATCGCGGTTCCAGTTCCCATACCGCTCTGGAAGGTCTCTCCATGGTGCCCCGGAATTCAGTATCCAAAACATCCCATTCATAACTGTTCGATGGTCCTTCCACTGACCTCCTCTACTACCTTCCTCCTTGGGAAATAAATCAGATATCTTCTCCCACTGTTCATCTGTTATTTCATAGCGTCGCATATTATAAAGTATACCCTGAAACTGCTATTTTTGATTCACCAGACACGGCCTAAGCGAAAAATGAAAATCCTGAAGGTTTTTAACATCCTTCAGGACTTAGAGGGCTTTACTTGAGTGGCTGCAAGCTAGGTTAAAAAGTTCTTTGATGTCCCTTAAAAAATTGTTAAACGAGTGAGATTGGTCATACGGACGCATCAAGCTAAAGTTTTATTTTAGATGTTTTTTTTCTGTGTTCCATATCTCTACACCAGGCTGTCTTACAGATTATTAAAGTTGTTTACTGGCATCCGCCTAATTTTTCCTAGGAACGTATTTCTATCATCATAGTAGCCTTTACTTCCTAATATCCTTACCGTTAGTAAGTTTCATCTACCTGTATTCTGCCCCTTCTTCTTAAAACCTACAGGAGTCATTTCTGATGTGGTTGTGAAAATATTTCCACAATTAGCTTCCATTTGATTATTTATTTGTTCTTTTTATTACAGGCATTATACCGACCAAAGGAGTCCTCTGGTTCTTGGTGCCTCCAATATAACATTAGGTATTAGATTTAAATAGGGTTGTATTTCAGTTTTTTACAAAAACAATAGATTGAATTCAGGTCGGTTTTACTTTTTAATATTAGGCTATTATTTATTACATAAGCTACCAATAAGTAATAAAAACCCTCCTTTAATCTCTTCGTACATGCACCGGTAAACAATAACTTTTCATAACCTACCAGATCTATTTCATGAAGTTCATTTCAAATTTAGGAAGGCAGTCGGTGCTGGACGAAGAGGTAAAAAGCGCCATTACTTTTTCTAACTGGATTGCTCTGCTGATTGTAGGGGCCTCTTTAGGTTGCACCCTTCTTAGCTACAACTTATCTTCTGAGCTGGTGCTGCTCAGCTGGATCTTTACCTTTATCAATGCTTCCTGCCTGCTGTTGAATGGCGGAGGTTACTTTTTCAGCTCCCGCTATATTCTCAGCATTGCACCCAGTCTGTACCTGGCCCTGCTGCATATCTCCATCAAATTACCAGACCAGAAAATGATGGTGGCGGTGCTGCTTATACAAACTGGTATGCTCACCGTTCCATGGATGATGTTCCGCTTCCACGAAAAAGGAGGACTAATTGCGGTTAACCTGATGAATGTGGCGCTCATTCTAGCCAGCATTTACCTGCCGGGCCTGAATACCTCAGGTATGGACAATAGCATTTACCATTTGGGCATCGGTATGGACTTCGGACTGCTCATCTCTGTCTTCGGCACCATTAGCATTACGGCCCTTGCCAGAGGAATGCAGCAGCGTACCCAGCAAAAGAACCGCCAGCTCCTCCTGCAAATGGAAGAGAAAAACCAGAAGATGGAAGAAGATCGCCAGAAGATGAAGGAGTACATCCGGCAGGTCGAAGAAGCACAGGAACAGGAAAGAAAGCGTCGCTGGATTAGTCAGAGCCTCCAGGAGCTGGGCGACGTGGTTCGCTACCAGAAAGACGAGCAGGAAATATTCGACCAGCTCATCAGCAAGATCGTCAAAAGCCTTGGAGCCAATCAGGGTTCCTTTTACCAGGTGGAGGAGCGGGAAGAACAAAAGTACATTGAGCTGAAGGCCTGCTATGCTTACAACCGCAAAAAATTTGTGTCGCAGAGCCTTGAGCCGGGGGAAGGGCTCATTGGCCAGTGCTATTTCGAAAGAGAAGCCATTTACCTGACCGATATTCCGCAGGGGTATACCTACATCACTTCCGGTTTGGGAGAAGCTACGCCTAACTCCCTGATTATCGTTCCGCTGCTATTTAATGATAAGGTAGAGGGGATTATTGAGGTGGCATCTTTCAAACTGCTGGAAGAGCACCAGCAGGAATACCTGGAGGGCGTAGCGAGCCTGTTGGGCAACTTCATTTATAATGAACGTCTTCTGAAAAGGCAGCTGAACCAGTTCGAAAAGGTTGCTTCACGCTCTTTCCCTGAGCCCCGGCAGCTCTCCGCCAGGAAAAATCGAGTAGCTGTGCCGGCATAAACGGAGCTGACTGCGGCTGCCTCTATTTTCCATCAATGTTTAAAATTAAGCTTTCACGATACTGATTAAATTATGCGTGCATCTTTACCAGAAATCACCACCCTATCAAAAGAAGAAGTTTTCATCCTGCTCGATCAGTTGCTCCTGAAGGGAGGGCCTGAACCGGAAGAATATAAAGAGTTAAACCATGTGCTGGATCATCTGCCTGCTCTCCTGAAGGCGAAAGAAATTGAAGAATCTGAGCTGCGGGAGATGATTGAAAAATGTTCCTTTCTGAAGTCCACAGACTCCATCATGGGCCACATCAGGCAGAAGCCATTTGGTTATGCCGGTGACTATGCGATTATCGACCGTATTTACCTCAAAGAGGTTTCAGAAGAGTTCAGGAAGTGGGATGATTTCTCGGTCAACCACCTTGCTGCCGAAGCAGTTCGTAACCGAAAAGGCTTTTTCCTGAAGCTGATGCAGGCGAAGCTGAGCCGTACTGAAGCCCCGCTTCGCCTGCTGAATGTGGCCAGTGGCCCTGCCCGTGACCTCTGCCAGCTGTACAGCCACATAAAGGCAGAAAGTTTGCAGGCGACCTGCGTTGAGTATGACAAAAGAGCCATTACCCATGCACAGCAGGTGTGTGACCATTACCTGAAGCATATCTCCTTTATCAATGAAAACATTTTCCGCTTCGATACCGAAGAGCAGTATGAGGTGGTGTGGTCTGCAGGCTTGTTTGATTATTTCGACAATAAAACCTTTGTGAGGGTCCTTCGAAAGCTTATTAAATGGACTGCTCCGGGCGGTGAGGTCATTGTTGGTAATTTTTCTGATGATAACCCCAGTCGTGCTTATATGGAAATATTTGGTGACTGGCACCTGCAGCACAGAAGTCCCGGAGAGCTAAAACTCCTGGCTTTGGAAGCCGGTGCCCTTCCTGCTCAGATCACGGTCGATACAGAGCCTTTAGGTATTAACCTGTTCCTCCGGATAAGAAAGCCCTAAGTTATAGTATGCAAAAAGAAAGCCTGGTGGAGAACTATGCTCCGCCAGGTTTTTTATGCCTTCAATCCCGGCCTCTCAGGGACAAATTGCGGGAGCCAAGGTCCCACATTCTTTTCACGCTGCTGATGAAATTCCTCCCAAAGAAAAGGCCTTTTTAGGAAAGAAAATTTCCTGAGTAGACGAGCATATTTTCGTAGATTCTTTTTTATTTAGCTTTTCGTTAAATAAATTGTCATTCAGTTTTAAGCCTTCCTCTGACCAACCATTTTACCCGGAAATCCGTATTGGAAAAACAACAGAAAAAGGGAAGCAATTGGAAGGCCTTATTCTGCCGCCGGGATGTAGGAAAGCCGGTCCGGAAGAAAACCATTTTTAATCATTTTTGATTTTTATATGCCGGGAAAATTTAACAGCATCCTCCTTGTAGACGATGATCGGACTACCAACCATTTTAATAAGCTTCTGCTGGAGGATATGGCACTTGCAGAACAGATTCAGCTGGCCAGCCACGGGCAGGAGGCATTATCATTGATAAAGGAAACAGTCTCCCGTTCACCTAAAGAGCAACCTTCTCCGATGACTTCCCTGATTTTCCTGGACCTTTACATGCCCGTCATGAATGGCATTGAATTCCTGAAAGCACTGGAGCAGCAGTATAAAGAGGCATTGCAGCAGGGTTTATGTATAGTTCTCCTTACCTCTTCCAGTCAACCGGGTGACCTTGAGCTGGCAAAGAATTTCAGGATAGCTAATGTTTTGAAAAAGCCCCTTACTTCTGAGAAAGTAAAACTGGTAGTGCGGGAAGTATTTAAAGCAAGGGAGCCGGGAAAATAAACCTGGCTTAAACACAGCCTACTTTAGCTTCTTAGATAAGGCAGAAATGAGTTTTTCAGCAGTTAATGGCTTCTCTAAATAGTCCAGGATACGATAGTTCTTTGCCCTCTCTGTGTCTGTTAGATGAGAAGAGGAGGAGAGAATAATAATATCTATTTTATTTAAGGAGAAGGTCATTTTAGACTGGAGCTCATCTAAGAACTCAAAGCCATCCCAGAAAGGCATATTTAAATCGAGCATTATTAACATGTACTTTGGGTCATCCTTTGCTTTGTAACAGCTGGAAATAAAGTTCAACGCCTCCTGTGGACTTTCTGTGGTTTGAATATGGTGGGTTAGACCAAGCTCCACAAGTGTTCTTTCATTCAGGAAATTCGTAACTGGATCATCATCGACCAGCAGGACACAATCAAAATAAAAACCAGGTTTCATTTGCCCACTACTTAAAAGGCCAAAAAATCAAATACCGTGATGAACTATAATAGCTTCCTTATCCTAAAGCCTGAAGCTAAGGTACCTCTTTTATAAATCCCGGGGCAAATATAGTGGGTATTTGTTTTCCTTTAAAGACTTCAACAGGAAGCGAATAAATCCTTCTCTTTCGAAACAATTATTCCTGGTAAAAAAGGAAAAGGCAGAAAAAAAGCTGCTGCCATATTCCGGAAGCAGCCTAAAGTAAAACTCTGTGCTATTTACCCCTCATTTTTCTTTTCCGTTACCTCTTTCCGGATGTCATGTGCCTTATTCTTAGCCTCCTGCATCGACTTCCGAAGGCGGGTACCTGCCGCCTTATTGCCCTTGCTGTAAAAGGCTTCTGCATCCTTTCTGGCATTGGCTACCAACTGTTCTAACTCATTAAATAATTCCATATTTTTAGCATTTTGGTTGAATAAAAGCTCAACATAAGGACTTTTAATGAAATTAAAAATACAAAAAGCTTCCATTAAGTAAATTTATGAAGAGGCCCCTTCTTCCAAAAACCCTTAGCAATTGGAATTGCTGCCAAAGAGAAATCATGTCTGTCTCCTGGTTCAATACCCAGCCCACAACCGCTTATCCGGTAATTGTATGCATTCAAAAAGCCTAATTTCGCTTTGAATGGTAAGCAGGTGAGTCATATCCAGCCCTTGGACCTGAAAGGCGCCCAATTTTCCTTTAATCTTCCCCTTTTTCCTACATTGTATAACAATAGGGGCAGGCAGTCCTTTTATTGTTGCTATTTTAGGGCCTGATCAATGTGCTTTATTGCTCCAACGGTAAAGCATCCACTTTAACCAAACAACATGACCCGCTTTCCAATGAAGGCCACCGCCCTCTGTATGGCGACTGGCGCGATATGGCTCGGGGGCAGTATGCTATTGCTCCTGTCCTTAAAGGATTTTTTTAACGCCACGGATTTCATTCTCTTCCACACCTTCAACGGCCTGACTTTGGTGTTCCTGAACGCTCTGCTGCTAAATACGACTCTCCGGAAGAGGTTTCGTCAGCTGCAACAATCCAGCCAGTGGTATCAACAGCTCTTTAAGGAAGGTCCGCTTCCGCGGCTGGTGTATGATCCGATATCCCTGCAAATATTAGAGGTTAATAAAGCCGCCTGTCAGCAGTATGGCTATGCAGAGGAAGAGCTGGTCCGACTACACCTTCAAGACTTATGGGCGGAGCCCTTCCCTTTGGAGGAATGGAAGAAAAAAGAAGGTCCCGCTGCTTCGGTTATGACGCTGCACCGGAAGAAATGCGGTACCCGCTTTTATGCGCAGTCTCTTTCCTCAGGTCCTGTTCATCAGGGAAGGGGGGTCCGCCTGCTTGTCCTCCTGGATGTAAATAACAGGATGCTTGCAGAAGAAAAAACAAAAAATGCGGAAGAGGAAATCAGAAAACTATCACTGGTAGCAGAAGCCACTCAGAATGCGGTTATCATCACAAATGATAAAGGTCAGGTGGAATGGGTGAATGAAGGTTTTACCCGCCAGACAGGTTATACGTTGGAGGAAGTAAAGGGAAAGAAACCCGGAAGCTTTTTACAGGGTCCCGGAACAGATCCAAAAGCCGTAGACTTCCTCCGGGAGCACCTCAGGCTGCAGAAAAAGTTCAAGGTCGAGCTGCTGAACTACCGGAAGGATAACTCCCCGTACTGGGTGCGCCTGTTTATTACCCCTGTTTTTAATGAGGCGGGAGCGCTGATCCAATACATTGCCATCGAAACAGATATTACAGAGCGGATGCAGTTTATTGCCAAACTGGAACGACAAAACCAACAGCTGAAGAATATCGCCAGGATTAGTTCCCATGAAATCCGAAGGCCCGTGGCCTCCATACTGGGGCTGGTCAACCTTTTTGACAGCCGGGAAGCAGACCCGCAATTCCATCAGGAAGTCATTCAATACCTGAAGCTGGCCGGAAAAGAACTGGATGAAGTCATTCATCTGATTGTGAACAAAACCTATGAGCTGGAAGAGCTGGAGAAATAATTAAAACGCTCCTCTTGGAAAAGACTGCTTTTTTCAAGAAAGGATCCTTCTGCAGGGTAAAAAAGAAAGCAGTGGAAGCCAATGTTTAAAAAAGGCCCTAAAGGGATATTTACTCCTCACATTAATCCTCTCTTAATAGGAGCATTCTTCCTGCTGCTTTATTTTCCTGTTCTTCCATTCCAGCTCTACAACCTTTTGGCATTATCAGGCCCTCCCTGGGAAGAAAAAGGACTAAAGAATGTAAAAGCCAGCTGAACCGCTCCTCTTCCCTGGGAAAACGTTCAGCTAAAAGGCTACCGTGCGAAAATACCGACGGGCCAGTCGCTCATACGGCTGAAAGCGCTGGTAAGTAACCGGCTCTAGTGCCGCAAAAAGGGAGTCCCTGCTTATCCGCTTTTCCTGCCGGATTTGAGCCGCTTCATAGCGGTTACTACTATACGCATATTCCAGTTGAAGCAGGCATCCTTCTATGGACAGCAGCCGGGTAAAGAGGATGTTGCTGCTGGAAGAAATCCTTACCAGCACAAAAGCGGTTCTGCTTCTTTTCTTTGACAGAAAGTATTCCTCCCTTCCGCCTGGGGCATCCGTAGGCGCTTCCTGTCCTGTTTTAGGCTGTTTCATGTTTACTGTAATTGAAGGGTAAGGGGGCAGTTTTCAGCGAATGCCTTCCGGCTCAGAACCACCTGATAACTGCCCTGCCTACCTCAGCTGTTCCGTTCCGGCAGCCGGTCTTTCCCCAGCTGCCGGAGGGGAGAGTTCTGTTGCCGGTGCATTTCCAGCATCTTCCGGATGTCCTCTGCGTCATAAAAAAGAACACCACCGATTTTCGTAAAAGGTAAAGTGCCGTTAACCCGGAGGTTTTGCAGGGTGCCGGGAGAAATCCCCAGCAGCTTCCTCACCTCCGCGGATTTAAACCATTTCTTTACCGGCTCCTCGCTGCTTTGCCGGAAAAGCCTTCCGATTTCTGAAAGAAGCTCTGATTTAAAAGCCAGCAGATCTTCTGTGGTAATTAACTGGTCCCTGTACAGCCGGCTTCCTGCCATTGGTACAGGGCTTGGGTTTTCTGTTGCCATGACGAACTGATTTTAGGTAAAAGACTAAACTCGGCCCCTGCTGGGGCTAAGGCTGCTGGTTTTAAAGAGAAAGATCCGTTTATGTTTATCAGACTTTTGAAGGGGAAGCTCCGGGCCTGCATCAGTGCTGAACCTTTAAGCGCTTATTCAATTGTAATGCCCCGCACTGAACACTCAGGGAATAAGTTCCTTCCGGCACACCTGCCAGTGGAAGGCGGGCAGGAAAAGCGGTTATTCTTTCTGATAGAACCACTTCTCCTTGTGGGGCAAGCAGCCGCACAAGCACAGGGGCAGGCAAATCGGTGACAAGCTCCTTATCTGCCTCTGAGCCTGCTGAAGAGGCAAAGCGCAGGTTTACCTCTGAAGTGGACGGATTGGGATAAGCCTCCAGCACCAGCCCGGACTGCCGGAAGAAAGTAATGGTTCCCCGTATAAGCTCATTGACGGAGCAGTTGATAAGCCGTAAATCATAAAAGTAGTTTCCTGCCGGCACATAACTCCCGCTTCCATAAAGGCGGCCATTCCAGCTGATTTCACCTCCCCTTAGTCCCATCACCCCGTTAGACACCAGTCCGGAAGCAGAAAAAACCTGATTGCCCCAGTCGTCTATGATGGTAAGCCTGTATTCAAAAGCATTCAGCGGATCGGTACTCTTTTCCTCATCCATTACTTTCCACTGGTTTCCCTCAAAAAAAGCATTGGGTATAAAAAGCTGCAAAGAACCCTGCAGCAAGGGACTCACCAGCAGGGACCTTTGCACATACTGCCCCGACACCAGATCTTCCACGGCTACCGTATAGGTGGTACCAACAGAAGGGCTTACGGTAATGGACGGCCCATTTCCCAGGTATACACTGGAGGCAGGGCTGGAGGACCAGAAATAAGCATAATTCCCCGACCCACCATTCACGGAGGCTGTCAGCTTTCTCGCATTACAGTTATTCAGGGAGTTATTCGTGGCGGACAAGGTGACGGAAAGGGTCTGTCCTTCAGCAGCTGTCAGCCAGCAACCTATCAGCAAAGCAGGCAATAATCTTCCTGCGGCCGTCAGAAACGGCCGGCATTTCCGGTAAAACTTTTTCATGGTTTATTTTTTAAAGTGAGACTATGAATTTACAAGAGGAATACCAGGCCGGTACGAAGACTGAGTTCCCGTATGCTTATCTGCTGGGTCCCTTCTTTCAGCTTGGGAACACAGTAACGGTAAGCCGTAGAAAAAGAAAAAGCCATCCTGCTGCCCAGTTTCCATCCCAGGCGAAAAGCCCCGCGCATTCCCCATAAAAAGGGCGAAAGGGTGTTTCCGTACATGGCGGTCGTGTTAAATACGCGGCCATCATCCAGCCAGGTTTTTTCTTCTTTTGTCAGGAGCCAGCTCCCGTATAAACCGGCTGAACAGAACACCCTTCCCTGCTGGCCGAAGCTGAACACCTCTCTGCTCAGCCCCAGCGGAAGCTCCAGATAAGAAAGGCGCAAAGTGGTTCTTTCCGGCAGCCCAAGCGGCACTTCCGTCACCTGAAGCTGGTAGAGCACCGAAAGCCTCTTCAGGCGGCTCAAAAGCGCCAGCTCAGCTGCCCAGCGTCGGGAAAGAGAATAGTATCCGACGCAACCAAAGCTATAGTTCCAATCCGCGCTTATCCGTTGCTCAGTGGCATAATCGGAACGGAGGGATAACTGCAGAAAATCAAGGGCCATAAAAGGAGACAGCTTCAGATGACCCTCCTTTCTTTTCGCAGGCAGAGCAGAAGACAGCCATATGCGAACAGGAGCCACCGCCACTAGGGAGGGCTTTTCGGAAAAAGACATCCAGCCTTTCCTGCTCCCGGCCGGAAGGCTTATGGAATCAGGAAGTAACCTTCTCTCCTGGAAGGAAAGTGAGCGCTCCTGCTGTACTGCCGGTGCCTTTCTCCTGCCTGACCGTAAAGCCTGTTCCTCCCCTTCCTCTTCTATGCTGTCCGGCTTTCGCAGCACAATATATTCACCCACCTTTTTATAAGCCAGACCGGCTTTGCCCAGCAACAACTCCAAAAGCTGCCTTAAGGTGATGTCCTCTGCCTCTATGCTCCACTTTTTTTCCAACACTTCTCCCGTATCTCCGTAAGAGAACTGCAGCCGGTACTGCCTGCTCAGCTCTTCCAGAATTGAAAGCAGGGGTACTTCTGTGAAGCGGATACTTACCCGCTCCTCCAGATCCTGAGCCGAAAGAGGTATCTCCAGGAGTAAAAATAACACAATGCCAGTCAGGAGCTTTTTCATGCCCCCCCTCCCTTACATCCTTTACCGGAAATTTTATAGCGCTTTTCTCCCAGTTCCTCTACCCGAAGGTCCAGACTATAGGAAATAATTTCCAGCAACTCTTCCAGCGGAATATCCTGAAAGCTTCCTGTAAAACGGCAGTTCAGCAGGGCAGAACTACTGACCCTGAACCGGATACCGTAGTAGCTTTCCAGTACAGGCAGAACCTGCGATAAAGGGGTCCGGGCAAACATCAGCTCCCGGGTCTTCCAGGCCAGCAGGTTCGGCTGCTGTTCTCTGCCCACCTCAGGAACTCCTCCCTGCACCCATTTCAGCTGCTCTCCCTCTTCCAGGGAATAAAACTGGTCCGCCAGCCCGACTTCCACCTGCCCCTCCAGGACGCTTACCTTCAGGGGTTCTCCGGGATACGCACGGATGACAAAAGCGGTTCCTACTACTTTTACCCTGCCGGCTTCCAGATGAATGTAAAAGGGACGTCTGGCATCAGACCTGATTTCAAAAAAGGCCTCACCGGAAAAGGATATGGCTCTTTTAGTGTCAAACTCCAGTAAAGACAGGGTGGAATGATGATTGGTGGTGATGACGGAGCTATCCGGCAGTACAGCTTCCATCTGTCCCTCCCGCAGCCGGAAAGAAGCAGCCGCCATAGCTGTTTTCTCCCTGTCCTCCCAAAGAAAAACTGCCCCTGCGGATAAGAGCACCATCAACAGAACAGCGGAAGCTTTGGTCCAGAAAGAGCCGGATAAAGCGGGTAATATAAAACGGCTGCCCCTACTTTCTTCTTTGAGGTGCTGATGAAAGCGCCTGAGCTCCTGCTCCATTTCCTCCTCCCGAACCCTGAGGGGATGGCTTAAGGACTCCTTCCCCGCCAGCTCCCAGGTAAAACGAATTTCCTCCCCAAGCTGCCGGTGCTCCTCCTTCTCCTCCAGCCATTGCTCCAGCTCCTGGGTTTCCTCTTCCGTCAGCTGCCCGCTAAGCTGCTTGTGGAGCAGGGCGATAAAGTAATCAGGTTTCTTCATGCAGTTTTAAATGGGAGGGTTCTCTAAACCTAATACACCTCAGCAAGCGCTTACCCTACCTTATCATTAAAAATTTGCAGAAGAAAAGAAAGGCGGCAGAAAAAAATCCAGCAAAAACGACTACCAGCAAAAGAGAAAAAGTCGCTTCAGGTAAGCCTCCAGCCCCTTCCTTAACTGCTTCAGTGCCCTGGCCATGTGTTTTTCTACCGCTTTCACGGATATATCCATATAAGCGGCAATCTCTTTATTACTCATCTGCTGATGTCTGCTCAGTTCGAAAGCTACCCTGCACTGAGGAGGAAGGCGGTGGATAAGCCGGAGGATGAATTGTTCCAGTTCTTTTTCTTCCAGTTTTTCACTGCTGAGGCCGGCTGAACTGGCATGGCGGCCGGCCTCCATTTTTTCCAGTGGAAGCATTTTTGTTTTCCCCTGGTCCCGCAGGTAGTTTAATGAACGGTTGATCACCGCACGAAAAAGGTAGGCTTTGATAGGTTTACTAAAATGAAGGCTGGCTCTTTTTTCCCAGATGGCGATAAAAATGTCCTGGATAATGTCTTTTCCTGCCTCCCGGTTCTTCAATACCGTATAAGAAAGGCGTAGCATTTCCGCATAGTATTTCTTAAATAAAAAATCTATGGCCTGCGCATCGCCGGAGCTCAGCCTTCGCAGTAAAAAATCCTCGTCATCCAGCCATTCAGACATGATGAGTTATTTAAAGCCTTGCCTACCATCCTTTTTTTAAAGTTTTTAAAGGACAATATGGACAAAGGATGATTATATAATAAACAATATATACATTTACATATTTAAAGTCAAGATTGCACGGCAAAAGCAGCCGGGAGCCGGACTGTTAAACGCAACACCCTATCTTAACCCAACTTTCTTAACCCGCCATTCCTGCTGATGATGAAGAAAATCAACAGAAGAGTGGAGGCGCGCTCAAATAAGTAAACGGCCACAGAAAAATAGGCCCCGCCCCCCCTTCAGCCGGAACCGGCACCTTCCTAGGAATTCCACTGAACCGCCTGCAGCGCTTTTTTGACTGCTTCCTTGCGGACCTTGCCGTAAATCTGGGTAGTACGGATATTGCTATGGCCCAAAATCTGCTGAACCACTTCGTAGCTGAGCCCCATGTCCAGCAGCAGAGTGGCGCAGCTGTGGCGGGCCATATGGAAGGTCAGGTTCCGCTTCAGACCGGCCAGAAAGGCAAGCTGCTTCAGACAGCGGTTCACATACTGATTGCTGAGGTTCCCGAACAGCTCCTGCCCCTCTTTCTTCAGGTACTTTTTTACAATTTCTTCAGGCTTCCGGTTTAAGAGCAGGTAGATGGGAATCAAGACATCTGTTTACCTGCTCCGGGAGTGGTGACTCACCTCAATGCGACCCTCACCTCAATACGGCCTTCATCCCGCCCTTTTGGCTCCGGATAAATAACGGTATTAAACAAACTGTACACCTTTAGAAGCTCCTCCGTTAGCTGTTCAACTGTAGGCTAAAACATGGCATTGCAGGTAAGCAGGGCGTTCCATTTCTTTTAGCAGGAACTGGTAACTTCCATTTATGCCCCGGGTCTCACTACCTTTTACGCAGTTTGCCTAAGGCCTTCAGGTCAAAAATAATTTGTAAAGGCTTATCCCCCTTCCAGGCGCCAACATGAATGTGCGGCATCCATGCATAGCCGTTATTACCTACATGAGCTACATGCTGACCTGCCTCCACCCAATCTCCTTCTTTCACTTTAATATCCTGCACATGCCCATACACCACCTTTACTCCATCACTTCTTTCAAACAGGATACTACTGGCCCGTCCATTTCCTTTCCTGCCCGGCTGATTCACCTGTTCATTTACAAATACCTTAATTACTTTGCCTGAAAAAGGAGCCAGTACCTTCTGATTCCAGCCATACCAGTCTTCATTTGAGGTTCCGTCATTCTTATAAAATAAGGGGAAGCGTTTATCCGGCCCTCCTTCATACTGTACCACCATCACATCCTTTCCTAACTCGTCTCCCAGGGCACCTTTAAACTGTCCGTAGTGATGATCATTTGACTTAAATGGAAGTTCATAAACAGGATGGATGACAACACTTTCGATGGGCAGGTGGTCTTCTACTGATTTATCCGTAGTGCTTTCCTGTGCAAAGGAAGGCAATGAAGAAAGTAGAGACAACAGAAGAAACATGCCTGTTGAAAAAAAAGCAAAGCGAAAGTTTAAGAAGTGAGCGTTCATGTGGCTTTAAAGTTTAAGTAATACTTAATAATAAATTCAGCAAATAGCGGCTACCACTTTTTTTATCATCCTTTTGATATCCAGCCAGTGTAAAAGAGGCTGATGAGCCAGTTACCTCTACTGCTACAGATTGCCTGCCTCTATGCCACGGCTTTTGGACTCCTTCTCTTGAGCAAGATATCAATTCCTGCTTAAGCAGCTTTTACCTTTCTTAACCTGAAGTCAAGGTAGGCAAGTCCGGAAAAAAAGACAGCGTAGGCGATTGACTTCCACAAAATTAAAGATATAACAGCACTGTATTTTGAATATATCATCAGAATAGGATAGGCAAACGGAAACTTGTCTACATGTTCCCATTTAACTTCAATCACCAGTACCGCAGCCAATATCCACAGCCCAAAACCGATAGCAATGGGCGTAACAGCGTTTTTAAACCGCATACCTGCCCAGAACTGGATGGAGATAATGGCCAGACAAGCTGAGTAGGTCCGAAAATTAGCCACAATCAACTGATGCCAGTCAATGGAGTGATCAAAGAATTCAATAGCCGTTATCCTGTAATTCACAACTAGAGCCGACAGGAGCATCAAAAGATTATAGGCAGTAAAGAATAGAAGAACCAGCAAATGGACCGTCAGAAATTTTGAGAAAAAAATATGGGCAAAGGGCTGGGGGGAGCTCATCAGCTGTTTCCAGGTATTGTTCCGGTACTCGATCTGAGGAAGTAAAGTGCAGATCAGAATGATGAACATTGGTAAAATAAGGGTGCCCATGAATTCGATCCCGGCCTTAAAATGCAGGTTCCATGGATCTGCACTCAAAGCTTCTATGGCCTGAGGCGTAGCGGTATCAAAAACTAACAGCAGCGGGATAATGGCCGCAGCGAAAAGACAAACATATAAAGAAGCGGTTCGCTTACTTTTTAACAGTTCTGATCGAAAGGAAGTAAGCATATTCATGAGTGGGTACTGGTCAGGTCCATAAATAATTGTTCAAGACTTCTTTCCTGAGGCTGCAGCAGGTATACCCCCAGCCTGTTTTTGGTAAGTAAGCTGTTGATAAGGGCTACTTCCTGATAATCCCTGAATGGTATTAAAAGACCTTCCATTGTTTTTTCAGGATGGTAATCCTTCAAAATATCCATGGCTGCTTCATTGTCTGAGCTGTGAATCTTTAACCTGGATTGCTTCTGCTGAAAAAGCCTGAGTTCTTCCAGTGAACCCTGAAACAGCATTCTCCCTTTAAAAATAATACCAAGATGGCTCACCATTCTTTCTACCTCTGAAAGGAGGTGACTGGATATCAGCATGGTGATGCCTTCGTCCTTATTCAGCCTTTTAATCAGCTCCCGCAATTCAACGATCCCTCCTGGATCCAGTCCGTTGGTAGGCTCATCCAGAATCAGTAATTCAGGGCGGTGCAGAAGGGCCAATGCAATCGCCAGACGCTGCTTCATGCCCAGAGAAAAGTTTCCAGCTTTTTTTGTGCCCGTATCCTCCAGTCCCACCAGCTTTAAAACCTCCCCAACCCTTTCTTTTTTCGCTCCATAGACAGAGCGGTAGACTTCCAGGTTTTCCCTTGCGGTGAGTTGTCGGTAGAGCGAGGGACTTTCAATCAGGGAACCTGTCCTCTTCAGAATGTTGAGCCTGTTTGCCTGAAACTCCTGACCGAAAATCTCTATGCTCCCCTTTTGCTTCTTCAGTAAGCCCAGGAGTAAACTCAGGGTGGTGGTTTTACCGGAACCATTGGGTCCCAGAAAGCCATACAGGTTTCCCTGTTCTACCTGCAGGTTGATATCAGATAAGATATTTTCCTCTCTGGAGTAGTGGTAATGAAGCCCTGATATTCTGATGACAGCTGAATTTGGCATCATTTTGAATTTTCGGGCAACTTCCGTTTCGCCGGACTAACTTCCCATCTGCCTTCGTGGTGCATAAAGCCTCCGGCGCGTCCGCTCTCAGGCGAAAATACCAGGCGATCATCCTCATCAACAATGGGAACAAAGGTATGGCTGCCCTGATAGAGAAGTCGGAAGGAATCCCCTCCTTCAATTCTTGCTTTTAGCTGCCCATTCTCCCCAAATACATGCAAATCATAACTTCTTTCCTCTGAAAGATAGGAGTAGATTCCCTGATAGCGGGATATTTCCTCGGAAGTGAGCGGCAGATCAAGCAGGCGGATATTGAATATTTCTCGGGCAAGGACTTTCTCCAGCTGCTCTGCTCTTTCTCTTCCCTTAGAGGAATTAGACAAAATGCCGATGCTCAGGCCTTCCTCCGGGTAATGTGACAGGAAGGCACCAAAGCCGAAGGTTCCGCCATGATAAATTTTCCGATGAGCTCCCAGCTCGCTAACATAAAGACCGTAGCCATAGCCCACCGTATCCCCATTGGTAAGCACTGTGGGGGAGGTCATCTGCTGTAGCGATTCAGGAGAAACCACTTTTCCCTGATAAAGGAGATGAGTCCAGCGAAGGAGATCGCCTGTTGTAGAGGATAAGCCGCCGCCTGCACTAAAGAGGTGGATACTCCGGAAGGGGAGATTGATGAGCTTATTTCCATCATGTAAGTATCCTTCCGCTCTGTTGGGTATTACCCGCCGGGCTTCATTGAAAAGCGTATGTTGCAGACCCAGCGGCTGAAGAAGGGCCGGTCCGGCATACTCTACCCATTTTATTCCCGTTACTCTTTCAATAATCTGCCCCAGCAGATAGTAGCCCATATTGGAGTAACCGAAACCTTCACCAGGTTTAAAGTCAAAGGGCTGATGCCCCCACAGTTCAACCATTTTCTCATAGGAAAGGTCAAGGCGGTACCAGTCCGGCAACGCTTCATTTCGGAACCTGTAATCCCCGATACCCGAGGTATGGCTCAGAAGATGATGGATGCTTACCTGATGACCCTGCACAGGATAATCGGGCAGGTATTTAGTAATAGGATCGCTAAGGGATAAGCGGCCTTCTTCCACCAGCCGCAGGATAGCTGCTGCAGTAAATTGCTTAGTGACGGATGCAATGCCAAAGACGGTTTCAAGGCTGGCATCCGCATCTATTTCCACGTCTGCCTTTCCATACGCACGAGAGAAGACAGGCTGGCCGTTCTTTGCTATTGCCACTACCATTCCCGGTACCTGTCCCGATTCTATGAACAATCCTACCAAAGAATCTGTCATAGTGGCTATTCTTTCAAACTCAGCGGGAGGGTTGGAGGAATGGTCGGCGGAAACCGGCTGACCCTCCTGAACTACCTGCACTTTCGGAGAGCAGCTTATAATTGTCAAGGCTCCAAGCCATAATAGAGCACGACCAAAACACTTCTTCAGAAAGGAATATGGTAAAGTGAACTTTTTCATAATGATGAGATTAGTTAGTGGGATTAAATAAGCTGTCTTTCAGGCTCAGAGTACCTGCCACTCTCCGCTCTAAAGTTTCCGTTTTCCCGAAGTTACCCGTTCTCCCTGGTGGAGCTCCATACTTTCGACACTGCCGTTATCGGTAATGAAAACAAGCCGAATATTTTCATCGAAGACAGGAATAAAGGAATGATTTCCCTGAAAGCGGAGTCGGAAAGCCTTCCCATCCCCCAGTTGCACCTTCAGCTTTCCATCTTCTAAAAGCACCCGCAGTTCGGCCGTTCTCTTCCCCATTTGCAGGGCATAGGTACCTTCATAACGGCTAGCCGCCTCTTTCGTCAGCGGCAGGTCAGGCACCCAGGGAACTTCCATTCCCAACGCTGCTCTGGCAAGGAACTCTTCCACCATTTCGTGCTGCGTATCATCTGAATTGGTTAAAACGACCACTGTCAGTTCTTCCTCAGGATAGTGAGCAAGCGAGGCGTTATAGCCGTCAATATCCCCTACATGAACAACTTTTTTGTAATTACCGAGCTTAGCTAGATCAAGCGCAAAACCATAGGTCCTTGGCGGCCCTGAAGGGAGTTCAGTCGGGGAGATCATCTGCTGCAGCGACTCTTTAGAAACCACCTCGCCGCTATGCAGGAGATGGGTCCAGCGAACCAGATCGGCGGCAGTGGAGAACAAACCGCCCGCGGCATCCCCCTTTATAATGACAGGCAGGGCATTGATGAGCTTTCCCTCCCGGCTCCTTTCGTATTGATATCCTTTTGCCCGCTCCGGAATGATCCGGCGGGGACCTCCAAATACTGTGTGACGGAGTCCTAATGGCTGCAGCAGCTTCTTTTCCATATACTCTTCGTAAGGCATTCCGGTCACCCTGCCAATAATCTGACCCAGCAGATAGTAGCCGCTGTTGTTATATCGAAACTGCTCACCAGGCTTAAAGTCGAATGGCTGGCTGGCAAACAAGCCGATCATCTCCTCATAGGAGAGACCGGGCCTGCGCTTCAGTTCAACCTCCTCATCCAGTTCTGTGTAGCTTTTAATGCCGGAGGTATGATTAAGTAGGTGCCGGATGGTAACATGATGACCTTGGACAGGATAATCGGGCAGGTATTTCGTAATAGGATCATCAAGTGCGATCTTATCCTGCTCTACCAGTCGCATGATGGCGGCAGCCGTAAACTGCTTGGTAAGGGAAGCAATCGCATAAACTGTTTTGGAACTGGCAGCAACACCCATTTCAACATCTGCCTCACCATAGCCCTTTGAAAAGATGATATTCCCGTTTCGGGCAACGGCTACCGTCATACCGGGCATAAAGTCCTCTGCCATATGCGCATCAGCCAGAGAATCGGCCACTGCTTCGATTTGTTTTATATCAGTCTTGGGACTACCGGTCAAGTCGTCGGCAGCTAAAGAAGCCCCAGTTGTTAAGTGCCCACCCTGGGAACAGGCTGTCAAAGTGAATATTCCTATAGCAAGGAGCGCAGGCGAACAAGCTTGCTTACAATAAGCAATTCTTCTAATGAGATATTTCATACGTTGGGGGTTTTAATAGTTATTGTTCTCTGTGCCGGAATCAGTATTGAGGGCACTCTTTTATAGCGGCAAAAAGGTTTCGCTCTCGTAAAGAGGAAAGTTTATCTCTCCTGCAATCTTCGGTTACAGGAAGTCCAGGCATGGGGCCCAGCCAGAAGGTTCACATTACCTATTCTTTTTAACCTTTACTTCAGCAGAGTTCAGGAGGCACTCTCCATCCATAATTTAAAAAGGCGGCTTTTTTCCTGGCTGATGACAATGGATTCGTGGTTAGAGGGACGAAGTTCTATGCGAAGGCGGGACTTATCATACCCTTCCACTTCTGCAACAGCCTCAATGTGCGCCATATATTTTCTGTTCAGCCTGAAGAAGACGGCAGGGTCCACTAATTCCTCCAACTCTTCAAGGCTTTGGCTGACTGGAAATTTTGCTCCCTGCCTGCTCACCAGAAACACATATTCATCACGGTAGAAGTAGGCAATCTGTTCCTCTTTTATGCTTAGCAGCTTTTTACCTTTTTTCACCAGAAACCGCCTCTTATAGAGGCTATCCGATGATTCAGTACTTTTCAGGGCATTGGCCAGTTTTTCAACCGTTAGCTGTTTAATATGCCGGTGGCGGAATTTCTGAACGGCCTGGGCAAACTTCTCCTCCTTTATGGGCTTCAACAGATAATCTATACTGTTAAAGTCAAAAGCCCTTAGCACATACTCATCATAAGCGGTGGTGAAGATAACATCTGCCTCCACCTCCACCTTCTGCAGTATATCAAGGCTTCTGCCATCTGTCAGTTCTATATCCATCAGTACCAGGTCGGGCGCAGGATTTGACCTGAACCAGGCGATGGACCCTGCCACACTTTGCAGGACACCTACTACTTCTGCCTCTGGCAGGTATCGCTGGAGTAGTCGCCGGAGATTATTTACCGCAGCGGCTTCATCCTCAATGATTAGAATCTTCATACGTCATGATGTTTAGCAGCGGAATTTTTACACGGAAGTAGCTGGCGGTATCTTCAACAATCACCTCTTCACTTCCTAAAGCATTATACCGCTCCCTGATATTATGCAAGCCTACTCCTAAGGAATTTGCCTCTTTGGCTGCTCCTCTGGTGTTCCCGATAACCAGATAATCTTCCTCTTTCCTGATTTCAATCATCAATGGTGCCTCCTCTGAGAGGACATTATGCTTAAAAACATTCTCTACAAGGGTAAGCAGGGAAAGACTGACCAGGTGAAAGCCCTCCAGGCTTTCTTCGCTTTCTTTTGTGTAATTGAATAATTCCCCAAATCTTGATTTGAAGAGCCGGAGGTAAGCTTCGGTAATGATAAGTTCCTCTCGGGCAGCTACTACCTCTTTATTCCGGTTATATAAAGTGTACCGCATTATTTCACTTAATTGCTCAAGAAAGGAGGTAGCCTTTTCTGCATCTTCATGTATGAGAGACTGTAGCGTATTTAGGCTATTAAATACAAAATGAGGATTAATCTGGCTTTTAAGTGCATTGTAGTTGGCCAAAGCTGTTTCCTTTTTGAGCTTTTGCGATTCTACGGCCGACTGCTTCCAGTGTAGCACCAGATAACTGCCCAACAGCATGCTAATGGTTAGAATAGACATCATTAACCAAACAAATAACAGCACAATCACCACCTCCCCTTCCAAAGCTTCTTTTACTTCTATAATGGAATTTTTAAACTGCTCTACAATGAGGTATGCGAGAAAAAAGAGCAGCATCCCGCCGGCAAGGCTTAGCACCACCTGAAGCAGAAGTAGCTTTACTCCTGGCTTTGCTTTAACAGCATGTAATTGATGGTGAATCCATTCAAAGAGCAACCATAGCAGAAGGAAGGAAAAGGAAATTAAAATGAAGCCCCATAGCGGTAGGTCAACTGGTTCTCCTAGCAGACTTATCAGTACCTGCAGGAGGTACAGGAAAATACTTATACTGATGGCAAAAGCCCATTTTAGCCACCTCCATACCCTTTGAATTTCCTGTTTTGTCGTATTTTTCATAGAAAGACCATCTGGTTAGATGCATTACTGATGCCTATGCAGTTTCCTTATCCTGCCTGCGCTGCAGATTCATTTTGAAAAGCAGTCTTTTTTTACTCTCTACCCCGTCTATACTTCATGCCTAAAATAAGTTTTAAAAGTAATTTTATCCATCGTATTTAAAGGTCTTTGACCTCCTGAACTTCCTTCTTTATACTGCTGCTTAAAGCCTACTGCCCACCACTGTTGCTAAAGGAAAATCTTCAGAAGTAGTACTTAATCAGCAGGCCCAGCTTTAAAGGATAACATCTTCTTTAGTGCCATGATTCTTTCATAAATATAGACCCCCATCAACTGATAAATTTGAATTTCCGGCTGAATCAGGAAGAAAAAGGGGTGGAGGCGGAAATGATGGACCTGAGCATTTGACCTTATCAGACAGTTTTCCTCTTGAAAAGGAAAAGAAGCTGGATAGGCTCAACCAGAATCCTATCAAACATTTTTTTTGAAACCAGACCTTTCACCTGAAAGCGGAAGGGTGGTAGAGAAAAAAATGAGCGATGCACAGTTGGCTCACGAGAAATTTCAACCTGATAATCCTGTCAGAAACCTCTCACCTGTCAGATAAAGCCTTGGCTACTACAGGTAATATGGCTTATAGTCTGAAGTCCTGTCCCTTCATTTCCACTCCATTCGACTCTAGACCCTAATAGTATAGTTAAGCCTCTTCATTGTCTACAATTTTGTATGATTTGATTTTAAATTGCTGGCCATATTGGAAAAAAGCCAGTGATTGAATAAAATGGCCCTTCGTTAAAAACCTGGCTAATGTTCCTTATTCGGCAGAGATTATTCACTAGCCCTTAATTCTTTAGTATTGTCATCCGGGTTCCGGTCTATTAGGAGGTGATAGGGATCTATACCTGCTTTCTCTGGCTCCTCAATCACGATAAAATCAAATTTGTTCACCCCCGACTTGAGTTGGTGCTTTTCCAGGTAAATCGGCTTGTCTTTCCATCGGCCGTTGACTTTCTCGCGGGCCATGATGCCTATATCGATCCAGTCATTCAATTTTGCTTCGGTCTCAACACCCTGGCCATCCGCATAGAACTTCTTTGCCTCTACAATTAGAATAACTTTATACTTGTCATTTTCTAGCTTCCTGTAAGTAGCCTCTATTGTTTTATTCTCGTAGAGAGTGATTCTTTCAAACATGTCTGTTACCAGGTACTGCAGTGAATCCGGTGTTACCCCTCTGATGAAATGCAAAAACTCAATTGAGTTGGTGTAGGGAGCCTGCTGGAAGGCAACATCTTTAATATAATCCTGCAATGCCCGGTTGAGCTTCTCTTCACCTAAATAATCTGCCAGTGCATGCATCACCAAACTACCCTTTCTGTAGTGGATGTAATCCTGGTTCTCTACCCGGTAAAGCGGCAGTTCCTTTCTGGCCTCGCCTGTCCTTCCCTGGAGGTAAAGATTCAGCTCATACTCCAGGAACTTCTTCATCATCTCCTCCCCATATTCCTGCTTCATCACCATTAGGGCACTATACTGGCTCAGTGTCTCAGACATGAGCCTGGACCCCTGCACATCACCGCTAACGACCTGCTGTCCCCACCATTGGTGGGCTACCTCGTGTGCCGTTAAGTAAAAGGGATAATCCACTCCTTCATCTTCCTCTATATCCGCTATAAACCCTACTGATTCAGAATAGGGTATAGTATTCGGAAAAGATTGGGCGATAGATTTATATCCTGGAAATTCCAGAATGCGCAACTGCCGGTGCGGGTATGGGCTGAAGTTCGCTGTAAAATAATCTAAGGATTTTTTCACTGAGCTGATCATGCGGTCGAGGTTGTATTCATGGCCCGGGTGATAATAAATCTCAATAGTAACTTCCTTGCCGTCTTTCCCAATCCACTTATCTCTTTTCACGGCATAATCTGCCGAAAGAAAAGCGTAGAAGTTGATGATCGGTGCATCCATTTTATAGTGGAAGTAGCGGCGACCGTTTGCCGTCCACTCTTTTTGCAGGTAACCCGGAGCGAGGGCAATCTGGTCGCTTGCAGTACTGATAATGGCGTTGAAGTTTATCCAGTCAGCATGGTTACTGTAATAATTATTCATGCGGGCTGCGGAATCGGCGACGTCAGCCATATATGGTTTAGGCGGCAGTCCATACTTCTCCCGCAAATGATCGTGACTCAGTTCAAAACTGGGTTGGTACCCGATTTTAGGAAGATAATTGTTTTTGATGAACGTGCCGTTGTAAACAATATCTGTATTGGAACCACTGTTACGGAATCCTTTGGTTTCATAAAGCAAGTCTAAATTCAGGCGAACGGAATCTCCTGGTCGCATCGGCTGAGCCATTTTGTAAATATAGTAGTCGAATTCTTCATCCTTTACAACCAGCCTGGCAGGCTGATTGAGTGTTATCTGACGGATTTCTGCTTCCTCCGGAATATGGAGGTGTACAGAATCTATGGGCTTGCCATATTTGTTCTTGATCCAAAAATGACCTTTGAAGGAGAAGGTGCGTTCCCCGGGATAAATATCTACCTGCAGGTCTACGTCCGTTATGCGTGGCTGCGGGATGGCATCATACTTCTTGTACTTTTTCTCGTAGTTTGCCTGTCGCTCTTCCTGCTGGTCAGAAGTTCTGTAGACATTCAGAATATTGGTGTTGTAGAATATAAATCCACCCGTTAATATGAAGATGGTAAAAGCGGCTGCTGCTATAAGAACTGTTGATCTGGTAAGTTGCATGCGGGCTAATTTAAAGCGCCGCTGGAGCGAAGTTTCTGTGCCTCGCGGCCACAGCATATTCGTGATTACAGCCAGCAACAAAGCAAAGGCGGCCCAGTAAATTTTGTAGACTATGAATGGCCCTACAAAGTGCCCGTACCCATTCATGGCAGAATAAGTAATACCCGGATCAGAGTTGAAGGAGTACAGATTATGCTCCCAGCCTAGTTCTTCTAGAAAAATATTAAACAAGTAGTACACCACCAGGATGAAGTGGCCCAGGTATTTGTTATTTACCACCACCTGTACCAGCATTGCCAGAACAATTAACATGCAGTACTCTATTAACCTAATGCCAAACAGGCCTGTGAAATATACATCCAATTCATATCGATAGTAGCCCTTGAAAGTCTGAACAATTAGGCCGCAGAGCATGACAACCAGTAACAAAACCACCTGTACCAGCATCAGGGCAGAAAGTTTGGAGGTAAACGGCAACCAGTTAGGGACAGGCAAGGTATCGTAGATTTGATTCATGCGCTTGTCGCGTTCCCGCCACACCAGTTCACCAGAATAGAAAATGATAATGATGAATATGAACAAGCCAAACGACCCGCCCAGTACGCGTATCACCGCTGAAGTTACGGGGAAAACAGTAGTACCGTAAAGCTTCCCTAATTGAGCGCCCATAACAAAAACAAAAAGGGTGCCCGCTGTTACAATAGCAATAAAATAAATGCTCCTTACTGTGCCTTTAAACTCCATCTTTGTCAAATGAAAGTACTGTTTCAGGCTCGATTTGAAAGAGAAAGGCTGGGTTACACTTGGTAACGCTATATGTCCTGTTAGTTTAATTTCCTCTGTTGTATGAGCCATACTTTGCTTTCTGAAGAACTTTCTTCCTGCATTAGCAAATGAAAAATTGAACCGGTTATAACAGAAAGCTAAAATGGCAAGGCTTATTGCCAGCCATAAGGTGCGGTTAAGAACTAGCTGATCACTGAACGGCAACATAAGCAGGTTGCGTTCTGCTGAGGTCCAGTAGCGTTGTGTATAATAAATAGCAGCCGATCCCATAGGATCAATCAGGCTGGCAATCATCTCATTGTCCAAGTCGCTGATCAGGCTGCTGGCCATCACGTAAAGTAACAGGAAAATAATCCCACCCACATAAAGAGAGAGCCCGCTCCTCGTTAATGTTCCCAATCCAAAAAAAACAGCACCTGTAAAAAACAGGTTGGGAATAACAATTATCAGATAGGGCTGCAGGTACCATAGGAGGTTGAACGGAGCGAGCTTTTCAGCTTCGACCCACGGCATAAGAGTAGCTAAGAAAGCGCCTGCAGCCAAGCCCATGAATACCAGCAGGGTAATTAGAAATGAACCTGAGAAACGACCAAACAAATAACCTGCCTTTGAGATAGGAGTAGTATAAAAAAGCGGGTGTATTCTGTATTCAAAATCCCTGAAGACAGGAGTTCCCATCATGGAGCAGGTGATGAGTAGGCCATACCAACTCAGTAAGGTAATGATCCAGTTAATCTGGTAAGGGGAATTGGCCAACACTTTTCCGCCACTGTCATCGCCTAGCACAAAACTTTCTCCAAAAGCACCTCCTAGCCCTAGCATGGTCAGAAAAGACATCAGGAATAGCAAACCAGAATAGATGTAAGTGGCAGGCCGCTTTAGCCGGTACCTGAATTCAAATAGTAAAATTTCCTTAAACATGGTATTCATTGTAGGGAGTCGTAAATGGCGCTGAATCCACTTTTAACTCATGGCTGATACTTCCTGCTGTAAGGAGCTGGCTTCGTAAATCTTGCTGAAGTACACATCCTCTAAGACCGGAGCTACGGCTTCAAAATCCTGCCCGGGCCGTGCTTCTGAGTATACATGGATGATGGTTTGACCCGCATAAAGACGGGATGAAATAACCTTGTACCTCAACCGGTGCTCTTCTAATTCATTTTTCCGAATGAACTTTCGCCAGATGCGGCCGTCGATGCTATCGATAACCTGCAGAGGGTCTCCCTCCAGCAAAACTTCACCTCTATTGATGATGGCGAAGTTGCGGCACAGGTCCGTCACGTCCTCAACGATGTGGGTGGAAAGAATGACGATAATGTTCTCACTGATCTCGCTCAGCAGGTTGTGAAAACGATTACGTTCAGCGGGATCAAGACCGGCAGTTGGTTCATCTACTATAATAAGCTGTGGATTACCTAAAAGTGCCTGAGCAATACCAAAGCGTTGCTTCATACCACCAGAATAACCACCTAAGTTTTTCTTGCGAACCTCATACAGGTTTGTTTGCTGCAATAGAGCCTCCACTGCTTCTTTTCGTTCTCTAGAATTGCTGATGCCTTTTAGTACTGCAAAATGGCCCAGCATTTCTTCAGCAGAAATGTTCGGGTACACCCCAAATTCCTGTGGCAGATAGCCAAGAACGCGGCGCATACCCTCTTTCTGTTGCAGCACGTCCATATCGCCAAGCATTATGCTACCGCAATCAGGTTCCTGCAGCGTGGCAATAGTACGCATCAGCGATGATTTACCTGCTCCATTAGGACCCAGCAAGCCAAACATGCCTTTGGGTATGGTAAGGTTTATGTTTTTTAATGCTTTGGTTCCATTGGAATAGGTCTTGGAAAGATTTTGGACCAGTAAAGTTTTGTGCGGATCTTTCATGCTACAAGAAGTTGTTGTGAAAGTTCTGTTTATAATGTCTTTTACCAGACATGGAGCGTTAATTTGTACGGGCAGATTCTTCCATGCTGCCATCTTTGTAAAGACATCGTAGTTTCGTTACACTTCCAGATGCATCTTTCACTATTTGTATCCTGAAAAAGTCCAAACCATGTACACGGAAGATATCTTCTGTAATTGGAGCCAACTTTCTTTTCGGGCTGTTATTTACCTGATAATACAACTCATTACCCTGTAGGTGGATGTTGCTTTCGCCATACCTGCCTGCATATTTAGCTTGAACTTCTTTGCTCAGCTGTACCGGATGTAATTCACTTGCCACAGCCAGTAGCTCCCACTCTAGTTCAGCCTTTTCTCGGGGAGCTTTTTTTTGGTTCATCAATTTCTCCAGCGCAAGGTATTGTGCCTTCAGCAGGGCATTGCCTGCCTCAGAAGGAACATCCGGCATGACGCCTCTGCCTTCCCAATTCGTTTTCGTTACTGCATTGATGGCTCTTGCCACAGGGACGTGCAGGACAAGATCATCATTGACAATATAGGCCTGGGTAGGGTGAGCGCCGCCACCTGTTACCTCCCCTACAATAGTGGCCCTTTTTTGGGTTTGCAGGTTATAGCTTAATTCTTCGGCTGCTGAAAAAGTAAAGCCACTGGTGAGCACATACAGGTCCACTTCCGGCATGCGGGGACCTTCTACCTTCTTAAGTGTATAATAGTCTTTAGTCGTATTGCTGGGCCGGTCGTACAGACTGTTGTAATGAAAGGGCTTTTCATTGAAGAAATAGCTCATCACCAGCTGTACCATTTCAGGATGCCCTCCCCCGTTTTGCCTCAGATCAAGAATGACCGCATCAGCATTTCGGACAAAGCTCATGGCCGAGGCTACGGTCTGGCGGGCTTCCTGACTTAATGGAAAAAACTGATGAAATTCTATATACCCTATATTGCCGGGCAGGTGCTCTACTTTTACAAAGCCAAAGTTCATCCTTTTTCCCTTCCGGAGCTGTTCCCTGTAAAAAGCAGAGTCCGGTTTTTCTACAGACTCCCACTTTCGTACTGCTGCTATCTCCTGTGGGTTATATTGCAACCCCAAATGAAGATCGCGGTGGGTTCTTTGTAAGTCTCCGTTCAGTGCTTCTACAAAGTCCGGATAGGAATGGATGGCCTCGTAAGCCTTCTGCTTATTTTGCTTCCGGACGTAAGAAGCCATTTCCCTTGCCTTATCCGGAAAAACATAGTTTTCTCTTAGCAATGCTGCTATCTTTTTAATCGCTTCGTCCTTTTCCGAAGCAGAAACATTCTCTATTTGTTGCGACAAGGCTGGCAGACAGGACAAAAAGAGGAATACAAAACCAATAAAACTTTTCATAATCAAATAGGAAAAGGTGAATCATCATTTTTGATTTTATCATTAGTCTAAGTCATGAACTGTTCCTTCTGATGAAGGGAAGAAAGGGTGTTGGTGTACATTGGCATTCCTGAAAAAGTAGTTCACTTTATTTCTTTCATGGGTACTGCCTCACATCTATAATGATGGCTCCTTTCCAAATTGAATTGGTGTATGCTGGATCCTTCTGCCTTAAGGAATAAAGGCCTAGCTCTCCACCCCTTTTTAGTTCTCCCCCTAAGGCCCCAATCAAAGCCCAAAGTTTTCCGTTACCTGTTACGTTAAATATTACATATTTATTTTTAATTTAAAAATACAAGATTAAATATTTTGTTTAATTACGCATAGGCATTTATTTATACTATGTAACTACTTTCATTTTAACACCCCAATTATAACCAAAAGACAATTTGGACTCTTCTTTTTGAATTGCTCCAGTAAAGGGTTACTATCCATAGAAGGGATAAAAATGAAAAGTGATGCATATGATGCACAGACTCTTACATCCAGAAGAGAAAGAGAGAGAGAGAGAGAGAGAGAGGTAGTAGAGGGTTTCTCCGCTTTCGCAACCTTGTTCTGCCCTTTACTAATGATGAGTGATAGACTTCAGTAAGATGTTTTTCCTGGAGATCCCTAACTGCAAAAAGTCTCTGCAAAAGCGCTCTTACTCCTGAACTTTTGTCCGGAGTGATGTTGGTCAGCTCCATGGAGGCACCCCCATTCAGGAGACCTCAGCTAAACATTCATTCTAAATCCTTACCCTGCCTGAAGCGAACTACCTGTACAAGGACCTTTCACGGTTCGCCGCCGCGACTAAGCATATTCCAGCTCCTATCTCCCTTGTCAACAGCACATAAAAATCCAGACATCCTCCATGATAATTAAACACTGGCCAACTATTTTACAAATTCACCACCATCCGGCAGCCCGGCGCTTCTTTACCCAAGACTTGGGTTTGCTTTTTTTTAAACTAACCGCACAATTTCATTCATGAGCTCAACACCCAGTTTTACTATCTTTTCATTGATGAAGGAAAATATCCAGCCGACTTTTCCTTCCGGGGAATGCTAGAGGCTATAGGAGCCTACGGCAGCTTCCACTTATGAAGCGACCATACGGGACTACCCTGAACCAACTTTCTCAATCAGAGCATTAGACTTACCGGCTATGGTGCGGTCGTGAAAATTGTAAACTAATTGTAGCCAGGCTTACGCCTACTGTTTCTGCTATGTCTTCATTTCTCCTCTCTTCCTGCAGCGTGAGTAACACATGAGTTCCTTTGACTTTTCTCACTGAATACCTGCCCTTGTTCTAAATAATTTTCGACTCAGCAAATTCCACTGAACTCAGCTGCAGTTTTTCTTTCAACTTCCCCATCTTTCTTCTTCCATTTTAATTAAAAGGAAAAAGACCTGATTTCAGCACTATGATTTCATTTGATTGGACACTAGTCTTCCTTCAGCCTCTCCCTGAGTTTACCCATATCCCCACTCAACTTCCTCTCCACCACTTTAGCATAAATCTGGGTAGTGCTGATCATGGAATGGCCCAGCATTTTACTTACTGATTCAATGGGCCCGCCATTGGAAAGGGTAACAGTGGTGGCAAAAGCGTGGCGGGCGAGGTGAAATACCAGGTGCTCCTGAATACTGCAGATATCAGCTATTTCCTTTAAATAACTGTTGAGCTTCTGATTGGAAATAGGTGGAAAATAGTATCCATTATCAGGGAACGCCTGTAGCCTTTATACTGATCAAGAATATAAGGTGCCTTTGTCAGTAGCGGCACCCGCACCAGGCTTCCTGCTTTCTGGGTCCAATGCCAGCCACTTCTCTCCGTTCATCCCTGTGACAATATTAGCTTCCGTCAGCTGCATTAAAAATATAGGCGAAACCGGTGTAGCAGCTAAAAATAAAAAGTCTCTGACCATCTGAATACGTGGAATGATCAGCCTCTTCTCTTCCACCAATGCCAGTTCTTCTTGGTTAAAAACTCCCGTTCCACTTTTCAAACTTCTGCTTAAAGTTAGCAAAATGGTTCTTTTCCAGCCATTCCATTTTCATAGCCAGATTCACCACCTTTCGAAACGCTCCAGGTGCTTCATCATCCTGCTACTCCAGAGAGGCTTTTGATGATCTTCCTGTTCATAAATTCTGAGAAAATATTAAAATTCACTAACTAAGCCGTAGTTCAGCTCCGTGAGAGGAACATCCTTTTTCCCGAAGCAGCGTTAAGGAAACGCCGCAGATACTTTTGCGTATTAAAGTAGTCTTTCAGGGGCCCTGGTCAGGCTGCTTTTCATCCGGGTGTTGTGATACTCGACGATCTCTAACAGAGAAGGCTATTCCTCCATTGAAATACCCAAATAAGCATTTTAAATGCTTCAGCTGTAAAGCTTTCTCGGGCGGCACGCAGGTCCTGGTAATACAGGAAGACCGCTCCCTCTACCTGTTTAAGATGGGCATTGAAGGTCCCGCCTTCTTCACCTGTAGTTTTCCCAGACATTGAACATTAAAGATAATGTTAAAAATAAAGACGTGTACACATTTTATCTCAAACTCACGCTGCAAAAACCAGTAACGACTTAAGGTATAATACATAGGCTGTCTCTGGAGAGCTCCCCTTTCTCCTAGATTAAATGAGCAATAACAGTAAAGTGGAGAAGCCATTGTTATAGGAAGCAGTTACAAGAAACAAAGGCTACGCCTGGGCCTGGCATTAGGCCTGGTGATTCTGCCGGACCCGGCACCTTCCTAGGAATTCCACTGCACTGCTTTTAGAGCTTTCTTTACGGCTTCCTTGCGAACTTTCCCATAGATCTGGGTGGTGCGGATGTTGGTATGGCCGAGAATCTGCTGCACGACTTCGTAGCTGAGTCCCATGTCCAGCAGCAGAGTGGCGCAGCTGTGGCGGCCCATATGGAAGGTCAGGTTCCGCTTCAGACCGGCCAGAAAGGCAAGCTGCTTCAGACAGCGGTTCACATACTGATTACTGAGGGACCCGAATAATTCATATTCCCCTTTCTTCAGATACTTTTTTACAATTTCTTCAGGCTTACGGTTAAAGAGCAGGTAGATGGGAATCAGCACATCTGTTTTGGTTTTGTGCTGCATGCTGTAATAAAGCGAATAGCCCTCGCCCTTGCTGTACTGCAGGCAGCTTTCATCCAGGCGGACCACATCCGAATAGCGGAGACCGGCATAACAGCTCAGCAGGAACATGTCCCGGATCTTTTCCAGGTACGCCAGGTGAGGGGGAATTTCTACCTGCTCCAGCTTTTGTACTTCTTCGGGGGTTAAATACTTGCGGGCCGTCTGGCTGGCCACCTTGCGGTATTTGGCGGTGCTGAAGCGCAGGAAGGGATCCTGCTGTGGTTCGAGGTAACCTTCCTGAATGGCCCGGCTGACATAGGCCCTGAGCGTTTTAAAGAGTCCGTGGATGCGGGTATAGGAAAGCGGTCGTTCTTCTCCCGAGTGATGAGGAAAGCGGTATTTCAGCAGAAAGCTTTCATACGCCCGGAGCAGTTCAGTCGTCAGCTCGAAAAAGTGCACCTCCTGTTTAAATTCCCGGAAGCGGTTCAGGTCGGAACGATGGGCCCGTTTGGTTTCATACTCCAGCTGGTTATCCGTTTCTACCCAGGTATGCCAGAAGTCCGTAAAGCTGATAGAAGGAGCCCGTACCTGCAGCTGGTCCAGTGAAAGGGCGGGCAGAATCAGAGGGCGACCTGCTTTGGCCTCATTCCGTTCATGGGTGCGGAGTTGCCCCAGGTATTCCTGCAGTTCCTCATTCAGTTCATCAGCACGAGGGTGGTGGTAACTGACCTCGCTGCGGCGTTCATCCCACTCTTTTGGTTTAAGGTAAATACCGGTGCTAATCCACTTTCTTTTCTGCTGATAATAAACCTGAATCTGGACAAGAGCTTCTCCATCTTTATTAAGTTTATTTTTCCGGTTGTAAACGAAGGTGTAGAGGGCTTTCATAGTCGGTGTATTTGGGTATCAAATGGGTATCAAACGGGTATCAAAACTTTAGTAAAAGTTGACTTTAGCTGAGGCCTTTTGATAAAACCAATACACAAAAAAAGGTCTGATACCTACCCGTATCGGCCTTTTTTACTTTCAACTGACTTCATTCGAAGTCAGTTTTGTGCACCCTGCAGCTGCCACCACAGCATATTGGACACCTTTTCCCCTTTGAGGAAATGCAGCAGGCCATTCGCCTGTTCCAGCAGGGAAAAACATTGGGAAAAGTGGTCGTACAGGTTCAGGGATAAGCAATGGCTGTACAGGATTTATTTTCTCAGTACTGGGAGTTTTTTTATTAGTTCGCTCACAGTGCCCGCTGCCGGGTATCTCTTGCCAATGAGGAAAAGCCCATGACCGGAAGAAGGATAGCCCTGAGGGCTTTACTTACCTATGCCTCCCATTACTGCACAAGCTCTGCAGGCCAGGTAAAACAAAATCTGGAACCTTCTCCAGGGGCCTTGGCTTCTTCTATCCAAATTTTACCGCCTTTTTCGGTGATAATTTTTTTGACAATGGCCAGCCCTATTCCTGTACTGTCAGCTTTTTTGGTATTTTCCAGCACTGTAAAAATTTTAAAAACCTTTTCTCTCTTTTTTAAAGGAATACCCGGGCCATTATCTTCTACAAAGAAACAAAAATCACCTGTTTCATTTTGTTCATACCCTACTATTATTCTTCCTTCGACCTTATCATTATATTTAAGGGCATTCGACAAGAGATTACTAAATATCTGGTAAAGGAAAATCTTTTCAGTAAACAAAACAGGGAAGTTCCTTTCAATTTCAAGCGTAAAGCCTTCCGGGAGCACAATGTTGTTTTCCATTTCTTTTAACAGCTCCCCCACATCCACAGTGGTTTTTTCAAGTTTCTCATGCCCGGCCCGGCTATAGGCTAACACGCTCTGAATTAGGTTCTCCATTTTTTGTAGCTGCCCTTTAAAAACCACTACTGTCTTTTCCTGATCTATCTGCCCCATCTCCATCAGTTTTAAAGTTCCCTTCAGGTTATTTAGCGGGGATTTTAAATCATGAGAAACAATATGAGCAAACTCATCCAGCTCTTCATTCCTTTTCAGGAGAAGTTCATTCTGCCGGGCATAATCGTCGGAGAGCTGCTTATTTTTATGATAGTTATTTTCGAGCTCTAAATGAAGAACCTGTATCTCCTCAAGTTGCTCCTGGGCCTGTGTTTTTTTTACCCGTAATTCCTCCAGTGTCTTTAGCAATAAAATATTCTGCCGCTTCAGTTCATCGTACGGAGAAATAGGCGCTAACTGACTAAAATGCTTTCTCCAGCCAGAAAGAATCATGTGGTTTATTGGCGGGTGCGAGCCTGGCAACCGCCTGCCTATTCTCACACAGGTGCCTTCTTCTTCCGAGCTGTCCATTTCAAACTTATCGGAAAGTCTTTTGCAGTTTACAAGACCCGTCCTCTGGCCGCCTGTCTGCAATTCCAGTTTTTTTAACAAGGACCCCAGGTCTTTTATTCCCGGGCCACTATCATGAACAATGGCCTCAATAAAGAAGCTTTGCCCATCTTTAGTGATATAGAACTTAATATCGCCTTTCCCAACATGGACTAATGCATTGCGGCTAATTTCAGAAACTGCCGTCGCAAACTTAGTCTGTTCCGTAAAATTAAGACCGGAAATTTCGGCCAGCTGCATTGCCTTTTTATAAGCAATAACTAAATCAAGTTCCGTATCGAGCGATACTTCAATTATAGGTTTTTGCACCTCTTCCATCATTGATTGGACATCTACTTACTACAATAGTTACATCATCAGTTCCACGGCTATGGTCGCGGTACAAACAAGCTGCCAGAATCGACGGGTCATGCGCCTGAATATGCGGATATTTATTGATATCCCAGCGAGTATTTATTCCGTCGGAATGGAGAATTAAAAGTCTTCCACGCCCCCACTCCAGTTCCTGGTCATGAATACGGGAGGACATTACATGCCCCACAATTCCATTAAATGAAATAAGGCTTTTACCAAAGTCGAAACCTAAGAGTTTTCCGGTAATATTTCCTACCCCACAATAAGAGATAGACTGTTCTTTAAAGTTGTAATTCAGGGCCATCCCTACCGCACCACGGGTTTTCTTAATGGAATGATCAATTTGCTGAAGTACCTGTGCGGGAGAGTTCTTTGGAAGCCGTTTATATACTTCTAATGCTGCTTCTGAGGCTGCATGAGCCTCGGTGCCATGGCCAAGTCCATCTAAAATTAAAACCTGAAATTGATTTTTGTCAGTATCTATATCGAGCTCATAGCCATCTCCACAAAACTCTTCTCCGGGCTTGGGAACTGAGAAGCCCGATGCTATGGGTGGGGTTTGAAGGGGAGCATTTTTATCTGAAGAAAAGAGGCGGGAAAGCAACACTGTTCCCTGCCCGGACTGGGAATATAAATCGAAGTAGTGGGAAAGACGTTTAATAGCTCCCAGTCCTTCTCCTGCCGTTCCGGAGGTTGAGAATCCATCCTGCATGGCCTGGTTAATATTTCCAATGCCTCTTCCTTTATCAATGGAAATAATTTCTATTCCTCCTTTTCCATTCTGGTAAATGATTTTCCAGAGGAACTCCCTTTTTTTATCTCCGAACTTTAATAAATTGGATGAAAGCTCGGCTACAATAATATTCAGTTTTCCAATCTGTTCGACTGAAAACCCTAAACCTTCAGCTGCTTTGGCTATATCTTTTTTAATAATGCTAAAATAGCTTCGGTCCTCAATCCAGTACCTTTTATGTGTCCCGGAATTACTTCTTCCACCGGATGATGGTAACCGTTGTTCCATGCCCCACTGTTGACTTTATTTCGAAAAAATTAACTAGGCGTTTTGCACCAGGCAATCCCAGTCCTAAACTTCTGCCACTAGAGTAGCCATCCTGCATGGCTTTATTTACATCTGCAATGCCGGGGCCATTATCTTTAAAAATCACCTTTATTCCGGTCTGCAGGCGCTCCGAAACAACTTCTATGGTTGTTTCTCCACTACCGGCATATACCAGGATATTCCGCACTAACTCGCTGGCAGCTGTAATAAGTTTGGTCTGGTTCAGGACACTCATACCTATTTTTGTGGCATACTCCCTCAGCCGCTGCCGGAACAACACTACATCCTTTTCAGAAGAGATTTTTATTGTTTCCTTATTCAGACTGATCATTATCATCCATCTCAGCCTCCGACTCCGAATCTTCAGTTAAATCATCAGCCAGCTTTTTCTGTAAAAGGGCCATTCCCTTTTCCACATTAAGAGCAGTGTGTACGCCAGAAAGAGGAAGGCCTAATTCTACCAGGGTAATGGCAACGGCGGGTTGCATACCAACTACGATGGTTTCGGCATCCATTATTCTAGACATGGTGGCAATATTGCCAATAATACGGCCCATAAAAGAATCTACAATGGACACTGCCGATATATCGATCAGTACTCCTTTCGATCCGTTTTTCTGAACCATAATTATCAGGTCATTTTCCAGGTTGAGGGCAAGCCTGTCGTACATATCTACCTGAATGGTTACAAGCAGGAAGGGCCCCATCTTTAATATTGGAATTCTGTCCATTCGTCAGGGTTTTAAGATTAGCTGTTCTTTTTCTTTGCTACCACCAGGTTACTTTTTCTGAAGGCATACTGTAAAGCCGAGGCTAAAGTAGCCTTGGTTTGCACTCCTGCTAAATCAATTCCTAAATGGACAATGGTTTGGGCAATTTCAGGCCTTATCCCGCTAATGATACACTCTGCTCCCATCAGGCGGGTGGCATTCACAGTTTTTATAAGGTGCTGAGCCACCAGGGTATCAACGGTAGGTACACCTGATATATCTAAAATGGCGGTGCTGCTTCCGCTATTAACAATTTCCTGTAACAGGTTTTCCATTACTACCTGAGTCCTTTCGCTATCGAGGGTACCGATGATAGGCAGGGCCAGAATTCCTTCCCAAACCCGGATTACCGGCGTTGAGATTTCATTTATTTCGCTCGATTGCCGGATAATCACTTCTTCTCTTCCTTTAATAAAAGTTTCCATGGTTACCAGGCTCAGGCTATCAAGAAGGTCAGAAATGCGAAGAATTTCCGAAATCAGTGTCGACTGATCTTCTTTTAATTCTTCCTGAAGAATCTGGATGATGGACCTCTTAAGACTTAAAACAAAAGTAGCCGTTTCGCGGGGGCTAAAACCAAGCTGCGCCCTGGTGAGGGAAATTCCTGAAATAATTTCTGTTACCTGGTAATATTCAGGTGCTTCAATATCCTCATAATTATTCGACTTTATGGCTTCAATAAAAGAATTGAGCAGCTCGGCTGACTGGGCATGAAGCTCATCATTGGCCATTAGATCCTCCCTTACAGCAGGATCTTCTGCCTGGTTCTCTACCCAGACCTGTAGTACATCTTTTTTTCTTTTAGTGAGGATTTTTGAAGTGGTATTAGACATTGAAAAATGATTAAAAGTAAGTAAAGGAAAATAAAAACAATCCCTGCCAACAACTATAAAGGTTCCAGATAAATTCCTCCTTGAAAAGGAAAAACATACCTGATTCAGGATTCAGACAAACAAATATAATGTTAAGTGGATTATAAATGCCATTTTTGTCTAAAAATCTATTTACCTGCTACCTATTCCGTTTAACAAAAATCCAGCCCGGGGATTGAAAAAATGGGCTGGATCAATAAATGAAAACCGTGAAACTGGGGCTGTTTAATCCATTCATTAAGTTTCAGTATTAATCTTTTTAACCTCTTTCAACTTCCAGCGCTTCCAGATGGCTAAACTTACGGTGTAAACATTACCTGTCGTAAGGTCGGAGAATATAACTACAGGTGTTTTCGTGCTAAAATCGGTAGCAAAGCCTAAGGGTAAAAGGGTTTGCTTTTTATTACTGTAAACCGCCCGAAGACTAGGGCGATTTTCTCCCGGCCTTTGATCGGCCAGGTCCCTTACCTCCTCTTTGTCAGGAACCTTTTCTTTTTCTTTTATCTTTCCTTTTTCAGGACCCGCAGCAGTGGGTTTTCTGTTCTTCGGCTTTTCTACCTCCTTTTTCTCCGGGTCCTTAGTCCCCGTCTTTTTCTTTGCAACCTTCACCTCCCCCTTGGTATCAGTCACTTTGGCGGCTTTCCCTACCACCTTTTTTTTCGATTCTTTTGTGGCCGGTGAAGTTGTTTTTTTACCTTTTCCTTTCAGCATTCTTTTTTCATAAAAGACAACAAAAAAGGCCTTTTAATTCCATAAATGGCCATTATTTAGAAGAAATAAAGGTAAAACTGCTGGTTTGTAAAAATGAGGAAAGAAAGGAGCTTACCGGGTCCGCCACCTGCTCTCCTTCCATCTTTTCTCAGCTAAAGATAGCCCCGGCATCAAAGCCCTATCAGGGTTGCAGGTAAGTTATAGAAGAAAGGACTAAGGAATCTCCTTTTTGTCTTTCACGATCAAAAATGATCCATCCCACCTGTTCTGACTGAATGGGAACATAGCTAATACTTACTGTACCACTTTCTGTGGCTTTCCCCTTCTGGTAGAGCGTAAATTTTAAGTTAGCATTGGTGGCAGTTTCCTCTCCACGGTTGGTTACCGTTAAACGCCAGGTATAATCGGGTAAATCGGCCCTGTATCTACTTACTACTTCTAATTTAGGGGGAATGCCATCCAGCTTAAAAGACTGGTAAGCAAGATAGCCTATCATACTTAAGGATAAGATTGCGCCAAGGCTAAAAACTGTTAACTGGAGCCAGTTAAAATGAACTTTGTTACCGAATTTGATACTCATAAGTTTCTAAATTCTAGCAAATTTCTACTGCCCGTCAATCAGCAGCCGGCCGGCCGAGGAGCCAATGGAAGCAGGAATACCCAGTACCACCATTTCGGAAGCTGTTAAAAGAATACTGTTTTCTATTCTGCCAAAAAACCACAGCATCCCTAAGGAGGCTAATAGAGCAACGGAATAGCTTACTACAAGATCGTAAATCATTTTTGGTATCGGCGGCCTTTGATCTCTGGCTCCTTTAAAATTACTGAAGAACAAGATGACAGCGCTAAGGGCAAGGGAAATAAGGATCATCAGCAAAATATTTAACTTGCCACTGCCCACGGCCAGCATCTTAATCTCCATTGTAGGCGCCACAGAAGAGGCAAAAAGAATAGCCCCGCAGGCAGACAGGGTTACATCATGAAGAACATCAAAGGTTCCCCCTTTTTCTTCCGGCCCCTCTTTTCCCTGTTCTTTTTCCGATTGTCCCAGCTGTGCAGTACCCACAGAAATTCCGATTGCGACAATCATCGATTCAACCACTAATTTTCCTATCATTTCATTATGGGGCATCTGGAAATTGATGCGGTTTAACAGCCATAGTACCAGAAAACTTACAATTATACCCAGTCCCAGTTCTTCAAATGAATCTTTGGCAACTTCCCACCAGCTGCTATCCTTTCGCATACCGCCGTAACGGTTATAGCCCAGGAGGAGAACATAAGTAACAACGACAATTATCAGGAGATACTCAGGTGGGGCCGTAAAACCACGCCACCACATTTCCATGGTATACAGCAGAGGCAGACTAAACATAAGCCCTCCCACAATTCCTCTTCCATATTCTTTAAGGGTTTCTGTAGCGGATTTCACATCTGCCGAATGGCTCTGCCCGTTATTATCTGAAGAACTGTGGCTTTTTTCTCCCATTCAATTATGGATTACCTAAATAATTAAAAGTTAAAGGATTGTGCACCATCTTTAGAAAAGAAACAACAAATAGAAAAGAAACAACAAAAATTGGATTGTGTTTTTAATGAATAGAATTAAGGTCATTACTGTTGTTGCCTAACGGTAAGAGTAAAAAAAGAAGGCTCCTGTAGAATACTTGTATAGCGAAAAGTTGCCAGAGAAATCCTCTCTTTACACCTCTCCTTTGCTGAAGACCTCTTTCCAATAATGAAGAGTTAAAGGCTCTCAGGTGCAGGTAATTAAAGATAAGTATCCGGACATATTTAGTTTTAACTATTTTATGTTTTACCACCTGGCAACGGGCACCGTGACAAGGATGGATCTTGCCATTTTTTAAGTTCTTTTGTGACACTTATTTGAAAAGATGCCTCCGCTGTCGGCATGACAGACAGTTTAATTTATTTCTTACTACTTAACTCCTTTAGTTCCTCTCAAACCATTCAGATGTTGAAAGGTTACAAAACCAGGCATTCCCGTTGTGCAGGAACTGAAAAAGCTAGCTGATTCAAAAGAAATAAATAATAAATTCTACTATGCGAGTAATAAAGGTAAAGGCACCTGAAGGTTTTGGAAAACAAATCGCCGAACTGGCCTTTCAGGCAGGTGCTTCTGACGTAAGCTTCCAGACCAGTAAAAGAGTAAAATCAGACAACAGCAGCCTTACGGAAGAGGTTATTACAATTGAAACCTCTACTCCTAAAGCAAAGAATTTGGTTGAATCTCTGATGGAAGCACCCTTTTACGATCCAAAAACTTTTAACTTTTCCGTTCAGCACCCTGAAAGTTTATGGGGCAGTGAACTTCCCTCCAAAGAGACCAAACCTCTTATTCAGCCTTCTTCCGATGTGTATGAAGACCTTTGGGAATATACCAACGTTACAGCAGGACTCCTCAGCCGCATCTTTCTTTCCTCTCTCCTGCTGAGCTATGGCATGGTAGAAGGTTATATGCCATTAATCATCGCAAGCCTTCTGTTTCTGCCTTACCACCATAATTTGCTGGCAGTTGGCTTTTCAGGCTGCATCCGGGAATGGCGTTTAATGGGCCAGGGCTTACTGGCTTTCCTGCTTTCAACGCTTATGATTGTTGCCGCAGGGGTAGTGGTAGCCCTTTACCTGGAGCCGGGCATTAAGTTTACGGAGTTCAGCACTCCTCCCTTCCAGAGCTTTTTAATAGCAGCTGTAATTGGTCTGGCAGCGGGCATTGGTGCTGTAGATGACGCAGGGCGGCACGAACTGATTGGCCTTGCCGCCACCGCCCACGTTTCGGTATACCCAGCCTGGTTCGGGCTAAAATTTGTCTACGGATTTTCGCATGGCGATCATCCATGGGAAAAGCTTTGGGTATTTGGAATGGATGTCGTCACCATAATGGTATTTTCCGGAATTGCCTTTGCCATTATGAAAATGAATGGAAAAGGAATCCGGCGCTTTATTGAGGAGAATAAAAATATGGAAATGGAGAAGAAAAGATAAGAAACGCTTTTTTGATGCTAAATTGAATTGGAGCCATAAGATATTTGGAAACTTTTTAGCTGTTTATTTTCTTCCATATGGGCGAATCTTTCAAATCTGCTGTCTCCGCAAAAATGGAGGGACTGAGCCGAAAAAGCCATGGACCCTTTGTTCGTTAATATCTCAGCTCTTAATGTTTGGTACTTTCAAGGCTTATCTGATCATTTTGTTTTGCCTCGAACCGTAACTGTCCGCCTTTCGGGAAAGTAGCCATCGGGTTAATATGTCCAAAATCAAAATTACCTATTACGGGCACCCCTTCCAGTTCTTTTTTGGACCTGACCATTTTCGTAGTCAATATACTTCAGGAGCTGGTTGCCACTGGAGCCTCCATTGGCCGGAATGGTGACCTGCACTTCCGGGCCTGCGAAGGCCTCATGAAGGTCTTCCAGCCGATGTTCTACTGTGGTGGTGCAAAATCCATTAAACTCCTCCACATATTTCCCAAAACTGATTTTAGGCCAGGCTTTTCCAGTCTTTCCTTTCCCTGCTTTTTAATTGATTCACTTTTTTCAGGTGGAAAGCTGTGCGAAGGAGCAATAACCCTTACATGGTCGCCCTTTTAAAGCTTGTTTGGTATCATCATAAATGAAGGAATTAAAATAACTTTTTATTCAGCAGTGGTTTCTCTTCTATGATAATAAGATTTTACCCAGGCGAATACCGGAATAGAAAATACAAGCACCAGGAGTACATCCAGCAGGAAGCGAACAGCGGCAGCTCCTGCAAGGGCAAAATCTCCATCTACCATGCCGATACCAGTAAGGGCGGCCGATGGTACAAGCGCCAGCGCAATCATTACCCCCGAGGTATAGACCGACTTTTGGGTGGCCAACAATACCGCTCCTGCAATACTGGCTACGGACGAAGCAAGCAGGGAGGAAAAAGTAATGCTGCTCCAGTATTTTATCAGTTCCTGAGCGGGCACATAATAAGAAGTGGCAGGTGAAGTAGGTTCCAGGCCGGAAATATCGAGGATAAGGGAAGTAATGGCCGCCCCAATTATCAGTGCCAGATACCCTTAAAAAAAGTCGATGAGCCCATAGGACCATCCCCTGTATTTCGCGAATACTCCAAGGGAAATTCTCACAATCGGCATAAAACCCGGTGCAATCAGCATACCCCCGATAACAATATGCAGGGAGTTATTGGCAATCCCGATGGTGGCCAGGGAGCCGGCTATCATCAACAGTATCATGGTATTGATGGAGGTATTGCTGTCGTTACTAATGGTCATTTCCATCTCTTCCCAGCTTCCTTCATTATTATCCCTGGCAATGGGATGGTAGGCTTGGGTTGGGGAATAGCTGGAGGGTGCAGTGGTCGATACAGATATACCCTTTTCTTCTCCCAAACCATAACCATCAAGCAACATTACCTGGTGCAGAGAGCTGTTAGGGATCGCAAGGCTGATTTCGTCTCCCGGAGGGGATACAGAGACACCCAGTTAAACCTTTAATTCCAGCAGGTGGTCTACCTCCCTGAGATCTTTCAGTAAATGATCTGTTTTTTCAGAAGGGGTAGTAATATTAATCAGTCGAGCCATAGAAAAGTACCTGGTGAGTCAAAAACATTTGAGTTAAACAAATCTTTCCCCCCTCTCTTCGGGCTTTGTTTGTTTTTTTTCAGGTATCTCCTTTTTATGGAATGCCCCCTCTTTTTTGTGGAATTTTGAGAAGAAAGGAAAAGGAATAAAGGCACACGGGTTCTCATACAGTCCTTTTCCGGCCCGTCTGCTACCTGGCATATAAATCTTATTGCTTAGGAAGGAAGCAGGCCTGAAACAACAAAAAATCCCGCACCCCTTCAAAGCTCCTGATGGGAACCTTCCGGAATGCGGGATTAAATTTTATAACCCAGGCTTACTGATGGATTACCCTCAGCATCTTTTTAAATGTTCCCTTTTTATTCTGTACCTGAATAAAATAAGTACCTGGTTCCAGGCCTCCTGACGGAAGGTTAATCCTGTATATGAGCTCCTCTCCTGCTATTGCCTGCACAATTCCCCTGTACAGCTCCTTCAGCATGGGATCATATACCCGAACGCTTAGCTGGTCATTCTCCTTTGATACCAGTTGTAAATGAACATAATCAGTAAAAGGGTTAGGATAAGCTAATAAGTTAGTAACCGAAGCCTCCACCGGATCTGTACCATTTACCAGTGGTTTAACAGTTAGCTGCACCTCTGCCGAATCAGTAGCTCCCTCATTATCCGTAGCCGTAAGGCGGAATACATACACCCCTTCAACCAATCCTACTATCTCTACCTGGGTGGTATCATTTCTGTTCATATTGATTCCTGCCGGTCCGCTCACCTGCTCCCACAAGTAAGATACTATACTTCCATCATTATCATTAGCAGATCCTTTCAGCGTAAAATAATCAACAGGAAGTATAAGCGTGGTATCCTGCATAACATTTACCAGTGGTCCCTGATTTCCCTCAGCCGGTTCAAAAACATTTACAATTACGGTATCGGAAGCAGTAGCCCCTTTATTATCTGTAACGGTAACTTTAAAGGTGTAGGAATCATTTTCCAGTCCCGAAATCGATACTGTCGGCCGGTCTGCATTGCTGAGCGTGGCGGCGCTACCGGAAAGCTTTTCCCAGAGGTAAGAAGAGATTGTACCATCCTCATCGGAAGCCGCTGCTGATAAAGTAACGGAATTGTTGGGTAAGGTTAGGCTGACATCTGTGCCGGCATTGACAGTCGGTGCAATGTTCTCGGCAGGCTTTACTTTCAGCTGAACCTCATCATGGGCGGTAGCTCCTTTATTATCTGTGATGGTAACGCGGAAAATATAGTTTCCTTCCACAAGGTTCGTTACTACCAGCTCTGCTTCGCCTGTTTCGGCAAGGGTAGCCGACGGTCCCTGTACTTTTTCCCAAAGGTAGGTAGAGATAGTTCCATCCGGGTCCCGGGCATCCGCCATAAAAGTGGCGGTATTATTCGGGAGCATAATGGTTTGGTCAGTTCCGGCACTGACCGTTGGTTTTTGGTTAGGAGCTACTTTTACCTCCAGTTCTACCTGGTCAGCGGCCGTTGCCCCTTCGTTATCCTGCACGGTAACTTTAAAGATATAATTCCCCTGCACCAGGCTGGAAAGGGAAAGTCGTGCGGTAGTGGCTCCACTCATGCTGAAAGTGGAGGGGCCGCTTACCTTTTCCCATTTATAGCTTTTAATGCTTCCATCGGCATCTTTAGCCTCCGCCACCAGCACCGCTGTATCGGTAGGAAGGGTAATGGTTTTCTTGCTGCCTGCTTCCACCACCGGTTGCTGGTTAGGGGCGGGAAGAACGGTAAGCTTCACTTCATCCTGAGAAGTGGCCCCCGCTCCATCGGTAACCAGGGCTTTAAATACATACTCCCCTTTTACCGGATTTAGCACCGTAAGCGTGGCGGAGGTGGTATCTTTTAAGGTAACCGCCGGGCCACTTACCTTCTTCCAGAGGTAGCTAAGCGCAGAACCTTCCGGGTCGGAGGCCTTAACGGTGAAGCTTACACTGCTAAGGGGTAAAGTAACTGTTTTATCTTCACCTGCATTTACTACCGGTTCTTTATTCGCAGCAGGGTTTACCACCAGCAAAACTTCATCTGAGGCTTTCCCTCCTTTATCGTCGGTAGCCGTAACTTTAAAGGTGTAGCTTCCTTTTGTTAATCCTGAAAGCGACAGGGTTTTGGTTGTTTGACCCGACATTTCCGCTGCCGGACCTGTCAGCTTTTCCCACAGATAGCTTTTTATTACCCCATCCGGGTCCTTCGCTTCAGCAGTAAGTGTCGCTGTATTGGTTGGCAGAGTGATGGTTTTATCTTCACCCGCACTCACAACCGGCAACTCATTTGGCTTTGGCTTCACTACCACACTTACAGTATCCGAAGCGGTTCCTCCCACATTATCCGCTACACTCACCACAAAAGTATAAGTCCCTTCTTTTAGAGCAGACAGTGACAGCTTAGCAGTGGACTGTCCGTTTACAGTAGCTGTAGTAGGCCCTGAGAGTTGCTTCCAGCTGTATGAGTCAATATTTCCATCAGGGTCCCGGGCCTCTGCCATAAGAGTGGCAGTATCTTCAGGAAGGGTAATGGTTTGGTCGGCGCCGGCATTCACTACCGGCAGTTCATTGGGCTTTGGCTTCACCAGAAGCGCCACTTCCTGGAAAGCGGTAGCCCCTTCGTTATCCTTAACGGTCACTTTAAACTTATAACTTCCTTCTACCAGACCGCTAACGGTTAACTTCTTAGTGGCTGTATCCTTTAAATTGACCACCGGACCCTCCAGCTGTTGCCAGAGGTAAGAAGCGATGGTGCCATCAGAATCCGTTGCATTGGCAGTAAAGCTGGTGCTATTGGTGGGAAGGGTAACTACCTGATCCTGCAAATCGTCTATAACAGGGGCTTTATTCGCAGCTTTATTTACAACAAGAATCACCTCATCGGCATCCATAGCGCCCTCTGCATCCTTTACACTAACCTGAAAAATATAACTTCCTTCTACCAGATTGTTAAGCGAAAGCGTGGCTTTGGTGGTATCTGTCAGGCTAAGCTTTGGCCCTTCGAGTTGTCGCCACAAATAGGTAAGGGCGGTCCCGTCAGGGTCGGAAGCGATGGCGGTAAAGCTTGTACTGTTCGTGGGGAGCGTAAGCGTTTTGTCTTTTCCGGCATCGACCACCGGGGCCTCATTACCATCTGTGACTCCCTCCTTCTGATGGGCCAGCATCCATTCATAAAAATCTTTTTCATTATAGGCTCTGCTCCAGGTGTTATGGCCCACGCTATCATATTCGGTATAACGTACTTCACCACCAGCAGCTCTTACAGCCTCCACTGTTTCACGGGTTACCCAGGCTCTTGGATTGGTATCGAGCTCTCCCTGAAACACCCACAGCGGCACCTTTGCCAGCTGGTCTGCCCAGGCTGGATTACTATGGCCAGACATCGGAATGGCAGCCGCAAAGAGATCAGGTCGGCGGGCTGCAGCGAGCCATACCCCTTTCGCGCCTGCCGATAAGCCGTTGATATAAATTCTGGAAGGATCAATTTTAAGATGTTCCACCAGGTACTCTACCAGCTCAATGGTTTTTCTTAAATCATCATGGAAATAGGAAGCTCCACCATCTTCCTTTACCCAGGTACCATAAAAGTTTTGCGGGAACAGCACAAAACCGGGAAACCGGCCGCTTTCCATTGCTTTTAAATAATCCTTTCCTCCAAACAGAAGCTGATGGTCGTTATTGTCTCTGCGCACATCATCCTCAGGATAAGGAGTGTTACTTTTCGTGGTGTTATTCCACATCATCCTGGCCGACTCACCTCCCCCATGCAGCATTATAATCAGCGGATATTCCTTTGCATCCTGAGCCGTGGAATCGTAGCCGTTCGGGTACAGCAAACGAAAGTTAATCCAATCCCAGTAGCCGTTTTCGGAAGTATAACGGAAAGATTCGTAGGGAGAGGTATCCCAGTTAAGCATCGGGTAGTAGCTAACGGGCTTTACACTTTCTGTTGTTTGTGCCGAAGCCTGGTAGCTAAACAATAATCCTAAAAAGATGAATAAATTAGTGTATAGAATTTTCATAAACTGTCTCAATATATAATTACCATTTCCCCTGTTATTACCTGGATTTAAAGCGTTTTGAGGGGGTATTCCTCATTACCCGGGCATTAGCAGCGCATCCTTCCTGAATATCAGAAAGCTCCACACAACAAAAATAATCTATAATTACCTGAATATCAGATTTGTATGATTTTTATATTTTCAGCCACTTAAAAAATTACAAAGCTCCTCATGAACCACCGTATCGGCCTGACTCTTACCAGTACGCAAAAGGGATAAAAAAGATGCAGCAAAGCGCCTAAAAGGCCTTTATGGCTGGTTGATACCTATTGAACTGGAGCGAAGAAATACCTGGAGAAAAATAAAGGGAAGGGCCATCTCCACAAAGCTTATCGACTCAGTGACAGGCCCTTAGATTTTAAATTAACAATTCACCTATACGATCCTCTGTGAATGGTATCCTTTCTTTCCCGGCCCTGAACTGTAGCTCATTAAATTTCCCCCTCAGCTATGGAGCAGGCATAGAATTCTTCCTTTATTCTGGCTCAGTAAAATTTTATGGCATTAACTGCCTGTAAATATGGAAGGAGTAAAAAAGAATGAGCCATTAAAATATCAGGAGAAAAACAGCCAATATTCAACAAAAGATTCTGTTTGGTGTTTCTCTTTATAGTTTAAACATCTTACTGTTTCTGAACAAATTTATGCAATCTATTCCTGCTTATATAAAATACTTTTTCATTCTGGCGAGTATCATTTTAACCTCCTATGTGCTGATTGTAGGCCAGGCGCTTATCAGCCCTCTTTTAGCAGCGCTCATTGTAGCCCTGCTGCTACATCCGCTCAGCAATAAGTTTGAGAGGCTTAAAATGAACAGAGGTTTCAGTTCCGTCTTCTCTATTCTGGTGGTACTATTGGCCCTATCAGGACTCTCCTATTTCTTTTCTTTTCAGGTCGGTCAAATTTCCAATGATCTTCACTCTATCGGAGGCCGCTTTCAGGAACTGATCGACAGGGGCTATGGCTGGATGGAAGCTACTTTTGGGGTTGAACAACAAGAGCAAACCCGGTACCTGAAAGACTCTCTCAATAGCTTTCTCAAAGATAGTACAGCAGCGGTGACCACCACTGTTTCGGCAACAGCCGATTTCTTTACGGGCTTCTTTCTTTTCCTGATCGCCCTGTTTTTCCTCCTTTACTACCGGAGGTTCTTTGTAGGCTTTTTATATAAATGTTTCAAGAGAGACGACCATCAGAAAGTGGGAACGACCCTTGCTAAAGTGGAAATGGTAGTAAGGAACTACATTGTGGGTTTATTTACGGTTATCTTTATTGTTGCAATTCTCAATTCTGTGGGCCTGATGTTGCTGGGCATTCAGCACGCCATCTTTTTTGGAGTACTGGCTGCTGTACTGACCATTATTCCCTATATCGGCATTCTGATAGGTTCTTTGCTCCCTATTTTATTTGCCCTTGTTACGAAAGATTCTCTCTGGTATCCGCTGGGGGTGGCGCTTCTTTTCTGGAGTGTACAGTTCCTGGAGGGCAACTTTATCACGCCAAATATTGTAGGAGGCAAAGTGAGCATCAATCCTTTTGCCGCCATTATTGCGCTGTTTATCGGAGGCATGTTCTGGGGTGCTCTCGGCATGATTCTTTCCATTCCGGTGCTGGCCATCATCAAGGTCATTTGCGATGCCTCTCCTTCCCTGCTACCGCTGGCCTTTCTGCTCGATAACCCACCGGAAGAGGATATACTGGAAAAGAAATGGGTTCCGCTGGAGAGTATTCTCAGTAAGAGAAGAAGAAAGAAAGCCGAGAAGAAGAAAGAGCAGAACCAGCTGGAAGACCTTCCATAGGCAAATATCTTTTCCGGGCAATTTGCCTCAAAAAGGGAAGAGGAAGAAAAAGCAGCAGGAGGAAAATAAAAAAAAGGAAAGGCTTCGGGAGAGGCCTTTCTTCTTCTAAAAGAACATAACATCACGATGAAGGCTGGAGCTTGCATGCTTAGCTCTTTCCTACTCCTGCAGGCTTATTTTTGTATACAGCGGGTAGTGGTCAGAACCAAACTCCTCCAGTCTTTTCAGCTCAATAAGGGCAAAATCATTGGTAACAAAAACATAATCGAGCGGCCAGGCTGCTATCCAGCTCTTTGCGCTAAAAGTAGGTATAATGCCCCGGCCAATGCGGGTATCATACAGGAGGCCTTCTGTTTCGAAGAGCCGCTCTCTCTGGGCCCAGGCAACATCGTTCAGGTCTCCGGCCACCACGGCAGGCTGCCCGAGCGCTTCCACCATTTCCCCTACCTTTACCAGCGCTACTTCTTCATCACTGGTATCGTTGGGCTCACCGGGGAAGGGTGGCACCGGGTGCACTCCATGGAAGTTAAATAAGCTGCCGGAAGGTAACTGCACCTGTGCATGAAAAGAAGGGACGCTATCGTATTGCAGAAAAAGAATTTCCTGGTTAAGGAGCGGATATTTGGAATACAAAATCATGCCATAGGTATTGTCCAGAGGATATTCCATCCCATAAGGATACGCTTCGTCCAGTGGCTGCAGGGCCTCCTCCCACCAGTTATTCGTTTCCATAGCAAGCAGTATATCAGGGTCATGCTCCTGCACGATATGGATAAAATCTTCCGCCTGCCGGTTGTGCATATACACATTGGCAACCATAAGGTCGAAAGTAGAGGCGGGCGCTGCCTCCTCCTCTGCAATACCCTCCACTGCCGGGTCTACCAGTTCGGTATAAGGGTAAAGATAAAAGCACTGGATAATAATGGTTGCCACAAGACCTATTAAAAAGAACACCTTCCAGAACCCCCAGTCATCGGCCAGCCAGATAAAGAGCGGAATAAGAAGGATGGCCAGGATCAGAAACTGTAACCGTGGAAAGTCCAGTATTTTTATCCACCAGAAATCTTCCGTAGCGATGGCAGAACCAAGGGTGGCAAGAATAACCAGCGTCCCGATTAAAAGAAGCAAATAAAAAAATAGTTTTTTCATGCTGTTCAGAATTTAAGATGAAAACGCTCTTTTTAATAAAGGCAGAGGCTTTTAAAACGGTTAAGCGCTGCTTTTTCAGCCCTTTCTTTTCCCCCGGCAATTTCAGGGATGCACCTTACCTTAAGGCATCAGATTTATCGGTTCTGTTTTCCGGATCACCTATCAGGTAGCCATATGGGTTCAGAGGCTCCACATGGTCAAAAATAACCTTGAGCATACCCAGGAAAGGAATAAAGAGAATCATGCCGGCAACTCCCCAAAGGTAGCCGCCCACCAGCACCGCCATAATGGTAAAGAGCGGATTTAAGCGCACTTTAGTGCCCACTATTTTAGGCGTCAGGTAATAGTTTTCCAGCAGCTGCACAAACACAAACAAGCCCAGTACAGCGAAAAAAGGCCACAGTGCCTCGTTATTGATTAAAGAAGCGATTAACGGAAGACCTGCGCCGATAATAATTCCGATATAGGGAATCAGGTCCAGGAAGGCCGCAAGCACTCCAAAAAAGATCCCCTGTTTGATCCCTATCAGGGTTAAGCCTACGGAATTAATTACCGCGACTATCCCAATTACAATCAGGCGACCCGCCAGGTACTGCTGGCTTACTTTGGCCACTTCTCTACTTACTTCTTCCGCTTCCTCTTTTTTTGGAGAGATCTTCCTGATAAAGTTAATAAAGACATGGCGGTACAGCAGCATCAGGAAAACATATACCAATACCACAATAATGCCTATTATTGCAGCTACTGTCCCCATGGCAATGGATTTTAAACCGGAGAGGAAGCCGGAGAGGTAAGAGGTTATATCAAAGCCCCCCATGTTTCCTCCCTGCTGATTACTGCTATTGGAATTATTCCCCAGCACCTGCCCGATATCAATGCCGAGCTTCGATTCCAGGAAATTCTTTACCTGGTCCAGCATAGCGGTAAACTGCTGCTGAATGCTGGACATCTGAGAGGTAAAGCCGGCTGCCTGGCTCACCAAAAACAAGATAAGCCCCAGCATGAAAAGCAGCAGGATAAAAACGCATATCCCTGAAGACCATTTCCTGGAAGCCCCCTTCCTCTCACAGAATTTAGCTGCCGGCCAGAGAAGCATAGAGAACAATACCGCAAGCGCAACCGGAATCAAAAAGCTACGGGCATGATAGAGGCCGAAAAAAAACAAAACGATAAACAGCAGGATGTAGCTGTAATAGGTAATGGAGCTTTTCCTGAAATTAACTATTTCCATAGAGGAGTACTTTTCTTCAAATTGATTAAACAAACCCTGTTTAATTAATCGTTGAAAAGAAAAGTTGTTTCAGCAGTGGCTGTTTAATTTCTCTATCCCAAACTTCAGGGAGCTTTTTTATTCCACCGTTTCACTGACCCGCCGGGTTAGGGTTTGCAGGGCCTGATAATAATTTTCATAACTTCCCGGGGAGCCGGCTAAGTACAGGAAAGGTTCTATCAGCTCCAGTTCCATCAGGCAAAAAGTGCCATTTATCTGAACCCCATCTACCCTTGCATAGAGGCAGTCCCGGGCAAAAGCCGCGATATATCTTTTTGCCTGCTCCAGCAGGGCCTCGGGAGCTGTCTGGGGGTGTACACTTCCGCCATGTACATGCTGTACCCGGAAGTCGCCACTCTTCGCCCTCTTTAACAGGCAATGGCTAAACTGCCCATTAAAAAATACCAGTGACCATTCTCCTTCTTCCTGGATCTGAGAAATAAAAGGCTGCACCAGAAAAGCTTCCTGCTCCAGCAGCAGGTTGAGCCTGCCGGAAAGTTCTTCGGCTTCTTTACGGTTAAAAGAGAAAGTGTTTTTTGCGCCTCCACTTACGGCCGGTTTCACAATCAGCTGCTCTGTTGCAAAATGGTCGAAATATTTTTCCAGCGATACCTTTTCTCCTTTTTCCAACAGCTCAAAAGGAATCAGCGGCAAGCCGGCCGCTTCAATATCTTTCAGGTAATGCTTATCGCTATTCCAGCGAACGATGGCCGAAGGGTTTAGCAACGGCACTTCTAACTGATCCAGCCGGTTTAACCAGTGGAGGAAAGCCTCGTACTTATCGAAATAATCCCAGGGAGCTTTCAGCAGTACCCAATCGTAAGCTGCCCAGTCCACCTCCGGGTCATCCCATATTTCTTTTCTGACCTGCAGCCCCCTGGCCTGCAGATATTCGAGTAATAAAGTGTTTTCCTCTTCGATGAGCGAAAACTTCCCGGAGCCCTGGTAACAAACAAACGCAATGTCCATTCTATTTTTTTTGCCGCAATGATACATTAAAAACTTTTAAACAGAGGCACAAAGCTTCCTCAGGCCGCCTTTTTTAACACTTTCCCCTTTTGCTCAGCCAGACCGGTTGGTTCTTTTCGTCTTCCCTTTACAGGAAGGGAAATACTTAGCAGGCTCGTCAGTAATAGCAAGTAGAGGTACCAGGCATAAGGCAGCACATCGAAATAGGCCAGGCTCCCTTCGGTAAAGCTGAGCAGAATGAGCATCTGGGCTCCATAGGGAAGCAGCCCCTGCACAAAACAGGCAAAAATATCGAGTAAGGCCGCCACTTTTCGTTTGTCCACTCCAAACTGGAGGCTTATTTCCCTGGCCAGCGGACCTGCAATAACGATAGAAACCGTATTATTGGCTATGGCCATATTCGTCGTTCCTACCAGAGCTCCAATTCCCAGTTGGGCTGTTTTGGGGGTGTGAATGGCGCCCTTAACCTTTCTGAGCAGGAAGTCAATACCCCCGGCTTCCGCCACCATGGCGGCCAGACCACCCGTAAGCATCGACAGGAGAAAAATATCCGTCATGCCGGTAAAACCTTTGTATACTTCCTGGCTAATGCCAAGCCAGCCGAAATCGCCTGCCAGAATACCAGACAAACCGGAAAACAGGGTACCAATGGTTAGCACATTAAAAACGTTTACGCCTGCAACCGCCAGCCCCACCACCAGCAGGTAGGGAAGAATTCTCCATAAGGCCAGCGGGGCACTTTCTTCCCCGGCTCCTACTACCGCCTCCGCATAAAAGCCGCTTAGCAGGAGCAGGATAATGGTGAGCAAGGCAGCGGGTCCTGCTATGCGGAGATTGATTCTGAATTTATCCTTCATTTCACATTCCTGCGTTTGGGTAGCAGCAATGGTCGTGTCGGAAATCATGGAAAGGTTATCGCCAAACATAGCCCCTCCCAAAAGCGCGCCCATCATCAGGGGCAGCGAAATACCACTTTCTGCTGCCAGCCCAGCAGCGATAGGCCCCAAAGCCACTATGGCCCCTACAGAGGTTCCGGTGGCGGTGGAGAGAAAAGCGGCCAGCACAAAGATGCCGAGGGCCAGGTACTGAAGCGGAATAAGATGAAGGCCCAGCTGAACCGTAGCCTCAACTCCTCCCATGGCTGCTGTAACGGTGGCAAATGCCCCAGCCAGGAGGTAGATAAGGCACATGGTAATGATTTTACTATCGCCACAGCCCCGGATGAGGGCCGCCACCTTGGCATCGGCGGAACCCCTCAGGATCAAAAAAGCAGCAATAACCCCCAACACCACCGCTACCGGCGCACTAAAGGCATAAAAGTCATCGAGCAAAAGCCCGGTTCCAAGAAAAGAAAGAACAAATACCAGAAAAGGGAGGAGTGCCCACCCTCCTGCATTCGGAATGGTTTTCATTTTTGAAGAAGTTAATAAGGGAACAATAGAAAGGTCGCCAGTGCCTCGTCCACAGCTTAAGTGGCCTAAAAGGAAGCCTGGCTAATCTGACTTTCCGGAATTAACGGAAAGTGCTAAAAGAATGATAAAAGGAATTAATTACAACAGCAACAACAACAGCCAGACGTCACCCATTGGAGGGATGATTTGGGGGAATAGGAATGCTGAAACTTCAGGCTGCTGCTAGGTGATTTTTTCATCTCGGTATTTATATTTTCCTTGTCAGGACAGGAATTAGCACCTTGGTAGAGCCTCAAAGGCCTGCGCCAGGTTGCCAGAGTTTCACAGAGCCTGTCTCTCCACTCTTCTGTATAAATAAAAACTCCTGAACAGGAGCACTGCAAAAGTATATGCCAGCTGCCATTTTGCCAAGACCTGCAGGAAAAACCTTATTGTGAAAAAGAAGTAAAAGGAAAGAATATAAAAAGAGAAGCAGGCTGCGGAGACCCAGGAAGTTGTAAATTTGAAAAACCGGCAGGTGGAGAGTACCTGAAATTGAAATGGCCACAGGAGAAGTTTTTCCTCTCAAAAAATGCTCTTTTTGCCTGGGGTGAAAAAAACCTTTAATAGCTACCAGAAACAGGACTGACTGTTTCCATAAGACTTCCATCTTCACTTTTTAAGGTGCTTTTTGCTGGCTGGCTATAACAGAATGTTATTTTCCTTAGTTTCTGTACAAACCACATGAAACAACCATCATTTAAGTACTTATTAAGCCTGCTGATTTTTATCACCGGGGTGGCCACGATGCTATTCCTGGCCTTTCTTCTTCAGCAGAAAGACGGTCCTTTAACCAGTGGGCACAAACTTTCTTTAGGGGCAGGCTTCCTGCTTGTACTGATTAATACCGGCCTGGCTTTTTTCTTTTCCCGAAGGATGGAGAAGAAGTATCAGGAACAGGCCCTCCAGAACCGGCAATTGTTCCAGGAAAACCCCACTCCCATGTGGGTATTCGATAAGGATAGCCTGGCCTTTGTCGCTGTAAACGAAGCAGCTGTACAGCAGTATGGCTACTCAAAGGAGGAATTTCTGCAAATGAGCATCCTGGATATCCGGCCACCTGAAGACAAGCAAAAAGTCAGGGACAATGTAAGCGATGCTCCCCAGGGCTATTACAGTACAGGAATCTGGCGTCATCTCCGGAAGGATGGAACCTTCATACATGTTAAAATTTCCAGCCATGGCATCATTTTCAGAAACCGTCCTTCTGAAATCATTCTCGTATATGATGTGAGCCAGCAGGTGCGCTATGAAGAGGAAAGGGAGGAGCTGCTGAACAGCCTGCTGCACCAGAATCATCAGCTGGAGGAGTTCGCCAATATTGTTTCGCACCAGCTCCGGGCGCCGGTTGCCAATCTGTTAGGTCTGGCCCAGTTATTTAAAATTTCCAGCCCTGAAGAGGTAAGCGAGATTATCCAGAAAATAAATCTTTCTGCCCAGCGCTTAGACAGGTCCATTAAAGAAGTGGCGCTTCTGATAGAGAAAAGGAAAGACCTGAGTGCCCCTAAAGAAGAGGTCGAGCTCGAAGAAGTTTTACAACAGTCAAGTTACTACCTTGAACACCAGATACAACGCTCCGGCGCTTCCATTACCCATGACTTCCGGGCACTGCCAATTCTTTGCAGCGTACGTACCTATGTGCAGGATATTATCAACAACCTGCTCACCAATGCCATCAAATACCGCGATCCGGAGAAAAAGGTTAAAATCCGTCTCCGCTCTTTCAGGAAAGACAAGCGGGCTTACATTAGCATCCAGGATAATGGCCTCGGGCTGGATCTGGAAAAGTATGGAGAGGCGATTGGGAAACCATTTACCCGCTTCCACTTCCATGTTCCGGGGAGCGGTATAGGCTTGTCGCTGGTAAAAACCCAGCTCGAATTACTGGAAGGAGACATCCGTTTCAGGAGTAGCCCCGGCGAAGGAATGGAGGTTGTGCTGTCCTTTCCTCTGTAAACTGAAAATACCAGTAACAAAGGTAACATCGGAGAACCTAATATTACCCGGTAACACTCTGCGTAATGATAATATAATATGAATACTGTTCCCTATACGCCGCTCTTTCTATTCCGCTGTTGAAAATAAAACAAAAAAGGCGGGGATCTTATCCTCTGTCACACGATCTTACAGGTCCGGTGCAGGAAACAGAGCAGCTAGTGCCTGTTAGCCTGGTTCGATGGTCGTGATGGATGCGTACTTCCCGAAGGAATGAGCGCCATTCAAGGAGCATAAACCTCTATACCTAAAAGCATTTACACCAATACCCGCCATATGTACTTCTAAACTCTTCCAGTCCCTTTAAATTGTACATTCGCCTGCTATCCTGTTCAGGTATTTCTTTTCTCTCACAAACTCTCACTGCCTTCTTATCCTTCCTGAGGAGGACGGAAGAAGATTTCTGTTGTTGCGCTCATCATCATGCCCACAGTTTACTTACTCCCACACCTTTTCTGCGAAGAGGAGCAGGAAGGATATTGGCGGTTATTCTCACCACTGAGCTGATAAAAGCCAACTCGCTTACTTTTTACTACCTTCCTAAGCTCCTCTTTTCCAATAGTGTTAATTACCTGTAGTAACATTGATAACACCATTAATACCAGTAATCATGAGTTACTGTAAGTCCTTTGCTATGCCTGGTCATGTCTTTAAGCAGACAGCCCGGCGACCTCATTTCTCCTTCTGAAACCTGCACCACCTTCTCCTTTGCCACGGTCCTAATGAGCTACCTCCTGTGGAGAACCATAAAAATGGAGATAAGGTACTATAATCACGGATTTTACCGTCTCCCATCCTTTCCGCTTAAAATCAAAAAATGAACATCAATCATATCAGTAACCTTCATAACTTTAGTAACAATAATAACTACCATAATAAAAGTATCATTCTCCATATAGAAAAGCACGATAATAGTGATAATATAAAGAATACACCACCTGCTGCCCCTGAAAAGAAAAATGCCCTTAATCCACTCTTGCAAAAAAGAATTAAAACTCCACTTCTACTCCAATGCTTCTTTCCCGGAGGTTGTACATTTCGGGCTTTAGGTTGCCTTAATGAAACCATTACTGCGCCAAAAAATGTTTAATACCGGTAACATTAGTAACAGGGTGACATCTCTTTCAGGTGAATGAAGAGCCTCATTAACATAATTTTGGTCGCTTGATATACAAACCATTAAGTGTAGCGTATTGGACAAATCTCCGGTAAAAGAAACATGCTCCTCACCACCATTTTGAAAGAAAGAATAAAAGTTTGAAAAGGAAGCTACCAGTAATCTCATTAGCATCCGTAACATTCAGAACACCGGGTTACTGAGCGTGTTATAGTGGCAGAGCAGCCTTTTATACTAAAAATGATGAATATAGAATGCAGAAAAGTAAACTCAGCTGATCCCGCTTTTAATAAAAGGGTTTAAAGAAAGTAAGTCATCCTAATTTAAACTGAACCCGGAATCAGGAGTGTGAAAAAGCCAGGCTGTTTCTGATGAATCAACATTCCGTGTCCTGCTGACGTTAGCGGAGGCCGTGCGGGAAGCCTCTTTCCACCTAACATAATCTTTTTAAACTTCAGGTATTTGAAGGATTTCTCCTGCCGTCGAAATGACAAAATTAGAGTTAAAGGTATTTATCAGACACAGCTTAGAAAATGTCCTCCTTTAACGTGAGGTATGGAATGAAAACACCATTAAGCAACTTCTAAAACAGCTTAAACAGACTCGTCATCCTGCATGGGTGGCCCCAGGGCTGCAGGGATCTCAGCCTGTTTAGTATAATCCATGCTCAGGATTCCGGATTTCCCTTGCTCTTCGTCCGGAATGACGGTAGGTGACAGACCTTAGAAGAACCTACCATTCCCGGGTTCACGTTTATTAAAGCGATTTCTGCACTGCCCGGAATCTTTAAATATTTCACCCCTTAAAAAGCCAACAGCCTTTACAGGAAGAACCGGTTTTGTTTACTGAAATAAAAAAAAGGAAGGGAAACAGCATTTTTACTGAAAGGGAAAATGCCTGGTGGAGAGAATATGATTAGTTGAAAAAGTTACCTGGTAACACTGGTAATAAAAATAACCCGGCAAACACCTTGTTCACCGGGTTAATATTGTTGCTGATTAACCTGCTCTTCCTCTACGGATGCGCTGGGCTCTTTCCTGCTCCCTTTCCTTTAACTTATCCGGCCTGGGCTTTATCTCCCCGGCCGATTCAAACAACATATCCAGCGCTTCGTGCATGGCATCCTTCTGGGTATAATAAGAGTCTTCCGTAACCCGAATCATGTGCACATAATCTTTCAGTTTCTCCAGGTAGTCTTCCCGAATCACGAAGGTTTGCCGCAGGTCTTTCGGCACTTCTTCCTCCTGCTTCACCACCTGGGGCGGCTGGGCATCCTTTTCAGAAGGTGGGGTCGAAACCAGACTTTTGATCCCCCTCTTCTCATTTAAATTGGTTTTATCTATTGCTGATTTAAAGCTTTTCCTCTGGGCCATTCTTCACCATGTTTATCGTGTTACTCATATTAATCATAACACCTGTATTATCAAAAAATTATCTCTCTTTCTTACGGGCGGACTAAAATTTCATCTACCAGCGAGGCATAATCTACCGCCCCGTAGCTTTTTGGATTATAGGAAAAAATATCCTGCCAGTGGCTGGGCGCCTCGGCCAGGGTAACATTATCCCGAATCACCGTCCGGAACACCTTATCCTTAAAGTGCTCCTGTACCAGCTCGGCAATGTCACGATTCAGCACCTTACGGCCATCAAACTGGGTGGTAAACACCCCGCTGATGTGCAGATTCGGGTTGATATTTTCCTTTACCAGGTCCACTATCTCGAATAATTTATCCAGACCGTGCAGAGCCAGGAACTGTGCCTGCAGGGGAATATATATTTCATCGGCAGCGGCAAAAGCGTTTATGGTAATCAGTCCCAGCGAAGGCGCACAGTCCAGCAGGATATAATCATACTGATCGCGCACCTTTTCCACCAGCTTTTTCAGAATTGTTTCGCGGGCTATTTTAGAGGCCAGCTCCACTTCTGCCCCGGCCAGGTCAAGAGTAGAGGCTACCACATGCAGGGTGTCACGCAGCTCATAAGGGCGCAGTTCATACTCTCCAATCAGGGAACCATACACAGTATACTCCGGGTCCTGTATTCCGAAGCACTGGGTAAGGTTCGCCTGCGGATCCATGTCGATCAGCAATACTCGTTTGCCCTTATTCGCCAGGCCTGCACCAATGTTTACGGTAGAAGTGGTTTTACCTACGCCCCCTTTGTGGTTGCTTAATGCAATGACTTTAGTCATGTCCTTATTATAATTAGTATTGAAATTAAGATGAACCCAAAGAATACAGTAGACACTGTATTACTGATGTTACTCGTATTACTACTATTCTTTGTATTGCTAATATTGTAATTATTCTTCCAACGAACAATAGCAAATCATAACTTCCAAAAAACTTTCTATCCCATAGCGGAAATATCAAAAGTGCTGCCAACCTTTTTTCCTTTTGTTTCGTCTTTTTGGCGGAAACCTTTTAAATATTGCACGCATTTTCTTACTTTCATTCCTTCTCTTTATATTTGCCTGTCACCCTAACCATTGCTGTATGTCCTTTTCCAGAATTATAGCCGTTTGCATTACTTTCCTGCTCCTTAGCTCCGCTGTCGCAGAGGCCCAAACTTTCAGGAAGTTCAGAAACCGCTATAATCAGCGGATGTACAGACACGGGCAGGTAAGCTTTACAGCCGGGGCAGGCCTCAGCACTTACTTCGGCGACCTTAAAGCAAATGAAACCGACCTTTGGGCAAAACCTAGCATACAGCTGGGATTAATGTACCGCTACAACAACCATCTCCACTTCCGATCAGAGCTCACCTGGTATCGCATTTCGGGTGCAGATTCCTTAAATGATTTCGAAAATACCATCGTTGATCGAAATTTGTCTTTCCGCTCCGATAACTTTGAGTGGAATGTGGTAGCCCTCTGGCAGTTTTATAATAAATACTCCCGTTATAACAGGCCCACCCTAAACCCATATGCTTTTGCAGGGACAGGAATTACGACGAATAATCCTAAAACACGCTATGAGGGAGAGTGGGTAGCATTACAGCCGCTGGAGACGGAGGGGGTTAACTATGGGAGGATTACACTGGTGATCCCTGCCGGACTGGGTCTTACTTATCATGCCAGTCCCAAGTGGGATATCTCAGCAGAGTTTGGATACCGCATTACCTTTACAGATTATCTCGATGATGCCAGCACCAATTACCGGGATCCGGAAAGTTTTGGAGAGGATGAACTGGCCCGGGAGCTTGCTGACAGAAGAGATGAGCTTGGTTATACTCCCCGCTATACGGGTTCCAATTACAGAGGAAACCCTTCTAATAATGACTGGTATCTTATCACTGGACTAAAAGTAAACTACTCTCCGGGTGCTATAAATAACAGGCGATACCGGCGCTCGAAATACAGGTAAAAGCATTTACTTTCTCTTTCCTGTCATCACTCTTCCCATTTCCTGAAAAACAGCTCTAATAACTCCATAGTGTTCCCTTCGTTAAATGGACTTAAAGTTTCTTTTGAATAGATGACTCTACCTGTTTTTGTCAAAAAACACATAAAGTTGAGGCAAGACATTAGTAACAGAAACCTAAACAGGGTCAATTTTTCCTGTCCCAGACTGTTCTGGTTCAACAAAGAATACCAGATAACCTTTCAACAGGTTTGGGCATTAAAAATGATAATGGTCTTGGCCTGTAGATTGTTCGGCACCAGATGGCTTAACAGCTTATTGGCAGTTTCTTCTTTTCGTTCACCAATAGAGAGTAATGGATGGGCGGGCATTTTGAAACAGGAAATCGATCTACCAGGCTTATAAATGATCAACCAGTATACACCCAATTGCTCCTTACCGAATGGTTCCATAGGTGCTTCTATCTGGAACCCTCCACTATACTCCTACTCCGGGAGGAGTTTTCCCTTGAGTCCAATCGCTGGTGTTGAATATTATTCGATGATTTTGTATTAGCTGTAGCTTCTACGACGGAATGAAAGGAACTGAGGAAGTTTACGCAGTGGCTTAAGGAAGCGGGTATAAAATTTCGGGTGAAGATTGTTTTTCTTCCAGGCCATAAAGTCTTCCTTGTTTGCCCGAAGACGGTTCTTGAGGCTACGATTGCTTTCGCCACCTACCCTCATCTTCACTAATGTATCAGGAATGTAATGGGTACTGATACCATGCTTATAGAGCAGGCGGAGCATCAGTTCATAATCTGCCGCACTCTTGAATTCAGTATCATAGAGGCCGAAACGTTCATAAAAGACCTTTTTCACATAAAAAGTCGGGTGGGGCGGCATCCATCCCCTTTGAAAGCGATTCCTTTTATATTCCCCGCTCCGCCAGTCCCGGACAACCCGAAGGGTATCATGCTGGGCCACATAATGCAAATCAGCATACACACTATCGACAGCGTTTTGTTGAAAAGCTTTTGCAATTTTGGAAACGACCCCAGAGTGATAAAACAAATCATCGGAATGTAACAGGCCCACCACATCGCCACTGGCCAGTTTTATTCCTTTATTGATGGCATCATACAGCCCCTTGTCGGGCTCCGAAATAAACCTGCTAATTCTGCTGCCATAGCCTTTTACCAGTTCAAGCGTACCATCCGTCGAAGCGCCATCCACGATAATGTACTCCAAATCAGGATAGTCCTGGCCAAGTACCGATTCGATGGTTTCGCGAATAGTATTGATATTATTATATACAACTGTTACAACAGATATTTTCACAGCAGTTTTTTGTTATCAGATGCCAAATTGCTTAACACTTAACAACAAATGTATCCTTCTTTCCAGTTAACTAAAAATCAAAACCAGAAGGAGAGTTGACATGTCATGTAAGAATTGTGTATGGAATGTATGAAGTTTGGGATTTACATAGAAGACAAACTTCAGAAGGATAAGGAAGCTTCTTGTATGGCTGAGGCTCAATGTTTTCAGAAGCCAGCCTTTTCTATAGAAAATGATTTCCCTGCCATACAGTGACCTTTTTTGGGAGGAATGAGACCAGAGACATCTGGTTCAGACAGCCTTGCAAGCCCTCTTTTATCTGTTATGTATTCCTTTTGAAGGTTTTAGCTGGAAATCGGGGAAGAATTTCCGGGTATGAGGTGCTTTAAAATTGCAGGGAAGATGCCGGCTGTGGTGTTCCATCCTTCTCACAAGCTCTCTCCATTCTCTATTTCCCGCTCCCTTACTGGCAGAGCCGGGTTTCCCTGGTAAATAGTATAAGCCTGGAGTGCTTTGGTTGCGACAGAATTAACCGCCAGCACCGAATGGCTCCCACATTTCACTCCCGGGCAGACGACGCTCTGTGCTCCTATCCATACCCCGTTCTCCAACACAATTTTCCCTACCATCAGGTCGAAGCTGGTCCTGCGGTAGTCGTGGTTGCCGGTCAGCAGCATGGCCCCCTGCGAAATACAAACATTATTCCCTAATTGCACCAGGACAAGATTATCAATCCACACCCCCTCTCCAATCCAGCAGTGGTGACCCATTTCCACCAGCCAGGGATATTTAATGTTCACCCCGGGCTTTATCACTACTCCCTTCCCAACTTTAGCGCCAAAAAGGCGCAGCAGGAGCACCTTTAAACTGCTCAGTGGATTCAGTGGATTGATAAAGAACAAGATATTGCAAAAGTACCAGAGCAACTGCTTAAATTTGCTCCCACCCGGATTGTACCAACTGTTATCGAATTTATGAAGATTGACTGTAAGCTTTTCCGACATTTTAAAAGAAGTTGCGGTGATACAGCAAAGATAAGAAGGTCTGAAAGAAATGAATGAAACAAGGAAATTTTTATAAAACTTATAGTTCCAACATTCACCAAGCAATTTCCGTCTTTCTGCAAATACCACTTATTTAACCGTAAGACAATTAAAGCAAAATTCGGCCTACTTCGCCTTCTCCTTTTTAGTTTTTATTTGGATTTATTTGTAGATTTGAATGTTTGGGCATCTAGATCCAGTCCATTTAGAGTCCAAAGATGTAAGAAAAACCCAAAGATTGTATGAAAATAAAATTTTACTTATTAAGTAGTTTATTCTCTCTCCTTAGCATGGCAGCCTTTTCCCAAACTGCCGGTGATTTCCGTTCAGCGGCCTCGGGGAACTGGAATGATCCCGCCACCTGGCAAACTTTCAACGGAACCAGCTGGGTTGCTGCCTCAAATTATCCTACGTCTACTGACGGATATATTATATTAGTAGGAGGGAATACTGTGACAATCCCTTCGGCTGTGTCTATCAAAGCAGACCAGGTTCTTGTTCAGGAAAAGGCCCAATTATTGATTGCTAAGGATGCAACTTTAGATTTGGTTAATGGTTTGGGCACTGAACTTGATATTTCACAAGCGGTAAGCGGCACAACTCCTGGAATAGTAAAGGTAAGGGGTCTTCTAAAAGCAAATAATGAGGCTCTTATTTCATCAACTGTAAGCTCTTTGTTTGTAGAGGATGGAGGAACCTATCAGCACCATTATACAATGACCAATGGAAATATCCCATCCGCTAACTGGGGAACAGGTTCTACTCTGTTAATCAGTGGATTAACTTCAAGTGAAGCAGCTCCAGGGAACCTTTCTCAGGATTTCCATCATGTAGTCTGGAATACACCAGACCTTAATAATACCAATGATGTAATTAACATTGTACCTGGGACGGATCTTAAAAATATTGGAGGAAATCTTTCTATCCTGCATTCAGGTTCTGCTTCTCTCACTTTTTCCGGTGAAGCTACAGAAGGGCTTTCCATCAATAATAATTTTAGCATCAGCAACAATTCAAACGTTGAAATTAACGGAAGTGTTCTGGTGAATAAGACATTAGAGTTATCCAACAGCACCCTTCTAAATTCAGGTGGATTAACATTGGCTGAGGGGGCTACTTTTCTTTTTGAAGGTACTTCCGTGCTGAATGGGGTTTCCCCTACTGCAAGAGGGGGCTATAGTGTCCATTATAAAAGTCAAAATACTCCTGTAACTACCGGTTTGGAATTTCCTTCTGGTGGAACCCCTTTGCTCAATTTAACTGTAGAAAACGGTACCCTCAGCTTATCAAACCCTGACACCGTTAATGGTACACTTCGCATTTTGACTTCAGGTACTTTACTCTTAAATGGAAAAGATATTTACCTGAAAGGAGATTTTTTTAATGCCGGCACCCTGGAAGCAGGAACAAATAAAGTGGCCTTTATTGGCGTAAGTCCTCAACTGATTGAAGGTACTTCTGTTACTACTTTTTATGATCTGGAAATTTTAAATTCAACCGCACCTGGACTAACAGCCTATTCGCCCGTAAATATCATTAATTCGGTTGTGCTTGGTGAAGGAGTTACCTTTGATCCGGATGGAGGGGACCTGGCTACAGATGGAGGGAACAATGTCACTCTCCTATCCACTTCCCTGAACCAGGCTGCCTTTATTGCCCCTGTTCCAGCAACCTCACAAATAGCAGGTAACATAGTTTTACAACACTATATTCCTCCAGTACCTATGTACCGGTATTTAACCACCGCCACTAAAAACTTGATACTAGATCAGTGGACAGATGACTTTGAGGTTTATGGGAGCTATGCGGGAGGACCTGGGGGTAATGCTTCTATGTATGTATATGATGAACCTCAGGGAAAGTTCCTTGCCTACCCGGGAAGCTCTGGTTCTTTAAGCTCACCCATTGAGGTGGGAAAAGGATATACAGCATACTTGGATGAGGCAACTACTCCGACAATTATTGACACCAGAGGTCGGGTAATTTCAGGTGGTTTTTCTTTTCCATTAACATACACTATCAATTCACCTGTTCCAGGAGACAATCAGATCGGCAATCCTTATCCATCTTCTATTGAATGGGCTTCTCCTTACTGGCATAGGGAAAATGTAAGCCCAAGTATAAGAATATATAAAAGAGTTAGCGGCAAAAATGTTTATTTAACCTTAAATGCAATTACAGGAATAGGATTAAATGCTGAAAATACTCGAATAGCAAGTGGTCAGGCATTTTTTGCAGAAGCAATCGGACCTAACCCTCTACTTTCTGCAACAGAAAGCGTAAAAATTGCTACTGCAAGCAAACCATCTATTGAGGATGTAATCGTTGTTACACTTTCCAATAGTACTTTCCAGGATCAACTGGCTTTAGCCTTCAGAGAAGGTGCAACAGAAAATTATGATGGGAGATTTGATAGCAAAAAAATAAAAAACTCTTCTATTAACCTATATTCACAGGCTCCCGATGGAAAAGTAATTGCTCAGAATGTACAAAACTGGTTTTCCTGTACTCTGGATTTCCCAATGGTTATTGACCTTGCTCCAGCTGGTTCTTACCAGCTTAGCTTCAGCCATTTGGAAAGTTTGAGTAAAGAAGTCGATATTTTATTGCAAGACAATTTCCTGAATTCCAGTACATTGTTGACTCCTGAAACAATTTATCAATTTGATATTACTTCAGATCCATTAACCTATGGTTCTGATCGGTTCAGTTTAATCTTAAGCTATTCCATACCTGAAGTTACTTCTATTACCTATACAGGTTCCTGCAGTGAAGAGATTCCTGTTACAGTGAATGGAACAGTAGCGGGTAAAAACTACCAGCTATTCAAAGGCACTACAGCTGTCACTGTTCCTGTAGCGGCCACCTCTGATGTTACCTCTTTCATGATCAGTAAGGCAGATCTTACAGAAGGAATCAATACCATCAGTATCCAGGGCGCACATCCTGGCTGTACTCCTGTTAGCATGGCAACAGAACTGCAGCTGGATTATAGCGGAAGCTACACCATCAGCAGCACAACAGGAGCAACCTCCTGTACCACAGGAGCAGTAACTTTAACAGCGGCTGCCTCCTCGGAAAAAGCTTTCTACCGCTGGTATGAAAGCTCAACAGCGGCAACTCCCCTCCAGGAAGGGACCGCAGGTACATTTACAACACCTGTACTGCAGCAATCAGCCACCTATTATGTTGCAGCTGTAAATGCTTATGGATGTGAAAGCCAAAGAGTAGCCGTGGAGGCTGTTATTTTAGCCGTACCTGAAGTTACTTCCATCACCTATACAGGTTCCTGCAGTGAAGAGATTCCTGTTACAGTGAATGGAACAGTAGCGGGTAAAAACTACCAGCTATTCAAAGGCACTACAGCTGTCACTGTTCCTGTAGCGGCCACCTCTGATGTTACCTCTTTCATGATCAGTAAGGCAGATCTTACAGAAGGAATCAATACCATCAGTATCCAGGGCGCACATCCTGGCTGTACTCCTGTTAGCATGGCAACAGAACTGCAGCTGGATTATAGCGGAAGCTACACCATCAGCAGCACAACAGGAGCAACCTCCTGTACCACAGGAGCAGTAACTTTAACAGCGGCTGCCTCCTCGGAAAAAGCTTTCTACCGCTGGTATGAAAGCTCAACAGCGGCAACTCCCCTCCAGGAAGGGACCGCAGGTACATTTACAACACCTGTACTGCAGCAATCAGCCACCTATTATGTTGCAGCTGTAAATGCTTATGGATGTGAAAGCCAAAGAGTAGCCGTGGAGGCTGTTATTCAAAATTTTGAAAAGCCTGTAATAATTATTGAAGATGGTAAGTTAGTTTCCAGCTATACAACAGGAAACCAATGGCTACTAAATGGTTCTCCAATTGCGAATGCAAATGGGACCAGTTTTACACCTACAGAAGATGGGACCTACGACCTGGAGGTGAATAACGATGGATGTTTATTATTAGCAGATGAAATAGCATTTACCATCACGGGAATTGATGAAGAGGATGAAAGTGTCTTCATCTCCTTATACCCCAATCCTGCTCAGAGCTCCTTTAAGGTTGAAGGGACATTAATAGCTGGAAACACGAAAGGAACATATTATATTTACCAGCTGAACGGAACTATTGTACAACATGGTAGCATTACAAATGAAGAAAATGTTATCAACATTGAAAGTTTAGATTCTGGTCTCTTTTTAATTAGGATAAAAGCAGGTGAAAAGGTTTTCTTTGAAAAATTGATAAAAAGATAGATGAAAAAAGCATTAAAAAGTGGAGGGAAGTTGGCTTTCCTCTTTTTCTTCTTAAATATTAGTTATCTCTATTCACAAGTACCTAATAATGGAAATAATCCAAATAATATTCCTATTGATGGAGGAGCCTCCCTACTTGCCGCTGCCGGAGTAGCATATGGGATAAAGAAGTACCGGGATTTTAGAAAAAACTCCTCCGAACAGGAAGATAATATGTAATTTAAAGCCCTGTTTAACGACAGGGCTTTTTTCATGGAAGAAATTAAAATTATTTGCTGTAGGTGCTAACCAATAACATGAAATGATACCTATATTGAAGAGGAAAGAACCTTCTGAAGCGAAGACAGTCTAAAAATCTACTTGCCATTTATGCTAATTAAGTATGCTTTTTACTGCTCCTGCTACAGGGTTGCAGGAGCTTTTTCTTGTATAAATTCTAGAAATGTTCTAAACATCAATGGGCGCAAACATCATCGATCTTCTCAATATATTTTTACTCGTATTTTCTTTACTTATCGCCATACTTTTACCATTTGAGACCTTCCTTTTTGCTTATGCCATTTTGGGCCCCTTACATTATTTAACTGAGATTAATTGGTTAAATAACCGAAGCTATTTTGCCAAAGGAAAAAACCAAGTCTGGATTCTCATTTTATTAACTTTCCTTATTTCTATCCCTACCCTTACGTATGGCCTGTTTGTTTTGGAAGATAATAGTCTGGTTCATCGAATGGTGAAGCCTCTGCAACAGATATCCAGTGAGCTGATTCTCATTTCCTTCATCACCTCCATCGGATTAGTCTATCTGCATAAACGGACACAGCTAATCCCCCTTTTATTATTTGCTCTGGGGCTTACCTATTTTATACGGTCCTTACCCTTCTATTCAGTTCTTATTGGCGTTTTTCTGCCCACCCTTGTTCATGTTTATCTTTTCACTTTAGCGTTCATGCTCCATGGTGTTCTAAAGAGAAAAAATATCATGGGAATTCTTTCTTTTACCCTTGCCTTATTTTGCCCGCTTATCATCTTCCTCTTACCAGCGGAATGGAGTGTAGGCATGACAGATGAGACGGTGGTATCGAAATACCTGGAAAGCAATTTAAAACATCTAAGTATAACTATCGCCGGGCTTTTTACAAATAAGGAGACAAGTCCGGAAAAGCTGATGGTATCAAAAGTTGGCATTCAAATACAGACTTTTATCGCCTTTGCCTATTTATATCATTATTTAAACTGGTTTTCAAAGATATCCATTATCGGATGGCTTAAAAGTACCTCAGGAAAAAATTAACTCTGATAGGAATCGCCTGGCTGTTTTCCATGTCTTTCTACTACTACGATTACAAGCTCGCTTTTACTGTTCTTTTCTTTATGAGCCTTTTACATGTAGTCTTAGAATTTCCATTAAATGTAGTTTGTATCAGGGAGATTTTTTCATCCACTCAAAGGCTGTTGGTTAACAGGGGCAGGAAAAAGCAGGAAGTGAGTTATAATGAAGTGAGTTATAATGTAAAAAGAAAAACAGGTGCATAATAGGCCAGACTAAGCCTCATACTTCCTTGCTCCCTTTCTCAGAAAGAGTCAATATGGGAATAAAGAGAATCAGCAGAAAAGGTAGCTGGAGCAGGTTCTTTAGCTGCTGCGCAACTCCATACCCCAACTCATAGCTTTTTAGCAGCAGGCTCAGGCCTACCAACCCCCCACAGAGCATACTCAGGAATGCATAGGCTGCAATGACCAGCCAGAAATACGCTTTCTTTCCGAACCACAGCCCTACAATCAAAGCGGAGAAGAGCATCATGCTGCTGTTCAGCAAAAGAGTGGTGAACCAGCGTGGGTCACGGACAAACTGCTGTAGCAGTCCCTCCATATTCATCGGATAGCTTTGCAGGTTGGGCGCCGAACGGCCAATGAGAAAGGGGGCCTCGGAAAGGAAGAAGTTAAGAATGTAGCGCTCCCGGAACCAGCCGATCAGCACGATGCACAGGGCACTCATCAGGATTACCGACCAGCTAAAGGGGCCCCTCCCTTTCTTGATGGTGAGGCCGCTTTCAAACATGTGCATTTTTTGTTCCGGGGCTCTTCTTCTGCGGTACCGGCTGCATATTGACCCACTTCATCCACATCAGAAAAATAGCTGCATAAATAAGGATGGTAAATATATATTTATGACTGATATCCAGCCAGTTAGGGTAATGAAGCTGAATGAGGCATAAAAGCACTATCCGTGCAATATTCATGGCATAGATCAGGAGCAGGCCACCCCCGATAAAGGCAAGCTTCTTTCCCCATTGCTTTCCGAACAGCAGGATAAAGCCGGCAAACATGGCATACAGTACCAGGCCGTTACAGGAGTGGGCAATGTAGAGCAGCGGATTTCCCGCTACCACCATGGCTTCGCCATAAGAGGTGAGCTGGTTTACGATGGGAATGTCCATCCAGGAAAACACTACACTGCTGTGGGCTGCGGCCAGGGAAGTGAGCCAGTTATCTACCGTACCCTCCCCTTTCAGCCAGAGCTCATAGCCAAAAATCCACAAAAGTAGAAGTCCAAGGGCTTTGACTACGAAAAGGATAAGTTTCTTATTTTGCATGCTTTCCTCTACTGAAGACTTTACAGTTTAGTTCCTCCCGGACGATAATTCATAAAGAAGAATTCTTCCTGACCTTAAAATATCCGTTTGTTAAACATACGCAATCTTCATAAGATTCCAAAAAGCTCCAGGTACTGCTGTTTTAAGTCCTTCTCCTCCAGGTAAGCAACCGCATAAGCATGCGCACCCTGGTGCCAGTGTTGAAATTCCGGGTCGGGCATATCGGTCAGCTCCTTCAGCTTTTCAATCCAGGGCTTCTGTTGGAGAGGCAGGTCCCAGCCAGCTCTTACCTGCTCCAGCTCCTTCCAGGGCGTCTGGTTACTTATGAGCACCGGCACCCCTGCTCCCAGGGCTTCAAATATGGCATGGCCGAAGTTTTCTCCCAGCGTAGGCAACACAAAGCAATCGTACTGCTGTAGCAGATCCGTAACCTCCTCCGGCGGGATGGCCCCTTTATAATTAACCTGAATATGGGACGGCAGCTGGTTGATTGCCCCCTGCAGCAGCTGCCAGTAATCCTCCTCCTTTATCGGACCGTAGATGTCATAGGAAAGCTCTAAGCCGGCAGGCACTTCTTTCAGGCACTTCAGTAGGAAGAGCAGGTTTTTGGTGCGGGCAATGAGAGAGACCGAAACCAGCCGGAGGCTTCCTGCTGCTTTTGTATGCTGCCCTGGGGAGGAAGGAACAAGAGGCACATTCCCCAGCAGGCTAAGCGGGCCCTTTTTCCCAGAGAACAGCTGGATGTCGGCCTGCTCCTGCGGGTCTGTGGCCTGCCAGTGGAGGCCTTTATGTAAGCCCAAGGCTTTAAACACTCTTAAATAGAGCTTCTTTTTAGGGGCTTTAAGAGAAAGGGCAGAAGGCTTAAGCATCCCCCGCGGCGCTAGCACAATCTTCGGCTGCCATGACGAGTCCTTCAGGCGAAGGAAACGCAAAGCCAGTAAAGGGTACAATACCGCATAGGGGGTAAACAAACCATTGATGTACACGACCTCCGGCCGAATCCTCCTCAGTTGCTGATACACACACTTTACACTCAGTCCTTTCAGGGAACCATAAAACACCTCTACATTTTTACTGAAGGGGACCCACTGGTCCTTTTCCACGGTTAAGGGAGCACCTCCTAAATCCACTGCCGAGGTGTAGACGTACATCCGGCAGGATTCAGATAATAGGGCGGTCAGGTTCTGCAGGGAGCGGATAGGCCCCCCTGCTTTATAAGCAGGGCTAAAGTAGTCGTAGAAAATAAGGATGCTTTTCAAAGTTCTTTTTTCATAATAAGTTCAGCCATTAGATTCTTAACTCCACAACTCTTTTTAAATCAATTTTCCATGGCTTTAGACCCTTGGAAAGTTCTCCCACACCTTAGGGCTACAGCTCTACCTCATTCTGTTCAAGCCAATGACTGAGCACGACCAGCGGCCAGATGCGGGAATAGGAAACATTCGGATCTCCTTGTTTGAACTGCTGCCACAGCCTGGCAATGCCTTCTTCCTTAAACACCCCTCCGGTAGCGAGCTGTTGGAGCTGATGGTCGGCTAAATCGTGCAGCTCCCCTTTCAGCCAGTGGGCCCAGGGAAACTCAAAGCCCATTTTCGGGCGGTTCACAATATTATCCGGCAGCAGATGCGGGAGGCTGTCGATGAGCAGCTTCTTTTTCGTGTGCGGGTATTTTATTTTATCCGGCACCGCCAGTACATATTCTACCAGGCGGTAGTCCAGGAAAGGTACCCTCAGCTCGAGGGCATGGGCCATGCTCATCTGGTCGGAATCGCGCAGCAGCACGTTTTGCATGTAGGAGCCAATCTCAGCACGGGAGGTGGCCGAAAGGATATCATTATTCACACCCTCCGCTTCCAGTGAGGCAGTAAGGGCATCGGCGGGTAGCTGTGCCCCTGCCAGCAGCTGTTGCACCTGCTCTTCCAGGAATACCCGGCGGGTACAGGCAAAGTTACTGCCAAATGAAAAGGCAGGTGCTGCCAGGGCAGCACGTATTTTGCCCGCAGCAATGCCGGGTTTCATCTTATAGAGAGTTTCCCCTGCCAGCTTCCGTACACCGACAGGCAGCTTCCATAAGCCCTTCAGCCTTTCCAGGCGCTGCATCCGCCGGAAGACTGCATAGCCGGCAAAGAGCTCATCGCCCCCCAGGCCGGTCAGGGCCATGCTGATGCCCACTTCTTTCGTGGCCTTCGATACCACATAGGTATTCGGGCCATCACCGCTGGGGTGATCCATTGCCTGCAGGGCTGCAGGAAGCAACCCCAGGAAATCAGCCGGGCTCAACTTTATCTCTTTATGTTCTGTTTTAAACTTCTCTGCAATCTGCCGGGCATAGCGTGCCTCACTGAACTGCTCCTCGGCAAAAGAGATATTAAAGGTATGTACAGGGCGGGAGCTTACTTCCGCCATGATGCCCACCACAAGGCTGGAGTCAATCCCGCCGGAAAGGAAAGCACCGAAAGGCACATCGGCCACCAGGCGGCACTCAACCGCCTCATACATCCGCTTCCTTATTTCCTGGTGAATCTCAGCAGCAGGTGTACCGTTCAGCTGGTACTGCTGTGCTTCTGCCTTCCACCAGCGGTGGATACTCCACTCCGGTTTTCCTGCCGTCAACCCAATGCGCAGGAAAGTGCCCGGCATCAGCATCTTTACCCCTTCTACGATGGTATCCGGGGCATGCACGGTCTGGTAGCGCAGGTAATCGACCAGGGCTCTCCGTTCGGCCTTTTTTGGCACCAGGCCAGATTGTAGAAGGGGCCGCAGCTCCGAACTAAAAGAAAGCAGGCCCTGCCCGGAGTAGAAATACAAGGGCTTAATGCCCAGACGGTCGCGGGCAATGAAAACAGTTTTGGTTTCCCGGTCGTAGAGGGCAAAGGCAAACATGCCGTTCATATGCTCCAGACAACCTTCCCCCCACTTTGCATAAGCGGCCAAGATCACCTCCGTATCCGTTCCGGTGCGGTAGGGGTAATCCAGCTGTTTTTTCAGCTCCCGGTAATTATAGATCTCCCCATTAAAAACCAGCACATAGCGTCCATCGTGACTGAGCATCGGCTGGTGGCCGGCACTGCTGAGGTCGATAATGGAAAGGCGCCGATGCCCCAAGGCGATACACTCCTCCACAAAAAAGCCGGCATCATCCGGCCCCCGGTGCTGAAGGGTATTGTTCATTTTATCGATCCGCTCCCGGGCCTGGCCAGCTTCCTGAAGGCCCAGGATCCCATTTATTCCGCACATATTTTTAGTCTTGAGTCGTGAGTCTTGAGTCGTGAGACATCTTAAAGTACCTCATTCAATTATAATTCATGAGGTCACATTCTTCTTGTAGCTTTTAGTAAGGTCGATAGTAAACTGGCTTAAACATCGCTACTTATTTTCCCAGAACAGCCTCTTTTGTCATCCCCGCAGGGGATCTTTCTTTCTCTACTCCGAGGAATAAATAAAATCACTTCCTTCCCCGCTCTACCACTTCCATCAAGGTTTGGCTCCATTGTGTGGGGCTGATGGTTTTGGACAGTTGGTGGGAATGCACTCCCATCCTTTCCAGCGCTTCACCTTCACCTTCCATCACCTTCCGCATGGCGGCTTTAAGGGAATCTTTATCAGCCGGTTCGAAAAAAAAGCCATTCTTCCCTTCTTCCAGGAATTGGCTTGCTGCACCTACTGCACGGCTGCAAAGCAGGGGAAAGCCTGCTGCGGCCATTTCGTGCACCACCACCCCCCAGGGCTCAAAGTGGGAGGCTAAAACAAACACACTGCTCTCCAGCAGGTAGGGTGCAATCTCCTGCGGCTGCACAAAACCAATATGTTGAATGCCTGGATATTCTCTTCGGTTCTCCCATTCCGCCCCTGTTCCCAGGCAGCAAAGCTCCCAATCAGTTTCTAACTCCTTCTGCAGCTCTTCAAAAGCCGCCCACAGCTCGAATATCCCTTTATGCCTGATGTAACGCCCCACGTACAGGAAGCGCTTCAATTGTTTTCCCTTCTTTTTCTTCTGCTGGTAAATAGAATCAAACCAGCGGGTATCTGCGGAGTAAAAACCTTTCAGGATGCTGGAGGAATCAAACCCAAGCTTCCTCGCATACAACTCCTGCGGTTTCCCGGGCACCCACAGATAATCGAAGTAACGGCGGATAGTAAAAGGGCTGACCAGGCGTGCCAAATGCTGCTTCGCGCTTCCCAACCAGTGATTGTCCATGCTACCAATGACAGGAATTTTTCCTTTGAAATTTTTACAAACAGAAACATAACCTTTATCCATCCATCCACTGCTAATGATGGCAGCAGGTTGCAAAGCTTCTACCAGTTCAAACATGCCTTCCTGATCCAATTTCTGCCGCTCGTACACCTTTACCCTTTCCGGAAACTGAAAGACAAAGGGAGCCTCGGCTTTCAGCGGCCAGCGCACAATATGCACTTCCACCTCATAATCCTTTACCAGCTGATGTACGCTGGCCATGAAATAATCTGCTAACTCTGTATAAAGGAAAAGAATCTTCATTTATTCCTCCGTTTTTTGGAGATGCAAAGATACTTCTTTTTGAGTAGGCGGAAAATATTTTCCCTGCAGAAGCAATGTCAGTGTGATATAGAAAATGATAGACCAGGAATTTAAAGAGGCAGTAAGCCATGATTCAAAAAAAGCCAGAAAGCCCGCACTTACCAGTAAGGGGAAAGCAAAATGAGTTTTAAACATTGCTTTAAAAAAATAACCAATAAGAGGGACAAAGAAAAGAAGCATCCCAATTAAACCGATATTCATCCAAAAAGTAAGGTAAGAATTATGAATATTCCCCTGATGCTGAACTAAATCCGGTATTACTTCATAATATTTACCCATCCATCTTACCTCCTCTGCATAAGCAAATCCTTCACCTGCCCAAAACCCCTTTTGCTGAATCTCAAGCCAGGCAGCTTCCCATACATAAATTCTTCCTGAAGCCATATCCAGCGTATCTAAACGAAAGAATTCGGCATAGCCAAGATCTGCTACCAGAGCTTCGAGATTATTCAACAACCAAAAGCCAAATACCCCCAGTACAACCACAAAAAGGATACCTGTTATATTTGATATTCTGCACAGGGGAACCAACATAATGAAGAGCAACAGGGAAACCATTGAATTCCTTGAGCCAGAAAGAAGTAAAACCAGTGAAATCAGTACAATCCCTGTCCAGTGATCCTTCCTGGAAAATGAAGATGGTCTGAAGTTAAAAATAACAATTGCCAGCATTCCGAAAAGGGCTGCATAAATACCAATACCGTTTGGGTTTCGGAATATTCCGTTAAGCCGTCCCATCATGGCAGCACCAAACCTGGGCAACACGAAATATAATACAATACTAACCCCCAGAATAAAATATCCGGAATAAACCAGATAACGGAACAGCTTTTCCTCATCTTTTTCCCGTAAGTACTGTACAAATGAAGGCACAACGATAAGAAGCAGTAAATAGGATAAAGCCTTCTGAAAAGAGACAAATAGTATGGGATAATTTATAAAACTGCTTAGAATGGAATAAATAGCAAAAGGAATAAAGGCATAAAAAAAAGGATTAATTCTTACTGGTGTTTTACCCGAAAAAAGAACAAAAACAAGTAAAAACAATATCACAGGCCTTAATGGAGAAGAAAACCCCAGATAAGGAACGGCGCTATCTGCAAAAATAAGGATTATCCAGAACCCGATAAAGAGTTCAAAATACTTTCGGTCCCTGAACCAGGAAAAAAAAGAAAGCATTACTACCAGCACTGCGACAGCAACAGAAGCAATTCCACTCAAAATCCAGATGACAGGATTCTTTATCAGCTGATGGTTTAAAAGAAATTTCAAATAAAACAATATTTTTGCAAATACATGAGTCCGTTAACAATAAAAAAGTGGGGTTATTGGATAATGGTCACCAAAAAACCTCGAAACAAGATGCTTTTTAATACAAATATAAGCCTATAATTGTATTATTTTTAAAGATTATGCACCTAATTAAGAATTTCTGTCTCCCCTTTTTACAAGAAAATTATGGTGTTTTTGCTTGAATCCAGACAAAACAAAAATTCTTAGCACAAACAATCTGATTCATAAAAAAAGTTAGTAGTTTAGTGGGGGTTTTCCCGTGGTAGTTCCGTTTATTGCTGTTTAAAAACTTAATTTTGTGAATTGAAAGAAGTAATTTCGGTAAGATTTCTAAATTTTATAGTTGAATTATCATAGCCCTGATACTAAAAATATTCCCGCCTTTCTTAAGAGTGTTTTCTAGACAAAAAATAAAATATTCTGCTTTAATATTCCTAGCGATTCTTTTTTCGGGGGAGATAATCCTTCGCTATTGCTTTGGTTTTGGTGATGCAGTCCTGATGCAGTCCGACCCTGACTTTGAGTATATAGCTCAACCAAAACAAAAAAGACTCCGATTAAGAAACAATGTTCTTTACAACGAATTTGGAATGCGTAATGAGGCGCTAAAAGATAGTTGTGTAAAGATTTTAGGTTTTGGAGACTCAGTAATTAACGGGGGGACCTTAACAAACCAAGACGACCTTGCAACCCGTAAGTTATCAGAAAGTTTAAGTGAATCATTAGATACATGTGTACAGGTGCTAAATATTTCTGCGGGAAGCTGGGGACCTGATAATGCAGCTGCTTATTTAAAGAAGTATGGCAATTTTAATGCAAGTCTTATATTTTTAGTGGCAAATTCCCATGATGCCCACGACAATATGACTTTTGATCCAGTTGTAGGTGTTTATCCGGACTTCCCTGACAGGCAATATGCTTTTGCCTTGCATGAACTTTTGGACCGCTATATCTTTCCTTATTTTTTCAAAGCCCGATATAATCAGAACGTTTCTTCAGGAATCAACAAAAACGGAAAAGGTTTTAACCAGGGTTTTAAAATGCTGTCAGAGCATGCAAAAAGAGAGAATATCCCGTTCATTATTTACCTACATCCGGAAATTTCCGAACTAACGAAAGGAAAATATAATGATCAGGGTCAGGAAATCATTCGTTTTGCTGAAAAGAACAATATCAGGATTATTAAAGCACTTGATTACCAGCTCCAGGAGAATGAATACAGAGATCAGATTCACATAAATGAGGCTGGCCAGGAGCATCTGTCCGAAACTATTGAGCCTGTTATTTTAGATTTAATTCAAAATAAGGTTACTTCAGCCAATTGAACAAATTAAGAAGCAGATCCATTCTGAAGTATCATATTATGATTATTAATAATTAACTGAACAGCTTGAATCTCCGGCAAAACAGGCGTTGTTATTTTAAACACCTGAAGTAGGCATCAATAATTGAAGGGAGCTTTTGATCAGAATGGCCCTTACTCTTCAGGTAGAAAAGCAATGTTTTGACACTAAATAAAGAGGCTAAAACAAAGGCCGAAAGCCAGCTACTGTGCTTCCTTAAAAACTTCACCTGATTTTTTCTAACATGTATATATCGCCAGTCAATGGAATATGCACTTGTTTTTTCAGCACCAAAATGCACTATACTCAGCCCCGGCCAATAAACTCTTCTGTAGCCCTGCAGATATATTTTGTAACACAAATCCTGTTCCTCTCCATACATAAAATACGAAGGATCAAAGCCTCCGGCAGAACGAAAAACAGCTGCCCTTACAACAAAGCAAACTCCATTCACACATTCAACATCCTTTATTGCAGGCTTTTCCTCGATATATGAAAGATTTGAATATGCCTTTTTGAAATTTAAAGCTGTTTTAATTGAAACAAAGGGTAAAATAGTATTTTGAAGTTGCTTTTTATCTTCTTTAAGCACAGCCGGGCCTACAATGCCAATGGATTTATCCTGGTCCAGTAACATAACCAAATCCTGCAAATATCCTGAATTAATAACTTCAGCATCAGTGTTAATTACATGTAAATAGTCTGCCCTATACTTATCAACTGCATATTCGAAACCAAAATTTACACCTCCGCCAAAGCCCACATTGTTCTTATTTTTAATAATTTCACAGGTGAAACCACCGTCCTGAGAAACAATAAAATCACTTAATCTTTTAAAGGCTCTTTCCTCTGAACAATTATCCACCACCACTACCCGATGATTTGTACAAGTAAGACTCCTTAAAGAAGTAAGCAAATTTATACAATCTTCAGGCGAATTGAAATGAACCACTATACTCACCACTTGTGGCTGATTTTTCATTTTTTAAGATAGTTAAAGAAGCTTTCCCCTTTAAAAAATAAGCCTACCCTTTTTATTCTGTAATAAGCAGCCTCCCTGCCTTTTAACACTCCGGGAAGCACAGATACTAAAAGGCCTGCTGCAAAAACAGTTCTGTAAAGAAGATATTTCCGACTGCTTGAATACTTCCTGAAGTAAGAGGACATTCCGGAATAATTATCCAGATCAAGATACACTTTAAGCTTTGGATTTGCCAAATGTGTTCCTCCTTTAGACTGGTAGTGAATTACTTTCGCGTCTGTTACCTGTTTTATTCTGAAACCTGAATTAATAATTTGCTTACAAAGCTCAACATCAGAACCATATATACAATATGCTTCATTCAGTGTTCTGCGATCATTTCTGAACAATATGGCGGCTCCGGCCGGCTGTTCCACATACTGATCCTGTGAAAAATCCACATCAAGACACAGGTACTTCCTGAAACTTTTAAAATACTTCTGGAAGCGTACCGGAACAAAATGTTCTACAGCAAGACCTGACACAGTCGGAAAGGTTCTGGTATAATTCTGGAATGAACCATCAGGATAAACCAGCGTAGGAGCCACCGCCCCTAAACTTTCATCATTCAAAATGTGGGACAGCAACTTTCCAAGTGTATCAGGCAATAAACTGGCATCGGGATTCAGCAGCATAATAAACTTTCCCTTTGCTGCTTTTATTCCGATGTTACACCCTTTCGTAAAACCATGGTTTACCTTTTCTTCAAAGAAAGTAATCTTCCCTTCAAAAGCTTTAATTTCATCTGTTGTTCCGTCTTTTGATGCATTATCAATGACAATGGTTTCCGTATCAGGGATATTAACACAGGATGCTATGCATTGCTTTATTACATCCCGGCAGTTGTAGCTTACTATTACAACAGAAACCAGCTGCCGATTCTTTTCTTTCCCTCTATTCATTCCAAACCTGTTCGAGTCTGCTGGTTGTTTTATTTTCGGAACTGTAAAAACCAGCTACACACCTTTTTACAAATAATTTTAATGCCACCGGCAGAAACTGCAGGCCATAACCGGAAACAGTTTCGTACAACTTCCTGGTAAAACCCTCTTTTTGATTAGCCAGTAACTTATACTGAAAGAAAGCTCTCTTAGCCGCCATATGAAGCTTTCGGTCCTCAGGATAGATTTTTTCAAGGGCAGGAATATTCTTTTCCAGAACCCTTACCATGGTCGCATTCATTTTGGTCTGATTTGATGTCATGCTCCCTTTTCTTAACCGTACCTCTGATAGTATACTATCCTGATGATAAAACCTGCTGCCTGCCACACTCAGCCTTAACCATAAGTCCCAGTCTTCCAGTTCTCTTAATAATTCATCAAAGAGGCCTGCTCTGATAACTGCATCTTTACGAACCATTATACTGTTTACATGAATAAAATTGCCATAAAGCAGGTTCTGCAGTATGTGTCCGGCATAATTCGGGAAGGCGGTCTCTATTTTACAGCCTGGTTCTCCATCTTTGAAGAAGGCCGATGAAGAATAAACTGCATCATATGACAGATTACAATCTAAAAACCTAGCCTGCATTGATAATTTAGCCGGTAGTACAATATCATCTGAATCTAAAAACACCAGGTAGTTGCCGGAAGCTGCTTTAATACCTGTATTACGAGCACCTGCCAGTCCTTTGTTCTGCTGATAAATACACCTGAAGTTTTCCAGATGAATATAATTCGCTACAACTTCAGGTGTATTATCTTTGGAGCCATCGTCAACTACTATAACTTCAAAGCTATCATAATCTGATTGTAAAATACTGTCTATCGCTTCTTGCAAAAAGATGGCAGTGTTATAATTTGGTATGATAACAGATACTTTCAATTATTTAAACTCTAAAATAAATCTTCAATCAGCTGAATAGTCCTTCTGGCTGTTTCTTTCCAGTTATATTTAGAAATGATAGCATTTCTGGCTGCTTTTCCAATTTGCTCTCTTTCCTCTGCATTATTCTTCAGAAACAAAATTTGTTCAATTATTTCATTAACAGAATTGCTGGTTAAAAATCCATTCTTTCCATCTTCAATAACTTCAGCGATCTGTCCCATATTTGTTCCAATGATCGGTAGTTCCATAGCCATAAAATCATACATTTTAAGGGGGGAATTGTAGAAACCAATAGGACTCCAGTTGAACCTGTTGTACAGGCACAAAGCTACATCAGCAAAATTTAAGAAATCCGGTAGTTTTAGGTAATTTATCTCACCTAAAGATATTAAATTAGGTAGTACTACCTGATTATAAATGGAAACATTTGAAATATACAGAAACACTACATCTCTATCTATACCCTTCATTTTAGCGGCTACTTCTCCAATTAAGGAAGTTCCCTGCCATTTAAAAGCAGCATTTCCCGCCCATACTACTACAAATTTTCCTGCTGTCATTCCAGCCAGCGGATTGTTTTCATCTTTCACTTTAGGCTTAAACAGTTCAGGATCTGAACCATTTGGTATGTAGTGAGAATTCTGAACCTTAAAACGCTCTTTCATATCTTTTTGAAGAGCTTCGCTAACAGAAATACTTAAGTCACATAATTTTGCAAGTGATTTTCTTTTGTTATTTTGGGTTTTTACCCATTTTTTTACGGATAATGGGATCCTAGACGGATCATAATTAGCCAAAGCTTCTTCGCTAGGAGAATTTACCTCCCAAACAATTTTTTTTTTACCTAATGATAATAATTTAATTAAAGTAAACCAGTCATTCTTTAACCAAGGGTTTAGGCGTATGTAGATAACATCCGAATTATTATAAAAATTAACAATACCGCTAGGGCTTTTTGGGAAATCCCTCGTCAGTTCATTTTTGCCAACTCCAATGGTATTTACCTGATATCCAAGCTTTTTAAAATTCGTTACTAACTGATAACCATGTACAGACGCACTGGAGGTAAGGGGATAAAATTTTGTATATATTAAACCTATGTTCATTGAATCTTTTTTTATGAATGGTTATCCTCTTCCCATTTTCCTTTTTCATAGTAAACCCATTTTCCATTCCTTTTTGTAAAGAAACGATTATCTAATTTATCTTTAAGAATAATTCTGGTAGGTGCTGCAACCGCAACAGAATTATCCGGCATATCTTCATAAACTATGCAGTTAGCACCAATTCTGCAATTGTTACCAATTTTAACACTTCCAATAATTTTAGCACCTGCACCTATATAACAACTATCTCCTATAACAGGTGCACCAAAAGTTTTTGAGCCCTGTATAGTATTGGAAACAATAGTAACATGTTGAAAGATTACACAATTTTTACCGACTACACTACCCCCTGAGATAAATATACCATACAAGTCGTGAGGAAAAAAAGGGATTTCTTCAAATGAAGCATCCACACTTATCCAGCTACCGTACGACTTTAGCTTTTTATCATATGCAGTTTGGAAACAATTTTTAAGAAACCTGTTATTTTTAAATTTAAACACAGCATTTCTTACTTGCCAGATATTATAGACAGATGAAATAATACCTGCAGTCAACTGGACGAAAAGCTTCATATTTTCTAAAATTTCTAACTTTCTGACCTACACTATAATATTCAGCAAACGGATTAGTTATGTGTCCGGAAATTTATAACAGATTCTGAAATAAAGATTTGCCTGAACCACAACTCCATAGTAAGAGCAGCCAGTACTTTTTCAGAAAGATCCTGCTTTCCCCTTAAATGAGGTTCTACGTATTCTTTCAGCAAATCTCTGTCTGTAAAAGAAGGATAAACAGCCGTCTCAGGATTCAGCATTTTAAGCAGAAATGTTGAAAATTCCGGCTCACGGAGCCAAGCAGCATAATTATGATATTTCCACACCGGCTCAGTTTGTAGCTTTAATTTTATAGGTATATTTTTAATTTTGCGCTTTATTTTGAATATAAGATCATTTTTCTGACCAATAGGTACAATTCCGTGAGTTGTGTGAATGTCCCTGAATAATTCAGGTAAATGCTTGGTTATACAGGCAATATACAGCCTGCTGTTAGCTCTGTATTCATCAGGCAGTCCGTAAATGAATTCCATTATGTTATTATCATAAAATGGTTTTCTTTGTTCCACTAATTTAGCGTGTTCTATGGAACCCGAGTTTGTAAACCGCCTGACTCTCGTATCCAGAAAGTAAGGGTCTTCATGCTCAATGTCATAAAATGAATCTGTAAAAGGGGCAAACTTCACTCCAACACCTAACTTTTTAAAGGCTACTTCCTGTGTTATCCTTGAATTATATTGTGTTATCCACCCTCCCCCAACATTCAAATCGCCGGAAAAACCATTTAAATTTATATCGCATATCTTCTTTATAAAGCCATGAAAACCAGATGAATGCATATGCATCAGATTAAACATCCCATCTGTTTTCCAGACTCCAGTTTCTCTTTCGCTATACCAGCTATTACTGTTTAATTCCAGAAAAGAATGTTTGCAGCCTTTCTTTTTTGCCACTTTTTTTGCCAGAAGTACATCAACGCTATCAGGTACTCCCCATGTTAATGTTTCTACACTACAGGGTGATTCTAATAATGATAAAATCACTCTGCTATCTGTACCACCACTCAAGGTTAATCCAATATTTTCCTCTCTGTTAGTTTTTTCATTGACAGACTTGGTAAGCAGGAAATGAAGCTTATCTACAGCCTCATCAAAATGTATTTTTTGTGGAGTTATTTTTGACCAGGTCCAGTATCTCTGAACTGAGGAAGTGTTACTTTGTAAGTTATAGCGATACAGGGTGGCGGCATCAGCTAAATGTACATCCTGAAACCATGTCCGAGAACCTGTTAAATAACCAAGCTCCAGGAAAACATCTACCATTTCCTGGTCTATATCGGGCGCTTTTTTAAGGATGTATTTAAAACATTTTAATTCAGAAGCCCAGGCTAAAGCTCCTGCATTATTATAAATATAAACAGGTTTTAAACCATATCTGTCACTGATAATAATTATCTCTGAGGTGGGAACATGATAAAGTACAGCTGAAAAATAGCCATTAACATGACTACAAAAATCAGCCAGATTATTTGAAATAAAGGCCTCAGTTAAGGTATGAGCAAAGTCTGAATATGAAAAATTAAAACGAATGGAAAGTTCTTCTAAATTATATACCTCTCCTTCAACCCACACCAGACAATTATTAGAACGAAATGGTGACTCCTTCTCTCCTATTATATTGAGGTGAGCTCTTGACGCTATTATGTACTCATCCTGATATACCTCATCTTTTTTATAACTTTCATCATAAATTAGATTATCCAGCGCAGTACTAAATGACTGTAAACTAAAAACATCATTTTTCGAATGTCCAACTAAGCCTGGCATTATTATAATTTTATAATTTTAAACTTCTAAGATCGATATACCTGCCATTTAGAAAGTAGATTATGCTCAAAAAAACAACCCCACCAACAGCAGATTTAATTATTAACCCGATGAGAGGACTGCTAATAAAATTAAATGAGCTAAAAGAGCCTACTACTATTACCATAATAGCTGCTATTACCAGAAAAACCAACACTTTAAGCAAAATAGGCCTGTAGTTAATCCCTGCAACTCTATGAATAAAGAAGTGCCACAACCAGCCAAATAGCAGCATAAGCAGTAGCTGGGAAAAACCGGCAGCCTGTAGAGTAGGCACATTAAGTAAGATCAGATACGTAACGAAGCTTGTGCCTGCCAGTAAAATTAAATTCCACTTTAAAATAACTTCCGGTTTCCCTTTTGCCAATACTAATGCTCCTCCAATGTTACCAAAAGCCCTGAATAAACCTACTGCCGCCAGATAGGGCAATATACCCGCAGCTAAAATCCACTCTGTACCATAAACAACTGTAATAAATTCTGTGGAAACGATGCTTAATCCTGCTAAAATCGGAACATTTATGAGCATTACCAGAATGACCGCTTTTGTATAGTAGGAATTTAATGATTCCTTATCATCCTGTATTTTAGAAAAAACAGGAAATGCAATGTTTGTAATAACCGGGTTAATTTTACTAATTGGCAAAATACTTATATTATATGCAATAGTATAAATTCCCAGTAATTCCGCACCCAGAATTCTGCCAATAATTAATTTGTCAACATTAGCGGAAAGATAATTGACTGTACCTCCGGAGAAATTGTAAAAGCCAAACTTCAGGTAAGGCTTTATTTCCGGAAAATTAAATTCAAATTTTGGATTATTATATTGCAGTCCGTAAATAAAGCTGCCCAAGGCGATTACAGCTGAATATACAATCGCACCATAAACCAGAGAATAAACTCCGAATCCATAGTACGCTAAGCCTACTGTAAAGACAAAGGAGAAAAGAATCGCAAGCAACGAAATTTTTGAGCTCAGATTAAACCTTAAATTCTTTCTTAAAATAACTGCGAACTGTGATCCCACCGGGGTAATAATTAAATTTATACCCACCAGCGGAATTAAATCATTTAATAGAGGCTCATCATAAAAAGCAGCAAATAACCCTCTTGTATAATAAAGAATAATAAACAGGAAAAGACCTACTGCAATATTCAGCCAGTACAAAGAAGAAAGCTGTCTGCTGCTTGTGTCCTGCTTCTGAATTACTGCACTACTGATGCCAAAATCTGAAATCATGCCTGCAAAGCCAATAATAACATACAAAATAGCCATAAGCCCAAAGTCTGTGGGCGTAACAAGGCGGGCAAGTATAACAGTTTGCAGGAACTGGAGAAGAGTACTAATTACAGTGGTTAAAGTAGACCATTTCACTCCCCTGATTACCTCTTTTTTTAGGTCCATACTCCTGCTATCAAATCGTTAATAATGTATGATATCTTTCATTCGACTTCTCCTCTCCAAAATGTTTCAGTAACAGAGACTGATTGAGACTTCTGTCAGCCGACGTCAAAAGACTATTAAAACTGATTTCATCAATTTCATCCAATGCATAAATTTTAAAACCTAAGCAGTTTAGTAATTTATACAAATTGCTTTCTCCGCACATAAACACCTTAACTCCAATCCATAATAAGGCAATTATGTTCCCCCATGCCTGAGATCTTTTGTGGGGCATAATGGCAAAGCCAACACTTTTTAAAATAGCATGGTATTCATCAGGCATTAAGAAATCCAGTAAAGGAGTGAATTTATCCCCCAGAATGCGCTTCCCTCCGGAAATTACCTGGCTAATGTACTCTTCTGAACCAGAGTAGGATAAAGGAACATAAACTTTAGAATGCTCCAGATGCACATCTGAAAGGAGTTGTATAGCATCGAGATGGTTATTTGCAGGATTAGCTGAGTTTCCTATTAAAACATTTGTTTCACCGACGGCGGTATCAGGATTAAGCGGAAAAGTAAACTGCTCAACAGTACCATAAGTAAAATCTATATAGTTGAAATCTGCTTTGAAATAATTTTTAATGATCTGGTAATCTTCATAAATATAATGAGCGAAAAAGTCCACCCTGTTAATGGCCTTTTGGTATTGTCTCAGATCCAGAGATTCATAATGCTTTTTCTTAATTGTCTTCAACCTGAACAAACCCTTAGCCACCCATGATTGGGGGATTTCTTCTCTATTTAAAACAGAGGAGGTGTTCTCCAGATAATGTCCGTTCCTGAAATCCGGAAGATCAAAAACATCTGCTCCCCAGAAAATCCAGACGACTTTTATTCCTTTTGGAATTGAACTGATAAATTTCAACAGCTCTTTTGAAAGATAATGAATATAGATGGTACGATAGGAAGACAGATCACCAACTATTTTATTAAAAGCTTCGGAGTATAGAGATGCGATCAGGACTTCCTGATTTTTAACAAACTTCAACTTATGCCCATCGACCGGCACATAAATGACAAACCGTTGTACATCATTTAATTGTTGCTTAGCTCTGGCAATAAAAAAATCTATGAATTTATCGTCATGTGTAATATGTAAAACCATTCTTTCAGCAATATTTATTTTAGTCTGCCCGGTACTCCAATAACTACAGAATTTGAAGGCACATCTTTAATTACAACAGCACCCGCTCCTATTACAACATTCTGTCCCACTTTAACATTAGGTAAAATAGTTGCTGAAGCACCGATAAACGATAAATCCCCGATTTCAGCACCTCCCAATACTACGGCACCAGGACTCACTTCCACATAATCTCCAATTTTACAATCGTGATGCACCAGTACACCTGCATTTAAAAGCACGCCATTCCCGATTTTCACAGAGTTGGAAATAAAGACATTATGCATAATATTGAGTCCCTGCCCCAGGTGAACTTCATATGTGCCAATTATAGCGGTACCGGAGATCACTGAAGTAAAAATAAAACCTTCCGTACTAAATTTTTCTGATAGGGTCTTCCGAACTAACGGACCGCCCACACCCAATGTAAATACTTTACTCTTATCTTTAAAATATTCTTTTGCAGCTGCTAAATCTCTTATTAGAGGAAATTCACCTAAAAAAGAAGAACCGATATTCTCTGATATATCGTCATAAAAGGCAAGTTCCTTTACAAGACGCTTTTCAAGTACGGCAACAATGTCTCTGGCATGTCCTTTTGCCCCAATAACAAGCATTTCACTGGTATTTTTGAACTCTTAATAAGATCCTTGCTATCATATCTATTTCTTCATAAGACAAATCATAATACAAAGGTAAACACAGCGCTCTTTTTGAAACCGCACCCGCAATCGGAACGTCATATTCTTTCACATACGGAAGAGTTTCCAGGGAAGGGTAAAAATATCTTCTGGAAAAAATCTGATACTTCTCCAGCTCTGCTTTTGATTTTAATAATTGTTCTTCGGAAGGAAATATGATGGGGTAATAAGCATAATTATACTGGGTATAACTCTGAATTATAGGTCTTTCAATATTCAGTTTTTCTAACTTTAAATGATAATAATTTGAAAGCTCCTCTCTTTTCTGTATAATATTTTTTATAAATGGAAGATTACTGAGTCCCATTGCGGCATGAAATTCAGAGTTTTTACCATTGATACCGAGATCAGCAAAACTTTCTGTTCCTTCATGCCCGAAATTTCTTAAATAAGACATTTTCTTTAACAGGCCCGGGTCCTTTGTTATAACTGCTCCGCCTTCGATTGTATGAAAAAGCTTGGTAGCATGAAAACTTGTGGTACTGATATCACCAAAACCGAATACACTTTCACCTTTATACTGCGTGCCAAAACAGTGGGCAGCATCATATATTACTTTTAAATTGTGCTTGGAGGCTATTTTCTCAATCTTCTCCACATCACACGGATTTCCATACACATGTGTGGCCAGAATAGCAGAGGTATTTTCTGTAACAGCAGCTTCAATTTTTTCAGGATCAATATTCAATGTTTTACTGTCAATATCCACAAAAACAGGAACACATCCTTCCCAGACAATACTACTGGTTGTTGCCACATACGAAAACGGAGTGGTAATAACTTCCCCTTTTAAATTTAAAGCCTTAATAGCAATTTGAAGTGCAATAGTACCATTGTTTAAATAAAGTAAATGATCTAATTCCAGATAATCTTTTAGCTTTAACTCAAGCTCATTCACCAACGGCCCATGGTTGGTTAACCAGTTTCTCTTCCAAATTCCATTTATATAATTCTCAAAAACCTCCTTTGGAGGTAAAAAGGGCTTGGTTACGGGTATCATTTTAAATGTTACTCAACTTTTATTTCCATAGAACAAATAAATACTTTTCATCCAGCTTCATTTAGTATTCCACCACTTAGCTGCCTAATCTATTCAGTATAGTATGGACTTTCGGATCCATACCCATACCCATACCCATACCCATACCCATACCGATTCAATTTTTGGTCGTTATATAAGAGGCTTACATTGGCAATTTTCCCTGTTTCATACATTTCCTGTAACGATTTGATATGCTCGGCCTTGGTATAATTCTGCCGAACCAGGAAAACTGTATGATCGGAATAGGGAGTCAGCACCAATGCATCGGTAACTAAGCCAATTGGCGGTGAATCCAGTACGATGATATCAAACTGTTCCTTCAACAAGTTCATCAGTTCCTGCATTTCATGGCTCATCAGTAGCTCTGATGGATTAGGTGGAATAAGTCCTCCTGTAATAAGGTAAAGATTAGGGATATTGGTTTGCTGAATAATTTCCGTCAGGAGGGCCTGCCCACTTAAGTAATTGCTCAGCCCAATGTCATTATTCAGTTGGAAGCCTTCAAATACTTTGGGCTTCCGTAGGTCACCGCCTAAAATAAGCGTTTTTTTCCCGCTAAAGGCGTATACCGTTGCCAGGTTGGCAGAACAAAAGGTTTTTCCCTCTCCACTTACAGAGGAGGTAAGCAAATAAGTTTTACAGCCGCTTTCTTTATTCTTCGTGAAAAACTGCAGGTTGGACCGTACCGAACGGAAAGATTCCGCCACGGCAGAGCGCGGCTTTTCTGCCACTACTAAATTGGTATTAGTAGGGTTATGGCCAATAGTTCCAAGGAATGGGATGCTGCTGAGGGCCGTTAAATCATCTTTATAGCGGATGCGGTCATTAAAGTAAAAGAAGAGGAACAGGATGCCGATGGGTAAACCCAAGCCCCCGGCAAGGGCGACAACATAATTTTTTTGCACATTGGGGGAAATCGGTCCACCTATCAGTTTGGCGGGGTTCACTACCCGTATACTGGCGGTGGTAGAGGCTTTGGTAATGCCTGCTTCTGCTTTTTTTTGCATCAGGAAGAGGTACAGATCTTCGCTAAGCTCGTACATCCGCCTTATGTTAACATACTCCCTTTCTACCTTTGGTAAAGCTTCCATTTCCCCTTCCAGGCGGGCAATCCTTTTATTGACATCCTGTTGACTTATCACCAGGTTCGCCCGCAGGTTTTCTACATACTCTGCAATATTTTCCTTTACATCAATAATCTGGTTAGTTATACCAGAAAGGAAAGGATTTTCTACACTAGATGCTTCTTTCACCTGGTTCCTTTGCATTTGCAAGTTCACTAACTGGATAACAAGGTTATTTAGAACTTCATCTGTAATCCCTACAGTGGCAGGAACTACCGGCTCCCCCTCCTGGTCTTTCCGGATGTAATCCTGGATGTAATCATAATACTGTTGCTGAATCCGGTATTGCCCTCGGCTTACCTCCAATTCGTTTAATCGTTCGAGCAGGACGGTGGACTCGGCACTTAAGTTCACCCCAAGATTATCCCGCTTAAAGTTTTCCAGATTTGTTTCAATCTTGCTAAGAGAATCTGAAATCCCCTCTAACTGATCCGAAATAAATTCAATTGTTCTGGAAGCATTCTCTGTTTTATTACGGGTATTCTGCTGAATATAAGTATCCGCCAGCGTATTCAAAAAGTCAATCCCTTTCTGTGGGGTAGATCCATAAATGGTTAAATCAAGGAGAGAGGCTCCTTCTGCCGTCCAGGAAGTTTGAAGTCGGCTCCCATAAGAGCGGGCTACGGCAACCGGGTGCGAAAACTGGAGAACGAGGCGGTTGTTGATAAACTGGCTGTTTTCGAGCCCGGGAAGGGGATAAATGAGGATGGTCTTCCCACTGATTTGAAATGGAACCCCAAAAGAGAATTTATCCGCCTCGCCTAATGGCTGTTCATCTTCCTCCCGCTGCGGTGCGAGATAGAACGTTTCAGCATCGGCAATCATAAACACAAAAGACTGCCCGAAAGGGAGTTCAGATTCCTCAATAGGCTGGATGCTTATTTCCGGCCTCGGATAAATTTCGGTGGTTTTAACCCTTCCTTCTTTATAGAAAGCGATGTGGAAATCCAGCTTTTCCACCACCTCCAGCATCACAGGGTCGGCCTTGATCAGGTAAGGTTCATTATAATAATTAGGGTTCCCCTGCAGGAGCGGGTTGTTGGCATAGAGGATGGCGGCAGAGTTATCAAGGCCAGGCTCTTCCTTTACATAAATCGACATGCTCACCGGGTATATTCTATGAGAGTATTTGTTTACCAGAAATGCAGCACATAAAGCTACCACCAGGCAGGCGATTACAGCATACCAGTATTTAAGCACGAAAAAGAGAAACTTTTTCAGATCCGCCAGTGCGTCATCCTGTTTTTTAATGGTTTGCAATGATCCCTAATCGTTTATTTATTGTGGAACTTATTTTTCCTGACTTGCAAATGTATAGAATTTCGGCTTCTTTTTAAGTGTTATTCCTATCACTTTCCTACTTCACAAATGTCCTTACCTCCCTCCCCCACTTATGTCATCCTGACGCCATAGCGGAAGGATCTTTCTTCGTTTCGGCTTCACTGGTGCTTCCATCTTGGAAAGGTCCGGCAACGGTCCCGGTCTGGCGTGAACCATTGGGGAACCGCGTCCGACTCCCCTGTGGGGGCCGCTTTCATCGGGAGGTCAAACCATTTAAGTTGAGGATTCAGCAGTCAAAAAGCCTTCTCCCATTCAGGAGATTGCCGCGCTGCGCTCGCAATGACAACACCATTGGGGATTATACTTTTTTGTTTCTTTACTAACCTCTCCTTTATTGTCATCCTGAAGCCGACCTGAAGGATCTTTCTTCGCTTCGGCTTCATGGGTACTTCCATTTTAGAATGATCGCTTCGCGCGGCGCCCGCCTCCGTCGGGATGTCAAACCATTGAAGAAAGAGACACTACAGCTCTCATCTCCGCTCCCTTTGCGAAGAACTTTTTATTCGTAGTAATTAAACGTTTTATACCCCGAATCCATCAAATGTTTTTCGCGCTGCATTAGTTCCAGATCTGAACGGGTCATATCTTTTACAAGGGCAGGGAGGTCGTACTTTGGTTTCCAGCCCAGCTCTTCCCTGGCTTTGGTGGCATCGCCAATCAGCAGTTCCACCTCTGTCGGGCGGAAATAACGCGGATCGACGGCTACAATTTCCTGTCCTGCAGGTAAGGGATACAGGCCGCTGCTGCTGCTTTTTACATAGCCTTTTTCCTCTACGCCTTCTCCTTTAAATTCCACTTCAATGCCAAGCTCTCCGAAAGTCATGCGCACAAATTCCCGCACCCTGGTGGTAATGCCGGTCGCAATTACATAATCATCGGCTTTATCGCCCTGCAGCACCCTGTACATGGCTTCCACATAGTCTTTGGCATGGCCCCAGTCGCGCTGCGCATCGAGGTTGCCCAGGAACATTTTTTCCTGCATACCTAAAGCGATACGGGCAGCGGCACGGGTGATTTTACGCGTCACAAAGGTCTCCCCTCTGATGGGCGATTCGTGGTTGAAGAGGATACCGTTGCAGGCATACATGCCATAGGCTTCACGATAGTTGACCGTAATCCAGTAGCCGTACAACTTGGCCACTGCATAAGGCGAGCGGGGATAGAAGGGTGTCTTTTCGCTTTGAGGTACCGCCTGTACCAAACCATAAAGTTCGGAGGTAGAAGCCTGGTAAATACGGGTTTTGTTGGTCAATCCTAATATTCGCACCGCTTCCAGCACCCGTAGCGTACCCAGACCATCGGCATTGGCCGTGTATTCCGGCGTATCAAAGCTAACCTTAACATGGCTCATGGCGGCCAGGTTATAAATTTCATCCGGCTGCACTTCCTGGATGATACGGATGAGGTTGGTGGAATCCGTCAGGTCGCCATAATGCAGCTTCAGCCTGAGGTTTTGCTCATGCGGGTCCTGGTACAGGTGGTCGATACGGTCAGTATTAAAAAGGGAGGAGCGGCGTTTGAGGCCATGCACCATGTAGCCCTTTTTGATTAACAATTCCGCCAGGTAAGCACCATCCTGTCCGGTGATACCGGTGATTAAAGCAGTCTTCATATAATGTTGTGGTTCACGCAGAGGGCGAATGTAGGGGTTTACGCAAAGTTCGCAAAGTTTTCTCGCCGCACATGTGTGTTTATCTCTTTTATTAATCTCTATTTTTCAATTCTTTAGTACTCAACTTAGTACTCAACGCTCCTTTATGTCATCCTGAGGAATGAAGGCGACTAAGCGTCCCCAAAACCTCTTTCTTCGCCTCTGCTTCAATGGTGCTACCGACCTGGAAAGATCCCTCCTAAGGTCGGGATGACAATACATTTAAGAGGATGACAGACCATCGGAGACCTACTATTCCATTTCTTTACTACCTTCACCCCTACTTGTCATCCTGAGCCCAAAGGCGAAGGATCTTTCTCACTCAGGATTTTCCGTCAAGCTTCTGGTTGGGAAAGATCCCTCCTTTGGTCGGGATGACAGACCATTGATAAATGACCAGACCATTAATGATGACAATTCCGCCATTATATTTTTACTACACCTCCCCGTTCAGGAACTTCCATTCAGGGTTGAAGTCTTCAATCAATTTCACCTTCTTTTCCCGACGCCAGCCTTTTATTTCTTTTTCCTTCCTAATTGCATCCAGCACATTTGGATGCCTTTCCCAATAAACCAGGTGGAAACAGAAATATTTTTCCTGCAAAGGTTTCCTTCTTTCCCCTCTCTCACTGAAATGCTGGTCAAGACAATTCCGCAGGCCATTTGTCACGCCAGTGTAAAAACCTGTTTTAGCAGAATTCATCAGGAAATAGATATAATAATTATGATGGCTCATGGATTTGTAGAAACATAATTATCAGGTTCATATCAGCCTTTGCGCCCTTCGCGCAAAACTTTGCGTCCTTGGCGGGAAGCTTCACCCCCGCAATTTAGCCCTTCCTGAAACTTTTTGCACCCTTAGGCAGGAAAATATTCCCGGCAAAAACCATTTTTTCTTACATAAAAATCTACTCCAGGTAATTCTGCTTAAAGTCCTGATAAGCAGCTTCTATACCTTGCTTAAGCGGAGTGGAATGTTTCCAGCCAAGATCGTGCAACTTCCTTACATTCATGAGCTTACGAGGTGTGCCGTCGGGTTTGCTAGTATCGAAGGAAATATGTCCCTCATAGCCGACAATATTCCTCACCAGCCGGGCCAGTTCTCCAATGGGAATATCTTCTCCCGTACCGATATTCACCAGCTCTTTTTCGTGGTAATGTTCCATCAGGAAGAGGCAGGCATCGGCCAGATCGTCGGCAAAGAGAAACTCGCGGCGGGGCGTTCCTGTACCCCACACCACCACCTCCGGCAGCTGCTGTTCCTTTGCTTCGTGGAAACGACGAATAAGGGCGGGCAGCACATGGGAATTTTCCGGGTGGTAATTATCGCCATAGCCATAGAGGTTGGTAGGCATGACCGATATAAAGTTGCAGCCATACTGGTCGCGGTAGGCCTCGCACAGCTTGATGCCGGCAATTTTGGCAATGGCATAGGGCTCATTGGTGGGCTCCAGCGGCCCGGTGAGCAGATACTCTTCCCGCAGCGGCTGAGGAGCCATTTTAGGATAGATGCAGCTGGAGCCCAGGAACATCACCTTTCGCACCCCCTGCTGCCAGGAGGCATGAATGATATTGGACTCGATCATCAGGTTGTCGTAGAGGAATTCAGCCCGGTAGGTGTTATTGGCCAGTATGCCCCCTACTTTGGCCGCTGCCAGGAATACATAATCCGGTTTTTCTTCCGCAAAGAATTGATGAACAGCTGCCTGGTTCCGCAGGTCCAGTTCTTTTGAATTTCGGACAAGAATATTTTTGAAGCCCCGCTTAACAAGTGCACGCTTGATGGCCCCTCCCACCATCCCTCGATGGCCTGCAATGTATATTTTCGAATCTTTATGCATAATCAATTATTGTAACAGTTTCACGCTTATTTCACGAGAAGTCCGCGGATGTTTTCCCAAAAGCCGCAGAGAAGTATTTTTATTTTTCCTTAGCGACCTTGCGAAAAGAATTTGCGCGCTCTGCGCGGACCCTTCATCTTCCTTAATTTCCCCCTGGCCCAAAGCGGAGAAAGATCAGCGTAAGGGAGGTAAGAAGGGAAATTCCAAGGGCAATGTTCCGGGCAGTAAAGGTATTAAAGGTTTTGGCCTTGAGTGGTCTGACAATGATGAGGTCGTTGGGCTTCAGGTAGAAGTAAGGCGATTCAATGAGCTCGTCATCCAGCAGGTTAACAAAGGCAATATCCACCTGCTCCCCCATTCGACGCACGATCTTTACGTTGGCCCTGTCCGCATACTCACTCAGGCCGCCGGCATTCCCTACGGCTTCCATGATGCTGTATTTGGGGTCGAAGGTCGTGAAGGTGCCCTGCTGCGCCACTTCTCCCAGCACCGTATAATTGAAATTGAGGAGTTTAACCCGTACGGTAGGAGATTTAAGGTAGCCATCTACGGCCTGGAATATTTTTTGCCTGGCCTCCGGAAGGCTGAGCCCCTGTAGTTCGATCTCCCCTACCACGGGCAGTTCAATATTACCATCCGGGTCGATCAGGTAACCCGATAAGAGCGGATCCTCTCCTTCCGCACCTGTACTCCCCGCCTGGCTGAAAAAGTCGTATTCTTCAGGGGTAAGGCTGGCAATTTTAATAGACAGTATATCGCCCGGCTGCAGGGAATAGGCATAATCTCCTGCATACAGGGTTTTGACTACCGTATCTTTGGGATAATTATTCAGCTCTCCGGGCCTTTCCTGCAAATAGGTTTGTTTCCTTACCGGAACACATTGGGAGAAGAGGGTCAGCAACAGAAGTCCGACTAGTAACCTGTACATGAATTTATACTTATTTGAGCGGCCAAATATACTATTTTATATCACCATTCCCCAACGGCAGGTACTGCAATTCTATTGTTGTACCGCCCATGGGAAGGAGATCCCCGCCTGCGCGGGGATGACCTAGATCGTGCAGGCTGAGCAGGTCGGGTGGGAAGCGGTGGTAAGATGATGTATGTTCCAGGCGAGATAGCCAGCCTTGTCATGCCCGCAGGGCATCTGGAGATTACAAAGTTAGCAGAAAGGCTAAAAATTAATTGCTCTTCCCTCTCCAGGTTTTTCCTTACAGGAGAAACATCCTTAGATTCCCTGCGGGTAAAATAGGCTTATTCTGTCATTTTCAGGTCAAAGGCAAATACGCGTCCCGGACTGCGCGTCCCGGACTGCCTGCTGAGCGGGGGATTTATTCAGTGGTTTTAATTCTACTCCTATTCAGGAGGTCGCCATTGGTGATTTTATACAAGGGAGACTTTCCTGCTATTGCGAGCCCGTCGCGCCATTACTCACATCTCCCGACTCCCGTCTCACGACTCATACCTCATACCTCATACCTCATAAGCAAAACAATTTCACCTTCTTTCCTTTTACCTAAAAGGACAGCGCTCATGATGAGGATTCGGTAGAATTTACTGACTTTCACCTTTTTAGGAATATTTTTAGAAGAAGGGACGGAGAAAGAACCGGCAGGAATGCTGAAATGAAGCAGGACAAACGTTTGAGAAAGCAGGAAAAATCGCCATTTTTGCAGCTGAAGCGCGTAACAAATTCAAAAAAACACTTTTTTTATAGTATATTCGCTCCTGAAAAATTTTATATATAAACTTTTGAGATATGTCAGATACCGCAGAGTTAAAGTTTAACGGAAACACTTATCAGCTACCGGTCATAACAGGCTCTGAAAACGAGCAGGGCATTCAAATAAGCAACCTTCGGGCGGAGAGCGGGCTCATTACCATGGACCCCGGCTTTAAGAATACCGGCTCCACGCAGAGTGCCATTACTTTTCTGGATGGCGAAAAAGGAATTCTCCGTTACCGCGGATACAGCATCGAAGACCTTGCCGACCGCTCTACCTTCCTGGAAGTGGCTTACCTCCTGATTTACGGAGACCTTCCCAGCGCCGAGGCTTTCGCCAAATTCCGCCAGGAAATCACTTTCCACACCCTTGTCCACGAAGACATTAAAAAAATTCTGGATGGCTTCCCGTCCAATGCGCACCCGATGGGTGTTCTTTCTTCCCTGGTGTGTACGCTAACAGCTTTTTATCCTAAATCGCTCGATCCAAACCGCAGCTGGGATGAAGTGAACCTGAGCATCATCCGCATACTGGCGAAGATGCCGACTTTCGCGGCCTGGTCGTACAAAAACGAAATGGGCCACCCGGTTATTTATCCTGATAACAAGCTGGACTATTGCTCTAACTTCCTGCGTATGATGTTTGGTCTGCCAACCGATAATTACGAAGTGGACCCTGTGGTCGCTTCTGCCCTCGACAAGCTTCTCATCCTGCATGCCGACCACGAGCAGAACTGCTCTACTTCTACGGTTCGGATTGTAGGCTCTTCGCAGGCCAGCCTGTACTCTGCGATTTCTGCCGGTATCAATGCCCTCTGGGGACCACTCCATGGTGGTGCCAACCAGGCGGTAATTGAAATGCTGGAGCAGATTAAAGCCGATGGTGGCGACACTGCCAAGTTTATTGCCAAGGCAAAAGACAAGAACGATTCATTTCGCCTGATGGGTTTTGGCCACCGGGTATACAAAAACTTCGACCCACGTGCCAAAATCATCAAGAAGGCAGCCGACGATGTGCTGAACAAGCTGGGTATCAACGACCCGATTCTGGAGATTGCCAAGAAGCTGGAAGAAACTGCCCTGAACGATGAGTACTTCGTGGAGCGCAAGCTGTACCCGAACGTTGACTTCTACTCAGGTATTATCTACCGCGCCATCGGTATCCCTACTGAAATGTTTACGGTGATGTTTGCCCTGGGTCGCCTCCCCGGCTGGATTGCCCAGTGGAAAGAGATGCGCGAGAACCGCGAGCCAATCGGTCGCCCACGCCAGATTTACACCGGTCCACAGCTGCGCGAGTACGTTGACCTGAATAAGCGTTAAAAAATACTTTCTGTAATGGAAGAGCCCTGGAGAAATTCAGGGCTTTTTTTGTATGCATGCAGAGGAGAGGGAAGAATTTCTCCTCCTGATTCTCTTGGTATAAGAAGCCCTTTTGTTCAGGTCTATTTTGCACAGCAGGCAAAAGAAGGATAACCGGAAGAGATTCCTGGTCTCCGCTAAAGCTCCGCAAGGAATGACGGTGAGGGAAATTATGCTCTACGATATGGGAGGACGAGAAGGAAAGCTATGCTCGTGGTAAGCCTTATAAGGGCCCCGGGTCAGGGCAAATGAAAACTATAGACTTGAAGCTGATAACAAACCCGAGGCGGAGCCTCCTGCCAGCGGGGAGCTTTTATGCGGGCGGAGGGCGTATAGGTTTTTGGTTCAATAGGAAGGGAAATGTTTTTTAACCAGTGTCCATACCAGGGCGTTAGTGGCGCCGGGGAAAGAGGCTATAGCAATCACCTGATTCCGGCAATGGAACAAGAGGGAGAAGCTATTTATTGGCCCCTGTTTTAAGTTAGAAGGTTGCCACGCTCAGTCGCACCTCCTTCCCTCGTAATGACAGCCAGAGAAAACCTAGCCACCTTGTCATCCCCGCCAGGGGAGCTGGTGAGACTTCCATGAAGAGTCAGGTGTAAATGGTCAACAAAACCACTCTTACTCCGCCTACCCCCTCCTCTAAAAGGGTTTCAAAAGTAAGGAGAAGCGAATAAGATTTCCTGCCTGCGCGGCCCGGGGAAGGACAATAGGTGAGATGCTCATATTCAATTAATTTTTCTTTAAACCGGTTCAATGTTATAATGACAGACAAAGCTTCTTTTTCAGAACGGCTAACCTGAGGAATTCTAAGCCACCTTGTCATCCCCGAAGGGGATCTAAAGAAGTATCGGTTTGAAAAAGAATTGAAGAGAAAGAAAGAAGAAAAACCTTCCCTTTCCCCATAGAAGCGCTTCCTTTATATAAACAGCGCTAGCTTCCCTGCCTGTGCGGCCCGGGTGAATGACCAATCTGCTTATTTAGCAAGAAATACCTGGTCAGAGCAGCTCCTTTACTTCTTTCATTAGAAACTCAAACCTTCGTCATTCCTTTCCAGTCATTTTAGAAAAGAGAACAGAAGGGATTAATGAGCAGGCAGCATAATTACTACGTCTATATCACAACCAATCCTAAAAAGACCGTGCTTTACACCGGCATGACCAACAATCTGACGGCTCGCCTCCAGCAGCATTACGCCAACAGAGGAAAGAAAGAAACTTTTGCCGGAAGTTATTTCTGTTATTGCCTCCTCTATTATGAAAGACACCAATACGTACAACATGCGATTGAACGGGAGAAGGAAATAAAGGGCTACAGCAGGCAGCAGAAAGAGGATTTAATTAGCGAGTTTAATCCGGAGTGGAATTTTCTGAATGTGAATGAATGAGCAAGTGCTGCTTCGGGTTTTACCGGATTTTTTTGTGAGGGTTTCCTTCTTTCCTAAGTATCCTCTTCTGCTCATCCTTTACCCATTCAGATCCCCTGCCTCCGCGGCCCGGCGGGATGACAAAGGAAAGGTCTCCTTCAATAGTGTCCATAATTTAGCAGTGGTTCCTTTGGTTCCTTTCCGCCAGTTGAACAACTGCTCCCTAAAAAGCCTATTGCAGAAAGAGAATCCACTTTGTCACCCCCGAAGGAGGGCTAGAAAAGCCATCGGCAGGAAAAAGAACTTCTACTCCTAAATGGTAAAAACCGGCATAGCAGGAGAAGAATTAATTGTGCAGGATATGGCTGCCTTTCCCTCCTTCTATTATTTTTCTGCACTTAGTCTGCATGCATACTATATTTTCTGTATATTCACCCACCAGAATTCATAATTTCTAATTGATCATTTTTAATTACTATACCATGGCTACACCAGAACAATTCGAGGCGGCTGTTCAACAGTCAAAAACACTTCCCCAACGCCCTTCCAATGATGACCTTCTGTTACTATATGCCCTCTTTAAGCAGGCGACCGAAGGCGATGTGAGCGGAGAGCGACCGGGTGGTTTTGACTTTAAAGCCATTGCCAAATATGATGCCTGGGCGGCTCAAAAAGGCAAAAGTGGCGAAGAGGCCCGGGACGGGTATGTGAAACTTGTAGAAAGACTTGCAAATAATCAATAATTATTTCATACATTTGCACAGCGAATGAATTATTCCCCGTCCTGCATGGTTATCATGCAGGACAGTTTTATGCACCAGCGGCGAAAGCCTACGGCATAAAACTGTGAAGCGAAAAAAGAAGTAGATATTAAGTGCCTGAGTTTTTAACTAAGCGAAATGGATTGGGCCATATAATATCCTTCAGAGTATTATGTGTGGAACATCCTTAGCTGGTACAGGCAACGCCCTCCGGAAGTACCCCTTCCTTTAAAGCCAACCCTTTTCGAACCAGATTCTCTTGTCCTGCCGCCCTGCGGTAACAGGACCGGGGAAAGACGTTCTATACATTCTCCTCCCGAGCAATAAAATCTTAATTTATCATAAATACAATTGAATGAGTAACGTTAATTTCGAGGATCTTGGCCTGTCGTCGGCTACCATGCAGGCATTGCAACAAATGGGTTTTACCCAGGCATCGCCTATTCAAGCCCAGGCAATTCCTCATCTTTTAGAGGGTAAAGACGTCATTGGTCAGGCCCAAACCGGCACCGGAAAAACGGCTGCCTTTGGTATTCCCCTGGCTGAGCGTATCGACCCTGCCAATAAGGCCATACAGGCCCTGGTACTTTGCCCTACCCGCGAACTGGCGGTACAGGTAAATACCGAATTAAAGAAAATCCTTCAGTTTCACCCTAAGCTTAATACCCTAGCAATATATGGTGGTGAATCTATTGATAAGCAATTTAAAGCGCTTAAGCGTGGCGTACAGATTATTGTCGGCACACCGGGCCGTGTACAGGACCACCTGAACCGCGGCACCATTAAGCTGGACAACCTTCAGATGCTTGTGCTGGACGAAGCGGACGAAATGCTGGACATGGGCTTCCGCGAAGACATTGAAAGCATCCTGACCCATGCCCCGCAAGGAATCCAGACGATCTTCTTCTCCGCTACCATGCCAAAACCTATCCTGGAGCTGACCAAAAAGTATCAGCAGGATCCTGTGCTGGTAAAGATGGAAATGAAGGAGCTGACGGTAGAGCGTATCGAACAGATTTACTATGAAGTAAGAAGAAGCGATAAGTTTGACCTGCTGCAGGTAGTGATTGAGCTTCATCAGCTAAATATGATGCTGGTATTCTGTAATACCAAGCGGATGTGCGACGAGCTGGTCGAAAAACTTCAGGCAGCCGGATTGGGAGCCGAAGCTTTACACGGGGACCTGAGCCAGGCACAGCGCGACCGGGTGATGGCGAAATTCCGGAATGGCACATCAAACATTCTCGTAGCCACCGATGTAGCTGCCCGTGGTATTGATGTGAAAGGCGTAGATGCTGTTATCAACTATGACCTTCCGCAGGAAACAGAGCAGTATGTACATCGGATTGGCCGTACAGGCCGCGCCGGCACCACCGGACAGGCCTTTACCTTTGTGGATAAGCGCGAAAGAGGCAAGCTGAAGGATATCGAACGCTATACCAAAGCGACTGTTAACCGTCATGAGCTTCCGTCTTCAGGCGAAATCCTTAAAATGAAGCACCAGAAGATTGTGGAAGATATGCGCCAGACGCTCGAGAACGAAAACCTGGAAGCGTACAACCATATTCTGGAAGCGCTCTACCAGGAAGGTTATGACTATACCCAGATTGCAGCTGCCTTCGCCCAAAAATTACTGGCGAAAAATGAAGCCCGCATCAAAGACCTGAAGCTGGAAAAACCATCGGAAGGACGCTCTAACGGCCGCGAGCGGAACAACGACCGCAGCAACGGACGGAACAATGAACGCAGTGGCGGAGCCGCCAGAGGAAAAGGAAACAGCAACTTTATCCCTGATGGAGATGTGGCCCGCCTGTTCTTTAACCTTGGTAAAAAAGCCAAAGTGAGCCCTGCCGACTTCCTGGGCGCCATTACCGGCGAAACAGGATTGCCTGGCAGAAAAGTAGGTGATATCGATATTTACGACAAATTTACTTTCGTAGATGTTCCGGCCGAAGATGCTCAGAAAATCATCCAGATTATGAGCCGCCGGAAAATCAAAGGAAAATCAGTGAATGTAGAACTGGCTGATAACTAAAGTAGAACATACGAAAGGAAATTCTGCGATTGCCTGGGATGAGGAAAGGACAAACCACCTCAAACTTTAATCACCCGGAATTTCATTTTACCTGATTCCTTTTTCCACTATAAAGAAAAGGAATGAAAGCCTTAAAGCTGCTGTTTAATAACAGCAGCTTTTTTTATGTTTGCACTGGAAAGTGTCCGACTACAGGAGTTAACAGACACCCGTCAGTGACAAGCCCGGAATATTATCCTGTTCATTGTATAGCCGATAAAAAATGCAAGTATTCTACCAGCCAGACCTACCCCACACCCTTCAGCTACCGGAGGAAGAAGCAAAGCATTGCCAGCGGGTACTCCGCCACCAACCGGGAGACATCATTCATGTAACGGACGGGCACGGAAGCCTGTATACCGCACGCCTGACGGGTGAGCAACCAAAAAGATGCAGCTTTGAAATAGTAGAGCAGCTTCGAATAGCGGAAGAAAAACCTTATGCCATACACATTGCCATTGCCCCTACCAAGAACAGTGAAAGGCTGGAGTGGTTTCTGGAAAAAGCAATGGAGTTCGGCATCGATGAAATTAGCCTCCTGCAGTGTCGGCATAGCGAAAGAAGTAAGATAAACATGGACAGACTGGAGAAGAAAGCCATCAGTGCCATGAAGCAGTCACTCAACCTCCGCATGCCCCGGATCCATCCACTGCTAAAACTCGAAGACTTTATTCGGAATAGCGAAGCCAGCAAAAGCCAGCGTTTTATTGCCTATGTCGATGAAACTATTCCACAGCACCTGAAAGAGGCAGCCAAAGCAGGAGCACCGGCCTGTGTTTTAATTGGCCCCGAGGGAGATTTTGCCGCAGAAGAAATTACTGCTGCCCGTGAAGCAGGTTTTATCCCGGTAAGTTTGGGTAAAAGCAGGCTCCGCACCGAGACAGCCGGAATCGCCGCCTGCCACATTTTAAATCTGCTGAATGAGTAAAGAAACCAATGACTGTCCTTCAGCTACATTCCTTTCTTACCCACCTCCCAGCCTACGCGGCCCGGCCTAGGTAGGCTTGCTCCGATCACGTCATTCCGGCCTTGAGCCGGGATCTCTACCTCCATGGCAGCAGATTCCTTGTCTGCGCTAAAGCTCCGCAAGGAATGACGGTAAGAGAAGCACCGCAGGGAATGACGAAAACAGTGAGAGAGAAATGGCGGTATTGACGGATGACGGCAAAGAGGAATTTTACTGCATATCCTCAATTTCGCCCGAAAGGTCAGTTAACAGAGGATTTACCTTTTGAATCAACTGCTCCTTCCATTCTCTCTTCCAGTTCTTCAACTGCTTCTCCCTTTGGATTGCCTCTTCGATAGAGGGATAAAACTCATAGTAGAGCAAATCTGTGCACCTGTATCTCTGCGTAAAAACTGATCCGGAACCATCTTTATGTTGCTGAATTCTTGCATAAAGATTGGCAGTTACACCAATATACAGGACGGTTCTGCCTTTATTAGTGAGTATGTAGATATAGCCACCTTTGCCAGTCATATTATGATATTGCCGGAAGGGAAGAAATGTTTGCGAGCTGGCAACGATTCTCCCTAATTATATTATCTGCGCCCTCACCCCCCTCTCCAGTCTTCCCGGCCTACGCGGCCCATCTCCCGTCATCCCGATCCACGTCATCCCGGCCTTGAGCCACGTCATCCCGGCCTTGAGCCACGTCATCCCGGCCTTGAGCCGGGATCTCTACCTCCATGGCAGCAGATTCCTTGTCTGCGCTAAAGCTTCGCAAGGAATGACGGTAAGGGACGCTCCGTTCGGAATGGAGAAAGCAGTGAGAGAAATGGCTGAGGAGGGAAATAAAAGCAAAAAAAATCTACTCCTCTACTTCCTGCACCAACTCATACTCCAGCAGAATACTTTCCCCTCCCTCCTGAGGTATTTCCAGAATAAGTTGCTGACTGCTCAGGAGCCTGATGAGCTGAACCGTTGTGTCGGGCAAAAGGGTGGTATCGGCAGGTACATCAATAAATAAAAGACTATCCGTGGTATTAAACTGCGGGCTTTTCAGCGCCACCACCTGGCGGCTCAGGTAGATCGTATCTCCCGCATTACAGGCCGTGGTATCGCGGTAAAAATCGGCCAGGAAGGGAAGCTTCGTATTTTCCCTTGCATTTTCTCTAAACCGAACAAAATAACCCGTCCGGCAACTGTCTTCGAGGTAATATTCGCTGTGCTGAATCCACAATTTCTCCCCTTCTCCCACCAGCAGGCGGCGAATTTCAGCGGGTGTAAAAAGGGCAGGTTCTTCAACCGCATCATCCGAACAGCCATATAGAAGGCCTGAGAGGCCGATAAGAAGGCTCGCCAGTAGTAAAAAAAGGCTGTGTTTTCTTTTTCTCATGCGGATCAAAATTAGCGTATCTTCATGACAGATACCAGTTTACTTTTTATTTTTCCATTGGTTGTTTCTTTATACCTTTAAGCTCCCGAATTTTAAAACAAGTACGGCAGCCCTTTATGGTGTTAAATTACATCTGGATCTTTTTCTTTCTGATAGCTTTTGTGGTGGCGCTCGTGCGCGTGATCGGTTATTTCTTCCGCCATTTCTTACTGGAACAATGGGGCTGGGTTTTCGACAAGGCAGACCTGACGGTTTTCTCTGCCATGGTCAAAAGTACCTTCGAAATGGCCGAAACCAGTGTAAACATTGCAGTATACCTCATAGGGGTGATGACGCTCTGGCTGGGCATAATGAAAATTGGTGAAGCCGGAGGGGCGGTAAATGTACTGGCCCGAATGGTGGCTCCTCTTTTCAACAGGCTGTTTCCTGATCTGCCCAAAAACCATCCTGCCTATGGCTCCATGCTGATGAACTTCTCGGCCAATATGCTTGGGCTGGACAATGCCGCCACTCCCCTGGGGCTTAAAGCCATGCGGGAGTTGCAGGGACTTAACCCCCATAAAGATACGGCCACCAATGCCCAGGTGATGTTCCTTGTACTGAATACCTCCGGGCTCACCATCATTCCCATAAGTATCCTGGCCCTGAGGGGGGCAGCGGAAGCTGCCAACCCTTCCGATGTTTTCATCCCCATCCTGCTGGCCACCTTTTTCTCTACCCTGGCCGGCTTAATAGCGGTTTCTTTTTACCAGCGACTCAACCTGCTTCAGCCGGTGGTACTGGCTTATTTGGGAGGAGCCACCTTACTGATTGCCGGTATTATCGTTTATTTTATGCAGCTTAGTCCGGATGAAGTGGCAGAAGTATCTACTTTCGCAGGCAACTTTATTCTGTTCTCCATCATAATTGTGTTTGTGGTGCTGGCCTTCCGGAAACGTATAGATGTGTATGATAATTTTATTGAAGGAGCCAAAGAAGGTTTTACGGTAGCGGTAAACATTATTCCCTACCTGGTGGCTATGCTGGTGGCCATTGGGGTTTTAAGAGCCTCAGGCGCCCTTGACCTGATTATGGAGGGCCTTAGAGTAGCCATAGGCCTTACAGGAGTGGACACCCGTTTTGTGGATGCCCTTCCTACCGCCCTCATGAAGCCATTAAGTGGTGGAGCCTCCAGGGGCCTGATGGTGGAAACCATGGAAACCTTCGGGGCCGATTCCTTTGCAGGCAAGCTTGCTTCTGTTTTCCAGGGTTCTACGGAAACCACCTTTTATGTAATTGCCGTTTACTTTGGCTCTGTTAGTATTCGAAATACCCGTCACGCTATTGTCTGTGGCTTAATAGCGGACCTTACCGGAATTATTGCCGCCATTTTTATGGCTTATATTTTCTTTGGTTAAGATTTGGAAGCAGCCCTAAAACAAAAATATTAACTAATTATTTTAAGCAAATGGCGATGAATTTTATTATTATTGACCTCTATGGAAGAATAATATTTGCACTGCCGGAAATTATTGCTTATCAAAAACTATGAAAATGGAAGCACTCAACCATAAATCATCCTCTTCTTTGGACAAAAACATTTACGATAACGCCAAAAACCATTTCCTTGGCAACTTTCCTGAATCTCTGCCCATCGAGCAGGCCTATGTACATATTGGTATGTTTTTAGGGTGGATGATTGAGTCAGGTCATTATTCTGAATTTTTCGAAGATGAAGCTGCTGTACAGGTTATCCGTTTTAAGCGGCGGGAGATTAGCTGTACCATTCTGAGCGAAATGTGGGATGGCTACCTGGGCCATGAGTTGTTCGATAAAACCGGCAATATGTTTACCTACTATTACTATGGCGGTGGTCTCTATCGCAAAGATTATGAAACCGTGCTGGCCCCCGACCTTCCTTCTATTTACCACGTAAAGGACAGCTGGGAGAATTTTGAAAAGCTCAGCAAGAAAATTGACCAGCGTTTTGCAGACTGGCAAAAACTGATTGGTGACTAATGATTAACAGTGACTGTAGAAATATAAAAAAGGCTGAGCCTCAGTACGGGAGCTCAGCCTTTTTTATTTTGCTTCCATGAGGGAATCAAATCCCTGCTATACCAAACTGGACAAAGCTCATTCCATAAGATGTAGTGCTGTAAGCCAGGGCGAATCCCCTCCTGGGGCTAATTGTAGAAAAATTTCTTATGGCGGAAATAGCCCATCTTGTCATGGCCCCCGGGGAATCTGAGGAGTAAAAGAGAAGATCAAATAGGTGAAATAGGGCAAAAGAACTTTATTCTACTGCTCCATTTGGGCTACACTTTAAAAGTGGTGCTTTATAAGACTTCCCCAGTGGGAATGAAAAAGGGGCTTTTCTTCAGTTATCAAATTTCTCTACAGGATTAGCTCCTGCGAGGGCCGCCTGACCGGGAAGGGGCTTCCTAAAAGGAGTATAAGCTCCATTATCTATTGAAGGAAGCTCATTATTTGGTAAAAAAGAAGTGAAGCATTGGCTCGCAAATGCTTCACTTCTTTTTTACCATTATTTATCTATTATGCCCTGCTTCTTAACGGCCGCCGAATTTATTTTTGAGGTTCTGAAGCATTGCCGCCATATCACCTTCCTCCTCTTTCGCACCGCCATTATTGCGTCGGCTGTTGTTCCGGGAATCGCCATTCCGGGAATCGCCATTCCGGGAGTCGCCACTCCGGGAACCTTTGCCTTTAGGGGCAGGAGCGGCAAAAGGATCACTTTTCAGCGAAAGGCCGATACGGTTCCTTGGCACATCCACTTCCACAACGGTAACCATGACCTGCTGCTGTACACTCACCACTTCGGCAGGATTGCTCACAAACTGATCGGCCAGGTGGCTGATATGCACCAGTCCGTCCTGGTGGACACCCACATCGACAAAAGCGCCAAAGTTGGTGACGTTCGTTACAATGCCGGGTAACTTCATCCCAACCTTCAGGTCGTCGATGGTATTGACGCCTTCTTCAAAAGCAAAGGCTTCGAACTGCTGTCGGGGGTCACGTCCCGGCTTTTCCAGCTCGGCGAGGATATCCTGCAGGGTAGGTAAACCCACCGTATCCGAAACATACTTTTTAAGCTCGATCTGGCTTCTTTTTTCTTTGCTGGCCATCAGCTCATCAATGGTGCAGCCTACATCTTTGGCCATTTGCTTTACAATGGCATAACGCTCCGGGTGAACGGCACTTCCATCGAGCGGATTTTCAGCATTGTGGATCCGCAAAAAGCCTGCTGCCTGCTCAAAAGCTTTATCACCCAGTCTGGGGACTTTTTTCAGCGCATTCCGCTCTTTAAAGGGGCCGTTTTCATTCCGGTAGTTGATAATATTCTGGGCGAGGCTGGGTCCCAGGCCAGACACATACGTAAGCAGCTGCTTACTGGCAGTATTTACTTCTACACCTACCCGGTTTACACAGCTCATCACGGTATCGTCAAGACTCTGCTTAAGCTGCCCCTGGTCTACATCGTGCTGGTACTGACCTACACCTATGGACTTTGGATCGAGCTTTACCAGCTCCGCCAGCGGGTCCATTAAGCGACGACCAATGGAAACAGCACCACGGACGGTCAGGTCCTGATCCGGAAACTCTTCCCTGGCCACTTCGGAAGCCGAGTAAATAGAGGCTCCGCTTTCGTTGACCATGACCACCAGGGGATTTCCCGGCAGTTTCAGGCTGCGGACAAAGCTTTCGGTTTCACGGCTGGCAGTTCCGTTGCCGATGGCAATGGCCTCAATCTGATGTTTCTCGCAAAGGGTATATAGCAGATTGGCCGATTCCCCGATTTTCCGCTGCGGCTCATTAGGAAATATGGCCTGGTACTCCAGTAATTTCCCCTGCGCATTCAGGCACACCAGCTTACAGCCGGTACGGAAGCCGGGGTCGATCGCCATAACACTTTTCTGCCCGAGTGGTGCGGTAAGCAGCAGCTCTCTCAGGTTCTCTGCAAATACGCGGATAGCTTCTTCATCGGCCTTCTTTTTGGTATTGAGGCGAATTTCAGTTTCCATGGAAGGCTTCAGGAGGCGCTTGTAAGCATCTTTTACCGCCAGCTGCACCTGTTCCGCAGCCGCATTACTTCCCTTTACGAACTGGTCTTCCAGTAAATGGATGGCTCTGTCTTCTTCCGGCGCAATGTCAAGCATCAAAACCAGTTCCTTTTCTCCACGCCGCATGGCCAGAATTCTGTGTGAAGGGGCTTTTGAAACAGGCTCTTCCCATTCAAAATAATCTTTGAATTTCTTTCCTTCCTCTTCCTTACCCGTCATTACGCGTGAACGAAAAGTTCCTTCCTTCAGGTACAGCTCACGCATACGGCTCCTGGCAGTGGCATCTTCGTTTATCCATTCGGCAATGATGTGGCGGGCACCTTCCAGCGCTTCCTCTGCACTGTTTACTTCTTTTTCACTATCCACAAACTTCCCTCCTTCTGCCTGCAGATCGAAACTGCCCTGTTCCATTATTTTTGTAGCCAGTGGCTCCAGTCCTTTTTCACGGGCAATGGTGGCTTTGGTTCTTCTTTTAGGCTTGTAAGGCAGGTAAATATCTTCCAGCACGGCCATGGTTTCGGCCCCCATTACCTTTTCCCGGAGCTCTTCCGTTAGTACCTTTTGCTCTTCAAGCGATTTCAGGATGGCTTCCCTCCTTTTGTCCAGCTCTTTTAACTGTTCGGCACGGTCGCGGATGGCGGCAATAGCCACTTCATCCAGGCTTCCGGTCATTTCTTTTCGATAACGGGCAATAAAGGGCACCGTTCCTCCCTCTTCCAGCAGGGCCATAGTTGCGGAAACCTGCCGGTTTGAAATCCCCAATTCGGAAGCAATTTTTTCAGAATAATTTTGCGACATTCTTTATTTACTTTTTGCTGATTTGCGAGTGTACCATACAAAAATAACAAAAAGCCCGATGCCCCTTACTCTTGATTTTTAACTATTTTCTCCTATCGAAAAGCCATCCATAAAAAAGCACCTTTTCCTATGGGAAAAGGTGCCATTTAGAGTATTAAATTGTCTTTTAATTAAATTTCATATTCGGAAACGCTTTTATCCACAGCAGCCATCATGCTCCTTACATCCGTCTGCTCGTTCAGGTAACCTTTACTCACCATTCCACTGATAAACTTTCCTCTCAGCTGTTCATCCTTCAGCAATAAAACCAGTTTTTCCTGTTTTACCCTTAGCAGGTCCATTTCCATCATTTTAAAAACTATCGCTTTCCGGCAGTCCTGCGCCTCTCCGGCGGTTTTTACTCCTTTTTCCAGCACATTTGCTATAAGGCTTTTATAACTCCTCCTGCTATCTTCCACCAATTGCTCCATCCTCTTCACATCCTTAATTCCATCGACCTGCCTCAGGAAAGCATCAAATTCTTTTTCCTTAACCTTCATGGTAGCTGCCGTGGCCTTATCCATCGAAAACAGAAAGGCATCTAATTTCTCTTCCATTATCTGCAGTACCCGCTCCCCTTCCTTAAGGGTCGTTTTATTAATATCGTAAGAAGTATAAAGGTAACGTTCTACTTTTTCCTGCACCCCCGTTTGGGCGTTTACAGAAAAGCAGGAGAAAAGCGCCGATCCAAACAAAAAAACATAAACATGTAAGCTTTTCATATTTGGCTAAAGATTATGAGAGAAAACAGCAGATTATTCATGCTATTCAATCTCAAATTAAATCAATAGCCCCGTTAAATACAAATACTTTAAAAAATATTTCATTTAATTGAATAACTTATCTCTATCGTTCAGGCTGCTACCCACCTACTATATTTCCTTCCGCTATGTATGATAAAATTCCAAAACAACGAAAAACCTTTATTTGCTGATGAATAAAAAAGCACAGCCTTTATAAGACTGTGCTCCTCCTTCATTTTTATCCGGCTAAACTACTTCTTCAGGTTCAGCCATCCATTCGAAACACCTGCAAGGTTTGCCAGCCGGTATAAAACCCTTGCGCCAACATTTCCATTCCAGTCACTGTAATAGCCAGGGGCTACTTCACATAAGTCAAAGCCCACAATGGTTCGGCCACTTTCCACGACCGCCTTCAGCAGGTACATGGCCTGTTCAAATTCGAGTCCACCGGGCACAGGTGTTCCTGTTCCGGGGCAAAGCTTTGGATCCAGGCCGTCTATATCGAAGCTTACATATACCTGTTTTGGCAGCGGCTCTAATATATCCCGGACCTGCTGTTGCCAGGTTTTTCCCTCATAACTTTGCTCTTTTAGCGCCCGGTCATAAAAAATAGTTACCCGCTCCTTTTCCTTCTGCGCCAGTTGAACTTCCGCTCCGCATATATCCCTGATTCCCACCTGCACCAGTTTTTCTACCTCCTTTATTTGAAGGGCATTGTACATAATGGAAGCATGGGAATAGGTAAAGCCTTCGTAAGCCTTGCGCAGGTCGGCGTGAGCATCGATTTGAAGGATACCGAAAGCACCCTTTTCTTCAGCAATAGCCTGCATAAGCCCCAGTGGGGTGCTATGGTCGCCCCCCAGTACAACAGGAAGTTTGCCGGCCTCTATTAGCTCCACGGCTTCTTTTTTTACCCAGGCAGTTAATTGCTCGCCTGCCTCATTTACCGAGGCAGGCAAATTACGGATAGCTTCCCGCTGGGTTGAAAGAGTATCTTCTTCCAGTGCCTTGATATAATGAGCGGCTTTTGCCCTGAGTTCGTCGCTGCGATGGAGCCACTTTTCAGAAACCGGCAGCATGGCCAGTCCCATTTTCCAGGCATCGGGAATATCGGGCTGATGCAAATCCAGCTGCGGGGAAGCCTCCAGCACTGCCTCCGGGCCCTTAGCCGTACCGGAATTATAAGAAACGGTTACTTCCCAGGGGACCGGAATCACTACCACCTGTGCCTGCTCTGGTGTAAAAGGCAAACCAAAAAGGGTACCAACGGCCCCTACTCCATTCGGATCAAAATTCTTTATTGCTTCTTCTTTGCTATTATACATCTGTTTAAATTATTCAAGCTTAACGGCCGCTTTACCATTGCCTCAAGGATGGCTGCTTTCAGGCTTAACCTCCTTTTTACCCGTCACTTCCCTTCCTGCCAGCTTCTATAACAAGGTACGGGCGGCTACTCACTATTAAACTATACCTGGGCATATACGGCGGGAGCAATATACTCCTGCAGGTCCATGGTTTTCCCTGAAATTTCTGCCCACTTATCTGCTTCGGTTGTCAGGCGCAGTACCCCACCAGCCTCCAGGGTTTCTACGATATTACCTGTCAGGTATTCCACGGTATAAGGCAATACAGGGTTATGGCCGATAATAACTACCTGCTTCCATTTCTCTTCAAGCTGATTAATGAGCGAAAGCATCAGCCGGACCGAGGATTCGTATAAATCATCATGAAAAACCACTTCCTTCCCTGGCCCTAAAATTTTTTCAGCCAGCAGCTCTGCCGTTGTTCTGGCTCTTACAGCTGCACTGGAAAGCAGGGCATCGGGCTTCACTCCTTTTTCATGTAAAAAACTCGCCAGTTGCATGGCCCGTATCGATCCACTCTCCGACAATTCACGTTCATTATCTGCCTGTCCGCGAAAGGCTTCCCGTGCCAGTGAATGACGGATAAAAAACAATTCTTTCCCCATTTCTCTTTTCTTTATCTAAAAAATCAATTTCAATTTCAGGAAGCCAATTTAACAAACATCCGGGAGTTAATGCGCCTCCATCTTTGCAATTTTTCATTTTATTTACGGATATTTGAAGAATCGTGCGAAACAAAATAATTTTTTTATGTCTAAAAATCTGGTAATAGTAGAGTCGCCTGCCAAGGCCAAAACAATTGAAGGATACCTCGGAAAAGACTTTAAGGTAACCTCCAGTTATGGCCATGTACGCGACCTCCCCAAGGGAAATAATGCCATCGATATAGAACACGGATTCCAGCCTACTTACGTAGTCAGCAATGATAAAAAAGAGGTAATTAAGGAACTTAAGAAGCTGGCCAAGGAAGCAGAAATGATTTACCTGGCGAGTGACGATGACCGTGAAGGAGAAGCCATAAGCTGGCACTTAAAAGAAACACTTAACTTAAAGGAGAACAATACCAAAAGAATCGTATTCAGGGAAATTACCAAAAATGCCATCCTGAATGCCATTCAAAACCCAAGGGGCATTGACCTTGACCTGGTGCATGCCCAGCAGGCCCGCCGGGTATTAGACCGGCTGGTAGGTTTTGAACTTTCCCCGGTACTGTGGAAAAAGATTAAACGCGGCCTTTCTGCCGGGCGGGTACAGTCCGTTGCTGTGCGCTTGGTGGTGGAGCGCGAGCGGGAAATTGAACAGTTTGAAAGTAAGAGCGCCTTTAGGGTAACTGCTGAATTCTTGCTTGAAGGAGGTAAAACCCTGCAGGCAGAGCTGGGCGAACGCTTTAATACCAAAGAGGAGGCTCAGGCTTTCCTGGAAAAATGTGTAGGCGCCTCCTTTACCATCGACAGCCTCGAAAAGAAGCCCGGCAAAAGAACGCCGGCGGCCCCTTTTACCACCTCTACCCTTCAGCAGGAAGCTTCGCGCAAACTGGGCTACTCAGTTAGCCGCACCATGTCGCTGGCACAACGCCTGTACGAAGCTGGTAAAATTTCTTATATGCGTACCGACTCTACCGGCCTTTCGGACGAAGCGGTGCAAAAAGCCAGCAGTGAAATCAGGAAGTCGTATGGCGACGATTATCTGCAGGTACGGCAGTACAAAACCAAGTCGCAGGGTGCCCAGGAAGCACACGAAGCAATTCGCCCTACAGACTTTAGCCAGCAGAATGCAAGCAGCGACTATGCGGAGCAGCGCCTGTATGAACTCATCTGGAAGCGGACTATTGCCTCACAGATGGCAGAGGCCCGTCTGGAGAAAACGACTGTAAAAATAGGTATCAGCGGTGTTGACCAGCAGCTGCAGGCCAGTGGCGAAGTGGTAACCTTCGATGGTTTCCTTAAAGTATATACCGAGTCGACCGATGAGGATGGTGAAGAACAGCAGGAAGCAAAAGGAATGCTTCCTCCCCTGAAAGAAGGGCAACAGCTGACCCTTGATCACCTGAAAGCAAGAGAAACCTTTAGCCGCCCTCCGGCTCGTTATACAGAAGCCATGCTGGTAAAAAAGCTGGAAGAAATGGGCATTGGCCGTCCTTCTACTTACGCTCCCACCATCTCCACCATCCAGAAAAGAGGATATGTGGTAAAGGAGGAGCGCGAAGGAAAAGAACGCCGCTTTACTGAACTCCTGCTTAAAAAAGATAAGCTGACGGAAAAGCAGGGAACGGAAACCACTGGTGCAGAAAAAAATAAACTCTCCCCAACCAATGTGGCGATGGTGGTGAATGATTTTCTGGTAGAACATTTTCCTAACGTGATCGACTTTTCTTTTACCGCCAGGGTGGAGAAAGAATTCGACGAAATTGCCCATGGTGAAATCGCGTGGGATAAAATGATTGGAAACTTCTACGATGGTTTCCATCAGAAGGTAGAAAACACCGAAAATATCGAGCGGGCCTCAGTAGGTTCGGCAAAGGAACTGGGTACCGATCCTAAAACAGGTAAACTCGTTATTGCCCGCCTCGGAAAATTCGGACCTATTGTGCAACTGGGCGAAACCCCTGAAGGCGAAGAGGATGAAAAGCCACAGTATGCCAGCCTGCGGAAAGGGCAGTTCATCGAAAGCATTACCCTTGAAGAGGCCCTGGAGCTGTTTAAGCTTCCCCGCACCGTAGGCACCTATGAAGATAAAGACATTGTGGCAGCCGTTGGCCGCTTTGGTCCTTACCTCCGGCACGATGGTAAGTTTTATTCCTTAGGCAAGGAGCACGATCCTTTAACAATCGATGAAGAAACTTCGGTGGAGCTGATAGAAGCAAAACGGAAAGCCGATGCTGAAAAACTCATTAAATCGTTTGATGAAAACCCGGAAATCCAGATCCTGAACGGCCGCTGGGGCCCCTACATAAAAGCCGGAAAGAAAAACGTAAAAATTCCTAAGGATCGTGATCCGGAGGATTTAAGCCTGAAGGATTGCCTTGAGCTGGCAGAAAAAACGCCAGAGAAGAAAAAAAGAGGCTTTACCCGAAAGAAAAAATAAAATAAAGCTTGGTTTTCAAAAGCCCTGCCGGTATTCCCGGCAGGGCTTTTTATATTCATACCGTTAGGCGGCTTTTTCCCTCCATAAAAGCTTAAGCATAACTTTTTGAAGAATATTATTTTTTATTATATTAGAAGATGATTTGTTAATATCAGCTATGGTAGTCCATGGCGGAATAAACACTCAATCTCTCCTTCGAACCTATGGCAACTTTCCTACAATCCATCTTTTCCTTTAACAGCATTAAAGGAAACATAATAAAAGCCTTGTTTAGCATGGGATTTATAACAGCCCTGCTACTCTTCCTTGTTTTATGGCAAAGCCAGCAGCTGGAAAAGAAAAAAACACTTCTCCTGGAGCAGTACCAGCCGGCTCAACAGGCTGCCACACAACTAGGAGGCAGCCTGCATAAAAGCATGCTGCTGCTCACGGCTTTCCTGGAAACGGGTAAAGAGACCTATCGTGCGGACTGGGAGAGGAGCTGGGAGGGGCAAATTGTTCCGGAAAAAGAGGTTATAACTGCCCTTGTCCCTCAGCTGGAACAGGCAGGCAGCAGCCGTTTCTTACAGCTCCTGCAGGGTGAAATTGCGGCCCTTCAGCAGCAACAGCAATCTATCGTAGAGCAGGTTCAGCAACTGCAAAACAGCGGATTTTATTCCTCTAGCACAGATGAAAGGCTTCTTTATCGTCAGAAAGATATAAGAGAACAACTACAGAAAGAAATTCTGCCCAGGGTTACAGCCTTAAATGAACAGACGGTTCTTTTGATTACACAGGCTCAAAACCTGAGCCGGGAGGCCAGCCAGAAATTAGAAGCAGACCTGGCACTTCTGCGGAACGGGGCAATTGCGGCTTTTATCCTATGTATTATCCTGGGCGTAGGCCTTGGCTACTTTCTTATTTCACAACTCTTCCGGAGCTTGTATCATATAAAACGGGCAGTAAAAGAATTGCGGAGAGGAAACTTGCCGGAGGAGATCAGGCAAAGTAAAAATGAAACCGCTCATATTACAGCGGAACTCAAAATGCTCACACAGCACCTCCAGCAGGTAGAACAATTAGCCCTGCGGATTGGCGAAGGAAACTTCGACCAGAACATCGATGCCTTTGAAAATGAAGGCGCACTCGGGGAATCCCTGGCCAGCATGAAGAGCAGCCTGAGCCGCATTGCGATGGAAGACAGGCAACGCAATTGGGTGAATGAAGGCTTTGCTAAATTTGGCGACCTGATGCGTGAAAATAACCAAAGCATTTCCGCCTTGTGCGATGCAGTAACCCGCCAGTTGGTAAAATATGTGAATGCCAACCAGGGAGCCATCTTCCTTCTCGAAAATGAAGATACGGAAATGGAAAGCGCTTACCTGAATCTCACCGCCTGCTATGCTTACGAAAAGAAAAAATACGTGAACAAGCAAATTTTCAAAGGAGAAGGGCTGGTAGGACAGGCCTGGCAGGAAAAAGACACGCTCCTTATCAATGATGTTCCGGAGGAATACATCAATATCAGGTCCGGCCTTGGCGGCAGCAATCCTAAAGCTATTTTAATGGTTCCTCTGGCGGTAAATGAGGATATTCAGGGGGTGCTGGAACTGGCTTCTTTCCGCGATTTCGAAGAATACCAGATTACCTTTATCAAGAAGGTGGCCGAAAACCTTGCTGCTGCGGTTGCCAATGCACGCAACAACGAGCGGACCCTTTCCCTGCTGGAGGAGTCGCAGGAACTGGCGGAAGCCATGCGGGCCCAGGAAGAGGAAATGCGCCAGAATATGGAGGAACTGGAAGCGACGCAGGAAGAAATGGTCCGCGCCCAGGTAGAAACAAACCAAAAGGAACAGAACCTGAACTCCGTCATTAACAACACCACTGACACCATTTTTGCCATCGACCGCGACTATCGCATTACTGTTGTTAACCAGGTTTTAAAAGAAAAATATAAAAGCATGGGTATTATGCTCGAAACAGGCACTTATATCCATGAAATTCTTCCGGAAGCCGCCTGGCAGAAATGGAAGGCGCGCTACGACCGGGCCCTGGCCGGTGAGCAGTATTCCATCATTGAAGAATCAAGTGGCTCAAAAGGCACCAAATATTCCCAAACCTACCATAATCCTATAGTGGATGAAAACGGGGCAGTAACCGGCGTTTCGGTTATTTCGCGCGATGTAACAGAAACAGTCGTTAACCAGCAGCTGATCCAGCGGAAGCAGTCTACACTCAATGCCATCATCAACAGCACCGACGACACCTACTTTGCCATCGATACCGATTACCGAATCCTGATTGCCAACAAAACACTGAAAGGCCGCTTCGCCCTTAGTGGCATCAGCCTGGAAGAAGGAGATAATATCTTTGACAAACTGGCAAAGGAGCAGCATGCCTACTGGAAGAACCTTTACGACAGGGCCCTGGGAGGGGAATCCTTTGTTATAAACCAGGAAAGGCCAGTGGGGGATAAAGTTCTTTTTATTGAAGTATACTGCAACCCTATTCTGGACGAGGAAAGCGGTAAGGTGATGGGTGCCTCTGTTATGTCGAAAGATATTACCCGCTGGAAATCCGCCATAGAAGAAAAAGAAGCAAGAGAGCAGGAGCTAAAGAAGCTCCGCCAGTCGATAGGTCTCGAAGAAAGCCTGGAAGAGCAGGGGAAAAACGGGCAGAACAGAAAAAGCCGGTAGATGAACAGATAGGGAACCAGTATTCCTCCACCCTTTCTGCTGTTGTTAATCCATAAAGTTCAGAGTTATCAGGAGGGGATCAGTTACTGGCAGCAGCTCTTTTCAGAACCAACCCTTCCTCAAGAGCGTTGAAGGTAAATACAGAACTGAAACCCTGATACTGCCTCATGAAAAAGATTGTTGCCCTTACCGGAGCTGGCATTAGTGCCGAGAGTGGAATACCTACCTTCAGAGATGCCAATGGCTTGTGGGAAGGCCACGACATAATGGAAGTAGCCACACCGGAAGCTTTTGAAAGGAACCCCACCCTGGTACTGGAATTTTATAACCAACGGCGAAAAGCAGCTTTATCTGTTGAACCCAATGCCGGCCATTTGGCACTGGCCGAGCTGGAAAAGCATTTTGAGGTGAGCGTAATTACCCAGAATGTGGACCCTCTGCACGAGAAAGCAGGGTCCAGTCATGTGATTCATTTACACGGCGAGTTATTTAAAAGCAGAAGTACCGCTACCGACCAGGTTTATGAAATGGAAGGCTGGGAACTGAACCCGGGAGACTGTTGTGAAAAAGGCGCTCAGCTTCGACCTCATATCGTTTGGTTTGGGGAAGCTGTCCCGATGATGGAAACGGCTATAGAAGAGGCTCTTTCGGCCGACATTTTTTTAGTCATCGGCACCTCCATGCTGGTGTATCCTGCTGCCGGCCTGATTAATTTCGTGGGGGAGGAAGTGCCAAAATATATTATCGACCCTAAAATGCCCGAGCTCCCTTCACGCCCTAACCTTCATAAGATCGCAGAAAAAGCAAGTACCGGACTTCCCCGCCTCGCGCAAAGCCTTATTCAGCAGTATGGAAAGTAAAAGGTGAATAAAGCCAACTGCAAATTTCCAATCCTACCCCTTTAGTCCAGGAGCTATAATCCTAGCTGCCGTAAATCCCAGGTGGCTCCTGGCTTGTACTTCAGTTCTCCCCGCTCTAACTCCAGAGGAGAAGGTATATTATTATGATACAACTGCCCTGTTCCCAGGCCCTGTGGTTTATCTACCGGGTAGCTAGCGGTAAACTGGCTAATGGCGTTCAGCCCGATATCCGATTCCAGGGCCGATGTCATCCACCAGCCAATTTTTCGCTCTTCTGCCATTTGTATCCATTGTCGGCAGGAGGCTATGCCCCCTAAAAGGGAAGGTTTTAGGATGATGAAGGAAGGTTTGATCTGATCCAGTAAGGCCGCTCCTTCCATTTCAACCTCAATCCCTATCAGCTCTTCGTCGAGCGCCACCTGAACCGGCGACAGCCGGCATAGCTGCTCCATTGCAGCTGGCTGCCCGGCTTTAATGGGTTGTTCAATGGAATGGAGATCATATTGTGCTAACCGCCGGAGTTTATCCATTGCCTCATCCGGAGTAAAAGCCCCGTTGGCATCTACCCTTATGGTAATTTCGTCGGCAGAATAGTGCGTTCGTACTTCTTCCAGGATGGCACATTCCTCTTCAAAATGAATGGCGCCGATTTTCATTTTCAAACATTGAAAACCCGCGGAAAGCTTTTGTTCCAGCCGCTCCTGCATCTGTTTTTTTTCTCCCATCCATATCAGGCCGTTAATGGGCAGGGCCTGCTCCCCGCTTACGAAGGAATTTTTAAAAATTACTCTTCTGCCACCATGGAGCCAGTCCAGGAGAGCTGTTTCCAGGGCAAAGCAGAGGGAGGGCCATTCTGTACCGCAAATATTTCGGGCCAGCCATAAAGCGTTTTCTTCCGAAGCGGGAGCTTCTTCCATACTTACTTTATCACAAACTTCCTGCAGCTTTTCCTCCAGGTCGGGCCGGTCATCGATACTCAGTCCGGGCAGGGGTCCTGCTTCCCCTATCCCCTGCTTTTTGCCGTCACTGATTATAATATAGAAGCTTTTCTTCTCCTCCAGTACTCCTCTGGAGGTACCTGCCGGAAATTTAAAACGAAGCGTGTGGGTGGTATAGCGGGCACTTAATTTCATGAGGAAGTTGGGAATAAAAGTAACATAAACAGTTGCAGCGGGTTATACAGGCATAGGTCCTGCCGGCGTACAAAAGCTGTGAATTTATTTAATTTTATACAATTTTCCACTAAATTTGCAGCCCCATTTTAGATAGTCATCCAAAATAATCTATTATAAAAAAGATGAGTGATAAGAACGATTTTACAATTGATGTAGTAGTGGAAATCCCTAAGGGGAGCCGTAACAAATACGAGTACGATTACGAGAAAAAGATGATCCGCTACGACCGCATGATTTTTTCATCCATGCACTACCCAAGCGATTATGGCTTTGTTCCTGAGACACTTGCTGAAGACGGCGATGCCCTCGATGCGCTGGTGTTGGTTTCCGAGCCCACTTTCCCGGGTTGCTTAATTGAGGTCCGCCCGATTGGTCTCTTCCGGATGCGCGATGAAAAAGGGCCGGATGCCAAGCTACTGTGTGTACCCACCAGCGACCCTATCTGGAATTCGCTGACAGACCTGAGCCAAGTAAATGAGCACCTTAAAAATGAGATCGAGCACTTCTTCCAGGTTTACAAAGACCTTGAAAAGAAAAAAGTGGGGATTGAAGGCTGGGAAAGTAAAGAGCAGGCCTTAAATATTATAAAGGAATCTCAGAAAAGATACCTGGAAAACAATTCAAAATAAAGAATTTCCGGAGGCTGCTTTTTAAACGACTACAGGCATTAACCCTCCGGCAGTCAGGAAAAGAGCAGCCTTTTCTTTTAATTTTATTTCCTCCCCCATGAACCCTTCCTCCCCTTCCCTCTTTGCGGACATCCTCTTAGCAGATTACCGCTACCATTTACCGGAAGAAGCCATTGCAAAATACCCGCTGGGCGAACGGGACCAGAGCAAACTGCTGCTCTACCGGAAGGGAAGCATCCATCATCAGCAGTTTTCTGAAATCCCTGACCTGCTGCCGGAAAACAGTCTCCTGTTTTTCAATAACACCCGTGTTATTCCGGCCCGTATGTTCTTCAGGAAGGAAAGCGGCGCACAGATAGAGATTTTCCTCCTCCAGCCTGCTGCACCCGATGTTTTAATTAGCGAACTGCTCGCGGAAGAAAAACAATGCCGCTGGAAGTGCATGATTGGCAATTTAAAGCGCTGGAAGGAAAATACTGAACTGGAAAAAACATTAACCGTAGAAGGGCAGGCCGTAAAAGTAAGGGCACGGCTCGAAAATCGTTCCGAAGGCATTGTTCATTTTCAGTGGGACCAGACGCTTCCTTTTGCTGCCCTGGTTGAAACGGGTGGAGAAATACCCCTCCCCCCTTACCTGAACCGCAAGCCCGAAGAAAGCGATAAGCCCCGCTACCAGACCGTTTACAGCAAAGAAGCGGGTGCAGTGGCAGCTCCCACGGCAGGGCTTCATTTTACCCAGGCCATTCTCAACCGCCTGGCGCAAAAAGATATTCAGGCCCATTACCTGACGCTGCATGTCAGCGCTGGTACTTTTCGGCCCATAAAAGATTCAGTGGCCGAGCACCCCATGCACCGGGAACAGATCATAATTCGCCGCCAGAATATCGAGGCGCTGTTATCGGCCAAAGGGCCACTCATTGCCGTAGGCACCACCTCCATGCGAACCCTGGAAAGCCTGTACTGGTATGGAGTAAAACTTCTTTCTAAACCCGATGCTCCTTTTTTTATAAGCAAAGAAGAAGCCTATACTTATCCGGAAGATAAACTTCCCCTTCCAAAGCAGGCTCTTGAGGCTGTTTTAAGCAAGATGGAAGCAGAAGGAAAAGAAGAAATCTGGGGAGAGACAGAAATATTTATCGTACCTGGTTACCAGTTCAGGCTGGTAAAAGGACTGGTAACCAATTTTCACCAGCCGGAAAGTACCCTGGTATTGCTCATTGCCGCTTTTATTGGGCCGGATTGGAAAAAGGTTTACCAGGAGGCACTATCCGGGGGATACCGCTTTCTTAGCTATGGCGATTCTTCTCTTTTATTACCATAAGCTTCTTCCACTTATGGAATATTTGTAAATTAGGTCGAGCGTAAAATGGAAGAGATTTTTCAATACTTTAAGGAATTTGGTTTAGGGATATTCGATATCCTGAATGCTCCTTTTGCTACTTTAGGATCTACCGAAATCAGCATTAACTCGCTGATTTATTTTATCTTCTCCATTTTTCTGCTGCTTTTTGTCGCTAAAAAAACGCGGCAGTTCCTGGTGAACAGGATTCTCAGCAGGACAAAACTGGACACGGGTATCAGCCAGTCTATTGGCACCATTGCCCGCTATACCATTATCATCCTCGGGCTGGTTATTATTTTCCAGTCTGCCGGCCTGGATCTTTCTGCCCTGGGTGTTATAGCCGGTGCTTTGGGTGTGGGTATTGGTTTTGGCCTTCAGAATATTACCAACAACTTTATTTCTGGTCTTATCATTCTGCTGGAGCGCCCCATTAAAGTAGGCGATAGGGTGGAAGTGGGAGATACCAACGGAGATGTGGTTAAAATAGCTGCCAGGGCCACCACCATCATTACCAATGACAACATCTCTATCATCATCCCTAATTCAGAATTTATTTCGAACAGGGTAACGAACTGGAGCCATAACAACCGCATGGTCAGGTTTCGCTTTCCTGTAGGAGTGGCGTATAAAGAAGATCCGGAAAAAATAAGAGAGCTTTTACTCGCCGTCGCCTCCGAGCTGAAGGAATTTTAAAAAGCCCTGCTCCCAGCCTTATGTTTACCGCTTATGGCGACAACTCCCTCAACTTTGAATTGTGGGTCTGGACCATTAAGTATACCAACAGACCTCAGGTGTTAAAGAGCGAGCTTTACTTCCGCATCTTTAACGCTTTCAAAGAGAATAGCGTGGAAATTCCTTTCCCTCAGCGGGACCTCCACCTTCGCTCCGGATTCGATAAGCTGCAGTAAATACCCTGTTGCGGCTAAGCAGCTCCTCTGCAACCCGCTTTTCTTCCTTCCGTATAATAGGATATCATTTTTTGTTTAATTGAAATTTTTTAATTATGGAAGATAAATCAAATAATAAAGTGGAAGCTGTAGATGTGCTTAATCACCTGCTGGAAAGAAATTATGATGCAGAGAAGGGGTACAAGAAAGCAGCCGAAGATATTGACAATTCACTGCTTAAGGATTTCTTCAGAGATTATTCAGGCCAGCGCTATACTTTTGGCCATGAAATAAAAGAAGAAATTCGCCGAATGAATGGCGAGCCCGAAAAAGGAAGTAGTGTAAAAGGTGATTTGCACAGAACCTGGATTGACGTTAAAAGCCTGCTGACAGGTAAAGACAATGAAGCAGTGGTAAAAGAGTGTATTCGTGGGGAAACCACTGCTCTGGAAGATTATGAAGATGCCTTGCGCCGTACAGACCTTCCGCCAACAACACGCGAAGTTGTGCAGCGTCAGCACGACCAGATTCAGGGAGCGGTAAACCGCCTGAACCAGATCCAGAACACGCTGAAATAGAGAAACAGTAAGCTGATTGAAATCCAAAACAAAATCAGCAATCAACTATCGCAAAGCTCCGGAGTAATTTCCGGAGCTTTTTGCTTTTTAGGTTCTTCCATTCAAAAAACAGGCTCCCCGCCTCCTATTACGGCAGATATGATTATATTTGCCTCCTGACCATTTGCTCTGTAATATAATTTGAATTCACACATGAAGGACCTGATAGCTGAACTGCGCTGGAGAGGCATGATCCAGGACATGACTCCCGGAACCGAAGAACAATTGAAAAAGGAAATGACCCATGCCTATATTGGCTTTGACCCTACTGCCGATTCGCTGCACATTGGCAACCTGGCCACTATCATGCTCCTGAAACAATTGCAGCTGGCCGGCCATAAGCCGTATGCCCTGGTAGGCGGTGCTACCGGCATGATTGGGGACCCTTCCTTTAAAAATGCTGAAAGAAACCTCCTCGATGAAGACACCCTCCGCCACAACCAGGAAGGTATTCATAAGCAGCTGCACCGCTTCCTTGACTTTGGGGAAGCCCCCAATGCAGCTGTAATGCTCAATAATTACGATTGGTTTAAGGAGTTCAGCTTCCTTGGCTTCCTGCGCGATGTAGGAAAGCATATTACCATTAACTATATGACCTCGAAAGATTCGGTTAAAAAGCGCCTGGAATCCGGCCTTTCCTTTACCGAGTTTTCTTACCAGCTCCTGCAGGGCTATGACTTTTATTACCTGAACAAAAACATGGGCATAAAACTGCAAATGGGAGGCTCCGATCAGTGGGGCAATATTACCACCGGAACAGAACTTATCCGGCGCATGTCAGGCGGAGAGGCGCATGCCCTCACTACCCCCCTTCTCACCAAAGCCGATGGCACCAAATTTGGCAAATCGGAAGGTGGCAATGTCTGGCTGGATCCGGAACGGACCTCTCCTTACCAGTTTTACCAGTTCTGGCTCAATGTGCGCGACGAAGACCTTCCCCGCCTGCTTCGGGTATATACCTTGTTCAGCGAAGAAGAAATTATAGGTCTTGAGCAGAATCCAAACCCGAATGAAGCTAAGCGGGAGCTGGCCCGGGAGGTAACCACACGGGTACATTCCGAAAAAGAATACCTGCAGGCGGTAAAAGCCTCCAACATCCTCTTTGGTCGCTCCACCGTCGAAGACCTGCAGGACATTGATGAGAGAACCCTCCTGCAGGTATTTGAAGGAGTTCCGCAGGTAAGTCTTACCAAAGATGCCCTCTCGGCAGCCCAGGATTATGCCGAACTGCTGTCGGAAACCACCCAGGGTCTTATTTTCTCTTCAAAAGGTGAAGCCCGCCGAATGATCAAGGGAGGAGGCGTTAGTATTAATAAAGTAAAAGTGGAAGATGCCAACCGTACGCCTGAGACTCATCTTCTCCAGGGAAAATACCTTTTAGTGCAGAAAGGAAAGAAAAACTATTACCTCATTTCCGTAGTTGAAGGATAAAACATTTTAACCTAAATGCCTTATTAGCCTGAAAGTACATTACCTGCAAGTGCTCCAACAGAGGTGGTTCTGTACCCAGGAGAGCAAAGAGGCCTGTTTTATCACTTTTACCCAATGGAAGATTTACCAAGGATAGATGAGCTAAAGAAGTTTCTTTTTGTCATTAATCCTATTGCCGGTGAGCGTGATAAAGAAGAATTTCAGTCCCAGATTGAAGAGCTGAGCTTAACTTACAACTGGCTGTACAGAATTTATCTGACAACCGGTGAAGATGATGCAGAGCAGATAAAGGAGCTTCTGCAACATTTTAATCCAGAGCTTGTAATTGCCGTAGGAGGAGATGGAACCGTAAATATGGTGGCTGAGCTTTTAGCCGGCACTAAAATAGCTTTAGGGATTGTACCTGCCGGCTCAGGAAATGGCTTATCTAAAGATTTAAATATTCCGCAAAATGACCAGGACGGGGCATTTAACCAGCTCCTGCATGGCCATATTGCCATGATAGATACTTTATGGGCCAATGAGCATTTTTTTATGCACCTGGCCGACATTGGCTTTAATGCCCATATCGTGAAGCTGTTCAGCAGAAGCAAGAGCAGAGGACTACTTACCTACATTCGCTTTGTACTGAAGGAATTTTCCAGCTACCCCACGAATTATTACGAAATTGAAACAGATAACGGGAGCTTTAAAGGAAATGCCTTTATGATTACGGTAGCCAACTCTAATCGATTTGGTAGTAATCTCACCATAAACCCGGATGGAAACTGGTCGGACGGGCAGTTTGAGGTGGTCATTATTAAGCGGTTTCCTAAAAAGGAGGCTTTTATGCTGTTCTTCCGCCTGCTAACCAAAAAGATTAAGTTCTCTCCCCACTGCATTATTTTACGCTGCACCAGGGCCACCATCCACTGCGAAAAGAAAAAGACCCTGCAATACGACGGAGAGGTAGCTGGCAAGGTTACCAAAGTAGATTTCAAAATAAAGCCCCGCAACCTCAGGATTATCGTTCCTTAAGCTGCGAGGCTATCCTATTTTAATGCGACCTGAACCTATCCCGCTTTTACCACGGAAGGAGATTTGTAGGTCATATCCATCCGACTTATGTCAACGCCTTTTTCCGGGTATTTTCCTTTTATCTGATCGTAAAACTCCAGGATCTTCACCATGTCGGCCTGTAAATCGCCCGATGGAAAAATTACAGGACCAATGCCGGCATGTTTTTTAGAATAGTCGAGATAGCCGCAAACAATCGGTACCTGCGCCCGAAGGGCCACCTGGTAAAAACCCGTTTTCCATTTCTTCACAAACTTACGGGTAGCCTCGGGGGTAACCATAACCACCAGCTCGTCGCGCTCATTAAAAAGTTTGGCCATGGCATGCACCATACTCCCCTGCCCTCTGCGGTGGGCTTTGGTTTTATCGCGCTCAACAGGAATCGCTCCCAACCATTTTAATATGATATTGAGCGGAAAGTAGCGCATCATTTCTGCCTTAATCGTATAGCGCAGCGGTATACCCATGATGTAAAAGGCCGTACGGGCATAAAATAAATCCCAGTTACTGGTATGCGGACCGGCAATCATCACACACTTTTTCACATCGGCAGGCAATTTCCCCACGACTTTCCAGCCGGTAAGGGTAAAAAGAAAATGAGCAAGAGGTTTTAGCATAAATCTTTTCTATCTCTACAGTAATCTTTGTTTCTATAACAATTAAAGGCTCCAATTGTGACCATAATCAAGAACTTTTATTCCAGCTCTTCCATAATTACCGGCATTTGCTCCTTTATCCAGGCATAGCTTTGAGTAAAAATTTCTTCTGTTTTCTTAAAATCAAATACCTTTACCTTCTTCAGGAAATCAGGCTCCAAAAATACATCGCAAAGTCCTTTTCTTTGCTCTACATTGGCATTAATTGTCAGAAGAAAAGTTCTTTCCATCAATCCTTTAATGTGGAACTGGCTAAAATCTTCATCGACCGGATTGGTATGAATGCCCAAAACCTTATCACAACTCCATTTCAGCGGCTCTACGGGGAGGTTATTGATAAGACCTCCATCAATATATAACTCCCCATCTACCTTTACAGGATGGAAAATGACCGGAAGGCAACAAGACGCAAGCACTGCAGCTTTAAGCGGTCCTTTGGAAAAGAAAGTGGTCTTTCCCGAGCGGACCTGCGTAGCCGCCACCACCAGCGGCACCTTCAGTTCTTCGAAAGTTTCTGGCAGGTGTGGCAGGCAAAAAGAGAGCGCCTTTTCCACATCCAGCAATCCACGAAAGCTAAAAGCAGGTCTGATAGCAGAAAAGATCTGGGTTTGAAGCAAGAGCTCCAATATCTCTTCCGGCTCCTTTCCGGCGGCCAGTAAAGCTGCGGCCAGGGCACCTGCACTGGAGCCGGTGTATTCGCCGGCCATAACCCCCTCTTCCTGCAGGCCTTTAATAATACCCAGGTGGGCTATGCAACGAATGCCCCCACCAGATAAAGCGATTCCTAATTTCATTCGCTTACAGATCTGCCAGGCGAAAGGTCTCTTTCAGTCTAACTCCTTTTTCAGTATGCTGTACGGTGCAGCATTCGTTCTCCGGATCATGCTCAAAGAACAGCACCCATTCCTCATCGGCTGCCTGCTGCAGAATCCGCTCTTTTTCTTCCAGAGTTAAGAGGGGGCGGGTATCATAGCCCATTACATAGGGCAGAGGAATATGACCAATGGAAGGCAACAGATCGGCCATGTAAACAAGGGTTCTTCCTTTATACTGAAGCTTCGGAAGCATCTGGTGATCGGTATGACCATTTACATACAAAACCTCCATGCCCGGCAGGGGCATCGGTTGATCATTGGAAATAAAATGAAGATGCCCGCTTTCTTCCATCGGAAGAATGTTTTCTTTTAGAAAGGAGGCTTTTTCCCTGGCATTCGGGTGGACTGCCCACTCCCAATGTTCTTTATTGCTCCAGTAGCGGGCATTCTTAAACACCAGCTCTAACTTTTCCTTATTATCATCAACATAGGCCACTCCTCCGCCACAATGGTCGAAGTGGAGGTGGGTAAGAAACATATCGGTGATATCGGCCGCCGCAAAACCAGCCTTGTGCAGCGACTTATGCAGAGAGTCCTCTCCATGAAGGTAATAATGGCTGAAGAATTTGGCATCCTGTTTATCTCCTATACCATTGTCAATCAACATAAGCCGGTTACCATCCTCCACCAGGAGGCAGCGCATAGCCCAGCGGCACATATTATTTTCATCGGCCGGATTGGTTCTTTGCCACAAAGCTTTTGGAACAACCCCAAACATGGCACCCCCATCTAATTTAAAATAACCTGCATTGATAATGTGTAGCTTCATAAGTAAAAAATAAGTTTTTACAATTCCCCTAGTAGGCCTTTTTGCTTTAAACAATAAAAAACCACATAAAGAAGTTTATGTGGTTTTGAAAAGTCTATTTTATTTTACTAACCGGTGTATACTCCCATGGAAGAAAATTTCTCTATCCGCTGGTCCACCCGCTCTTCCGGGCTCAGCTTCTGCAGTTCCTTCAGCTGGCTTAGAATTTCTTTTTTAACACTCTGGTAAATGGCTTCCGGATCTGTATGAGCACCTCCCAATGGTTCTTCGATGATACCATCTACAAGCTTAAACTGCAACATATCCTGCGCCGTAAGCTTAAGTGCCTCTGCTGCCTGCTCTTTAAAATCCCAGCTGTGCCAGAGAATAGATGAGCAGGATTCCGGCGAAATAACAGAGTACCAGGTATTTTCGAGCATCAGCACACGGTCACCAATGGCCACTCCCAGAGCTCCGCCCGAGGCACCTTCGCCAATTATAATACAGATTACAGGCACTTTCAGCATAAACATATCCCGGATATTCCGGGCAATGGCTTCACCTTGCCCTCTCTCTTCTGCTTCCATACCAGGGAAAGCACCAGGAGTGTCAATCAACACCACAATGGGCTTTTTAAATTTTTCTGCCAGCTTCATCAGCCGAAGGGCTTTACGGTACCCTTCCGGATTCGCCATTCCGAAATTACGCATTTGCCGCTGTTTGGTATTCCGGCCTTTCTGCTGCCCAATAAACATAAAGGACTCCTTTCCCACGAGACCAAAGCCTCCTACCATGGCTTTATCATCGCCAAAATTGCGATCGCCATGCAGTTCTACAAACTCATCGGTGATACTGTAAATATAGTCCAGGGCATAGGGCCTGTCGGCGTGCCTGGAAAGCTGTACGCGTTGCCAACGGGTAAGATTTTGAAAGGTATCTTCCTTTAACTGCTTAATCCGGTTTTCAAGGGATTTTACGGCATCACTTACATCTACATTGCTCTCCTGAGCAAGTTCTTTCATATCTTTCAGCTTCTCTTCGAGGTCAGCTATGGGTTTTTCAAATTCCAGGAGCATGTACTTTTTTTATTTGGTAAGACAATAAATGGCTTAACGGGCAGTAAAATTATTAAAATATAGCCGATTTAACGATTGATAAACAAATTTTTTACACAATTTTAATAATTAGCCATTGTAAATCAGTTTATTGCGAAATGTACAGAAAAATATTAATCCATACATTTGCATAGTAGGCCTAATGCGTATACTTTTGCATCACCTTACGGAAATGACCGGGAGGAAAAATTGAAGGAGCGGTAGTTCAGTTGGTTAGAATACCTGCCTGTCACGCAGGGGGTCGCGGGTTCGAGTCCCGTCCGTTCCGCATTGTTTATTGATTTATTTCCGGAAGAATCTCCAAAGTATTGGAGCGGTAGTTCAGTTGGTTAGAATACCTGCCTGTCACGCAGGGGGTCGCGGGTTCGAGTCCCGTCCGTTCCGCTTAAAAGCCTCTACATTTAGTTGTAGGGGCTTTTTTTATGTTTTTTTGATATCCTTGAAACCTCACACATTCTTTACAAGGTTTTTTCCTTACAGGAATGACCTGCGTGGGTGCTCCAGGCCAACAGCAGGCTTACTGCTATCTGACATCAAATGTACCCGCTCCAAATTAAGCAACCCTACTCCTTATAAGTAAACCTTAAAAGTTGTTCCTTCACCTAAAGAACTTTCTACTTCAATTTTACCTCCCCCATCTTCCACCATTCTTTTTACAATGAACAGCCCCACTCCTGTTCCTTCTACATCCTTGCTTATTCTGGTGTATCGGGTAAAGATCATTTCCTGTTTATCTTCAGCAATACCACGTCCACTATCCCGAACGGACATGAGTATGTAATCATTTAACTTTTCGGTTTTAATTAATATCTCAGGTGTTCGGTCTGCTGCCCTGTATTTTATGGCATTACTTAAAAGATTATAATCGATACCTCTGATATTCTTTTTCGAAAACCCTACTGCGGATACATTAAATTCAGTAATAATTCATGCATCAGTTTCCACGATTTTATCTTTCAATGAAAGCTAAGCATCTTCAATAACCTTCTCCAAAATTGATTTCTCTACTTCTTCTGCACGAGCGGTGGTATCATTGCTGGTACTGATTTTTGTGGTAAGGTCGCCAATGCTTTTTCTGAGGTTTCCCACAGATAAACTTAATACATTAATGATGGATTTTGCGTCCTCCTCTTCCGTTTTTGAAGCATCTTCAAAAGCTTAATCAATCCTTCTATGTTGGCAAGAGGACCTTTAAGGTCGTGAGAACAGGAGAAATTGTCATTTTAAGCTTTGTTAAATTAGAGCCCCTCCAGTCTCACATGACTTGAACACCTCAGCATTCACCATTATTCGTTCCTGAAGCCGTTGCAACATAATATTACATGAGAACCCACCATCCCGGGCAGGGCTATCTCCACAAATTCCATATCTGCCTTTACACCTAAGGACCTGAGTCATTGAATATAAAACAGTCCCGGCAAAAAGATGTCAATCACCACAAAAGCACAAAAAAAATAGATTTATTACCTTCCATTGGTATAGCTCCTCAATAGCAGTAGTATTGCAGTTAACCATCAACAAATTTTATTTAAACATGAAACAGCATTACACCAGCCTTCTCTGTCTTTTTGCTCTTTCCCTGTTCCTTTTCTCTTCCAGCTGTTCCCCGGAAGATGAGCCTAAACCTGAGCCTGTAACAGGAACTTCCATGGAATTTACCATTCTAAATAATGACGGAAATCCTGTTGAAGGAGCGCTGGTTAAGCTGTATGATTCCGAGGAGAACTATCTTCAGGAGAGCGAAAGTGCATTAGCAGGAAGCGGGACCAGTGACGAAAACGGAAAAGTAAAGCTTAGCGGGCTGGATCCCAAAACATACTACTTCAGTGTAACTTATGGTACGTCTACTTTTTTAACCAATTGGGACGGCATAGTTACCACCGAAGAACCATTAGAGGAACTCAAGATAAACACGCTCAGTGTCGTGATAAAGGAAAGCGTTCTGGGATACATAGCCGGCTACCAAAAGAGCTGGATCCTTGATAAAATTTATGTTGGCGAGCAGGATTATACTCATCAACTCCCTGCCTGCTCCCGTGATGGTCTGATGACCTTTACGAAAAGTTTCCTGCACCACCATGACGAAGGAGCTACCAAATGCGAAAGTACAGACCCGCAGGAAAAATCCGGCCATTTCTCCATAAACGGTAATTCCATTACCACCGTATACGAAGATGGAGACGATGTAATTATTAACATTCTGAGCATGGGTAAGGATAAGCTGGAAATAAATGGCCCTGACCTTCACCCGGATGCAAGACTGATATTTAAGGCTGTTTATACGCAATAAAAGAAGGCACCTTAGATTATACGTTTCTTCAGTATTTGAAGCCCCACCCATACCTGGCTGGGACTTTTTGCTTATTAATTAATCCCGGCCTTCCTCCGCTAAAACTCCCGTCTCTGTCCTTTTTTCGCCACTTCCCTGTCCTTTTAAGGCAGGAATTGTTAACTTTACCTAAACCAACCAGCAAAAATGATGAATGACCTTTTGGAGAAAGCCAATGAACTTTTCAGGCAGGAACAATATGAAGATGCTATTACCCTTTGCCTGCAGGTACTCCAGCAGGAGCCTGAAAATTTAACAGCTCTTACCTCCATTAGTGCAGCCTATGTAAAGCTGGAACGCTTTGGCGAAGCCCTCAACTATTTTAACACTGCAATTCAAATTCAACCTAACAACCCTGTTCTCCACAGTGAAAGAGGAGTGGCCTACTTTTTAAATGCCCAGATAGAAGAAGCATTAGCCGACCTTGACCTGGCCCAAAAGCTTGATCCGGAAAACCCCTACCGCTACAGTAGCCGGGCCTTTGTAAAGGATAAGGCAGGCGATCCGGAGGGAGCTATTGCCGATTATAAAAAGGCCGTAGAGCTCGATCCTGAAGACTCTGTCTCCTTCAACAACCTGGGACTCATCCAGGAAAAACTAGGGCGTCGGGAACAGGCAAGCAAAAGTTTTACGAAAGCCGATGCACTGGATGGAAACATCGTTCAACAGGTCGACCCGGCAAGGATACAGGCACAGTACGCGCCCACTAAAAGGAAAAGACGACCCAGAGTAAATATGAGACAGTATGGCTCTGTGGCCCGTTCGGTGCTAACGACCCGTTCAGGCTTCAGGGACTTTGTTTCCTTTTTATTTAAAAAAAGAGCCCGTTAAGGGCAAAATCTTATTTACATAACTTAAAAAAGGCAGGGCTATTTACCTACTCCCCGGCAGGTTCCGGTGAAATGGGTGGCAGCTCTATTTTAAAGGTTGTTCCTTTATACATTACACTGTAAAGCGTTACCCGCCCCCCCAGCTTTTCAACTGCATTTTTCAAAATATACAATCCAAGACCTGAACCACTGGAACGCTCATTCCCCCTGAAGAACATATTAAAGATTTTAGGCTGAATATTGCTGTCAATGCCAATTCCATTGTCAGACACTTTGATAATAATCCGGTCTGATTCTTCTTTTTTTCGGATTTCTACCTTGACAAATGGATCCACATCCTGCCGCTTATACTTGATGGAATTCTCCACCAGGTTCTGGAAAATTACAGCCAGCAGACGTTCATCACTAACAAAACCTCTTATATCTTCAATATCGCGCTGAAAAAACATATTCCTGCTCTCTGTCATCCCCTGCATTTTGCTGAAGATGCTGCTCACCAGCTCTCCCAAATTGACTTCGGAAGGTCTGAATTCACTTTCCTTGATTTTGGTTAGTTCAATGAGGGTAAGGGTAATGGTATTTAAGCGAAGTACCTGACTATTATACATATCAAAGAGCGAGCAGGCTTTTTCGCTAAATTGTTCATACTGCACCAGGTTGTACAAACCCATTAAGGTAGCAATAGGACCTCTCAGGTCGTGCGAGGCCCTGTAGACAAAAGTATCAAGTTCATTGTTCTTGAAAATCAGGTCCTGCTCAATCTTCTTCTGTTGCGATATATCCCTGATAATGGTGGAGTAACTTTCCACTTCCCCCTCATTATTCTTATGCGCAATAATTACCTGCGATACCGGTACTTCCGTTCCATCCCAGCGAATGTACTGGTTCTGTCCGTCCCAGGTTCCGTGAATGGCAGCATGCTCAAGTTCTTTTTTGGTAAGTCTCCGGGCATGCTTTGGCGACTGAAAATGGCTGAACGTTTTGTGAAGCATTTCTTCCTCTTCCTTAATTCCAAAAAAGGATTTTCCGGCTTTGTTCAGGTAAGAAATACTGCCATCGACATGAGCGATCCCCACAATATCCGAAGTGGTTTCAATAATGGCATCCAGCTGATTCTTTTTCGTTTCGGTCCGCCTGATTTCTGTAATATCCTGAACGGTGCCAAAAAAACGGAGAGAAAACGGCTGTTTATTTATTTTAATGCTGAGGTAAATATGACGGATATCGCCATCGGAACGGACAATTCTCAGCTCTGTTTGTTCGGTAAAAGAATCGTCTGCAGATTGCGTGGCCCTGTTTACAACCTGACGATAATGCTCATAATCGTCCGGCAGGATAATCTCTTTGCACCTGTCAATGCTAATAACATTCCCTTCCTCTATTTCCGCAGTGCTTCCTATTATTTCAAGCACCTCGTCACTCACTATAAAGCATTGGAGAGAAGGATCAAACTCCCAGGTACCAAGGTTAGCCAGGCGAAGAGCATCGGCCAGCTTAGCTTCACTGCGCTTCAGCTCCTGGGTGCGGGTATCTACTAAACGTTCCAGGCTGGTACGGTACTCTTCCAGCTCCTGTTCGGTAAGACGCAGGTAGGTAATGTCCTGGCTGGTGCCATAAGCTTTTGCTATACGACCATCTTCCCCTATCTCGAGACGAACACTTGCCAGAATATGCACAATTTCTCCATCTGTGCGCCTGATTCTGTAATCGATTACCTCCTGAAAGTCTTCACTACAGCTTTCCAGTGCCGCATCAATCACGAAGCGAAACTTGCCCAAATCATCCCTCACTACAAACTGCTCTACGAACTCTCTTCCCGACAATCCTTTCTTCTGCGACTCAGGGAACCCCAGGAGACCATTAAATTCCGGATTAAGGATAACCTGGTCTGACAGGAAATCATACTCCCATGCCGACAGCCGCGTTACTTTAAAAGCATCCTGCAGTTTTCTTTCACTTTTTTGCAGCTGAAGCTGGGTTTTCTTTTGGTCGGTAATATCTCTGGCTGTCGTTATCACGGTATTTACCTTCCCCTGTTCCCCAAATTCAGGAATCAGGTACCAATCAACCCATCTCCCTGTTGGCAGTTGCAGGTCGAGCCTGTGGCTTTCTCCAGAGTCAAATACTTTCCGTAGAGCCTCCTTACACTGCCGTGCAAATTCAGGCGGAAAACCCATTTCTGCATGTGTTTTTCCAATAAATTCCTCCTCCTTAAAACCAATCTGCCCTTCGACCTGCGAATTAACAACCAGGTGGCGATAAGCCCTGTCGAACTGCATGATAACATCAGGAGAATAATTCGCCAGCAGCCTAAAGCGCTCCAATGACTTTTTTAGTGCTTTCTGACTTCTCTTCAGGTTTTTATTTTCCTTTCGAAGACTCTCCAGTTCAATGGCCGACAAAGTGGCTGAAGGGTAATTCTGTGCCAGACCATGAAGGTTTACAGGGCGGAGCAACAATCGGCAGTAGTTCTCCCATTTTTCTTTCCCCTCTTCTTCCTGCAGATTAACCTGAAATAAAACCTGCTTCCGTTCTTTGGTGAGAAAGACAAGGCTTACCTCCTGCCGAGCCCCCTTTTCTTCCTGCAATCTCTTAATCCAATGCTCTGCTTTGGCAGGCTCCCCTAATCCATTTTCAGAATAAACAAGTAAGTCCGCCAGGGAAGAAATCTCCATTAGCTCCTGAATGCTGTAACCAAGGCAAGAGGCTGCTACAGAATCGGCAAAAACTATTTCGCCTTTCTGGTTCACCTTTATCTCGCCCACAGGTTGTGACGGGATGGAAAATGTGAGAGACAACGGAGAGCGATGCCCATTCTTCTCCTTTTCACTCAATCTCCACTTACATTGGTACACCACCTCTCCTTCCTGCTCCTGTTGCAGGGCAAGAACTATTACTTCCGCTACAAAAAGCTCCTCCTGCTGATTTTTACAAAGGAAGGTATCTTTGCCAACGCCTTCATCATGAGCCTGACGAATTATTTGATGAAACTTTTGCAGAGAGGGAACACCGTTTGCCTGCTCCGCTGGAAAAAAGTTTTCTAAACGGGCATTTAAAAAGCTAAACCTGTCTTCGAAACCAAAAAAATCAAGAGCAGCCCTACTTCCTTCCAGCACTTTTGTACCGACAAAAAGGATTATAGGATCAGAGGATGACTGAATAATATGGATGGAATCCTTTTTCATTTTACAAGGAAAGCAGCAAAACCTTAGATAGTATGAACAAAGGGGGAAACGAGCACTGGAACCAGCAATCTTTTTTCATTGAACTTCTCCGTTTCAAACTTAGCCTTTATTTGGATATGTAAGTTTAACACTTTTATTGAACTTTTTACCAGAACTCTTCTTTTTTATTTTAGTCTACACTCACTTCTTACCCTAATAAAAGCCATTTATTTTTATAAGTGAAGGGAATAATTAAATTGTATAGCCGGAAGGTTCAGCCACTTTGTACAATTTGCTTCCTCTGCTCAACATGTACTTTTTAGGGAGAATTAAGCACAACAAACTTTAAAATGCAGTTAACCAGAATATTCCGTATTTTTGAATTTTCATCAAAACAGGAGGAAAGTGGCCCGAACTATCGCCACCAACTGATCCTGGAAACCCTTATCGTTTAAGCTATATGATGCAGAAAAAGTCTCTGAAAATGATCCTGCTCCTCTTATTCATGAGCAGTGGTATCTATGCCCAGGAAAAAGAGCGGCCTGAGCTAAGTGTTCAGCAAATAATGCAGGACCCAAAAATTTGGATTGGAACCGCTCCTTCCGGCCTTGAGTGGGCAGAGGATGGCCGAAACCTTTTCTTTTACTGGAATCCGAAAAAGGCAGCAGGCGATTCTTTATACAAAATTAACCTCCGGAGCCGAAAAATAATGGAAGCGGAGCCAGCAGAAGAGCAGTTTATCATGGCCCGTGAAGTGGATACCGACCCCTCCGGCCGTAGAAAGTTATATATTCTGAAGGGACAGTTGTTTGAGCGGGATCTTAAAAGCAACCGCAGGCACATGCTTTACCAGACCCTTAACAGTATTAGCAGTGCTAAATACGATAAAGAAGGCCAGGATATTTTATTTGTGCAGGATGATAATTTATTTAAGCTCCACCGCCCTACTGCTGCCCTTGAACAACTAACGGATTTTCGTGCCGGAAAAGCCAAGGAAGAGCCTACCCCTAAAAAACAGGACCAGTGGCTTGAACAGGATCAGTTGGCTAACTTCGAAGTCTTGCGGCAGCGGAAGGAGCGTAGAGAGCAGGAAGAGGCATATGAAAAAATGCAGGAACCCAGCAAACCGCTAACCATATATACCGGCGAAAGTCAGGTAAATGATATCTCGATTAGTCCTGACGAACGTTTTATCACTTACCAGCTAACAGATGAGGAGGACAACAATTCAACTGAGGTTCCAGATTATGTAACTGAATCGGGTTATACCGAAATGTTGCAGGCGCGCCCAAAAGTTGGCCACGAACAAATGCAGGTGGAATTTGGCATCTATGACAGACAGTTAGATACGACTTATGTTTTGGAGGAAGAGGACTTACCAGGCCTTGATAAGCTACCGGAGTTTGCTAATGAATATAAAAAAGAATTTGAGCGCCTCCAGGAGGTAATCGTTCATGGACCTCTGTATCCGGAGAATGGAGCGAACAAAGCGCTCATCGAAATCCGCAGCCTTGACAATAAAGATCGATGGATTGCCCTTCTCGATTTAGAAACAGGAAAACCAAAAGTTTTGGATCACCAGCGTGATGAGGCCTGGATTGGAGGGCCTGGTATTGACTGGCTGTTTAGCATGGGCGAAATGGGCTGGATGCCCGACGGGCAAAAAGTATGGTTCCAGTCGGAAGAAAGCGGCTATTCACACCTGTACACCGCTGATATCCAAAATGGCAAAAAGGAGCAGCTTACCTCCGGAAAATTTGAGATTTATGAACCCCAATTATCGGAGGATGGCAAAAGCTGGTATTTCCATGCCAATAAAGTTCACCCGGGCGAACGGCATTTTTACCGCATGCCGGCTAAGGGAGGAGAAGTGGTTCAGCTTACGGAAATGGAAGGCAGAAATGATGTTGTCCTTTCCCCGGACGAAAAGACGCTAGCCATTTTGCATTCCTTTGCAAACCGACCGCCAGAAATATACATAAAACCTGCAAAAGCAGGCGTAGCCGCCGAAAAAGTTACTGAATCACTTACAGAAGAATGGAAAGCCTACCCCTGGAGGGAGCCTGAATTCATTACTTTTACAGCCAGCGATGGAACAGAGGTGCCTGCCCGCCTGTACCAGCCCGAAGGAGGCTCTGAAGGTAAACCTGCCGTTGTGTTTGTTCATGGTGCAGGCTACCTCCAGAATGCCCACAAATGGTGGAGCTCCTATTTCAGGGAATATATGTTCCATAACCTTTTAGTCGACAAAGGCTACACTGTGCTGGATATTGACTATCGTGGCAGCGCCGGCTACGGGCGCGACTGGAGAACAGCCATCTACCGCCATATGGGCGGAAAAGACCTGAGCGACCAGGTAGACGGAGCCAAATGGCTGGTGGAAGAGTTAGGAGCAGATCCTGAAAACCTCGGGATATACGGTGGCTCCTATGGTGGTTTTATCACCTTAATGGCCATGTTTACCCAGCCGGAGGTATTTGAGTCAGGCGCAGCCCTCCGATCTGTTACAGACTGGGCACATTACAATCACCCCTATACCAGCAATATCCTGAACGAGCCCTATGCCGACAGTCTGGCCTATGCCCGCAGCTCGCCTATTTATTTTGCAGAAGGATTAGAAGGGAATCTTTTAATTGCTCACGGAATGATCGACACAAATGTACATTTCCAGGATGTGGTGAGACTCTCTCAGCGGCTTATTGAGCTGGGAAAAGAAAACTGGGAGCTAGCAGTTTATCCGCTGGAAGGCCATGGCTTTGTGGAGCCAAGCAGCTGGACGGATGAGTACAGCCGTATTCTGAAGCTCTTTGAAGAAACACTTAAAGATAAAGCCCCTGTCCCTGAAGAGGGGTCTAACTAAAACACCGATACCTCATATCATAAAATGTTGCTACGGCCCTAGCTGTAGCAACATTTTTTTTTGTTATGCCTCAACATCCTTTCGGCTTCCTTTTTCCATCACAAATTCCGGCCATTTCTCTCAGATGGATATCTGTTCCGTACTCAGTTATAGCAAAGAGGTTAGCAACGCTTCATTAAAAATGATTTCTAATGGAATGTTCTCCTTCTACAAATTGCCAAAGTTAAAGGATGGGGCGACTGATCAGGTGAAGTTTGGTATAGGAAAGTTTATCGAAAAATTTTTCAAATTAAACGAAACAGGTAATTTATTACATCATCCTGTTTATGGATTTCCAGTTCGCTAGCAAGCTAAAAAAGCATTTTTTCCCGGTTTCTGTGGTTACAGATCAGAAAAAAAAGTGCTTAACATTAATTATCTTCTCTGTCAAAGGACCTAAGAATGATGTTTCAGCTTTTCCTGCTTCGAAAGTAATATTCCGTCACAGCAAAACTTAAACTAAAATTGGATTTATCATGCACAGGCTTTCAATCCTTCATGAACTTCTATATTTTTGATTTTGCTGGAAAAGCAATCCTGTAATTCCTTTTAAAGCGATTCATTAAGAATGTGTTATTTCAAAAAGTTCTGCTTCCTTTTCTCCTTCTTTATTCTTTCCATTTCTGCAGAAGCAGCAGAACCTGATTCTATTATTATAAAAACCTTTAGTGCCGGAGATTACAAGGCAACTTCCATCAATTATTCAGCCGTTGAAGGTGAGGATGGTGTGGTATATTTCGCAAACGAGAGTGGAGTTTTAGCTTATGATGGCAGTGAATGGACACTTATTTCAGTAAAGGACTTTTCAGCAGTTACGGCACTTTTGGCAAAAGATGAGAGAATTTTTGTAGGGGCTGGAAACGAGCTTGGCTATATCGAGCGCAATGCAGAAGGGGTATATGAGTATACCTCCCTGCGCCATCTTCTGGAACTGCCAAGAGAGGAATCGGTAGGCTTTATCTGGCAGATTGTTTCTGTTGGAAAGGATATTTATTTTTCTTCCATGGAGATGCTGCTGCGTTACGATGGCACTGATATTCATAAAATTGATGTGAAGAAAGCTTACATCTTTGCCATTGGTGAAAAGCTGTTTGTTTCCCCTGCTGAAAAAGGACTCGCCCTTGTGGTAAAAGATTCCCTCCATACGGTCAATAAAGAATTCTCTTTAAAAGATGATAATGCTTTTGGATACCTGAAGGGTTTAAAAGGAGAACAGCTGCTGGTAACGGCTGATAATGGAATTTTTGAAATCGACACCAGCACCTATAAAACCAGGCCATGGAAAGGAAAGGAAAATGATTTTTTAAAAAAGAATTCTGTCTATTTCGGACTCACCTGGCAAGACAGCCTTTATGCTTTTTCCACGGCTAAAAGCGGACTTTTCTTCCTAAACAGAGAGGGGGAAATCGTTAAATCTTTCAATAAGGAGAATGGATTAACAGGAACCTATCTGCGTGAAATGGTGACAGATAAGCGGGGAAACCTTTGGGTTACTTCAGATTCAGGACTTAATTATCTTCAGCCTTACTCTTCCGAAAATGACTCCAGCTTGTTAAAAACGGTTATCCGTTCCGTATCCGGTAACGAACAAAACCTCCCTTTTTCCTCCAGAGAGTCTGAACTGGTTCTTGGGGAAGCCTTTACAGGCACCGTTGTTTTCCATTATGCCACCCCCGGCTTCCACAAAGACGAACTGGAGTATAGTTATTTCCTGGAAGGTTTTGAAGAAGGCTGGTCCAACTGGAAATCTGATGTTAAAAAAGAATATACCAACCTCAATGGAGGTTCTTACACATTTCATGTAAAAGCCCGTTATAAAGGAAAAACAGAATCTTTAAAAGCTTCTCTTCCTATAAGCATACCAACACCATGGTTTAAAACCACTCCAGCTTTCATTCTCGGCTTTCTTCTTCTTTCAACAGTTATTTTATCGGGAGTACATTATAGAACAAAAAGGCTGCACCTGCTAAACAAGCGCCTTGGCAAAATAATCAGCAACCGTACCCAGGAATTGGTCGAGCAGAGGGAGCAGCTAAGGGCTACCAACAATGAACTCCGTATCAAGAATATAGAGCTAGACAACTTTGTCTATCGCTCCTCTCATGACCTGGTGGCCCCTTTAAAATCCTTAAAAGGACTCATTAATGTGGCCCAGCTAGAGAAAGAAATTGGGAATCAGGAAATTTACTTCAGGTTGATGCATTCCAGTGTTGACAAGCTGGAGGACTTTATTAAAAGTATAATGGAGTATTCCTCCAATTCGAAAAAAGAGCTGGTAAAGGAAAATATTGACCTGAACCTAATCCTGGATTGTATATTTGAAGACCTGAAGTACTACAAAAGAATAGAGAAAATAGATCTCATCAGAAATATAGAGGAAGGTACCCGCTTTTGCACTGATTCAAAAAGACTAAAGATTATACTGAGCAACCTCATTACCAATAGCATTAAATACCACAACTACCAGCAGGATAAGCCCACCATTGAAATAAAATCTCAGCTGAAGGATGAAGATATCCTGATCCATGTCATTGACAACGGAAGGGGAATAGAAGAAGCCTATCTTCCAAATATTTTTGATATGTTCTTTAGAGCTACGGACAGTGCTGAAGGCTCTGGTCTCGGGCTTTATATTGTTAAGGATACCGTAAAGAAATTAGGAGGCGAAATAAGTGTGGCGTCGGAATACAGGAGAGGCACTACCTTTACCCTGCGTTTTCCCAGGGAGTGTACATGAAATTTTTCTTCCGTTACCACTATAAATGTTTAAGGGCAACAACCATTAAAAGGCTGGTTACCGAAGGCTTTACAAGAGGACGCGCTCTTTTTTCTGACCTGTTTCAGAAAAAAGAGCTAATACAATCAGTTCTATCATTGCTCAGCAGTCCGGCATAAAAAACCGCCGAACCCTTTGGATCCGGCGGCTATGAATGGAGAAGTTTTTAGTTTAAAGGCTAAGCCATTTCTAAAATCTTCATATTACTTCTTAATAATTATAAACTCTACCCGCCGATTCAGCTTCCGGGTTTCTTCACTGGCATTACTTGCAATAGGCCGGGTAGGCCCATAGCCCTTTCCTTCTATCCTTTCTTCTTCTATACCACGGCTTATCAGGTAGTTTTTAACTGCTTCTACCCTATCGCGCGACAGTTTAATATTAGCTTTGGAGCTCCCCTGGTTGTCTGTATGGCCGGTTAGCAAAATTTCCATTTCAGGATTTTCCTGCATCAATTCCACCACCTCGTCGAGTGCAGCATTTGACTCTTCAAGCAGGAAGGCGGTACTTTGGCGAAACATCACATTATCAAGCCGAACAGTTTCACCTACTGTAATTGGCTTTAAATTCAAACGGAGTGTTTGAAGCCCTTCGTTTACCTGCACTACAGTGTCGACCGGAAAAAATCCCTGAGTTTGCGCCTTTACCAGGTATGCTCCTGCTTCAGGCAAACTCACTTTAAATGTTCCGGAGGTGGAGGTTTCCTGCGAAAAATCCCCTTCCACACTGCTCAGCTGAATTTTGGCAGGCAAGCGGCTACCATTCTGAGCCCGCACCTCTCCTTCCAGATCAAAAGATTGCTTTACCAGTACGGTAACCTCTTCTATAGAATCTTCTGCAGCTGCCACAATCTTTTCTGCTACAAAAGGTTCTATTACCTCCTCCATTGGGGTTTCTTCGGCCAGTACAGGTAAGCTGTCTTCCTGCTCCGGAATCCTTATTTTTTTAATATCGCCAAAGCCTTCGCTATTTTGGGTGGAGGAGTAGTAAGCCCACTTTCGGTCCGGTGCCTCAGCATAGTATAGGTCAGCACCGGCGGAGTTTACCTGCGGTCCTAAATTCTCCGGCTTGCTCCACCGCTTCCAGCTGCCGTCTAACCTTCTGCTGCGAAAAATATCCATACTGCCCGAGCCACCACGGCCATTGCTAGCAAAATATAACGTCTGCCCGTCTGCTGCGAGCCAGGCACTCATTTCCTGCTTGGGTGTATTAATATCAAGTCCTAAATTCTTGGGTTCGCTCCAGCTGCCATCCTGCTGCAAAAAACTCACGTACAGGTCTTCTAACCCATAGGTACTGTAAGATTCCAGCGCCAGTAACATCACTTTTCCATCCGGAGAAATGCTGGCATCCTGGTATTTTGCTCCATTAAAAAAATAATGGATAGTAACAGGCTCTGCCTTACCCCCGCCTACGGGCATTTTAAATATCCCGGACTGCCGCTTCCCTTTTGTTTCAGGATTATAGGTCTGGAAGTACAGATCTTTTCCATCTGCAGAAAAACCAATTACCATATTTACCTGGGAGGAATTGATGGCCCCACCAAGCTTTTTAACGGCTGCCCATTCGCCTGGAGCCTTTACCTTCGCCTGCCACACATCTCCCTTATCCCGGCGCCCCCCACTATTGAGGGGATGGTTGCTGCGGGTAAAATAAAGCTGCTGCCCGTCGGGCGAAAAAACAGGCTTAATTTCATTAAAGCGACTGTTTACTACTGTATCCGGCACAATAGCTTCCGCTTCCTTTTGAGCATGTGCTCCATGGGCAAAAAACAGGGTGGCCGACAGCAAGGGGCCATAAAAATGAGTGAATTTTTTTTTATTAAAAATCATACACAATTTAATCAATATCCTGATGAGGTTTGCGAATTTATACAAATAGGTGAAATTGGCTGCCAACCTACTATATAATTCTTAGGGAATCAAATTATTGTTCCTCATTACCATAATTTTATCTTCCGCCATTTGTAGAGCTGATAATCAGGGGGTTTGCAAAACCGGAACAAAACCTGCTACTTTGCATTCCATTCCAGAGCAAAGCAAAGTATATACATGAAATTTGAAGGGACCGACCATTACATTGCCACTCCAGACCTGCAGATAGCGGTGAACGCTTCCATTATCCTGGAAAAGCCCCTGTTGATTAAAGGAGAACCCGGAACGGGCAAGACGCTTTTAGCCTTTGAAATAGCCAAAGCATTGCAAAAGCCGTTACTCACCTGGCACATTAAGTCTACCACCACGGCACAGCAGGGACTGTATGAGTATGATGCCGTTAGCCGCCTGCGCGATTCGCAGCTGGGTAGCGATAAGGTGCATGAAATTGTCAATTATATCAAAAAGGGCCGCCTTTGGGAAGCCTTTGAGGCCGAAGAGGCTCCTGTACTGCTGATTGATGAAATTGATAAGGCGGACATTGAATTCCCCAACGACCTGCTTCAGGAACTCGACAAAATGGAGTTTTACTGCTATGAACTTCAAAAGACAGTTGTTGCCCGGCAGCGCCCCATCATTATTATTACCTCCAATAATGAAAAAGAATTACCCGATGCTTTTCTGCGGCGCTGCTTTTTTCACTACATCAGTTTCCCTGATATCGACACTCTTAAACAAATAGTAGATGTGCATTACCAGGGATTGGAGGAGCGCCTGCTGGAAAGGGCACTGGAACTTTTTACAGAAGTGAGGGAAAGCCGCGGGTTGAAAAAACGCCCTTCTACCAGCGAACTCCTTGACTGGATACGTTTACTGCTGGCGGCAAAAACAACGGCCGAACAGTTAGAGCAGGTCGATTTACAACAGGAACTCCCTCCATATGCCGGTGCCCTGATTAAAAACGAACAGGACCTACAGCTACTGGAGAAGCAAATTCATTACAGCCGAAGGTTTTCTTAAGTATGCTGCTCCACTTCTTCCTCATTTTACGAAATAACCAGCTAAAGGTAAGCCTGCGTGAGTACCTCGACCTGCTCAAGGCATTGGAAAAGGAGGCGGTGATGCCTTCCATCAATAACTTCTATTTCCTTTGCCGAACGGTACTGGTAAAGCATGAGCAGCAGCTGGACCTTTTTGACCGGCTGTTCGGCGAAGTTTTTGGGCAACTTCAGCAGTGGGGCGAAGAAGCTTTTGCTGAAATTCCGGATGAATGGCTGCAAAAAAACAGTCTGAAGCAACTGACAGAGGAAGAAAAAGCAAAGCTGGAAGCCTTTGGCGGACTGGAAGCCTTAATGGAGCGCTTCCGCAAGTTAATGCAGGAGCAAAAAGAAAGACACGAGGGAGGCAATAAGTGGATTGGCACCGGGGGCACCTCTCCTTTCGGAGCCTGGGGCTACAACCCTGCAGGGTACCGTATCGGCCAAAATGAAAGCCGGCACCGCAAAGCGGTAAAAGTATGGGACAAAAGAGAATTTAAGGAACTGGACGACTCAAGGGAACTGGATACCCGCCAGTTTAAAATGGCGCTCCGCCGGCTGAGGATGCTCACCCGCGAAGGGCAGGCCACAGATTTTGACCTTGAGGAAACTATTCGTCGTACCGCCCGCAGCGGAGGCCTGCTCGACCTGGCATATACCGTTCCTAAAACCAATCAGGTAAAGGTATTACTCCTGCTGGATATTGGCGGCTCCATGGATGAGCATATTGCCTTATGCGAGCAACTCTTTGCCGCTACCCGCTATGAGTTTAAGCAGCTGGAGCACTTTTACTTCCATAATTGCCTTTACGAAAGGGTATGGAAACAGGAAGCCCGCCATCGGACAGCCATGCTCTCTACCGAAACATTATTCCAGTCCTATGGTCGCGATTACAAGGTTATTGTGGTTGGGGATGCCTCCATGTCTCCTTACGAAATTTTATATAAGGGAGGAAGTGTGGAGCACATGAATCCGGAACCTGGCCGCTACTGGCTCAGTCGTCTGAAAGAACATTTCCGAAATTGTATATGGCTTAACCCTGTTCCTGAAAAAGAGTGGGATTTTACTGAGAGCATTGCCCTTATTCAGGAGCTGTTTCCTGAACAAATGTTTCCGCTTACCCTCTCCGGCCTGGAAAAGGGTGTAAAAACCCTGCAGCAGCATTCATAAATCTCCTTTACTTCCAGATAAAATTTCTGGCCTTTCAGCAGGAGCAACTCTTTCCTGCCAATTATTTTCTTCCGTACCTTTGCCCTTATGGCACAAGAAACAGAGCGTAAATTCCTGCCCCTTTACCATTGGAAAGAGCGGGTTAAGGACATAATTGGCGAAGAGATCCGGCAGGGTTACCTGAATGAAGACCCCCACCGGACCATCCGCGTGCGGATTAAAGGCAATAAAGGCTTTTTAACAATAAAAGGAAAAACGGAAGGCATAAGCCGCCAGGAATTTGAATATCCGATCCCACAACAGGATGCCGAAGGCCTTCTGCTTCTTTGTAAAGGACCGCTAATTGAAAAACGACGATTTACCTTTATGGAAGGACCGCAGCAGTGGGAAGTAGACGAGTTTTTTGGCGATAATGCAGGGCTAGTTATAGCCGAGGCAGAACTGGAGCATGATTTGCAGGCGCTGGAACTCCCGGAGTGGATAGGTGAAGAAGTAAGTCATGATCCTCGTTATTATAATTCTCAGCTGAGCCAAAAGCCCTTTGGCAGCTGGTGAAAACATCTTTTTCAGCTAAATTTGCAGCGCCATCAAACCCTTTAACAGCATATGAAAGTAACAGAAGAAAATAAGTTAAAGAAGATTATCATTATCGGCGACCGGGTTTTAATTAAGCCAAAAAAGGAGGGTAACAGAACCAATGGTGGCTTGTATTTACCGCCAGGCGTACAGGAAAGAGATCAGGTAAGAAGTGGGTATGTTATGAAAACCGGTCCCGGCTATGCCATTCCTTTGCCCGCTGATGAGGATGATGAACCCTGGAAAGAAGCCGAAGAAAAAACAAGATATATTCCGCTACAGGCAAAAGAAGGCGACCTGGCTGTCTTTCTTCAGAAAGGCGCTTTTGAGGTAGTGGTGGAAGGTGAAAAATATTTTGTAGTTCCTCAGGCAAGTATCCTCCTGCTGGAGCGCGATGAAGATTTGTTTAGCTAGCTTTTGCGAAAGAAAAGCATTTGTTCAATCGAACAGAGTAGGTTGTGGAGGGAAAAGCATGGGGAGATTAATATTGAGTGAATAATGGCTATTCCATCACCCAAAAAGCTTTAAAATAACCTCTTTTCTGTTTAAGCCTGATGAAAAGGCGTAAAGCAAAACCAGATTGATTGATAGCCAGTTAAAGATTTGTATCTTTAAACAAAAGAATTTGAATAAAGAACCCCTTTTTTGCTTTGAGTAAATTTAAGATTCTGCCCCAGCCCGACGATACCACCTGTGGTCCCACCAGCCTTCATGCTGTTTATACCTTTTTCAGATATACCGTTAACCTTGATGAGGTAATCGGAAGCGTTAATTACCTGGAAGAAGGGGGTACCTTGGCCGTGTTTTTAGGCCTGGATGCCATCAGCAAAGGTTTTGAGGCAAAAATTTATACCTACAACCTTAAAATGTTCGACCCCAGCTGGAAGGACCTCAGCAAAGATGAACTTCTGCAAAAGCTGGATGCCCAGCTGGCGTATAAAAAAGGAAAAAAGTTTGCCATGGCGACTCAGGCCTATAAACAATTTCTTCAGCAGGGCGGGCAGATTCTTTTTGAAAATCTGGATGAGGATCTTCTTAAAAGCTACCTTCACAACAATATTCCTATTCTCGCGGGACTGAGTGCCACTTACCTGTACCAGTCAAAAAGAGAGTTCACGAACTCTAAGAATCAGTCGATTTTCGATGATCTTAAAGGGGAACCAATGGGCCATTTTGTGGTTTTAACCCGTATGGAAGAGGATCATGTATGGGTAGCCGACCCCTATAAAGAAAACCCTATCTCTCAGAATAATTATTACAAGATTGAAATTAAGCGACTCATTAATGCCGTTCATCTGGGAATCCTTACCTACGATGCCAACATCCTTATCGTAGCTCCGAAAAAGCTTTTATGAAAAAAATAATAGTCACCACTCACCCTCACCTGCTGAAACTGAACATTCAGGGAGTGCAGGTAATATCCCCTAAAAATTACCTGGCCCAGTCTGAACTGAGCAAAGAAAAAAATGTAAGGGTATTTAACCTGTGCAACGATTACCGCTATCAGTCCAAAGGCTACTACGTTTCTTTGCTGGCCGAAGCTAGGGGCCATAACCCTATACCAAATGTAAAGAATATCCAGGATCTGAAAGCGCCTGCAATTGTAAAAATTGTTTCGGATGAGCTGGATGAGTTGATGCAGAAGAGCCTCCGTAAAATCAAGAGCAAGGAATTTACCCTCAGTATATATTTCGGCCATAACATTTCCCGGCAGTACGACAAATTAAGCCATGAGCTCCATAAGCTTTTTCAGGCTCCCTTCCTCAGGGCCAAATTTGTATTTAATAAGAAATGGGTACTACAGGGAATTAAACCTATTTCGTTTTCGGAAATACCAGAAGGACACCTGGAATATGTAATGGAATATGCCGGCAGCTATTTTCAGAAAAAGCGGTACGACCAGGCAAAAGTGGTTCGCTATACCTACGATTTAGCCATTTTAATGAATCCGGAGGAAAAGTCACCTCCAAGTAACAAAAAAGCCATTACAAAATTTATAGATGTTGCTGAAAAGAATGGCTTTTATGTTGAGCTGATAACCAAGGAGGACTATGACCGTCTGGCAGAGTTCGATGCCTTGTTTATCCGCGAAACCACCAGTGTAAACCACTATACCTACCGCTTTGCCCGCAGGGCACAGTCAGAAGGACTGGTGGTACTGGACGATCCGGACTCCATTCTGAAGTGTACTAATAAAGTATACCTGGCGGAGATTCTGGATATTGCCAAAATACCACAGCCAAAGACAGTTATTGTTCATTCCGAAAATAAAGCGTCCATTAAAAAAGAGCTTGGCCTTCCCTGCGTATTAAAGCTGCCTGATTCTGCCTTCTCGCTTGGGGTAAAAAAGGTAAAGACGGAGGAAGAGCTAAAAGAGCAATTAGGTAAAATGCTCAATGCCAGCGAACTGGTCATTGCCCAGGAGTACCTGCCAACCGATTTCGACTGGCGAATTGGGGTACTGGATAAACAGGTACTGTATGCCTGCAAATATTTTATGGCCAAAGGACACTGGCAAATCTATAACTGGGATAACGAAAATAAAGATGATGTGGAAGGAATGTTTGAAACCGTTCCACTGGACCAGGTTCCAGCAAAGGTGTTAGAGACCGCCATCAAAGCCACCAGCCTCATTGGCAACGGGCTTTACGGAGTTGACATTAAAGAAAGTAATGGCAAGGTTTATGTGATAGAAGTAAACGATAACCCAAACCTCGATGCAGGCATTGAAGACCAGATTCTGGGAGACGAGCTATATGGCCGTATTATAAAAACATTTAAAAATCGTATTGAACAATCGCATTATTAATCTTTAATTATGGCCTATCGCATTTTTGAAGTATTTGGCGTAGAACTGGAGTATATGATCGTTGACCGCGATACCCTTGCGGTTAAACCTATCGCCGACGAATTACTAAAAAAAGTTACCGGCGCTTATGTCTCTGATTTTGAGAACGGTGAAATTGACTGGTCCAACGAACTGGTAAACCACGTTCTGGAGATAAAAACACATCGTCCTGCCTCTTCCCTGCTAAAGCTCGACCAGCATTTTGCCGGAAATGTTCAGCAAATCAATGAGCTGCTCGAACCTTTTAATGCCATGCTCCTTCCTTCGGGTGTTCACCCGTTTATGGATCCTTTTACTGAAATGAAGCTGTGGGAGCATGAATATAACGAAATATACAACCTTTACAACCGTATTTTCGACTGCCGTGGCCATGGGTGGGCTAACCTGCAAAGCACACATATTAATTTGCCCTTCCAGGGTGATGAAGAGTTTAAGAAACTTCATGCCGCCATCCGGATGCTCCTGCCTGTTATACCAGCCCTGAGTGCCAGCACCCCCATGCTCGACAGTAAGCTTACAGGCTTTGCCGATGCCAGACTGGAAACTTATAGACATAACCAGAAAAAGCTCCCTATCATAGCTGGTAAGGTGGTACCAGAGGCCGTATTTAGCAAACAGGCTTACCACGAGCAGATATTCAATCCCATTCGTGAAGCCATCCGCCCATACGATACAGAGAATATCCTGGACCAGCACTTTCTCAATTCAAGGGGAGCCATCGCTCGTTTTGACAGGGGAGCTATTGAAATCCGCATCATCGATATACAGGAATGTCCTGCAGCAGATTTGGCCATTCTTTCCACTATTGTGGAAGTATTGAAGCTGATGGTGAGCGAAAAGTGGTCTTCTACAGAAGCGCAAATGAACTGGCATGAAGATACCCTTGCTGCCATTTTCCTCGATGTGGTAAAAGAGGGCGAAAATGCAAAAATTGAAGATAAAGAATATCTCCGGATGTTTGGCCTTGGCGAAGAAACCCTGACGGCTGGGGAGTTGTGGGCATTTTTGCTCCCTGATGTGAGGGAGAATCTTTCAGCTGAGCATTATATGACCATCAGTAAAATAATTGGCCATGGAACACTTTCGAACCGTATAAAAAAGGCCCTGGGCGAGCAACCGGATAAAGAGAAAATAATAGAGGTGTATCGCCAGCTGGCAAATTGCCTGCAGCATAACCACCTGTTTGTATAATGGGCAAATGGATTATTAGCTGTGAACATGGCGGCAATAAAATCCCTGCCGCCTACGTTCCTTTTTTCGATAAGGCAGAACAGGTACTGCAATCCCACCGGGGTTATGACCCCGGGGCTTATGAATTGTTTCAGCTCCTGTCAAAAGAGCTGGCGGATTTTTCCTTGTTCTCCCACACCAGCAGATTATTAGTGGAACTTAACCGCTCTCTCCACCACCCCAGCCTTTTTTCTTCTTTCACCAAAAACTCATCAGCGGCCGTAAAAAAGGAAATTATTGCCAGCTACTACCTGCCCTACAGGAAAATGGTAGAAGAAAAAATTCAGGAGTATCTAAAAGAAGAAGAGCAGGTCATCCATCTTTCTATCCACAGCTTTACACCTGAACTCAATGGAGAGGTAAGAAATGCTGATGTCGGGCTTCTGTATGACCCTTCAAGAAAGGCGGAAAAAAGCTTTTGTGTAAGCTGGAAAGAAAACCTGAAGAAAGAGTGGCCAAATGCCCGTATAAGAATGAATTACCCTTACCAGGGAAAAGCCGATGGTTTTACCACTTATTTAAGAAAGCGGTATCAGAGCGGGTACATTGGTATAGAACTTGAACTCAATCAAAAGCATGCTGGCTATATACCTGCCTATACTGCCGTTCTCAAAAGCCTTCAGCATTTAAAAGAGGAGTGGGCAAAATAGTGGATACAAAGGGAGAATTTTAATCTTCCACCAGAACTCCTTTATGCTCCTGAATAGTAAACTTAAACCGGCTTCCCTTTCCCAGGTAACTTTCTACCCAAATTCTGCCTCCCCACTTTTCCACAAACTCTCGACAAATAGCCAGACCAAGATTTCTTTCTTCCTGCCTGAAGCTCGCGGCCATGGAGGTTAATTTCTTACCACGGAATAATTGAGCCACCTGCTCTCTACTCATTCCCAACCCATTATCAGCCACTTCTATCAGGCATATCCCCTCTTTTACAGAAGCACTTATCCTTACCATTCCTTTTTCCAGCGAAGATTTCAGCGCATTTACCAAAAGGTTCCGGAGCACGAGCTGCAGGAGATTTTTATCGGCCAGCACATATATGGCAGGGTCTGTTTCGTTCTCCAGTCCCACTCCTTTTATCTCTGCCTCCTGTCTGTACAGCATTACGCTTTCCTCGATAAGCTGATAAAGATTTACCTGAACCGGTTTATAAACAAAACCATTCATCTGGTCTTGTGCCCAGGCAAGCAAGCTATCCATGCGATTCAGTTGCTGTCCAATCTGCTGGCTTAGATCACCGCAGTATTTCTGCAGCTCCGCTTTGGAAAGTTGTTTCTGATGAAAGAGATTTAAAACACCCAGGGTAGAGATCAGAGGTCCTTTCACATCGTACGAAAGCGTAGATAGCAACTGGTCCTTCAATTGGTTCAACTGCTTCATTTCTTCTTTCTGATGCGCAAGAGCATCCCGCTGTGAAACAACGGCTGATGTCCGTTTTTCCACCATACTACCGAGCTGCACATTTATGGCCTTCAGCATCCGAATCCGCCAGAGAAAAAGGATTCCGGCGAATGAAAGGATAAGCAAAAGGGAAAGAACCTGAAACCACCTGTGTTCATAAAAATACGCCTGCTGAATAAATGAAATGCTGGAAGGCTCCTGACTCCATACACCATCTTCATTAGCCGCTCTCACCCGAAAGGTATATGCTCCTGCTGGTATATTGGTGTAATAAGCAATTCTTCTTGTGCCTGCTTCATGCCAGATATTTTCAAAATTTTCCAGCTGATACTGAAAACGGGTAGCAGCTGGCGCACGGTAGTTAAGACCTGTATAGGCAAACTCAAAATATTTTGTTCCTGCCGGAAATTGAATAGCTCCCTGAGCCGAATACTCGATGTCAGCCCCAGCTCTTACCTTTTCAATAATGACTTCAGGTACTCTTGAATTTTGTGGTACCTGCTCCGGGTCGATGGCACTAACTCCTTTTAATGTAGCAAACCATAGCTGTCCGTTACCATCCATTGCTCCCCTGGAAGAAGGGGTAATCTGGCTACTGCCTAAACCGCCGGCTTTTGTAAAATGCTTATAGTCCGATTCCTGCAATGGTAAATCTCCTTCAGCAAAAGCATACAGCTTTTTTCCCGGAAGCTTAAATATTCCGCGGTTTGTACTTAGCCAAAAGCCTCCGATGCTGTCTTCCTGTATCTGAAAAAATGTATTTGCAAATAAGCCCTCCCGTTCACTTTTAGTTTTCAGCTTTCCATTCCTGAGAAGGCTAATGCCATTGTTGGTCATAAACCAAATACTGCCATAACTATCCTGATATATATCAAATACCACTTCGCTTGCCAGCTGCCCCGAAGGAGCAAAAAGGCGCAATTCCCCCTGCTCTAAAAAATAAACGCCATTGCCATTTGTTCCAATCCATAGTCTTCCCTGCCTGTCCCGGCAAATCGACATGATGTAATACTGTCTTAAAATTTCTAAGGCAGGAATATCCTGCACCTTTCCTCCTTTAATGCAGTAAAGCCCGCTATTGGTCCCTACCCACACCTGGCCATCTTCTTCTGCAAAAAGCCGCCGTACCCTTATTTCAGGTTTACCCTCTTTTTCAAGCGCTACTGGTACGAATATTCCCTCTTCAAAAGTGAATAAGCCGGCATAAGTTCCTACAAAAAGTTTCCCTTCCTTGTCCCGGACCATATCCCGAATGCGATTTACCATTTCACCTTTACCTGCTCTGAATGATTTGAGGTGTTGGTCTGCCGTTAAAAAAGCCATTCCGTTATCCGTTCCTATCCAAACCCCTTCATCATCCGGATATACGCTGTGTATTACTTCATTCGGAAGACCTTCGAGGAGGGTATAATTTCTGAACTTCCCATCCCGAAGCCGCATAAATCCACTTCGGTAGGTGCCAAACCAAATACTGCCTTCATTGTCGCTGTATACCGCCTGCACATTATCTTCCCCGGCCTCCCCTTCTACTGTTAGAAGTTCGAGCTTTTCATTTGCCAGCCTTAAAAGCCCTGCGTCTGTCCCGAACCAAATAGTTCCCAGCTTATCCACCTCTATGCCATTCACAAAAGTTTTTAAATGAGGAGCCACATCTTCTATCTTCTCTCCCTTCATTAATGAAATACCCTCTTCCGTTCCAATCCATAGCCGGCCATCCTTTCCCAATTCAAGGGAGCGGATAAAATTGCTTGCCAGGCCATGAGTGGTTGTATACTGCCGGAGACCAGATACATCATATCGCCACAGGCCTTTTCCAAGGGTACCAATCCAAAGGGCTTCCGTGGTTTGGAGCAGGCAGTAAACGTTAAGCTCAGAGAGTGGTTGAGGTAGCTCCTTTAACTCCCCGTCTACAAAATAAGAAAGGCCTCCACGGCTGCCAATCCAGAGGTTACCCCTTTCATCTTCAGCAAAGGAAGTTACTGTTCCATTCGGGAGAGCAGCATTAAAAGAAGGAATTTTAAATTCTTCACTTTCATACACCAGAACTCCTTTCCCGTTAGAGCCTATCCACAGCCGCTCCCGGCTATCTTCAAAAACGGTGAGGAGGCTGCTTGTACCAAAAGAAGGAGTATTCCGCTGGTTAAACACTTTAGCCTTTAAACCATCGAATCGTACGAGTCCATCGTAGGTAATCAGCCAGAAGTACCCATTACCTGCCTTCAGGTGGGCCATTACCGAATTATTCGGAAGGCCATCTTCGGTTGTCCAGGCATCGAGCATAAATTGGGTAAGCACTTTAGAGGTATCAGGTGCCTGTGGCTGAGGTAGAGGCGACTGCGCATAAAAGAGAGAAGGGATCAGACACAAAAAGACAATAGCAACTGATCGCAGGAGAAAACTGGCTTTGTAAAAATAGTAAAGCATAGGTAAAACCTTGATAAACAAAGGTCAATAAAAAGCTGGATAAATACAAAAAAAAATCTTGATAAAGAATTAATGACCAGGAAAATAAAAGAGGAGACTTTTAGAGGAAGAAGCAGAAGGAAGGCACGTTAAGAATTCTGCAAAGACATAAAATTAAGTTGAACGTTCAGCACATAAGGAAGTTCAATCATACTGAAGTTCCTTCACCTGTTCATTTTTTTCCAGCTCTTTTCTGCCATAAGCTTTATTCTTTGCCCAGTAGCTGGCAGCATATTTTTCAACATCCAGCCCAAGCAAATCTCTGCCCCAAATATAAATATCATGGGCAAAGACCTTCCAGACTCCTCCATCAGTAAAACGGCGACTGGAAGTAAGAGTAGACTTTCGAATCAATTTTAATTTTCCGTATTTTTGAAGATTCCTGCACAGGTAAGCTGCTTCAAGAAGATTTCGCTCGGGCCATCCTCCGGCCTTTAAATAGGCATCGCGGCGGACAAATATACCTTGGTCGCCATAAAACCGTTTGCGGTAGCGGTACCGGATCCGGTTAACAAGGGTTATTAAATAAAGGGGAATACTAAAGCGATCGAAGGAAAACTCAAAAGCCCCGCCAACTACTTTTGGATCTTTAAGAGAGTTTTTAATTTCCGAATCGTAATGCTCCGGTACAATGGTATCGGCATCCAGGAAAAATAAAACATCGCCCTGAGCAATATTAGTAGCCATTCGTAATGCCCTGCATTTTTTACCCGCCATCCGCGGATTAACAATTGTAACGACCTCTTCATGCTCAATTTCTTTTAAAGTGCCGTCCGTTGAGCCGCTGTCAATTACAATAATTTCATACAGGGGCTGATCGGCCCTCTCCAGAAGAGTTTGGAGGGTTTTTCTTATGGTGGCTCCCTCATTGAAGGTAGGAATAATAACACTTAATCTCATCAGGAAAAACGGAAGTCGCTCAAGAAGGATTTAGAATAGTACTCAAGCATATACTATTTCTCAGCCTCACTTTAGAAGTGGGCTAACAGCTTTAACTCCGTAGAATTTAAAAGGTTTCGTTTATTTTGAAGTTATTTCAATCTTTCTTCTCTCTAATATTCTTTCTGCCGGTCTACCTGGTTTTGTAGTTTTTCTCCTGCCATCATTCTCAGGTAGTTAGCGATAATTTGTGGAATGGCAGCATCGGGCTGCGTTACACTGGCAATATGCGGGGTAATTAAAATAGAAGGATGGTTCCAGAAAGGATGTACTTCAGGCAAAGGTTCTTTCTGAAATACATCCAGCAATGCAGTGCCAATATAACCTTTTTCCAGGGCTTGCAATAAATCATCTTCCACCAAATGTTCCCCCCTTGCAACATTGATGAGAAAGGTACCTTTCCTGCAGTTTTTAAATAACTGCAGGTTAAGAAAACCTCTGGTTTCTGAAGTAAGCGGTAACAAACATATTAAAACATTTACCTGCTGAAGAAAATCGAGCAGCTCAGGCTGGCCTGCAAAACTCCGTACCCCCGGCACCTCTTTCCTGCTATGACTATAGCCGGAAACCGGAAAACCTAATGCCACCAGCTTTCGGGCAATGTCAGTTCCTAAAGTTCCCATTCCTAAAATCCCTATCCGGATGGGCCTTTCGGGTTCATCGCTGTATCCCCACTTATTCTGTTGCTGAAGTAAAGGATATTCCTCCATCCGCTTATGGTAACCTAAAACCGCTGCCAGCAGGTAATTACTCATACTCCTGGTAAGCTGTTCGTCTACAATGCGGGTAATCTGCCAGTGGGACGGCATATTTTTATCCTGCATAATATGGTCAACCCCGGCTCCCATGGAGCTGACCAGCCGCAGTTCAGGAAACTGGTACAGGCTCTGGTGCGGATGCTTCCATACCACGGCCATTTTTATCTTTTCCGGTTCCGGAACCTCAGGCCAAACCCAAACCGGTACTTCTTCTCCCTGCCTGCTGGCCTCCTCCCGAAGCTTCTCCTGCCAGTATTTTAAATTATTTTTTTTTGGTGCGATGAGTACGATCGCCATAGTTCGTTTCTGTTTTACTTACCCAGGGGTTGTTAAGGATGCTAAATCGCCAGGGCAAAAGAGCATCTTCTTCGGCATAAGCAATGCCTACCCTCGGTCTTGCCAATATTTCTTTTTCTTCTATAATGGTTTGCCTGTCTTCGAGCCAGATAATATTTCCATTCAACGGAAGCCCATAATGGTCTCTACCGATTCCTAAAGCCTGGCTCAGCACACCAGGACCTGCCGATAAGCGTTTCTCCGGCTTTTCCAATCCACGGCGGTCCATCATTATCTCCAAACCTTCAACAGGCTCAATTCCGCGAATTAACACCGCATCTGCCTGACCTTCATCATTGGTTACAATGTTAAATAAATAATGGATACCGTAGGTCAGATACACATAAGCAACTCCACCCGCCTGATACATGATTTCCGTACGAGGGGTTCGGCGGCCGCCAAAAGAGTGGCAGGCTTTATCGGTACGGCCATTGTAAGCCTCCGTTTCCACAATCATCCCTCCCGTAAGTACTCCGTCTATACGGGTAAATAAATACTTACCTAGGAGTTCTCTGCTAATCTGGACAACATCTTGGCGCTGGTAAAAGGAAAGGGGTATTTTACTCATTCGTACTTCTTTTTACCCGGTATACAGCTCTTGCCTGGGCAATAACGGAATCATCCCCTTCGTGCTGGGCGGTCATTTGTGTAAACACCAGGGAGGCACCATTTTTTATAATTCTTCCTTTCACAATAATGTCTTCAGGTCGGCCAGGGAACAAATAATCCACGTGCATATCCACAGTGGCAATTAAGTCGGCAGCTGTTTTTAATGTGGTTATTCCGGCGGCTCCCCCTGCAGCATCCATGGCGGTGCTAATTACGCCGCCATGGATGCGGTTGGTTCTTGGGTCGCCTACCAGCTCCATCTTAAACGGAATTCGAATAGAGGCATAACCTGTTTTCATTTCGATGAGCTGAAGGCCCAGCACCTGGTGAAAAGGAATAATCCTTTCCATAATGTTTCGATAGTTTTCAATATTGAACATCTGTTCCTGAGCTTAAAAAGATGGATGCTGCTGCAAATTTTAAATTAATTAAATTGGATGGCAAAACATCAAAATCTACAAAAAATTTGCAATCTTTACAGTAAGGCATCCTTTTTAATTGAAGGTGCCTGCAAACAGTTTTTTTTAGATAAAATTCATTTTCAAATGAAAAAGCTTTTTTTAAAGAAGTGGATACTGCTATTAGCCCTGTGCGGCAGTATGCACCTTGCACAGGCTCAAATCGAAATGCCGCAGGCCAGCCCTCCTGCAACCCTGGAAACAACTGTAGGACTTACAGATGTGGTAGTTGATTATTCCCGCCCCGGCTTGAAGGGTCGCGGCAAAAAGATTTTTGGAGAACTGATTCCTTACGGCGAGGTATGGAGAACAGGTGCCAATGAATCGACCAAAGTTACTTTCGAAGATAGTGTAAAAATTGCAGGCCAGTCTTTGCCTCCGGGTACCTATGCTCTCTATACCATTCCTGGTATCGGCGAATGGACGGTTATTTTTAGCAATAATACTGAGTTGTGGGGAGATTCAGGCTATAATCCTGAGGATGATGCCCTTCGTGTAAAGGTAAAACCTACCACCATTCCTTATCCGGTAGAAACCTTTACCATTGACTTTTCCAATTACACAAAAAACAGTGCCGACCTTAACATTAGCTGGGATAACACCATGGTGAGTGTTCCGATAGAAACCGCTGTAGATGATGTGGTAATGGCACAAATAAAAGAATTAACCAAAGTTTCTCCCAATGTTTTTTATCAGGCAGCCCGTTATTACCAGGAAAATAACAAAGACCTCAACCAGGCGCTGCAATGGATTAATCAGGCGATTTCAGGCCGGGAGCACTTTGTATTTTACAATGTGAAGTCGAAAATTCTGGCAGATATGAAAAATTACAAGGAAGCGATAAAAGCAGCGGAGAAATCGAAAGAACTGGCGGCCAAAGAAAATAATCAGGATTACGTTAAAATAAACGAAGAGCTTATCACACGCTATAAGGCCATGAAATAACCTTCCGGCGATGGAAATAAAAAGAGGCTGGTTCTGTAGTTCAAGACCAGCCTCTTTTTTATGTTTCTATACCTAACCCTATAAATTACAGACTCCTCCTCACCGCTTTTCACTCCGCCATCACTCAACAGCATTGGCCTTACGGCTCGTGCACAAAAAAATGAGCGGAACTTAAGAGCTTTAAATCACTACTTCCTCTTCTGTTTCCTTCTATCTTTTTACCTTTTTCCGATTTTCTAATTCCTGGAAGAGGAGCCCCAGAATAATCACTACACCACAACCAAGCGGATTCAGCCAAAGGAAAGCAAGATCGGTGGTAAAATAGCAGATAACTACAAATGCTTCTGCCAGCAAGGCTGCATAAAACACGGCATTGGACTTAACTCTTTTGATGTAAAAAGCGACAAGAAAAATACCCAGTATACTTCCATAGAAAAGAGAGCCCAAAATGTTTACCGCCTCAATAAGGTTATCCAGAAGAGTGGCATAGGTGGCAAATGCAATAGCCAGAAGTCCCCACAAAACCGTAAACAATTTAGAGCTTTGCAAATAATGTACTTCACTGGCTTCTTTTTTAATTGATCTTTTATAAATATCTACCGTGGTGGTGGAAGCCAGAGCATTGAGTTCACCAGCAGTGGAAGACATTGCGGCCGAAAAAATCACTGCCAGCAAAAGGCCAATTAAACCATGCGGCAGGTAGTTCATAATAAAAGTAATAAAAACGTAATCGGTATCTTTGGGCTCTGCCAGCGGATCTGCCGCAACAATTACTTCCTTCACCTCCATGCGAATTGCATCTTCTTTTTCCTGTAAAAGCTCTGCTTTGGTATATAGTTCCCGGGCTAATGCTCCTTCCTGCCTCAGCGCCTGCGCCAACGTCTCTCTTTTTTCCAGAAAAACAGCCGTAAATTCCTCCTCTAATTCCGCCAGCTGTTCCCCTTCTACCGTATGGACTATCTTTTCCTTTACGGCTTCATTAAAAAATACCGGGGGCTGATAAAACTGGAAGAACACAAAAACCATGGCACCGATAAAAAGAATCAGGAACTGCATAGGAATCTTTACCAGGCCGTTCATCAGCAATCCAAGGCGACTTTCTGTTATAGACTTACCCGAAATATACCGCTGAACCTGCGACTGGTCTGTACCAAAATAGGAGAGGAATAAAAAGAAACTTCCCAGCATGCCCGACCATAGGGTGTAACGGTCTTCAAAATCCAGTGAAAGATCTACCAGGTGCAGCTTTCCCATATTGCCAGCCACCTCTACCGCTTCGCTAAAGCCAATTCCTTCAGGCAGCTTCCAGATTAACACCAGCAGGGCCACTACCATTCCTCCCATCATCACTGCCATTTGCTGCTTCTGCGTCTGGCTTACTGCCCGGGTGCCTCCGCTTACCGTATAAATAATCACCAGTAGCCCTATTATAAGGTTCGTGAGAGTTAAAGGCCAGCCCAGTATAGAGGAAAGTATAATAGCCGGCGCATAAATAGTGATACCTGCTGCCAGCCCTCTCTGTATCAGAAAGAGAAGAGCGGCCAGCGTACGGGTTTTTAAATCGAAGCGTGTTTCAAGATACTCGTAAGCGGTATAAACCTTTAAGCGGTAATAAAGGGGAATTACCGTTACCGAAAGCACCACCATTGCCAGCGGCAGGCTAAAGTAAAACTGGATAAAGCGCATCCCGTCTTCAAAAGCCTGCCCCGGCGTAGACAGAAAGGTGATGGCACTGGCTTGCGTGGCCATAACCGATAAGCCAATCGTCCACCATTTCATGCTCTTGTCACCGAGCAAATAAGATTCTATATTCTGGCTCCCCCGGGTTTTGTACACTCCATAAATTACAATCGAGAGCAGGGTCCCGAACAGAACGATCCAGTCAATTATATTCATTGTAGAGCAATCAGTGGAAGGAAAGCGTGATCAGGTAGTAAAGAATAATCTGGACAACTAAAAAGCCGATGACTACGGCGTAGATATTTTTCCAGCTCCCCAGAATGGGAGGCTTTTCATTTAAAGGATCCTGCGCTTGCTGCTTCATCAAAATCGGAACTTGAAAGTTGGCGAAGCAAAATAAGGAAATATCAGGAATAAAACCGGTTTATGCGCGCTCGCTTTTGAATGCAGCACGCTTAATTCTGCCATCCTGCAAGATGCATTCAACTAAACAATAATTCTTTTATAGCGGTTGAAAAGCTGTTGCCTAATTGCTGCGGTAATAAAAAGATAGTTTTGCTATTTTCAAAAGCAGTTTACCTTTGTAAAAAAAAACAGAATCCGGTGTACGATATAATTGTAATTGGCGGGGGCATTGTGGGCCTCGCTACCGCCCTTCAGCTTCAGAAGCAAAAACCAAAGCTAAGAATACTCATTCTTGAAAAGGAAAAACAGCTGGCCGCTCACCAAACCGGCCATAACAGTGGTGTAATCCATTCGGGCATTTATTATAAACCGGGTAGCCTCAAAGCCAGAAACTGTTTTAACGGTTACCACCAACTGCTCAGCTTCTGCCGCGAGGAAGAAATCCCTTTCGAGCTATGCGGGAAAATTATTGTAGCCACCAGCCAGGAAGAACTTCAACCCCTTGAAAATATTTACCAGCGTGGTATAGCAAACGGCCTTAACGACATTAAAAAGCTGCAAAAGGAAGAGCTTCATGAGTATGAGCCGCATGTAAATGGCATAGCCGGTCTTTTTGTGCCGCAAACCGGCATTATCAATTATAAACGGGTGGCCCAAAAGTATGCAGAAAAACTACAAGAGGGAGGCGCCACCATTTTGCTGATGCACGAGGTACGGAACATCCGCCAGAGAAGCCATGGTACGGAAGTCATTACCAATAGAGGCACCTTTACCTCCAAGCTTATGATTAACTGTGCCGGCCTCTACTCCGATAAGGTAGCACGAATGACTGGCCAGTCCATGGACTTAAAGATCGTTCCTTTCCGGGGAGAGTATTATGAGCTGGCGCCTGAAAAGCAACACCTGGTTCGAAATCTAATCTACCCGGTACCCGATCCTAATTTCCCATTCCTGGGGGTTCACTTTACCAGAATGATAGAAGGAGGCATTGAAGCGGGCCCGAATGCTGTACTTGCTTTTGCGCGGGAAGGATATAAAAAATCAGACATCAACCTGGCAGAGCTGGCGGAAACGCTTAGCTGGCCTGGCTTTCAAAAAGTAGCTGGTAAATACTGGAAAACCGGCATGGGAGAAATGTACCGCTCCTTCTCAAAAGCAGCCTTTACCAAAGCCCTTCAAAAATTGATGCCCGAAATCAGGGAAAGTGACCTTAAACCGGGTGGTGCAGGGGTTCGTGCACAGGCCTGTGACCGGGATGGAGGATTGCTGGATGACTTCCTGATACTGGAGAGCAGAGGTGTGGTAAATGTTTGTAATGCCCCCTCCCCTGCAGCTACCTCTTCTCTGGCTATTGGCGAAACGGTGGCTGGTCTTGCCCTTCAGCAATTTCATAATTAAACAGAAAGCTACTCCAATAAGGAAGCCCAGGACCACCAGCCATCTTGGGCTCACTACTGCTGCTCCGGAACAGCAGGAGCAGAGGCAAATTCCAGGGCTCTTCGTTCAGCCCAGTTCATTGACTGCCCTGCAAGGCTAAAGCCGACATGCCCGCCCTTTTCCGGCACTTCCAGGTAAACAAATGGATGGTCTCGTGCCAGTTCCACGGGGTAGCAGCTTTCGGGCAGCATCGGATCATTTTTAGCATTTACAATGAGGGTAGGAACACGGATAGCGGGAATATAGCGGTTGGCGCTGGCCTGCTGGTAAAAGTCATCTGCGTCTTTAAAACCATGGAGAGGGGCGGTAAATCGACCATCAAACTCCGGAAAGTGCTCTATTTTTTCATAGCCTTCGCAGTCAATCAGGCCTGGCATCTGGTTAGCCTTTGCCTTTATCTTTTTACCTAGTTTTCGCAGAAATCGCTTCCGGTAAAACGCATTTCCTTTTTCTGAAAGTGCTCTTGCACTCCCTCCTAAATCACAGGGAACGGAAAAGACAATTGCCCTTGACAGAACCTCCGGCAGCTGCTTTCCGTGAGTGCCCAGATACTTTAAGGTGATGCTGCCCCCCATACTAAAGCCTACCAAAACCAGCTTTTTATAATTTTCCTTTAGCGCATACTGCACCACTGCATCCAGGTCATCACTTACCCCGTGGTGGTACATTCTCTGCGCTCTGTTCAGTTCACCACTACAGGTACGGCAGTTCCATGCCAGCACATCCCAGCCATTCTGCGCAAAGGCTTTTGCCATTCCCTGAATGTAGGGTCGGGATGTATCTCCCTCCAGGCCATGGGAAAGAATCACCAGCTGATCATGCCCTCCCTGTAACCAGTCAAGGTCAAGAAAATCATCATCAGGGGTAGTAATACGCTCCCGGATGTAAGGCGGAATTTTCACCCGCCGAAGAGCACTGGGCACAATAGTTTCGAGATGGGGGTTGAAGAGGTAAAAGGGTCGTTCGGTATACGAAGAAGATTTAATCAGTGGCATAGTTAAAGAAGCAGGAAACTATACAGGAACAGTAAAATTACACCAATTCCTTTATTTTTGTTTGCCTAAGTACGTAATTTGAGAAGAGGGCCGGGAGCAAAAGAAGCCAGCACTGGACAAAACCCGGCAAATACCCAAAGCTTTCGACTTCAGTTTTGCTGCTGGTTTGTTCTCAGCTGATGCAGGGTACCGGCAAACTTTCAGAAAAAAAAGCAGGCAGAGACAAATATTTTCAGAACTTTTAATCGATAAAAATAGATGGATCAGCGAATAGCAGATATCCGAAAAGACTACACCAAGCGGGTGCTGAACCGGCAGGAAACTGTTGAAAACCCTATCGAACAGTTCCGCCGCTGGTTTAAGGAGGCACAGGAGGCAGAGGTACCGGAAATAAATGCCATGAATCTTTCTACAGTTGGCAAAAACGGACGTCCTTCTGCCCGTATCGTGCTCCTGAAGGATATTACGGAGAAAGGCTTTGTCTTTTACACCAACTACCAGAGCCGGAAGGGGAAAGAGCTGGAAGAGCACCCTTTCGCTGCCCTTACCTTTTTCTGGCCTGAACTGGAACGACAGGTACGGGTGGAAGGAAAGATTAAAAAGGTGGACCAGGCTACCGCAGAGGCCTATTTCTCCAGCAGGCCGAGAGGAAGCCAGCTGGGAGCATGGGCATCGCCCCAAAGCCAGGAAATTGATAAACGAGGCTTACTGGAGGTGCGGGAAAAGGAGTTTGAAGAAAGGTTTGCGGAAAATCCTATCCCTAAACCAGAGCATTGGGGAGGTTATGAATTAATCCCGGACTATGTAGAGTTTTGGCAGGGCCGCAGCAGCCGCCTGCACGACCGCATAGCGTATGATCTGGTAAATGGAACCCAATGGCAGCGAAAAAGGCTGGCACCGTAATGTGCTCCCTTTGTGGATCACCCTTATCTTTATTCATCTAAAGATAAGGCTCCAGCAGAATTTTATTTAAGTCCCAGCTACAGTACATCATACAAGCTCTTCACTCCTATCTGCTTGTGAAGGGTAAAACCTTCGCCGAAGGTAACGCCAATGGATTGCCCATACTCCCGTGCCCTTGCTTCGATGAATTTCATAAAGTTTTCGGAGGATATATAGGTCTCCGGCTCATCGCTTTCGGGGTTGAAGAACTGTGAGCCGAAGGCTTTAATGGAAGCGACTTTCTGTTCCCAGTAATCCGACACATCCACCACAAAATCGGGCTGGATGTACTGGCTCTGAATATAGTGGAAGAGCTGGCGGGGGCGCCATGCTTCCTGCGGCTGGCCATCCAGTTCAGTATCTATTTTTCGCAGGCCAGCTAAGAAACAGGAATCGATAGCCAGTTGTGCCCCGCGGCCATGGTCGGGATGGCGATCGGTAACGGCATTGGCCAGCACTATATCAGGCTGGTATTGACGAATCTTCCGGATTACGGCCAGCTGGTGTTCCCGGTCATTCAGAAAGTAAGCATCGGCCAGCCCTAAGTTTTCCCGAACGGATAAGCCCAGAATACTTGCCGAAGCCTCTGCTTCTTCCAGGCGGAGCTCAGGTGTGCCACGGGTACCCATTTCGCCCCTGGTAAAATCAACTATGCCCACTTTCTTGCCCATGGCCACATGCAGAGCAATGGTTCCGCTGCAGGTTAGTTCGGCATCATCAGGATGCGCAGCTAAAACAAGGATATCTAACTTCATATATAAAAATAAAAAAACCACACCTAAAAGGTGTGGCAAATATACTAAAAGCTGTGGCCCTCGCCAGCTTAATTCACGCGTAATCTCTGGCCAATCCTTAGCACGCTGTTCCGGCGGATGCCATTTAAGCGACATAGCTGGTTAATGGAAACCCCATACCGGTTACTAATCTCCGAAAGGGTATCGCCACTCCGTACTCTATGAAAATGGATTTTGCGTGCTTCCTTTACATAGGCAAAAGTGGCAGGGCTAATGGACAGGCTATCCATTGCCAGCTCGTTATCTTCAAAATTGTAGATTTTCTCGGGGTTAATAGGATTCCCCTCGTATCTGAATTCGAAGTGCAGGTGAGGTCCGCTGCTACGGCCTGTATTTCCACCAAGGGCTATCACTTCGCCAGCCTCAACAACATCGCCTACCTCTACCAGCTGCTTGCTCAGGTGGCCGTATAAGGTTTCCAGTCCATTCTTATGGCGTACCAGGAGGTAATAGCCATATCCACTCGGGTCATACTTCTTTATGCGAACAATTCCATCGAACATCGTCCGGACAGAATCGCCTTTATCCAGTTCAATGTCCGTACCATAATGCCAGCGATAGCGCCTGGAACCAAAGTTGGAAGTAATGGGGGTGTCATCTAACGGAGGGGACCAGCCACCAATCTCAAGGGAATCGTACAGCTGCAGGTGTACCGTGTCGGCAAACTTTCCCGGATCGACCTCATAGGGGTTGATATTCCAGCTATCCCACAGGCTGTAGTATTCATGCAGGCTTAACCACTCCTTACTGATTTTCAGATCATCAGAAACCTCCACCATTACTTTCTTTTCGGCCATGGCTGTCTCTTCAAATAACTCCAGCAGTCCTTTTTTTACTTCAGGATCCTCGTCTTCATCTGCAATCAATTCCTCATTATCCAATCCCAATTCTTCACCGCCACCGCCAAAATTCTGTAGCGAATCGGTAAAACTACTTTGCAAAGTATCAGGCGCCACATACTCCACCACCGGAGATTTGGCCCTGAAAAGATTACGAAACCAACCACCTTTTTTCTGAGCATGGGCTGCCGTAGCACCCACCATCAGAAGGCAAATAATTAAAGAACTTACTATATTTTTCACTCTGCTACTGCGACTTCTTTGCTTGCTAAAAAGCGCTCCGCATCCAGAGCTGCCATACATCCTGTTCCTGCTGCTGTTACCGCCTGGCGGTATACGTGGTCCTGCGCATCGCCTGCTGCGAATACACCTTCAATATTTGTTCTGGAAGTACCTGGAATGGTTTGAATATATCCATTCTCATCCATCTTGAGGTAATCTTTAAAAATAGCTGTATTAGGCTGGTGACCAATGGCTACAAAGAAACCCTGTACCGGAATTTCCTTTACCTCACCGCTCTGGTTATTGATTACCCTAACGGCTTCCACTTCATGCTCCCCTAAAATTTCCTCTGTTTCGGTATTCCAGAGCACTTCAATATTTTTTGCTTTTAGCACGCGCTGCTGCATAATGGTGGAGGCACGCATCTCGTTGCGCCGAACCAGCATATATACTTTTTTGCAGAGCTTGCTCAGGTAAGTAGCCTCTTCGCAGGCGGTATCGCCGGCTCCTACTACGGCTACATCCATATTTCTAAAAAAGAAACCGTCGCAAACCGCACAGGCCGAAACACCCTGGCCATTCAGGCGCTGCTCAGATGGCAGTCCCAGCCATTTGGCCGATGCGCCTGTTGAAATAATTACACTTTCTGCGGTAATTTCATGCTTATCGTCTATTACCACTTTGTGAGGATAGCCGCTAAAGTCGACACTGGTGGCTAGGCCGGTTCTTACATCGGTGCCAAAGCGTTCTGCCTGCTGCTGAAAGTCAATCATCATTTGCGGGCCATTGACTCCATCCGGATAACCGGGGTAATTTTCCACATCGTTGGTAATGGTCAGCTGACCACCCGGCTGCTCTCCCATATAAAGTACCGGGTTAAGGCCTGCCCGCGAAGCATAAATTGCTGCGGTATAGCCGGCTGGCCCTGATCCAATAATCAATACTTTTACTTCTTCCTTGGTCATATTATGCGAAGGTAGTTTCTTTTATAAACTGTTTTCGATTGCGAATTTATATAAAGTTACAATAAAAAAAGGTCTCAAACAGGAGACCTTTTATGAATGTAATATGTTTTACTGAATTATCCAAGATAGGGCTTCAAAGCTTTGCTTCTGGAGGTATGGCGCAGCCTGCGAATGGCTTTTTCCTTGATTTGCCTTACCCGCTCGCGCGTCAGGTTAAACTTCTCTCCTATCTCCTCCAAAGTCATGCTGTGTTCACCGTTAAGACCAAAATACAGCGCAATAACATCGGCTTCGCGTTGGGTAAGGGTAGAAAGGGCTCTCTGCACCTCTCTGCGCAGCGAATCATTCATCAGCTCCGCATCGGGGGTTTCTTCCGAATCATTTTCCAGTACATCCAAAAGGCTGTTTTCTTCTCCCTGCACAAATGGAGCATCCATCGATACATGGCGGCCCGATATTTTCATGGTGTCTACCACTTCGCTGGTCGATACTTCAAGGCACTCAGCAAGTTCATCCGGCGAAGGCTCACGCTCGAACTTTTGCTCGAGTTCAGAAAAGGTTTTGGAAATTTTGTTTAAGGAACCTACCCTGTTAAGCGGAAGGCGAACGATGCGGGATTGTTCGGCCAGGGCCTGTAAAATAGACTGGCGAATCCACCAGACAGCATAAGAGATGAATTTGAAACCGCGGGTTTCGTCGAATCGCTGGGCAGCTTTAATCAAACCAAGGTTTCCTTCATTAATAAGGTCTCCTAAAGAAAGGCCCTGGTTCTGATACTGCTTGGCAACTGATACCACAAACCTCAGGTTAGCTTTGGTTAGCTTTTCAAGCGCCATCTGGTCTCCTTCCCGAATCCGCTTGGCTAACTCCACTTCTTCATCTGGCGTAAGCAGGTCAACCTTTCCAATCTCCTGTAAATACTTGTCAAGGGACTGGCTTTCGCGGTTGGTGATTTGCTTACTAATCTTAAGCTGTCTCATTCAGTAAAATTGTTTGATATATGTTCCGGTTTGTGATTGATAACTTTCAGCTAACAGTGCAGGGTAAAATTAAAGTTCCTTCTGCACTTTAATATTACCCTAACATTGTTCTTAAACAATTGTTGTCATTATTTTTTCTCTGGCTTTGGCAGCAGCACTTTTCTGGATAAACGATATTTACCGGTCTTTTTATCAACATCGATCAGTTTCACAGAAATTTCCTCGCCTTCTTCCAGTATACCTTCCATGTTTTCGATGCGCTCCCATTTAATTTCGGAAATGTGCAGCAAACCATCTTTGCCTGGCATAAACTCTACAAAGGCACCAAACGGCATGATAGACTTAACTTTTCCTTCATATATGGTACCTACTTCAGGAAGAGCCACTATATTTCTGATACGCTGGCTGGCAGCATCCGTTGCTTCCTTAGCAGAGGCAAAGATATTTACCACGCCATAGTTATCTTTTTCTTCGATAACTATGGTAGCACCGGTATCTTTCTGGATTTCCTGCACTACTTTACCACCTGGTCCGATTACGGCACCAATCATATCCTTCGGAATCTGGATATGTACGAAGCGTGGAGCTGTTGGCTTGAACTCCTCGCGCGGAGCAGCAAGTGTCTTCTTCATCTCATTTAGGATGTGCAGCCTGCCTTCATTGGCCTGCATCAGCGCCTCACGCAATACATCGAAAGAAAGTCCATCAATTTTGATGTCCATCTGGCAGGCAGTAATTCCCTTCTCGGTGCCGGTCACTTTAAAGTCCATATCGCCCAGGTGATCTTCATCGCCCAATATATCGGACAAAATAGCGTAACGGCCTGATTCGTTATCAGAAATCATGCCCATGGCAATACCGGAAACCGGTGCGGAAATTTTAATACCTGCATCCATCAGGGCGAGTGTACCTGCACAAACCGTAGCCATGGAAGATGAACCGTTCGATTCCAGAATATCTGATACTACACGAATGGTATAAGGATTCTCCTCCTCGTTAGGCAATACATTTTTTAGCGCGCGAAGAGCTAGATTACCATGCCCTACCTCACGACGACCCGGTCCGCGATTGGGACGTGCTTCGCCAGTAGAGAAAGCAGGGAAGTTATAATGGAGCAGAAACTTGTTGGACCCCACCAGCATGGCAGAATCAATCATCTGCTCATCGAGCTTTGTACCAAGCGTAACAGTAGTTAAAGACTGCGTTTCTCCACGGGTAAATACTGCCGAACCATGGGCGGAAGGCAGATAGTCTACTTCCGACCAGATAGGACGCACCTCGTTATACTTACGGCCATCTACCCTCTTGCCTGCTGAAAGGGTAAATTCGCGGGATGCTTTTTTGTGAATTTCTTTAAAATACTTTTTAACGAGCTCAATGTTTACCTCGGTTTCTTCACCCAGGCTCTCGATGTAAGAATCTCTGATTTCCTTCACTTTCTCGCCCCTAACAGCCTTATTAGGAGAAGCTTCTGCCACGACTGCATAAACCTGATCGTATAATTTATCGAACAACTCCTTACGCAGCTCTTCGTCATTTTCTTCGTGGTTGTAAGTACGCTTTTCAGTTTTACCGGCTGCTTCCATCAACTCTACCTGTACACGGCATTGTTCTTTAATAGCCTTATGAGCAACCTGAATGGCTTCCAGCATTTCCTCCTCAGAGCATTCATGCATCTCTCCTTCCACCATCATGATGTTATCTTCTGTACCAGCAACAATCATTTCCAGGGTTGCCTGGTCTTTCTGATTTTTGGTTGGATTGATCACATATTCTCCTTCTACTTTCGCAACGCGAACTTCGGAGATAGGACCACCAAAAGGGATATCGGAAACCGCTAATGCAGCAGAGGCTGCGAGGGCCGCAAGGGCATCTGGAAGCGCCTCCTGATCGGCCGAAATCAGGGAAATCATTACCTGTGTTTCCGCGTGGTAATCGTCGGGAAATAAAGGGCGGAGGGCGCGGTCTACAAGGCGGCTGATAAGGATCTCATGGTCAGAAAGCCTTCCTTCACGTTTCAGGAAACCGCCGGGGATACGACCTGCCGAAGCAAATTTTTCCTGGTAATCAACAGACATTGGCAGGAAATCAACACCTTCTCTGGCTTCTTTGGTCGATACTACTGTGGCCAGCAGCATAGTATCCCCCATACGCACAACTGCGGCACCGTCGGCCTGTTTGGCAAGCTTACCGGTCTCGATGGTTATTTCACGCCCATCCTCTAAACGAACAGACTTTGTAATTACATTAGGTAGCATATAAAATAAAGCTAATGATTAAGTATAAAAAGCGATAGTTTAAACCTGACTTAAAAATGGTGATGGGTTTAAACAAATAAAAGAGGGAATTTTATGCAAACCCCCTCTTTTGATAGTATGTAAATATTATTTTCTAAGATTCAGCTCGGCAAGAATTGCTCTGTACCTTTCAATATCTCTTTTGTGAAGATAGTCAAGCAGCCTTCTTCTTTTACCAACAAGCTTGAGCAGGCCCAGACGGGTAGAATAGTCTTTTTTGTGCTGCTTAAGGTGGTTGGTAAGATGGTTAATGCGGAAGGTAAAGAGCGAAATTTGGGATTCAGCGGAACCTGTATCCTCCTTTTGCTTCAACCGGCCATGATTTTCAAACAGTTCTGTTTTTTTCTCTTTTGTTAAATACATGCTTAGTCGAAATTATCGATTTAATTAAACTGAATTACAAATTTAGCCTATAACGCCATTATTTACAAACAATTCGCAGTAAATATAAGGCAGGATAAAAAGGCATTAGCTGGAAGATCTTCTTACAACCTGGGGTTTTCTGATTCTTTCCCCCAGCCTGCTCCTGATTTTTGAAATTAGTACAAGATAGAAGTCAGATTCGAAGAGGCGTGCATCGTTACGGGCCTGCCATAAGAATAAAAAGCCGAAGGGAAAAAGGACGATATTGGCCGCCCACATCCCCAGTGCCGGACTCACAATTCCCTCGCGTGCCCACTTTTCCCCAAAACTGGTAAAAACATAATAAATTACGAAAAACGCAATGGAGATAATAACGGGTATACCAAGACCACCTCTTTTAATAATTGAACCCAAGGGGGCGCCAATCATAAACATAATAAAACAGGCCACGGCATGGGCCCACTTCTTGTGTATTTCAATCTGCCACTTATAAATGCTATCACGCAATTCTTTGGCCCGACTGGCATACACATCGTAATTATTCTTCATATAGCGGGCCTGCCCCAGTGCCGATTTATAAAGCTCCTCCTTTTGGCCGGGACTGCTATACTTCTGCTCTACCTTTGCCAGAAGGGCGGTATCTGCCAGAGAAGGTTCATAAATGGTGCGGTTCTTCGCCTGGTCTCGTACTGCCCGGAGCGACCGCACACCCCCTTCTTCCAGAAGCTTTTGGCGCTGCTCTTCATTGTACAGAGGGCGTTCGCTGAGCCCACCTGAGGAAGGAGCTGGTTGCTTTGAGGTAGTATCGCGAGCTGCCACTGCCGCCGCTTCTGCTTTTGCTAATGAATCCAGCTCGATATATCGCTCTTCAATAACTGCCGGAACCTCTACCTTTGCACGATTCACAAAAGGATTGTAGCTGGCAGCATGCTCAAAAATAGTATACTTTACATCTACTATCTCATTGCGCATAGAATCGATATCGTGCGATAATTCACTGACATTCTTCATTACCCTGTTGCTGGCGAAATATTCCTTCTTTGTCTCTACCATATTAAAGGACTCCAGACTAAAAACCAGCTTCATTCGATCGAACTTATTCCGGATAAAGTTGGCTGGTTCTTTTGTGGCAACAGTTCTTCCCTTCTCATCTTCTGAATAGAGTTGCCCGTTGAACAACTCCATCATCAGGTACTGCTCATTGTTAAACATTTCCATTCGGCCGGAGTCTGCCAGGATAACATCCGTATTGCCCTGACCCTTCCGGTGGTCATAGATAATAAGGCTACCGAGGGAGCCGTCATCATACTTCTCATTGACCTTTATGCTGTAGTTAGGAATGCCGTTATAGAAGGAACCTTCCTGTAGGGAGAGCGAAGGCTTTGTCTGCCGGATATCGTATAAAAGGCTGTAAGCCCGCAAATTGGCTTCAGGTACGATATTGTTATTATTAAAAAAGGCGAAAACAGTAAGAAAGATGGTAAAAACACCAATTGGCACGAGCGTCCTGGTAAGGGAGATGCCAGCGCTTTTTATAGCTGTCAATTCGAAATGCTCTCCCAGGTTTCCATAAGTCATTAGGGAAGAAAGCAGCACGGCCAGCGGCAAAGCAAGGGAAGTAACGTGAATGGCAAAGTAAAAAAGAAGCTCGGCGTAAACATGGGCTTCAAGTCCTTTACCAACAATCTCCTCAAAGTACTTAAGCAGATATTGCATCAGCAATATAAACACTACTACCAGAAACGTGAGAAAAAAGGGCCCCAGAAATGAGCCAATAATAAACTTATCGAGTTTCTTCATACATTAATTACCTACCTCTTCTATTCAGAACCACAAAGTAAGCAAGAAAATTTTAGAGAAGGTAAAAAAAATCCACGCTATCCCCCGACCATTTCCCGCAGATTACTGATCATTCCTTCCCATATATCATGGAGTTCGTCTTCATCATCTATGTCTGAATAATCCACCACCCGCAAAAAAACGGACTGCGTTATTTCACTTTTCTCCAGGGTAAACTCAAAATACGACTGATCTGAATCTTCCTCTGCTCCTTCCTGCCCGTTATCCGGCGATGGAAGATACTCGAAACGCACAAACTGCTCACGCCGCTTACTGGCCAGGCGGGCTTTCTGCTCCTCCTCGTCCCAGAAAAAATGAAAGATTTTATCTTCGTCAATTGTTACATCATCTGCAAACCATTGAGCAAGGCCGGATGCTGTATTGAGATAGGGATAAAGAATTTTCTGGGATGCACGCATCTCGTACTCATTCTCGAATTTAATTTTGCTCATACGTGTAGAATACTTTCCGCTGAATATAGGGATAAAAGATATAGAGCGCAACAAATTTTTTTCAGGAACTTTTTTGGTATAATACCAGCAGGGTTGTATGTTTGCAGTCCCAAATGAGGGAATTAATCAAATTGCCGGCGAGGTAGCTCAGTTGGTTAGAGCGCAGGATTCATAACCCTGAGGTCACGGGTTCAACTCCCGTCCTCGCTACAAGTAAAAGCAAGCCTTTGTAATTCAGTGAATTGCAAAGGCTTTTTTTTATTCCAGACAACTCAACCACTAACAAATACAGGCACTGGCTTTCGTAGTTGGTAAAAACCTGCTCACGGTCCTATTATAAGGAGCTATTATCTAAATTTATATTTCCTTACAATTACAATCATAAAGAAGAGGCTCCGGGACAACAAATTCGCATTAAGTCAACGGAAGCAGTAACCCTACATAAAGGGAGCCTGCTTCCGGTACTAAGGGATATTTCTGAATTTACCCCCGTACTTATTAAGGGATCCCGCTAAACAAACATCGATTATCACGTACAGGAAATTATCAATAACTTTAAGGAAACGGCCAAAGCAAAAAACATTCGGCTGGATTAAAAGGATATACCAGAAACAACAGAAAGGCAAGAATTAGAAAATAGTATCTTTATAACCTTTACTGCGCAATGAACTCATCTTATCAAAGACTTTTATAGTCAATACATTACATGTTGCAGAAAGAGAATGTACAGTTTTGCGGAAGAGCAGGCATAATGATTTATGGAATCCCGCTGTATGCCCAATTCATTTTGACTGCTAACTATCCAAAGTTAGAAAAGATAATTTACAGCCCCGAGCATTGTTACGCAGGCCATTCTTTTTTACCTTCCCCATTAGGCCGATAAAAGAAGGTACTCTCATCCTTCTCCTCACTGGCAGCCTCTCAACTTTTTGAGGATTTCAAAACCACAACACTTTATTTTTGCTTTTCTATTAAACTATTCATTTTTCAAATTTCCTCTTTATGAACGATACTCTTCTATTGGTCCTCGCCAGTGTTTTTTTACTTTTTCTCCTCTTTATCCTCCTCTTCATCTTTAAAGGAAGAACGGAAATAAACCTGAAAGGGGAAGATGCTGTTTTAAAATATCCGTTAAGCACCAAAAGGATTAACCTTCCAACCGAACTGGAAAGTTGGAAAGTACAGAGAACTTACTATTTAAGACTTGGGGTATTCTATACCATTATCATGCGGCTCAAAAGAGGAAAGCAGCTAATGGTAAGCTCCCGTTTTAACCAGTCGAATTATAACCAGCTATACAGCCACCTCAACAGCCACTTCAGGGAAAGAAGAACAAAGGATGAATAAAGAATACCGGGGGGCATGTCCCTTTATTTTCCACTAACACTTACCCACTCCTAAAACAGGAAAGCAACCTCCTCAGAGGCTATTCATTTAACACAAGCAGGTGAAGAGATATTACTGACAAACCTACACCAATAATTCCTTCATGTTATTTAATACCCTCCTCAACTATGAATGGAAGGGTTCGATAAAATAGGTTTGGGACGTGAGATATCTATTCCTCCGGCCTATTCCACCTACCATTTAGGTCTGACATAAAAAAAACCTCACCAGATTCTTCTGATGAGGTTATGAGCCCCCTGCCGGGATCGAACCAGCGACCTACTGATTACAAGTCAGTTGCTCTACCAGCTGAGCTAAGGAGGCGAAACTATTAATAATTTTCTTGAAGATTTACGTGAGCCCCCTGCCGGGATCGAACCAGCGACCTACTGATTACAAGTCAGTTGCTCTACCAGCTGAGCTAAGGAGGCGAAATAAAATGAAAATGGGCTAATTTGCTATATGAGGAGGA
>NZ_ANNU01000003.1 GCF_000346615.1 Nafulsella turpanensis ZLM-10
TAAAATGAAAATGGGCTAATTTGCTATATGAGGAGGAAAAGCTTTTAGCGTCTACTCCCTATCTGTCAAATTTTTGCACTTCTAAATCTTCAAATCCCAAAGGGCCTGGTGCCTTTTGCGATTGCAAATATAGAGGGTATTATTCTTTCTGCAAATTCTTCGGCGAAAAAATAATACCCTCTTCTATAAGCTACTGGTTGTCAGTTATTCATTTTCCTGTACAATCCTGAGCTGATCTTTCAGCTTTCCCAATTCAGCTTCCGCTTCTTCAATTTTACTGCTAAACTCATTCTTCAGCTTATCGGCATTTCGGGAGCTGGCGAAGAATTCAAGGTTATTCTTCCAGATGGAAATATCATTTTCCACCTTACTAATCTGTCGCCTGATATTGTTCTCCTTTTGCTGCAGTTTTCGGCCTGAATCAGGTGCACTCTTAATACGGCTGATTTGTGTTTGCAGGCGAAGGCGCTCCTTTTCTTCGGCGGATAAATTTTCGGCTGAAGCAAGAAACTTCTCCGTTGCCTCTGAATAAGCGGTCTTCACTTTTGAAATATCGTTACGGGATACAAAACCAATGGATTCGTACTCCTCCTGTAAGTCAGTAAAAGCATCTAAATCAGCGGTCTTTTTTTCAGCGAGGGCATTGATTTTATCAATTACCTCCATTTTACGCTTCAGGTTTTCTTCGAACTCCTGGTTTAGCTCTTTGCCCTGGGCTCGCTTATTTTCAAAGAAGGTATCAGCAGCCGCTTTAAAACGCTTATAAACTTCATCGCGCTGCTTTTCAGGTACAGGACCAATTTCTTTCCAGCGGCGTTGCAGTTCCTTAAACCGGTTAGCCGTTTGCTGCCAGTCCTGGCTTTCCTGTAGCTTCTGGGCCTCCGCTACCAGTTCCTCTTTCAACTGAAGGTTTTGTTCCCTCATTTTTTCCAGGTCTTTAAAGAACTGGTTCTTATTGCTAAAGAAGCCTTTAAAAGCCGACCAGAAATACTTATTTACCTCTTTTGCTACCTGCCGTGGCAAACCACCCACTGCATCCCATTCCTTCTGGAGGTTCAGGAGCTCTTTTGTCTTGTCATTCCATTCGGTAATCCTGTCAGAACTAAAATCCAGAAACTCCTGCACCTTATCACCCAAATCGCGTTTTTTCAGGAGGTTGGCTTCCAGGTCTTTATTTAATTGCTCCAGGTGTTCCCGACGCTTGTCGTAAACCTTATCCGAGGCTTCCTTAAAACGCTGCCAAAGCGGTTCCTGCTCTTCGCGCGGTACAGGGCCAATATGCTTGAACTCTTCATGCAGCTCTCTTAGCTCCCGTATAGCCTCCTTCATATTTTCATGGCTTGAGAGCTTTTCTGCCCGCTCCACAATCTCTGTTTTGGCTTCCAGATTTTTTCGGCGATCCAGCTCCTTTAGCTCGTATAAAATGGAGCGGTTATTGTAAAAGCGGTCAAGCAGGGCATTGTAGTTAGCCCAGAGGTTATTATTGTACTGCTGGGGAACGGGTCCAATAGATTTCCACTCTTCCTGCAGTTTTTTTAGCTCTTTTAAGCTGGTATTGGTTTCTTCTGCATCGGTAAATTCCCGCAGGCGGGCCAGCACTTCATTTTTACGGCGAAGGTTTTCTTCCCGGCTCCGTTGCTGGCTGGAGTAGTGCTTCGATTTTTCTTCCTTTACTTTCCGGTAGGCTGCATGGAAACGCTGATCCAGCTCATATTCGCGGTACTGGAAGTCGGCTTCATCTCCACCCTCTGCTGTAAATTTTTCAAGTGCCTGCTGCCGTTCGGCATTATAAATATCATCGAAAAAGTGCTTAATTTCTTCTAAGCGACGGTCTGCTTTGCGCCAGTCACCCGCCAGTAGAAGCTCTTCGGCACGCTTTACCAGCTCCTCTTTCGAGAGATGACTATAATCGATTTGTTCTTCCTCCTCATCTTCCTCGCCCTCCTCTTCATGTTGTTCCTCCTCCGCTACCGATTTATCGGTAACAGGTGCCGGTTCATCTATATCTTTAACATTGTCTTCAGAAAGTGTATGATCTACTGCCGGACTTACCGGCTGGTTCCCTGCATGCGGTTTATCGGCGGCGGCAGCCACCTGGGCATCCTCATCATCGGGCATATCAGTAGTGCCTGCCGGTGGGGTTTCAACTTCTGAAGGATCATAGCCCGGCTGATCCTCCTTTTTTAGAAGAGAATCCTGTGTATCTCCGGGCGAAGGGGTTGTTTGTGCTTCCTTCCTCTCTTCATTTGCGTTGCGCACTTCCTTATCCTGCTGGCCGGAAGTTTCTTTGTCTTTGTCCACCATAATTAAAAATCAGCTATTATAAAATCGAAAAAGCTTTGTTTGATTAAAACAAATTTAATAATTAATTTAATTTAGTCTCGGATCTGTCGGGTAATTTGAAATCATTTTATATTTGCCCCCCATTTTTTTTAAGCATTCCCGCCATAACACATCCGGCTGCGTATCAAAAATATCAGCGGCCGTTGCCGATTTATAGATGATCCAGGCATTCTGCTCCAGCTCTTCTTCCAGCTGTCCTTTTCCCCATCCGGAATAGCCTAAAAAGAATTTAAAATCCTGCAGGCTTACTGCCCCGCTTTCCATCAGCAACAGCAGCTGCTCGAAATTTCCACCCCAGTGGAGTTCATTGCCAACATCTATTCCTCCTTCAATTCCATCGACCTGCCGGTGAATAAAATGGAGGGTATCCTGCTGTACCGGGCCACCTACATGCAGCAGTGCTTCAAAATTTTCCACCTCTTCCAGCACATCGCTCCCTTTCAGTATGCTGGGCTTGTTCAATACAAAACCAAAGGAGCCTTCATTGCTGTGTTCACATATTAACACAACCGTGCGCTGAAAGTTAGGATCGGGCAAAAAAGGTTCTGAAATAAGTAAATCTCCCTTTTCAGGAATAATATTTTTATTGTTGTAGCTAAAATCCATCATTAGTTAAAATAAATCAAATTTAAAGTTAAGATGCAACCTTTATCCTGATTTATTGGAGAACAATTGCAGGTTTAAAAAGAGAACATCCGCAGGTACCTTTACTGTTCCCTCCACGGCAAAGGCTTGTCAAATGATTACGGAATAAGAATTAAATTATTACTTTTGCTGCCCAAACTCAAGAAGCATGTATATAGCAGTTGCAGGAAATATTGGTTCAGGAAAAACTACACTGGCGGCCAGGCTCGCCAAAGAATATAACTGGGAGGCAGAGTTTGAAGCGGTCGATAATAACCCATACCTCGAAGACTTCTATAAAGACATGGAGCGCTGGTCCTTTCACCTGCAGGTTTACTTCCTGAACAGCCGCTTTCAGCAAATAGAGAATATTACCAAAAGCCCTCGAACCACTATTCAGGACCGGACCATTTATGAAGATGCCTACATATTTGCCGCCAACCTGCATAAATCAAAACTGCTTTCCGAACGGGACTACAAGAACTACCTGAGCCTCTTCAACAGCATGGTAAAACATGCCAAGGCTCCCGACCTGCTCATTTACCTTCGTGCAGATATCCCTAAACTCGTTAGCCAGATTCAAAAAAGAGGTAGAAACTATGAGGAGTCGATTCGCCTCGATTACCTCAAAAACCTGAACCAGCATTACGAAGACTGGATTAGCCAGTACAAAATGGGAAGGCTGCTGATTGTAGATGTAAATAAGCTGGACTTTGTAGCCAATGTAGAAGATTTTGCCGGTATTGTTGAGCGGATTAATGTGGAATTAAACGGCTTGTTTACCAGCAAAATTTAAAGTTGCAGTGCCGGATTCCTGCTATTCTTTCTCCTGGGAGCCAGGGCCAAAAGGATCTTTTGGTTGTTCCAGCGGCATGCCCAGCTGCCGGGCTAAAAATTTTACCAGATACGGCTTACTGCTCTCGCTCCGGCTTTGTAGTAGCTGCTGAAGGGGAATCAGCCGCCCCTGTACCATCAGGCGGTCATATACCGCCACCCGCTGATGTAGGCTTGTAGCCCTGAAAAGATAAAAGTCGTTTAAAAAATCCTGAAAAGCGCGGAGGCGCCAGCCAGCCGATCCCGTACCATACAAATCTCCGGCCTCCTGCGAAGGGCCAAAATGTAGCGCTGCCTCTTTATTGGTCCAGATGCCTTGCCGGCGGCCATCTTTCAGGCATTCAGCTTCAGCGGTGCGACAATACCTGCGGTACGGCTCCAGCCATTTGGAGGGGTTAGAAGCATAAACAGCTGACTGAAAAGTGGTGGCCCTGTAGCGATTAAAATGCAGGGGACCATCGATGGTAAGCCGCACCTTTTCTGTCTCAAGTCCTTCCGGCAGGGAAACAGCTATATTCCAGCAGTTACCTTTTCCGAGCAGTTCCTGGTATACCTCCTCCACCAGGGAGGCCTCTTTTCCATGCTTAAACTGGCTGCTCCTGAAAGACCCAGGCCGGGTGATGTAAACCGGAAGGCCCTGCTCATTGAGCTGATCGGCCAGAAATTGTAAAAGGGACTGCTGCATAATTACTGTTCTTCCTGCTCTTCGCTTACCTCCCAGGTATGGTCCGACAAAAGCTTAACCCTGGCCAGAAAGCGGCTAAAAGGCTGGCTTCTCCCCCACTCATCAGGTGCCACCATCGAAAGTAAATCTGTACCATCTTTGCGTTCATAAAGGTAATAGGTGTGCCCGATTAAGGGTTCAAAGTTCATATGGCTGGTATAGATTCTTTCCGAAACCTCCGCCCTCTTCTGAATTTCCTGTGCCTGCTCGGCCAGCAATTGTGCCTGCTTGTAAAGCTGCTTCATTTGACGGCTGGTCTGCTCACGCATGGCAGCAAGGGAGCGGCCTTTGATTTTACCGGTATCTTCCGGCCGGATTACCGCACCTCCCACCGTATGCGGAAAGGCAATAAGGCCCGGCATATCGCTTACCTTCTCCCTCTCTTTTTCAAGATCTATTCTGTCGACATCTATTTTATTTCCTTTACGCTCCATTTTTTCGCTCATTACTCTTCAATTAAATTTTCCTCCGTATCTGCCGGCTCCTGGCCCGGAAAGGTAGTTCGCTGGCTCATATCGTAGACGATATAGAATACGATGAGCAGAAAAATGATAGCCAGCAGCAAAAAAACTTTTTTTGACCTTTTCATAGATTCTCCTTTTAAGCTACAAAGGTAAATTCTTAAAAAGCAGATTCAAGATCTGTAAAGAAAGATTCTTTACGATACTTTTCCCTTACCCGTTCATCTGTTAGCTCATTCAGCAGGTTGGTGTATATTTCAATCCCCTGCAACAGTGCGCTTACGGGCAGTCGCTCATCGATACTATGAACGCCCTTTATTGTTTTAAGGTCGAGCAGTGCCGGCACCAGCCCATAGGTAGGAATGCCATAGTTACGGAAGCGGGTATTATCGGTCGTGGCCGGGAACAGCATAGGAATAACCACCGCCTCAGGGTTTTCTTCCAGAATAGCTTCTTCCAGAGCATCATAATATTTACCGGTGGAAGAAGGCCTGGCATTTTCTCCAATGCTTATTTCACTGATTTCAATTCTCGGATCATCCAGAATTCGCTTCAGGTGCCGGATAAAAGCTTTTTTACTTACGCCAGGTTGCAGACGACAGTCCAGATAAGCCGTAGAAACACTCGCAATAGAATTAGGCGGCCCCGGGGGATTGAAAATTTTAGTAACCGTAACCGTGTTGGTAGTCAATGCCTGAAGCATGGGATCGTCCTTCACAAACTTTTTAATAAAAGGCCGTAATACCCACCAGTTCATATGGCTGATAACAAAACCTCTCAACCCGCCCTCGGCTCTTCCTAACTTCCGGAACATCCTTTTATTCGTCCTGTTAAAATCGAGGTCGAGCTTCCGGTTATTCAACCGGCTTAAGGCATTAATCATAATCATATTTGCATATTCCGGGGCCGGAGTGGCCCCATGCCCAAAGCTCACCAGCTCCAGCTCCAGCTTAACCCACAGCGCTGCTTTTTCGGCCACCGACACGCCATAAACTACCTGCTCCGGTTCAGACTCCAGCACATTTTGCATGCCCGCCCCTCCTTCGCCATACACAACGGCAGGCTTTAGCTCCTCCAGATGATTAGAAAGTACTCTTCCTGCCCCGAGTTCTCCGGTATACTCCTCTCCCGACAGGCAAAGTAAACCAACATTAAAATCCAGTTCCTTTCCCTGGTGCTGTTCTTTAAACTTTAGCAGAGCCATCAGCTGCATTACTCCCAGCCCTTTGGCGTCCATTACGCCCCTGCCATAAATAGTATCATTTTCTACTACCATTTCAAAGGGGCTGTAACTCCACATTTGCTCATTATCGGGTGGCACTACGTCGATATGGTGCTGAAACCATACCACAGGTTTGTCTACGCTTAAAGGGTAAAGGGTTGCCGCAAAGTTATAGCTGGCAGTATCTTCGGAAAAATATCTCAGGTAAAGGCCCTGCTCTTCACAATAAGCTGCAAAGTGCCTGCCCGCTTCGAGTTCATTTCCTGTGATGGATGGAAAGCTTACATAGGAGGATAGAAGGCTGAGTGCATTCTGAAGTGTTGCATCCGGTGCTGTTACTATCTTTTCCTGCGCAAAGCTTCCGGTGGTTGAAAATAGTAATAAACTTATAATCAGAAGTTGTAATCGGTTGTTCATATAATCATAACAATCATTGCCCCCCATGAGGTTAGGAAGGATTTATTTTTTTCTCCAGCCATAAAGCCGCCATACTTAGCAGAAACACCATATAGAACCACAAAAGCGGGAAAGGCTTTTTCAGGCTTCCTACTTGTGCCTGCCTTTCTTTTTCCGGCTTTGCCGGCTTTATTTCACTAAGGTAAGAACGAATAGCCAATGCACTTTTATTTTGCCGCCACGCCCATAAACTATTGTTTTCCAGTACATTAAATTTTAAACTGTCCTGCTCCCCCAGTTTTACCATATACATTCCCGGCAATTCCGGCCAATGGTAAGCATGCCATCGCTCCGGCAGGCGATCGTCCTGCAGGAGCGGCAATACCTGCTGATTACCATCGGGGCCAGTAAGAACCACCTCAGGTACCTCCCCGGTAGCAGACCAAAACTGTAAATGGTGTCGCTGCCCTTCCAGGGCAGGAAACTCCGACTCAATATGAGCAGCTAAGGGCTGAGGCTTCAGGAGCTGATGGAGCAGGCTATTCCAAAGTAATTGATAGGCAGCCTCTTCTCCTTCCAGTAAAAGTTGGTAAGTCTGGCCAAGGCTGCTGAAAGCTACCATTCCCAGACCAACAGGAGCATATACTACGGCAGCTGCTCCTTTCCTGTCCTGAACCAGCTGATACCAGCCGGAATGATAAACCGGATGATACTGGAGGCGAGGTAAAGGCATCTCTCTTCCTCTTAGCATTAATCTTCCTTCCTCCTCCATTCTGCCCAGTCGCAAACCCGAAAAAGCGGCCCATTGCTTTAAGGTTTCGGGATTGCTTCCATTTGAGATTACCAGCACTCCCAGACCCTGCTCCCGAAGCTGTTCCTTTAACAAGCGGACCAGAGCAGGAGGTAAATTCTGCAGATAGCTCTGGTCCAGTATTAGTACATCAACCTGTTGCAAAAGCTCCTTGTTTAAACCGGCAAACCTTTTTTCCGGCAAATTAAGTACCTCGCGCTGCCACCTTTCCGGGGCCATCTCGGCCTGATAAAACACGCCATACCCCTGTGCCGCCAGCCAGTTCTTCAGGTATTTACTTTCAAAGGAAGGAAAACTGCTGAAAAGGCCAATCGTCGGCTGCCTCTCTTTCTCCACTTTCACCCGTAGCGGAACATATTCCAGCGTATCACCGGCCTGATTTAAAAGTTGCAGATGATAATCAAAACTTCCTGACAGTGGAGGAATATGCTCCAGTAAAAAACCTTCCTGAGCGGAATAAAGTCTTACCGAATCAACACCTTTCCCTGCCATGGATAATACAGCAGCAAGGGTGTCGTGCAGGGTGCTCACCCTTCCGCGAATGGAAAAGGTATCGGAAAGGGCGATGCTCCGCGGGAAGTCCAGCTCCTGTAAACCGGCGGAAGGAGAGCCAGGGAAATAATGAACATTAAAATTTTCCAGATACCTCAATTCCTGCTCTTCGACTCCCTCCCCTAAAAGAAAGAGAGTGCTTTCCGGAGGAAGCTCTACCGCTAAATAGCTTATATGCGGTAGCCAGTCCCCCTGTCCCTGTGGTCTCTTCCTGAGCATGAATGTTTCTGCTTCCGGGTGTTGCTCTTGAAGGCTGTCATATATCTTCTGCTCCGCATTTTCCAGAAGCAGGATACCTGTGGCTGCTGGCAGCTCCTGCCAATACGCCGGTTTCCAAGCCACCATCAGCAGCGAAAACAGGGCCATACACAGCAACAATACTCTCCACCCGCTTCGCTTCCGCTTCTGCCTGTACTCAGCCAGCAAACAGAAAGCAAGAATCAGCAGCACTATGGCCAGGCTCAACCACCGCCAGTTTTCCGCTGCCATAAAAGTGAAATCGCTATTCACCGGTACCTCCAACTTTCTGCATAAAATCTCGTTCTAAGCGACTTCGGTAGAGGTCGGAAGTCTGGGGAGCAAAACCAGCATCGGGCAAAACCTCCAGCAGGGTTCTCAATAGAAAACGTTGCCTCTCCTTCTCCGGTAAACTTCCGGTGCGGAGCTGATTTAAAACCTTCAGGCTCTCCAGATAATCGGCCCTTGGCTGCTCCTGTACGATAGCCGCCAGCTCCTGCCCCGCCTTCCCAAAGAGATGTTTAGTTGCTTCCCCACTAAGATTCTCCCTGGTAACTTCCTCCTGCTGCAGAAGAGTAATTACCTTTTTGACAGACTCCAGCGTATCCGCCAGCGGAATATCCGAGGAGCGGAAAGATGACTGCACTTCTTCAAGGCTACCTGTTAGGCGCTTTTCTACAGGTTTCAAAGGCGGAGGCTCAAATCCTATTCGCTCTACATATACCCTGGTTGCCTGCTGCACTTCTTTTATGATGTTCAGCGCCTTGTACTGGTAAGGCAGCGCTTCTTTGGGCCGAAGGGTGCGAAGTCGAAGTTCAGATTCCCACATCTCGGCCAGTGCCGCTTTTAACTTTACCTCGATGCGCTCCTCATAAAAAGTAGCCCCCTCCTCTGTGTCGTGGGCATGCATAAACTCACTTAGCAGGTTTTCCGCAGAAGCAGGCTTCTCCTGCTGCTCTTCCTCATGCTGATGATACCCTGTTCCTTCGCCCTCGTGCTCATGCCCTTCCTCACCTTCTTCTGGAAGCACCTCCTGCCCATAGCCAGATTCGAATTCCTCCCCCAGAAACTTCCCGTAGCGCAGGCGAAGCAGCTTCTGGTCTACTCCTAAATTATTCGAACGTTTCTCGAATTCCTCCGCTGTGAGGGCTGGCCTTTCAGTTATCAGTTTTTCGGTATCAATGATAATTTGCCGCTGGGAGCGGAAATACTCGGGCATTATATCCATGGCCATTCCATCCACTTCGAAAGAAGAAGTGGCGGCGGTATCCTCCCAATGGAAGAAGTAGGTCTCCGACCTGCTTTGCTGCCGGTTGGGCTGATGGTTATCCAGCGCTACCACGTGGAAGTACAACTCATTTCCCATTTCCATCCCAAGGGCTTTAGGGTCCAGTGTTTTACGCAAATGCAATCGACCCTCCCCTTTTCTGAAGTTATCAAAAGGGATTTGCTGTTCTTTAAAAGAAACCCCTTCGCCGCTTCCGCTGCTGATGGTAAGCTGCAGATAAGCCTCTGACAGCCCGTAATCATCTTCCAATATTACCTCCACCGGAAAAGGTGGCGCTTGGGTATTTCTAGTATAAGTTTCAGGCTTCACGAGCTGAATAAAGGGAGCCTGGTCAGGCATGGCCTCCAGACGATGGTAACTGGTGGTGCCAATTCGGCCGTTTTTATCCTTCCAGTTAATCTGGTAAAGCAGGCTTTTCTCCAGGTTGAGCGAGGCATGAAAGCCACCTTTAAAATCCTGCTGAAATCCAACAGAGTCTCCTCCGGAAAGACTTAGCCAAACATTGCTTATACTGTCGCTAAAGCTGAGCTCCCAGCGGAGAATGCTTCCTTCCGGCACTTCTACATTGGCCAGTGTGGTTTCAAAGTCACCTTCCCGGATATAGGCAGGAGGCGTAACAACTATTTTTCCTTCCGTTAAAGCCGGTACCTCTGCTGCAAAGGTGGCTGCTTTCTTTGGTCTTTCAATAAAAGTCTCTGTTACCTGGGGCTGCTGCGAATAGGTGTTTACCTGGATAGCCCCGGCAAATCCTACCAAACCAGCAGCCGATAAAAGGCTCAGCAATAAAAAGCCAGCTGCTTTAGTAAGTTTAATTGGCGGCGGAGGCAGTTTCAATCCTTTCAAGATTCCTTCCAGTCGTCTTTTCTGCAGGCGAGCCGGAAGGCTGAGGCTTTCAGGGTTCTGAAGGAATAGTTCTGAGCTATACTCCAGGTCAGGAACCTTTCTGTTTATAAAGCGGGCACTGGAGGCAGGCGTAAGAGAAGAATAGCCAGACCGACGGTACAGCAGGACCAGGCTCAGCATTAGGGCAACAAAGAATACCGCAAAAGCCAATGCCTGCCTGGGGAGTAGAAAATAAAAAAGGGCGGCAGCAAAAAGAGCGACAGAAAGGGTATAAAGAACCATCTCCACAGCTTTTCTCTGCTTCCAGCTCCTGCTAAAACGCTGAAGTACATCTTTTCCACTCATTTCCGGTACACCCATACTCTTTCCATTAAGAAAAGTACCATTATTAGACCCCATAACCATTTATGCAGCGATTTTTCTTCCTCTTCCTTCTTTTGAATGTAAAAAGCTTTTTTAACCGGTGCTGCCTGGGTGGCCGGCATAGGCATTAAGGATGCCACTTGAGCAAGTTGGTTATCAGGAAAAAGAGCCAGTAAAGCAAGGGGAAGACGCTGCAATTTTTCACGCTCCACTACTCCAAACAAGGGTCTGCTTGTCAGCTGATAAACCCCTTCCGCTGTTTCTGCTTTCCGGAGCCACTGCTCTCCGCCTCTTTGCTCAGGCGGCATGCTAAGTATTGTGGTGGAGCTTTTGGCTAACTCTGCAGGCAATGAATCTTTTTGAAGCCACACCAGCAGGTCAGCTTCTCTACTGCTGTCTTTTTCCACAACAACCAACTCTAAACCAGGAATTTGTGCGGCCGCCGCTTCCAGTGCATAGCGGATGATCTGCGCATCCTGCTGATAAGTTTCCGCCGTTTCAAAATCCACCAGGAATGTATCGGGCAGTGTAATCGCTTCTCTTCTTTCGCCAGCAGTTAGGGTACCCATTCTTTCTTCCCTCCATACCCTCAGCTCTTTTGCAGAAAGAGTATCAGTTTTAAATTTAATTGCTCCTTCACTGGCTTTCCATTGCTGAATTAAGTGCAGGCTATCGAGCTGGATTATTTCTGCCATGATAGGTACTGGCGCCAGTCCTATTTCCTGTTCCCTAAAAACAAACTGATGATGAAGCCCTGGACGGGTTCCGCTAAACTGCCCCTGCTCTAGCTTACTCCATACCAGAATAGAATCATTTGCCCAGCTTAGCTGGTCTGCCTCCTCCATAACTCCCCATATATCTACTAAGCGGTTCTTCCATAGGGCACTATCTGCTAAAGGTGGGAGTCCGGGAGCTAACAGCCGTAAACGAATTCCTTCCGCTTCAAAAGAATCAAGTTTTTCTTCTGAAAATTGATGGGCCAGTCCGGAATCAATCAGCCACAGATAGAAATTTTCCTTATCTCTATCCTGCTCTTTTACCCATAGACCCGCCAGTAATAAGCTAAACACCAGCAGCAGGAGGCAACGGAGCAAAAGAAGGGGGAAATCTTTCAACTGCAGCCTATGGGCTGCCGGAGCCACAGAACCGGTAAACCACCGGATACTTCCTACCTCCACCACCCGGGGAGGCTTTCTGTTCCATAGGTGAATAGCGATGGGAACAAGGACCCCCAGCGCGGCAAGTAAATAAAGAGGTTGCCCAATTTCCGGCATTACTGCATCATTAATCTTTTCTTCAGAAATAAACTGATTGCTTCGTGTGGCTCTTCGTCTGTATTAACCAAAGCAGAAGAAATTCCCCTTTCTCTAAAAAATGCCCTGGTCTCTCCTATAAAAGATTGTATACTTTCTTCCGATTCTTTTCTGTCTGCGGCTGTTTGCAGATGAAGAAGTTCACCGCTTTCCAAATCCCGCAGGGTGGTAGCTTTTTTCCATTCTTCCGGATGCAGTTCATTGCCGGCCATCAGGTGGAAAACTACCACTTCATTCTTTGCCTGTTGCAGCCGCCGGACAGTATCCTCCCACTCTTCCTTTTGCTGGTACATATCAGTAAAGACTATGGTCATTTCATTTTTATTTAGCTGAGCAGGAAAATACGGCAGCTGATCCACCTCCGGCCAGTAGTCCGCCGGCTCCAGCTGGCTCAGCACATGAAAGAAACGGTGGATATACCCCTTATCATTTCCAGGAAGCTGCTGAATGTTTTGCTGTTCATTCGCGGCAAAAAGAGCAAATTCATCCTGCTGCTTGCGGCTAATAAAAGCAAAAAGAGCAATCATGGCCCGGGCATAATCAAATTTACTCCAGCGCCCGTGCTGGTGCCGCATAGAGGCACTGGTATCGAGCACAAAACGGATAAAAAGCCGGCTCTGCACTTCCGCCTCTCTGATGTACAGCCGCCCCGAGCGGGCATATACCTTCCAGTCGAGTCTTCGTAAATCATCCCCTGGCTGATAGCTCCTGTACTGACTAAATTCCTGGTCTGCTCCCACCCTTCTGCTGCTATGTGCACCCGACATAAAAGCACTTAACGCCTGGCGGGCAAATAAGTGTAAACCCTCGGCCGACTGGACTAAATGAGGATACAGCCATGGATTTTCTTTTGGATCAGGCAAAATGGCTATGGTGTTTGGGGACAGAAATTTCCTTTAGAAGTTGCTCCACTGCCTCTTCGCTGCGAATGCCTTCTGCCTCAGCTTTAAAATTCATCAGAATGCGATGCCGCAACACCGGCTTTGCCACTGCCTCGATATCTTCCGGCAGTACACTTAGCCGCCCTTTCAAGAGGGCTCTTGCCCTGGCCGTTAATACCAGGGCCTGTCCGGCCCTGGGCCCGGCACCCCAGCGAACCCATTCCTTTACGTAATCAGAGGGAGTGGTAGCTGGCCTGGTGGCCCGTACCAGCTTATTTACCCACATCATTAGGTCCTCACTCATGGGCAGGTCCCGAACGGTCCGCTGGAGCAGCAATATTTCTTCGCCCGAATAGATGGGCTGTAAAGGGTATCGCTGGTTGCCGGTGGTGGATTTTAAGATTTGCAGCTCTTCATTTTCTGCAGGATAATCGAGCAGAATGTAGAGCAGAAAGCGGTCCAGTTGTGCTTCCGGCAATGGGAAGGTACCTGCCTGTTCCAAAGGGTTCTGGGTGGCAAGAATAAAATAAGGCTTTGGCAGTTCGTATGTTTTCCCTGCAAAGGTTACACGTTGCTCCTGCATGGCTTCCAGTAAAGCCGCCTGTGTTTTAGGAGGAGTACGGTTTATTTCGTCGGCCAGAATAATGTTGGCAAAAACCGGCCCTTTATTAAACTGAAAAAAGCGCTTACCGGTATTTCTATCTTCCTCCAGTATTTCTGTTCCGACTATATCGGATGGCATCAGGTCCGGCGTAAATTGAATCCGCTGAAAAGAAAGCTTAAGTGTTTCGGCGAGCGTGCGAATCATCAGCGTTTTTGCCAGGCCAGGCACTCCCTCCAGCAACGCATGGCCACCGGCTAAAAAGGATATCAGCAGCTGGTCAATTACCTCCTGCTGGCCTACGATAACTTTGCCAATCTCTTTCCGGATCGCCGGCAGGCGTGTAATGAGCGCTTCGATTTGTTCTTCTGTATAGGAAGTCATGAGTTTTGAATCTTTGGTCTGGAGAAGATGTAAGTAAAATTAATTTTGAGTTCCTCAGGCGGTGAGTGCATAGAGGATAATATTTACCCCGAACTTTGTATTGTCCTCTGCCAGCCAGCGCTTATTACGGTAGTCATAATCCCATTCACAACCGTAATCTTTGTTACTGTACAGCACCCCTATTCTACCATTTACTTCGATGGCCTTCAGGTAATCGTGCACGATATCATCTCCCCAGCCATTGAGCTCAAAAGAAGTTGTGGGAGGCCCCTCTTCAAAACTAAAGAAAGAAGAATAAAGGGGATGAGTATTCGGAATTTTTTTCAGCGCATCAACGCCAAACAGTCTCTCCATTTGAGCCTCAAAAGATTTGGCGAACAGGCCATCAATATCGTGGTTGCAGTCATCCACAAAAATAAAACCGCCCCTCAAAACATAGTTCTTAAAGTTGTCTGCTTCTTCTTTACTAAACTCTACCAGCTTATGCCCGCTCAGGTAGCAAAAAGGGGATTCAAATATTTTGGGGCTACTCAGGCTAACGACACGCTCATGGATATCTACAGGAATTTTAGTGTATTCAATGAGGGAGTTGAGTAGATTGGTGGGCATACGCTGGTCAGTATTCCAGTCCCCGGAATTGTATTGTAAACGTGTAAAGAAAAACTTTTCCATACCTATCTAAACATTAAACACCGGGCTTCATTCCCAAGCCCGGTGTTTTTATGTTATTCTTTTTATCTAAACCGCTCTAAGGAAGAGAATTAATTTTATTCCCAATCCTTAAACTGGGCTACTTCCAGGCATCTTTAAATAGCATCCGATAAACTGGTAAACGTAAAGTCCCTGATCTTTAATGGTGGCACCATGTTTCCGTCTACCCGCTGCGGGCGTCCCATTGCTTCAAGGTTATTGAGCATAATGATGGGGCTTTCATTAAAACGGAAGTTCTTAACCGGGTGCTTGATTTTTCCATTTTCGATATAAAAAGTACCATCACGGGTAAGGCCGGTGTAAAGGAGTGTCTGCGGGTCGACCGTACGGATATACCACAGGCGTGTTACCAGTATACCCCGGCGGGTATCTTTAATCATATCTTCCAGGGAAGCATTTCCGCCATCCATCACAAAGTTAGAGGGAGAAGGAACAGGCTCGGCACCTTTCTTCTGGGCCCAGTAACGGTCGTAAAACATATTCTTTACCACGCCATTTTCAATCCAGCTGGTTTTCTTTTGAGGTAGCCCGTCGCCAGACCAGGTGCGAAAAGGCACATCACGATGAAAAGGATCACTGTAAATTTGTACCCGCTCATCTACAATTTTCTCTCCTTTTTTGGTAGCGCCCCCCTGTTTGGAAAGGAAGCTGCGGCCTTCGTCGGCATCACGGGCATCCATATTATACAGCATATTCTGCAGCAAGTCCACGGCGGCAGCCGGCTCCAGAATTACCGTATACTTTCCTGGCTCTATGGCCTTAGGGTTGCGGGATTGCAGCGCTTTTTCGATGGCAATCTGGGAGGCTTCCGCAGCATTGAGCTTGCTAAAATCATTAAAATCGCGGGTTACCCATCCGGAGCCTGTTCCGTCGGTCGAGCGCATGGTAACGGTAAAGTCAAGGCCGGAGTCCTGGCTGTAAGCAAAGAGGCCGTTGGAATTCATCATGCTGCTAAAACCGGCATTATCTTCCAGAAAACCTGCTGCCACTATATCACTGGCAGATGCCGGAACAATGCTCGATTCTGCTACTTTCGCACGATCCTCTGGCCTGATATCAGCCGTACTCTGGTAAAAGGTTTTACTTTCCTGGTATTGCTGTGGCTTAAGAGCCGGCATAAACTCAGGGTTTTCAGGTGCCAGCCGGGCTACTTCCTCTGCCCGCTTCACTACTTTTTGAAGGGAGGCATCATCAAACTCATTAATGGTACTTGTTCCACTTCTTTTGCCGTAGCTGGACTGAACCGCCAGGGAAGTATTTTCCTGCTTTCCGGCAGTAGATACTGTATTTCTCGCATAGCGGATATTGCCTCCATTGCCTCCATTAAGGGTTACAATGGTTTCATCGGCGCTGGCAAAGCTCAGTACCTTTTCGAGTATCTGGCGCGCCTCTTCTTTTGATAATATGGCCATTTTTGTTTTAGTCTTTAGTAGTTAGTCCTTAGTCTTTAGTCTTATGATTTCCTTCGTTCATGAATCGTAGCTTTAGGAAAGACCCAAGACTCTCTTTAAATATTTCTGGCGGTATTAATCACATTTACCCCATTAAAGCGGGTAGTGCTGCTTCCATGCGATACGGCACTCACCTGCGAAGGCTGGCCTTTACCATCGAAGAAGGTACCAAAGAGGCGGTAATCTTCTTTGTCGCAAATTTTATTACAGGAGTTCCAGAATTCCTGGGTATTGGACTGGTAGGCAACATCGTTTATCATGCCGGTAACTGCTCCATTCTTGATTTCATAGAAAAGTGTACCACCAAACTGGAAGTTATAACGCTGCTGGTCGATAGAATAAGATCCACGGCCCAGGATATAGATTCCGTCTTCCACATCCTTAATCATATCATTAACTGAATACTTTTCTTTGCCTGGTGCAAGGGAAACATTCGGCATCCGCTGAAACTGTACACTATTCCAGCTATCGGCATAGCAGCAGCCATGCGATTCGCTTTCGTTAATGATGTGGGCCTGGTCGCGAATGGCCTGGTAATTCACCAGTTTACCATTCTTTATTAAATCCCACTGTTTCGATTTCACCCCTTCATCGTCCCAGCCTACAGCCCCTAAAGAATGTGGCTGCACCTTATCGGCAAATATGTTTACGATATCGCTGCCATACTGAAAATCTTTATTCTTCCATTTATCAAGCGTGGCAAAGGAGGTACCAGCATAGTTGGCCTCATAACCCAGCACCCTGTCGAGTTCCAGCGGGTGCCCGACAGATTCGTGTATCGTCAATCCTAAATGGTTTGGTTCCAGCACAAGGTCGTACTTCCCGGGTTTTACCGACTTGGCGGTAAGCATTTCCTTTGCCTGGCGGGCCGCTGCCACAGCATCTTCCTTCATGTCGTAATGATTTCCGTACAGCACGAGCCCTGCCGGCCCCTCAATTTTAGAGGAAGCACGGCCATCGAGATATTCATATCCCATGCCCATAGGAGCGCTTAGCGACCCGCGGGTCTTAAACTTTCCACTGGCAGCATCGACAGCCGTAACATTAAATGTTGGCCAGATACGGTGGATATTCTGGTCGAGGTAGGAACCATCAGTGGAAGCAAAATATTTTTGCTCATTCACCATAAAAAGCGAGTTATTGACAAAGTTCGCTCCTTGGGCCATGGCAGCGGCATTGGCACTTAAAAGCAAATCCACCTTCTCAGAAATAGGCACCTCAAAGGCATTTCTTTCAATAGGTGTTTCCCAGCTCTTTTCTCCATAGCCGGGTACCGGCACGAGCTTTACCGGCTCCGTCTGAATTCGGGCATTGGCTTTGGCAATGGCAACTGCCTCCTCTGCGGCTTTGGCAATGCCTTCTTTGCTTACATTATCGGTAGCTGCAAAGCCCCATGTTCCATTGGCAATTACCCGGATACCGACTCCAAAAGATTCGGCATTCACGATGTTCTGCACCTTATCTTCACGGGTAAAAACGTACTGGTTGAGGTAACGGCCTATCCGTACATCGGCATAACTGGCACCTTTTCCGCGGGCAGCATTCAGTGCCGTATCGGCCAGCTGTTTGTTCAGGCGGGCATCGAGTCGCGAATAAGGAGTGTCAAGAGGTACAGGATTACCCAGCAGGGTTCCCGGCATCATTATGGCCCCGGCCCCTAAGGCCGCCATTTGCAGAAAGTCTCTTCTTTTCATTGATTTGGTGTATTTTTACAAAAGGCTGTAGAATTCGTATAATGGTTTGAATCTGATAAAGTCAGTTGGTAAATCCAAAGTTCCATTTGGCTGGTTTTTATCATCACGAATCAAAATAAGGCAAAGCACTCATTTTACCAAATACAAAAAACACAAAGAAGATAAACGGCAAATATGGATGCTGAACGGGGGCAGGATATCAGGAAAATCATTCATGTAGATATGGATGCCTTTTATGCTTCGGTAGAGCAGCGGGATAACCCTGCCTATCGCGGCAAACCCCTGGCAGTTGGGGGCAGCCGGGAAAGAGGGGTAGTGGCAGCAGCCAGCTATGAAGCCAGGCAGTTTGGTGTACGCTCTGCCATGCCTTCTGCCCTTGCCTATCGTAAATGCCCCCACCTAATTTTTGTGAAACCCCGCTTTGATGTTTATAAAGCCGTTTCGGAACAAATTCGGGCCGTCTTTTTTGAATACACCGACCTGGTGGAGCCCCTCTCGCTCGACGAGGCGTATCTGGATGTAACTAACAATAAGAAGGGCTTACCTTCTGCCACTTTAATTGCCCGGGAAATACGGCAACGGATTTTATCGGAAACCCGACTTACCGCCTCTGCAGGCATCAGTATAAATAAGTTCCTGGCTAAAACAGCTTCCGACATCAACAAACCTAACGGGCAGTTCCTTATTCCCCCCGAAAAGGCAATGGATTTTCTGGCGGAGCTGCCCATCAGTAAGTTTTACGGCATTGGTAAGGTTACAGCAGAAAAGATGCATGGCCTCGGAATATTAAAGGGGACTGACTTACGCGAACAATCAGAAGCTGAACTTATTCGGTTGTTTGGCAAAGCGGGCCGGTACTATTACCAGATTGTGCGGGGCATTGACCAGCGCCCGGTAAACCCAAACCGGATCAGAAAATCTATTGGAGCGGAGAACACTTTCAGCCATAATTTAACGGAGGAGGCAGAAATGCTGGAAGAATTGTCGGACATTGCTGCCCAGGTAGCCGGAAGATTGCAAAGAGCAGACCGGCAGGGAAGAACCCTGACCATAAAAATAAAATTTGCCGATTTTGTGCAGATAACCCGCAGCAGAACATTTGGTCATCCTGTTTCTTCTCAGAGAACCATAGAAATGCTGGCTCATGAGATACTGCTGCAGGAGAAGCTGGAAGGAAAAGAGGTGCGCCTGCTGGGTATAACCATTTCTAACCTCGATGTGCCGGAAGTCGGTGGCCAGTTAACCATTCAGTTTTAAAAAGTACCACTGGCCAGGGCCTTCCTTCTAAAGGAGGGTATAGTAGCGAAAAATATGCACCAGATCTTCCAGTTTATCCTCGTCCAGGTCATGGCTTAATGCGTAATCGTGCGCCTGCTCCAGCCGATCAGGGTCCAGCAGCTCATCCAGCGATTCAAAATAGACCGTTCGTATTCTCTTCCCCAAAAGGAAGTCTGTTTTTTCCACCTCCATCCGGAAGAGTCGCAACCCCTGCTCTCCTACCACAAACAGGCAATGCTTAACAGACAATTGTTCTGGCCTGGTTTTGGCAGGATGGCCGCTAAGGGCAGAGAACTGGCCACTTAAATTTATTTCGCACAACTGAATGGGGCTTTTTTTGCCCTTTCCGGGGCAAATCTGGTAACGGTCAACATAAGCTGAAGATAAATACTGAATGAGATTTACAGAATTAGACTTGCTGAGGAGTGCGATGTCTTTTCCTTCATATTCTACTTTAAAAAAGCTAAGCTTGCCATTTTTGAACGGAATGGAAAAATATTGATCTCCCTGAAAGGAGAAGGAAATAACCTCTTCAGGCATAAGCCTCTGCTCATTTCCGGTCACGTCTTTATAATGCAGCAATTCCAGGTATGCATCATAATATATCGAAAGCTCCTGGGTACTGCCGTCAGAAAGAACAAGCTGCTCCACGGACCATTCCCGGTCTGCCTGGGCAAAAATATTATGGCTTCCCAAACAGCCCAGCGAAATTAACAGCAGCAGGCGGAATTTTTGCTTTACAGCATGAATTTTCATCTTAAATTCATCTTTATTTAGCCCTAAAATAATGATAAGCTGTAAAGCCCATACATACATGTACCAAAACACCCAAAGTTAAAGAAGCCTCTTCCTCCATCTCCTGCCAATTTTACATCTCTGCAAACATGGGCTCTCTACAGGGCCTGGTAAGGATTAGGTGCACCACATTCTTTTCTTACCTCCTTAAGAAGGGTTAAGCTTTAATCAGGAAAAGTTAGTAATAAGTCTTCGGGAGTGATGGATGCTGAAAACCGCAGCCGATGAGTTCTGGTGGCAGAACCTGACGAGGATATCTTCTTATGGCACGTCACCTGTCTCCTATAGCTCAATATAATAAATGCAGGCAGTTGTGGCTAACCTTCCTGCTCCGGCCGGAATGTTTTAAAGTAGCCAAGCACTGCCTCATGGATTTCATATTCCGTAGCTTCGTACAGAAAGTTTTCGCTCAACCGGCAGTATTGCATAAAAGCATCCAGCTCCTCTTCATCTTCCAAACCAGTAATCTTCTTCACAATATCGCGGTTATATTTTGTCAGGATATACGCTTTCTTCGTATCCTTAACTTCTACTTCAGCTAAAAACTTTCGGCCCCTCTCTTTTTTACTAAACCGGCCGGCAATACCAGAGAATACACCACCCACACTTACGCCTCCAGTCCCTTCAATTACTTCTACCGGTAAATCTTCCGGCAGCCGTAAATCCGGTTTGGGCTTTCCGTCAGGCGTTTCCATACTCAGAAGCAATTCTTTTAATTTCTGCTCGGAAGGAAGACTATTTACCACCACTTCATCCAATTCATAAACATTAGGGGCTAAGCGTATAATAAAGAGCCTTCCTGCTTTTGCCGGGGCAAGCACTTTTTTCTGGCCAAAAGTAACACTACTTACCAGAAGGGTATCTCCAGCGTTAACAGGCAAACGGAAGTATCCTTCAGCATCACTCGCAGTACGGAGACCGCTCTCATTGTTAATAATATGAGAAAACCCGATCCCACTACTATCCTCAGCATTTAGGAGCCGACCCTCAAGTATAAAAGGTTTATCCTGTGCCTGCAAAAAGCCTGTAAGGCTAAAAAATGTCAGAAATAAAAAAAATATATTCTTCTTGTTCATAAGTTCAATGGTGATAAAAGCAATACGGAAAAAACGCAACAATATTGCCTTGTGGCAGACAGCAGTTAATTCCTTAATATTAGCCATTTTTACCTCCAGTTTGTCATTTATAATTATTTTTAATTACCACTTTTTTTATAATACCAACTAAAAATTTCACTCTCTCCATCCTCCCCTCCCTGAGCAGTTGAACAAAACTATTGCCTGACTTCAATATCTTACCTGAACCAGGGCTTCCTTTTTTAGCGGGGCATTCTGGCTTCATCACTATTTTTTACACCTAAAATACCTAATTTTGTTTTACTTCACCCGTAATTCTCCCATTTTAACATTTTTAGCCCGCCCCACACACCTTCTCCTACTGGTTCAATTCCCTACAATTACGCAAGTTTGCCTGAAACCCTTCATCCACCGCTTTTACTCTTTGCTTTTTTATATTTTTGAGGCAGGTTTTAAATCTAGCCATTTTTACCATGTCGAGAAAATACAATCTCCATACCTTTAGCTTTCACTTCATTCTTATTTATGCGGTCGCGGCCCTTATAAGTCTGTTAATCATAATTTCCTATTTCATTTCCGCCAACACCTTCACGATCAGGTACAATCATTATGCTTCGGTAGTGGAGCCGCTTAAGTATCAGATAAAGGCGTGCAATATTGAAATAAATAAACAGGCGGCCGCCCTGCAGGCGTATTCAATTACCGGTGAAGAAAAGTCTAAAAAAGTGGGAATCCAGCTCCTTAATAAGAAGCTCCCTGAGCGAATTCAGCTGATGCGGGATTATGCCGCCCAGTTAAATGATCCGATGCTGGAATCAAAGATAAGTGAAGTGGAGGCTGCACTCCTTAAATTCCAGCTGGCAAGCCAGCAGATTACCTATCCGGCAGACGAGCAGATGGCAAGCTTAATTAAAAGTAGCTACGCTCCTGAGGTGGAGAGGCTCAGCAGTTTTCTCAAAGATTTTAATGCTTACCTGTACGATAAGCATTCCAGCACCTTCAATAATACCTTTAGTACCCTTAATACCACGAAATACTGGACTCTCTTAGCTTTTATACTCCTCATGGGCCTTTTCTATTTCGTGGTTCGCAAAACCCGGAAGTTTGTACTTACGCGGGTAAAAACCTTAGAAGAAGAGATAAATGAAATTGCGGCTGGAAATATTCCCGCAGAAATCCCTGTGGAAGAAAATGAGCTTTCTTCTATCATCAAGTCAGTCAACACCCTGGTCCAAAACCTTCGGAATGTAAAAGAATTCTCCCTGCAGGTGGGTAAAGGCGATTTCGACACCAACATTACCGTTTTTGATAATGAAGGAGAACTTGGCAATGCCCTGGCAGGGATGCGCCAAAGCTTAAAAGAAGTAGCCCAGGAAGATAAAAAGCGCCATTGGGTGAATGCCGGCCTTACGCAATTCCATAGTATTATCCGTCAGAACAATACTGAATTACAGGAACTTTGCTTTGAAGTACTATCCCAGCTCATCAAATACATTAAAGTTAACCAGGGAGGAGTTTTTATTCTCCACGATGAGAATGGTTATAAAGAACTAAGGCTGGAGGCAAGCTATGCCTATAATCGTAAAAAGTTTCAGGAAAAGGTGCTGGCGCCGGGGCAGGGATTGGTGGGCCAGGCTTACCTGGAGCAGGATAAAATTTACCTGAAGGAAATTCCAAAGAATTATGTTCACATCACCTCCGGCTTAGGAGATGCGCCTCCTACTACACTGCTCATTCAACCACTTAAAGTAAATGAGCAGGTAGTGGGTGTAATTGAGCTGGCGGCCTTCTACGATATTGAAGGTTATGTGCAGGACTTTATAGAGAAAGTAGCCGAAACCTTAGCCTCGGCAGTGGCCAATGCTAAAAACAATTCTAGAAACAGGCTTATTCTGGAAGAATCGCAAAGTCTGGCCGAGCAGCTTAGGGCTCAGGAAGAGGAACTGCGGCAAAATACAGAAGAACTGCAGGCAACGCAGGAGGAAATGGAAAGACGTATTCGTGAACTTGAAGCCGAAAATCAGCGACTGAAAGAACCTGCTAACCAATAATTAATTCACAAAATTTGCCTCCCGTTCGTGAAACTCATTTCTTTCAGTAGATTTGTATAAAACAACATTTGTTTCATGACAAAGGATGAGGCCAAAAGCTCCATTGATGCACTCCGGGAGAAAATAGAGTACTATAACGAACAGTATTACCAGCACCACAACTCGGTTGTGTCGGACTACGAGTTTGACCAGCTGCTGGAAGAACTGATTCGCCTGGAAAACGATTTCCCTGAGTTTAAGAGTCAGGATTCTCCCAGCCAGCGGGTGGGTGGTACCATTACCAAGAATTTCGAAACGGTTTACCACCGCTTCCCCATGCTTTCGCTGAGTAATACCTACTCAGAGCAGGACCTTCTGGACTTTGACAAACGCATCAGGAAAAGCCTTCCCGACGAAGATTTTGAATATTTTTGTGAGTTAAAGTTCGATGGGGTGGCTTTAAGCCTTCGCTACGAAAACGGGCTACTGGTACAGGGGGCCACCCGTGGTGATGGCGTTCGGGGAGACGACATTACCCATAATGTCCGTACCATTCGCACCATTCCCCTTAAAATAAGCGGAGTGGATTTACCTGCCTCTTTCGAAGTAAGGGGCGAAGCTTTTATGCCGCGCAAATCTTTTACAGCCATTAATAAAGAGCGGGAAGAAAATGGAGAGGCGCTGCTGGCGAATCCCAGGAATGCTGCCTCCGGCACCCTTAAAATGCAGGACTCCTCTATCGTAGCCAGCCGTAAACTCGACTGTTATGTATATGCGCTCCTTTCAGAAGAAGCCTTAGCAGATACTCATGCAGAGTCCATTGCCCTGCTCGAAAAGGCCGGCTTTAATGTCTCCCCCACCTATCGCAAATGCAAAGATATAACAGCAGTTATCGCCTATATTGAAGAGTGGGAAAATAAGCGGCTCGAACTCCCCCTGGAAACCGATGGCATTGTGGTAAAAATAAACAGCCTTGCACAGCAGGAGCGACTGGGGTACACCGCCAAAAGCCCTCGCTGGGCTATTGCCTATAAATATAAAGCCCAGAATGCAGCTTCCCGGCTGCTCGATATCGAATATAATGTGGGCAGAACGGGTGCCGTTACACCGGTAGCCCTTCTGGAGCCGGTGCAACTGGCTGGTACAGTTGTAAAAAGGGCCTCTATCCATAATGCTAACTTTATTGCAGAAATGGACCTGCGGATAGGTGATACGGTTTATGTTGAAAAAGGAGGAGAGATCATTCCCAAAATCACAGGGGTGGAACTAAAGGATCGGCTGCCCCAAGCACCAGAACTGGAGTACCCGGCCAACTGTCCGGCCTGCGATACTCCTCTCGTACGTAAAGAAGGGGAAGCCGCCCATTACTGCCCGAACGAAACCGGCTGTCCTCCTCAAATAAAAGCCCGATTTGAGCATTTTATCCAGCGGAAGGCGCTGAACATCGATGGCTTAGGAGAGCGAACCATTGTTGCTTTGCTTGAAAAGAACCTTATTCATACAGTAGCAGACCTGTACCGGTTAACCTACGAAGAGATATATGCCCTCGAAGGCTTTAAAGACCAGTCTACCCAGAACCTGCTCGCCGGGATAGAAAATTCTAAAAAAGCACCCTTCGAAAATGTACTTTTTGGCCTGGGCATTCGCTATGTGGGTCGTACAGTTGCCGAAAAGCTGGCCCGCCATTTCCGGAATGTAGATGCGATTGCTAATGCCGAAAAAGAGGAGCTCATTGCAGTACCCGAAATTGGAGAACGTATTGCCGAAAGTGTGTATGATTATTTCCGGAACCCGCAACACCAGCAGCTTATTGAGGAACTGAAAGAGGCCGGCCTGCAGTTTGAAGTTACAGGAAGGAATAAACCTGAATCCTCCGAGCTGGAAGGGAAAACTTTTGTGGTGAGCGGCGTATTCGAACACTTCGAACGAGACGAGATAAAAGAACTTATTCAGGCCCATGGCGGAAAGGTGGTTTCTTCCATTTCTGCAAAACTCGATTATCTGTTAGCCGGCGATAAAATGGGTCCTGCAAAAAAAGAGAAAGCCGAAAGTTTACAGGTCCCTATCCTGTCGGAAGCTGAATTTTTAAATATGATTGGCCAAAATTCCTGATGTCGTTTCTTCACCAAACATTAATTCCTTATAAAATGCAGGTAGTGCTTCGTAAAAGCAAGAGCCCGCGCAGGAGTATGAATTACCGGCAGGTTAGGCTTGTTGGCATTATATTTACGATGAAAAACTTGGATGATTATGAAGCCATCCGACAGTTCGAGTCCAGGTTGAAGAAAGAAGGAAAAGAGGTCGTAGTCCTTTGTTATCTTCCTAAAAATGTTGAAAATTTCGACTTCCATTACGACATTTTCTCAAAAAATGATTTTAACTTTTGGGGAAGCCCTGAAGCAAATAACCTTCAGGAGTTTATTAGTAAGCCATTTGACCTGTTGATTTGCCTCGACCGGGCTCCTAACCTTTACATAGAATACCTGCTTGCCAGGAGCAGAGCAGCTTTAAGGATTGGCCCTTACCTCGACAGGCAGAAAGGCATTTTTGAACTGATGATTAAGGAATCGGCAGAAAAACCTTTAGCTGATTTTATTCAACAGATATACCACTACACCAACGAATTGTGATGATTGAAAAGTTTAAAGGAGTTGGGGTTGCTTTGGTTACCCCTTTTACCGAACAGGGAACTGTAGATGTGGGCGCTTTTAACAGACTGGTAGATTATACTACCCGTGGAGGAGTAGATTACCTGGTTATCCACGGAACGACCGGTGAAGCTGCCACTACTACTGAAAAAGAAAAGGCTGAATTCCTGGAGCTGCTTTTTCAGGCAAATATCAAAAAACTCCCTGTGGTGTATGGTTTAGGCGGAAATAATACCGCGGCGCTTATCAATGAAGTACAACAGCTAAATTTAGAAGGAGTCGATGCCCTTTTATCGGCCGGCCCTGCCTACAGCCTGCCCACACAGGAAGGAATTTTCCAGCATTACACCGCCCTGGCCGACGCATCACCAAAACCGCTTATTCTGTATAATGTACCGGCACGAACCGCCAGGAACATAAGTGCAGAAACCACGCTCCGCCTGGCTGAACATGAAAATATTATTGGTATAAAGGAAGCGTCTAAAGATTTGAATCAATGCATGGAAATTGCCCGCCACCAGTCAGAAAGTTTTCTGCTGATTAGCGGAGATGACATGCTTACCATCCCGATGATTTCCATTGGAGGAGCAGGTGTAATTTCTGTGCTGGCGAATGCGCTTCCGGATATCTTCTGTAAAATGGTGACCAATGCCTTGAATGGAAAGTACGAAGAGGCTCAGCAAGCCCTTTTTAAAGTGCTGGAATTAAACAGCCTGCTTTATTGCGAAGGAAACCCTGTAGGTGTTAAACAGGTGCTGAAAGAGCTCAATATCTGTGAGCCTTATGTCCGCTTACCCTTGGTAAAAGCCAGCAATTCTTTAGGTGCAGATTTAAAGCAGGCACTGCAAAAGCTTTCTTAGCCTGCTTCTGTAAAGCTTTTCTTCTCTTCCAGAAATTCGGTCCGGCTCTGGCTGCTCTAAAAAAGTAGTAGCATGGGCCGGATTTTTGTTTTTGCACCAGCCGACTTACCCTCCTGCTATAAGGCTACTTTGATATACCCGAAGCGTAAGGAGGAGAAATCATGGAAATACCAGAAAAAAAGCGGCAGATGTTATCTGCCGCTTTTCTATTCTAATGAAATTAAGAAACTCGTTCTATTTAATTAGCTTATTTAGAGTCGTTCTTCTTTTCCTGAACTTCAATTCTGATTTCCTGTGCAAGGTTTTTCAGCTCCTGCATACCTTTACGAACGCGTGTACCTGCGGCCTGGTTTTCTTTTTCATAGAATTTCTGGAAGTCGCCTTCCAAAGACATTATTAAGTCTCTGATTTGGTCAAAACGTGTCATACAAGTCTGATTTTGGTTTAATTGATAAAAGTTTTAATGTTATGGTTAGCAATATAATTAAATAGTTGAATAAATAACAAGGATAAAAATACTTTTAAGCATCAAAACCTGCCATTTGAGCAGCATATTCATGATTTTGGTATTCTCCGCTATCTAATTTGCGCTTAATTTCAGTAAATGCAGTAATGGTTTCTTCCACATCAGCCAGTGTGTGAGAGGCAGTTGGGATTAAACGCAGCATAATTACATCTTTTGGCACTACCGGGTAAATAACTACTGAACAGAAGATGTTAAAGTTTTCTCTTAAGTCTTTATTCAGGATGGTTGCTTCACTCAGGGCTCCTTTTAGGAACACCGGAGTAACCGGCGATTCGGTGGTGCCAATATTAAAGCCTTTCTCTTTTAAGCCGCTCTGCAGGGTATTTACAATTTTCCAGAGATTTTCTTTATGCTCCGGCTCTTCGCGCAGCATTTGCAGACGTTTACGGCCACCTTCCACATATATCATTGGCAGCGACTTGGCAAAAATCTGAGAGCGCATATTATACTTCAGGTAATCAATAATACCTCTATCGCCGGCAACAAATGCTCCTATACCAGCCATGGATTTGGCAAAAGTGGAAAAATAAAGGTCAACTTCGTCCTGAACCCCCAGCTCTTCGCCTGCTCCTGCTCCTGTTTTACCCATGGTACCAAAACCATGTGCATCGTCTATCAGGAGACGGAAGTTAAATTTCTTTTTAAGGGCAACAATCTCGCGGAGTTTACCCATGTTCCCTGACATACCGAACACCCCTTCAGTAATAACCAGTATACCTCCTCCGGTTTCGCTCACGATGCGTTCAGCACGCTTCAATTGCTTTTCCAGGTTGTCGATATCGTTATGAGGAAAAACAAAGCGTTTGCCCATGTGCAGACGAACACCGTCTACAATACAGGCATGTGATTCGCCGTCATACACAATAACATCTTTACGGTCTACCAGAGCCTCTATAATAGAAAGAATCCCCTGGTAACCGAAGTTAAGTAAATAGGCTGACTCTTTTTTTACAAAGCTGGCCAGCTCCTGTTCAAACTGTAAGTGGAAGTCGGTGTTGCCTGACATCATTCTGGCCCCCATCGGGTAGGCAGCGCCCCAGCGTTCTGCTGCATCTGCATCTGCCTTCCGTACATCCGGATGGTTCGCCAGCCCCAGATAATTATTCAAACTCCAGGTAAGAACTTCCTTACCTCTCCAAAGCATTCTTGGAGCAATCTCACCCTCTAATTTCGGGAACATGAAGTAACCTTCATCCACCTCTGAGTGCCGGCCTAAAGGCCCTCTGTCCTGCAATAATTTTTCAAATAGATCCACAACTAATATTCTTTAAGTTGTACAATTTTCCTGCGTTTTCGCATTTTAACAACCAAAATTAGAATTAATTCCCAACTGTTCAAAAATCAGCTATAAAAATCAGGTGAAGAGTTCAATATTTAAGTAATATTTTATAGCATTGTACAACTTTTTACGATTCTTTCACCTTTCATATAGCCATTATGCCGGAAATAAAGAAATTATTAGTTGCCAATCGAGGCGAAATCGCACTCAGGGTCATCCGCTCGGCCAAAGAATTAGGTATAAAAACAGTAGCAGTATACAGTGAAGCCGATCGCAATGCGCTCCATGTTCGGCAGGCCGATGAGGCCGTACTTTTAGGCCCTCCTCCTTCCTCGGAATCCTACCTGCTGGGCAATAAAATTATTTCCGTTTGCAAAGAACTAGGCGTAGATGCCATTCACCCGGGTTATGGTTTTCTTTCCGAAAACGCAGCATTCGCACAAAAGGTTACTGAGGCTGGTTTGATTTTCGTTGGCCCTTCGCCCGAAGCCATCGATATTATGGGCAGCAAACTGGCCGCAAAAGCGGCCGTAGCAAAGTACAATATTCCACTGGTTCCTGGTACCGAAACTGCCATAACCGATGTAGCTGCTGCCAAAGAAAGGGCAGCTGAAATAGGCTATCCTATTCTGATTAAAGCAAGTGCCGGCGGTGGTGGTAAAGGGATGCGAATTGTTGAAGAGCCAAGCGATTTTGAAGACCAGATGCAGCGGGCGGTTAGCGAAGCCCAATCGGCTTTTGGCGACGGTGCTGTATTTATCGAGAAGTTTATTACCTCTCCCCGCCACATCGAAATTCAGGTACTGGGCGACCAGCATGGTAATATTGTTCACCTTTTCGAGCGGGAATGTTCTGTGCAGCGCCGCCACCAGAAGGTAATTGAGGAAGCGCCTTCGGCAGTGCTTACGCCGGAAATTCGCGAAGCCATGGGCAAATCGGCTGTAATGGTGGCTAAGGCCTGTAATTATTATGGTGCAGGTACGGTGGAATTTATAGTGGATGAGCAGCTCAATTATTACTTCCTCGAAATGAATACCCGCTTACAGGTAGAGCACCCGGTAACCGAACAAATTACAGGCGTCGACCTGGTAAAGGAGCAAATTGCAGTAGCCGAAGGGAAGCCTCTTCGCTTTAAGCAGAACGAGCTTCGCATACAGGGGCATGCCATAGAGGTTCGGGTGTATGCCGAAGATCCTGCCAATAACTTTTTGCCGGATATTGGAAAGCTCCAGACTTACCAGCGGCCTCAGGGACCTGGCATACGCGTAGATGACGGCTTTGAGCAGGGAATGGACATTCCAATTTATTACGATCCGATGATTGCCAAGCTGGTTACGTATGGCGATACCAGGGAGGAAGCCCGCCTCCGTATGATTCGAGCCATTGAGGAGTACCAGATTACCGGAATAGAAACTACTCTTCCTTTTTGCCGTTTAGTGATGGAGCACCCCGCTTTTATCAGCGGGCAATTCGACACAAAATTCATTGAAAAGCATTTTAAGCCCGAGGATTTACAGACGGTTCCGAATGAAGAGAGCCAGCAAATTGCAGCCGTTTTCGCTACCTTTTTGCAGGAAAAGAATCAGCAGCAGCAAAAAGTAAATGAAGTGGTAAGTCCATCCGGTAAAAATGGGTCGGCCTGGAAAAACCGTGCCCGCTAAAAGAATAGACTTTTAACACCCATACAGCTGCAGCCCCTCACGGGTTGCAGCTGTTTATTGTATTTTTTATTCAAAACAATGGCAGAAATTCTTCCTCTCCGTGCCTGGCGGTACAATCCTCAACAGTTCCCCTCTATTGTTGAGCTTAGCTCTCCCCTTTTCGATGTGGTGTCGGAAAAGCAGCGGCGTATGTTATATAAAAATCCTTTTAACAGCATCCATATATCTGTACCGGAAGGTAAGGAACCGGCTGAACATGCTGCCCGCCTGCTCGAGGACTGGAAGCAAAAAGGAGTCATTCTGCAGGACAAGCTCCCTGCCATTTATGTCTACTACCAGTACTTTACCTTTTCTGGTTCCAATAAAGAGTATTGCAGAAAGGGCTTTATCTGTAACATAAAAGCTTATGAATGGAGCGACAGAGTTATCCTCCGTCACGAAAATACCATTCCACGATCTGTAGACGACCGGCTTGAACTGCTGGACAAAACCCAGCTGAACGTTAGCCCCACCCATGGGCTCTACACCGATCCACATTTTGAGCTGGAACAGTATATGGATGAAAGTATGCTGAACCCTATCTACGAATCGGAAGACTACCAGGGCGTCCGGGATGTGCTCAGCGCTATTCATGACGCTAAAGTGATTCGGCGGTTCCTGGAAGTGTTAAAGGACAAACAGGTTATTCTGGCCGATGGCCACCACCGTTACGAAGGCTCTCTCCGCTATCGCCTGCGCCGTATGGAAGAAAATAGGGAACATAACGGCCGGGAAAGCTACAATTACCACATGATGTACCTGACCAATACCGAGTCAGATGACATCCGGATTCTTCCAACCCACCGTCTAGTATCGGGTTTAAAGGAATTTGATGAAGAAAGCCTTCTCAAAAAGCTGGAGGCCTATTTCATTATTAAGCAACTGGACAACCCATACGATGTAAACACCATTATTCTGGGCAAGCAATGGGCTTTTGGGTTACTTCTGAAAGATAATACCTACAAAATTCGCCTGAAACCCGAAGTTTATGAACAGCTCAGCTGGAAAATGCCTGAAGAGGTAAAACAGCTTGATTTAACGGTTCTTCATTTTTTTGTAATGGAAAAAGTTTTGGGGATAAAAGGCAAAGACCAGAGCAGCTCAGAAAATATCACCTTCGAACGCAATTTTGCCAACTGCCTGGCAAAAGTTTTAAAAGATGAAGCCCAGTTTGCACTGATTATTAAGGATATTTCCATGGATGACGTTAAACGGGTATGTTACAGCGGCTTTACCATGCCGCAAAAATCAACTTATTTTTACCCAAAAGTTATCTGCGGCTACCTTTTCAGCTCAATTAAGGAAGATGAATTTGCTATACCCCCTCATTTTAGGTTCTAAGTCGCCGCGCCGGCAGGAGTTGCTTCGGCAGGCTGGTTTTTCCTTTATGGTGGAAAGCATGGATACTGATGAAAGCTATCCGGCTGACCTGCCTGCTGATGCTGTGGCAGCTTACCTGGCGCAAAAAAAGGCGGAAGCCTTTGCTCCCAAACCCGGCCAACTCCTCTTAACTGCCGATACTACCGTTATTGTGGATGAATATATTTTGGGGAAACCTGCAGACGAAAAAGAGGCGGTGCAAATGCTCCGGCAGCTTTCCGGCCGCAGCCACAGAGTGGTGAGCGGAATTTGCCTGCGGCACCCGGAAGGATCCATTACTGCAGATGATTGTACAGAAGTCTTTTTCCGCCAGCTAAAAGAAGAAGAAATTACTTTTTATATTCGCCACTTTAAGCCTTTCGATAAAGCAGGAGCGTATGGAATACAGGAGTGGATTGGCATGATTGGAATTGAAAGAATTCATGGCTCTTACTATACGGTGATGGGGCTCCCTCTTCACAGGGTTTATAAAGAACTGGAGGCTTTCTTCAATCCATCATAAACAAAAAGAGAGGCTGCCATGGACTGACAGCCTCTCTTTTTGCTCTCTAATTTAGGTTTAATCCTCAATTTCTTTCTCCTCTTCTAATTCCAAAGGTTTTATCAAATCCCCTTCTTCCAGCCGTTTACTCACCACCAGGTATGGTCCGGCCACTACTTCCTGTCCCTGCTCGAGGCCTTCAATGATTTCTATGAATTCATAATCGCTGATGCCCGTTTTTACATTTACCATATTGGCCACTCCATCTTTATACACAAAAACGACTTCTTCAATTTCATCTTCCACATCCGGCAACCGTTTAGGGTCTTCAGTTTCCATATCAGCACCTCCCATACGTTTTGCATCTCCTTCATCTTCCAATTCAATACTTCTCGTCGTTACCGCAGCTAATGGAACAGACAAAACATTCTCTTTTTTATTGGTTATTATTTCCACACTGGCAGTCATACCAGGGCGAAAAGGAATCTTCATCCCTTCCTCTTCTATCAAATCCTGGAAGGAGCTATTCAGGATCCTGACTTTCACCTCAAACTCTGTTACCGCCTCGGGAGAAACCTTTGCATTTGCCGTATTGGCAATGGCTGTTACCACTCCTTTAAACTGACGGTCCATATGAGCATAGCTGTCTACATCTATAATGGCTGTATCGCCAAGGCTTACCCGAATAATATCGTTTTCATTTACATCTACCTGTACTTCCATCCGGTTGAGGTCGGCGATGCGCATCATTTCAGTACCAGCCATTTGAGAGGTACCTACCACACGTTCACCTTCTTCAACCGAAAGCTTGGAAATAGTTCCACTCACCGGGGCATGTACTGAGGTAAGGTCCAGGTTTTCCTGGGCTTCTTTAACCGTAGCACCTGCACTCTCCACCATATAGCGTGCGGCTTCTACATTTTGCTGGGCCGCCTGTAACTCTTCCTCTGCTACCCGGTAGGTGGCCCGGGCCTGGTCAAAATCTGCATCAGAAATAACATTTTGCTTGTACAGCTTCTCGCTCCGCTCAAAATCGCTCTTCGCTTTCTCGAACTGCGCCTCGGCCTGTGCAAGCCGGCTACGCGAACTGGAAAGATTAGCCTTTTGCTGGTTGTAATTAGCCTTCACCCGGGCAAGTGCTGACTGGAAATTATCTGGTCGTATTTTAATTAAAAGGTCTCCTCTTACTACAGAGTCTCCTTCCTTTACCAGCAGCTCAATAATTTCGCCAGGTACATCCGGTGTTATCTGGACTTCAGTTTCTGGTTGGATCATCCCCGATGCATTAACTTTTTCTACAATGGTGTGGAGATCTGCCTCTGCCAGCTCTACTTCAATTTGTTCCGGCTGGCCAATTATCCCAGCCGATTTAGCCGCTACAGCAGCAATTACCAGTACAGCTACAACAGCCAGTAGGATATAAAGTAAGCGGTTTGATTTTTTTCTTTTTGCCATAATTATTCGAATGAGAACGGTTCGTTGAGGTAAAAGTCCAGTAGTTCTGTTTTAAAAATATAATCGTACTTGGCACGGATTAAATTAGAGAGGGCCACATCTAGATTAGTTTTGGCAACATTATAATCTACCGCATTGGAAGCGCCAAGGTTAAAGCGCTGTTCTGCACTTCGGAATGCTTCTTCAAGAGACCTTACCTGATTTTGGATGGAACGAAAGGTTAAAGCCGCTGCTTTTACATCCTGAACGGCTAGTTCGATAGTTTCCCTTAGATCCTGCCGGGCTAGCCTTGCCTGCAACTGTGCCCGATCCTGTGCTATCCGTGCCTGACTTATGGAGGCCTGTGTACGGAGGCCGTTAAAGATAGGAATGTTCAGGCTTATAGTAAAAGAGCGACTAAGATTGTATTCAAGTTGCTTAAAATAAGCAAATTCCTGTTTCACCGTGGTTGGGACCATAGTCTTCACATCTTGGCGGATATTATTTTCATCATAATAATAGCCAATTTCGATTTCTTGCATTGGTCCTTCTATAAGGTTTCGAAAGTCGGGAGAATATCGACTGCCTAAACCGGCCTGTGCTGTAATACTGGGGTATAAGTTTCCTTTTGCGGCCCTTAGCCCATATTCGCTGCTGAGTACCCAGGCATCAACGGCATTAATAACCGGTTGTGTTTCTTCGGCCACATCATATATCTCGGCTGCACTCATAGGGTATACCTCTACACCGCTCAGCTCAAGCTCCGGATCTACTATCTCTATCGCTTCGCCCGCAGGAAGTTGCAAAAGTTGTTTTAAGTTCAAAAGGGAGAGCTCTAGGCTATTTAGTGCTTCGGTAACGGCCAGTTCATCGCTGGCGAATTGTGCCTCAACTTCAAAAAGGCTGGCTTGTGGCAGTACTCCCACTTCTACCTGCTTTTGGGTTCGTTCCCGCTGAAGATCTGTTGCCTCGAGGCGTGCCTCTGCACTTTCCAGCAACTCTTTATTGAAAAGAATGCTTGTATAGGCACTGATTATCTGGAGGCTGATATTATTACGCGTGCCTGCCAGTTCAAATTCACTTGCTTCCAGGGAAGCTTTGTTCTGCCTGATCAGATTCTGCTTACTAAAACCGTTAAAAAGGACAACATTACTTCCCAGCGAATAGGACTGGGCGCTTACCGGTTCATTAATAAAGTCGTTGGTTACCGGGTTTATTGAACGACCTACTGAATAGCTGTAATCAGCACCCCCATTGAGGGAAGGAAAAAGATCGGCCTTGGATCTCGTAAGCTCCACTTTTTCAGAAAGCATGTTCAGCTGGCTTAGCTTTACCTGCAGGTTATGCTCACGGGCATACTCAATGCACTCCTCCAGTGTCCATTGGTTCCCGGGTTCGCTTTCATCCTGTGCCAGGCAATCCAATGCAGGCAGGAGGGCAAACATTAGTAAATAGAATCTTTTCATAGAAGAATAGAAATTAGAAATCGATATCAGGGATATATAGAACTTCCTGTACCCAGTCGAGGTGGGAAAGGTACTGCTGAACAATGGGTTGGATTCCTGAATCCATTTCAATGACCAGGCAGGCTAAATCATTTTTGCCCTTACGGGAAACCGACATCGTAGCAATATTACAATTATCGTTTGCCAGTACATTTGAAATAAAAGCGATACTTCCTTTTACATCTTTAGCAGTAATGATGAGCGTATGGTGGGCTGCGCTGAAATTGGCGGTAAAGCCATTAAGCTTAGGAATACGGATAACACCCCCACCAAGGCTTTCTCCGATAACTTCTACTTTCCGTTCCCCTGCTGTCAACTCCAGCTTAACGGTATTAGGGTGAAAAACAGATGCATTTCCTACGGAGCGAAAGTTATACTTCAGACCTTCCTCTTTAGCAATATCGAGTGCCTGCTTAATCCTTACATCATCGGTCTTAAAGTCAAGCAATCCGGCCAGTATGGCACGGTTACTACCATGCCCCTCGTAGGTGCGGGCAAAAGAATTATAAAAAGTAATCTGTGCTTCATCGGGCTGCTTCCCCAACACACGACGGGCCACTCTTCCTATTCGTACAACACCAGCGGTATGAGAACTGCTGGGCCCAATCATTACAGGACCTATCATATCGAATACACTACTTCTTTCGGACATTTCTTTAAATTTACTGGTTCAATACTAAACAAATATGGGAAAAGATTACAGGAATTATTTATAAATGGTTAAATAGTTACATGGAAGTACTTTTTAACGGAAAGCTCTATAATGAGCAGGAAATAAGACTACAGAAAGACAACAGAGCATTTTGCTATGGTGATGGTATTTTTGAAACCATGGTTACCCATCGCGGAAGCTCTCCTCTACTCTCGCTGCATTACGAAAGGCTCCGGAAGGGGGCCCTGGTACTACACCTGCACCTTCCGTTTTCTCTACAGGAACTGGAAGCTTACATTTGGCAACTCTCCACACAGTTTCCAGACCCTGTTCTCCGTATGCGCCTGCAAATTTGGAGAAAGCCGGGAGGATTATACACACCGCAACAGGAAAAAACGGATTTTTTAATGACCGCTTCCCCTTTTAAAAAACCTGAAAAACGAAAAGAAAAGGCCGCCTTTGCAACAGGTATCTCTCTTTCTTATTCTCCCTTTTCTTCCTTAAAGACGATGAATGCTCTCCCCTATGTGCTGGCAGGGATTGAAAAGCAGCAAAAAGGGCTGGCGGAGATTATCCTTACCAATGAAAAAGACCAGGTTGCCGAGGCCGGGGCGGCTAATTTATTCTGGCTAAAAGACGGGAACTGGTATACTCCACACCTCCGGAGTGGCTGTATTGCCGGCGTTATGCGGGCTCACCTGATCAAACGCCTGAAAGCGCAAAAACAGGAAGTAAAAGAGGTTCTTCTCCCAAAAGAAAAGCTCAGGGAAGCCGATGCTCTATTTGGCTGCAATGTTACCGGAATATTCAGCATAATTGAGCTTGAGGGGCATGTATTCGAAGACCAGTGGGAGAATTTAGCAGAACAGCTACAGTTCGCTTTTCTGTAGGAAAGTCCTGCTCTGCTCCAGAACGGAAGTTAAACGGCAATAGGTGCCTTAATGCCCGGATGGTACTGATAATCCACAATTTCAAAATCTTCGAACTGATAATCGAAAATAGAATGGGGTCTTCTTTTAATCTTTAGCCTGGGCAAAGGGTAAGGCTCTCGGCTTAACTGAAGCTTTGCCTGCTCCAGGTGGTTCAGGTACAAATGCACATCTCCTCCGGTCCAGACGAAATCGCCTGCCTCCAGTTCGCATTGCTGCGCAATCATATGTACCAGCAGCGCATAGGAGGCAATGTTGAATGGAAGGCCCAGAAAGGTATCGCAGGAACGCTGATAAAGCTGGCAGGAGAGCTTACCGTCGGCAACATAGAACTGGAAAAAGGCATGGCAGGGAGGCAGCGCCATTTTAGGGAGGTCGCCTACATTCCAGGCGCTTACAATAAGCCTGCGGGAGTCGGGGGTGTTTTTAATCTGGTCGATTACGGTTTTAATCTGGTCGATGGTATTCCCGTCCCTGTCGGTCCAGCTTCGCCACTGGGCACCATAAATTGGCCCCAGCTCACCATTTTCATCTGCCCATTCATCCCAGATGGTTACGCCCTTCTCATTTAAGTATTTAATATTCGTATCGCCATTCAGGAACCACAGCAGTTCATGGATAATGGATTTCAGGTGAAGCCTCTTGGTGGTTACCAGCGGAAAGCCTTTAGAAAGGTCAAACCTGAGCTGTCTGCCAAACACAGAAAGTGTACCGGTGCCGGTCCTGTCTTCCTTTTTTACCCCATTCTCCAATATATCCCTGAGTAATTCCTGGTACTGCGTCATTCGTTTTAATTTAAAAAGTATTTACTGTTTGCCTGCTTAACAGGAGTTAACAGAAGTTTGTCTACACAGGCTTTGGGCTACCGCTCCCATTCAAATATAGTAAGAACTTCCCCGTTTTTACAAGTCGCTTCCAATGGAATTTAACGGCCACCATCGTTTCCGCCCATCCGCAATTTATCTTCACTGACTTAAGCCCTTTAAACCGGCAGGTTTGCAGCTGTAAACCTCTTTACTGCCTTACCGTTATAATTAAGGTTATAACTCCATTTGCTGATGAAACCGATCTTCCACACTTTTCTCTTTATACTGCTGTTCCTATTAAGCGTCCCCTCCTTGGCTCAGTACAGGCCACAGGAGGAGCTGGGAGAATTATTTACCGACGTTCAGGAAGGAGCTGTTTTCACCGACTCCAAGACCTTTGTCGATGCCATCCCGCGTTATCCTGTAAAAGAAATTTTAAAGAAATACAGAGAAAGGCAGGACGATAGCAATTTTGATTTGGCTGCTTTTGTAAATGAAAACTTTATTATTCCTTCCCAACCTTCGCTAAACGAAAGTGACACTTTTCCTCCAATTGTTGAGCACATTGAGGAGCTATGGGGCGAGCTGGTGAGAGTCGATACTCCTTCTGCAGGTTCCCTTATCGAATTGCCCCATCCGTATATTGTACCAGGTGGCCGCTTTAATGAAATGTATTACTGGGACAGCTATTTTACGATGCTGGGTCTCCAGGTATCCGGCAGAAACACCCTTATCCGACAGATGGTTGAGAACTTTGCCTGGCTTATTAAGGAATATGGTTTTATTCCTAATGGCACCCGTACCTATTACCTTTCCCGTTCCCAACCTCCCTTCTTTTCCCTGATGGTAGGCTTACTGGCAGAAGTGGAGGGTGACAGTGTTTATACGGAATTCCTCCCCCACCTACTACAGGAGTACCGCTTTTGGATGGAAGGCACCCATGAGCTCGGGCCGCAGCAAAAAGCCTTTAAAAGAGTGGTATTGTTAGAGAATGGCAGTGTTTTAAACCGCTACTGGGATAATAAAGATATTCCCCGGCCTGAAGCTTACAAGGAGGATGTTGCGACTGCCGAACTGGCAAATCAACAACCATCTCTCACCTATCGCAACCTGAGGGCAGCCGCTGAATCTGGCTGGGACTTTAGCTCGCGCTGGCTCGGAAATGGCCTTACCCTCTCCTCTATCCAGACAACAGATATTATACCCGTTGACCTCAACAGCCTGCTTTACCAGCTGGAGCTCACTATTGCCAAAGCTTATGCTCTGCAGGAAAATGATGAAAAAAGCAAGGAGTTTGTTGTCTATGCCGTCAATAGAAAAAATGCTTTACTGGAATACTGCTGGAGCCCCGAAGCTGATTTTTTTATGGACTATAATTTTACAAGCAGGCAGCCGACAGGGGTATATTCTCTGGCTGGAATGTACCCACTCTTTTTTGAGCTTGCGCAGGAGCAGCAGGCCATGAAAGTAGCCGGGATAATTGAAGAGTACTTCCTGTACCCGGGAGGCTTACCCAGCACTTTAACACTTACCGGACAACAATGGGATGCTCCTAACGGCTGGGCTCCCCTACAATGGATTAGCTATGTAGGCCTCCTGAATTATGGGTATACTGATTTGGCCGAAACAATAAAGGAAAGATGGCTGGAAACAGTGGAGAATGAATACCAGGAATCAGGAAAGCTGCTGGAAAAATACAATGTAATTTATCCTGAAGTAGCCGGTGGCGGCGGAGAGTATCCTACACAAGATGGTTTTGGCTGGACAAACGGCGTTTATCTCCAGATGGTAAAGGACCAGCCATAAGGCTACCGTACAGCAAATTCAAACCTAGAAGCCAGTATTCCAGCAAGACCGGTTAAGCTGAAGCTGCTTTTTCAACCAGCAATCTTCCTTTTTGCTTCATGGGGAAGTAGACATAGAAAACGGTACCTTCTCCTTCTTTACTTTCTACCTCAATTCTTCCACCGTGGTTTTCGATAATCCTTTTCACCATGTATAAGCCTACCCCTGTGCCCTCCACCTGAGGATGGAAGCGCTTAAACATGGAGAAGAGCTTACTCAGCTGCCGTTCATTCATACCCAGGCCATTATCAGAGAAGGTTAAAAGGGTGTAATTGCCTTTCAAAGAAGTACTGATGAGAATTTTGGTTTTCCGGTCCTTATTGCAGTACTTCAGGGCATTGCTGAGTAAGTTATAAATTATACTCCGCAGGTTATACCGGGTATAATAAACCTCCGGTACCTGAAAATCAGTTTTAATACTCGCACCACATTCCTCTACCAGATCCAACACATCCTCTTTGGCATCTTCAAGTACCTCTTCAAAAGAAAGAAGTTCTACCTTACTCTCCAGGTCTTTCTGCACGCGGGCAATTTCCAGCAATGCACTAATAGTTCTTTTGAGCCTCGCGACAGAGTGCTCTATCATATCGATGGTTCTCTGCTCTTTTGGACTTATTTTTTCCCTTAACTTCGGGCTGAGCAACTTCACTAAACCCTCCAGGTTGATTACAGGCGCTTTTAAGTCGTGGGAAGCGGTGTATACAAAGTTATCGAGGTCGTTATTTATCTTCCTCAGATTAGAATTGCTCTTCTCCAGCTCTTCCTGGGCTTTCCGCAAATTCGTTAAATCGACCATGGAGCCCAGCATTCTGAAGGGAACACCATACTCGTTAATCATAATATATCCCCGGTTATAAACAAAAGCATACGTACCATCTGACTTAAGAAAGCGATGTTCTGCGGCCCATTGTTTTTCTCCCATGTTTATGGCATTGTTGATACTCCGGATAATCTCCTCCTTCTCCATAGGATGCAACTGGCTAAACCAGGAGTCAATTCCGCCATTGGTTGAGCCTGGCTTATACCCGAACAAATTGTAATAGCCATCATTCCACCAAAGTTCATTATTTACAAGGTTCCAGTCCCACACAGCATCATTGGTAGCCCTCGATACCAGCCTAAGCCGCTCTTCACTTTCCAGTAGTTCTCTGGTCCGCTCTTCTACCCTTAGCTCCAGATTTGCATTTAGCCTGCGTAATTCTTCTTCGGCTTCTTTAATTTCATCGTAGGCTTCCACCAGCTCTTCTTCAGCGGCTTTTTTATCGCTGATATCCACTATAGTCAGGGCAACTCCACTCTCTATTGGAACGGCTATCAACTCTAACCATTTATCTCCCTGACCATTTTGGTACAGCTGCTCAAGATGCAGGGGTTGACCAGTTTCTGTTACTTTAACTATCTTCTTATAGAGCCCTTCTGTTTTAAAACCAGGTAACTCCTTTAAGAGCGATTTCCCCATCAGCTCTTTTCCTTCTTTTCCTAATATCTCCTTTGCAGCCCTATTGATGAGGCTCCATTGGAGGTCCTGCACTTTTCCTTTCTCATCTCTCCGGACGTTAAAGGCCATAATTCCATTAAGAGAACTGTTAAGCACTCCTTCCAGCAGGTTATGAAGGCCTTTTACCTGCGATATATCCACAAAAGTGATGACGACCCCATCGGTGGTTTTATCGTGACGCAGGTAAGGAATTATTTTCATCAGGTATTGCTGCCCGTTTCTGGTTTCAATTTCCTTTAATACCGGCTCGGAAGTTTCAATTACTCTTTTTATTTCATCTGAGAACCCTTCCTCCTTTAAATTATACGAAAGGTGGCTGATGGGCCGGCCAATATCCGACTCAATAAGATTTACCTGGTGCATAGCGGCAGGTGTAAACTTCCGTACACGCATGTTTTTATCCAGGAAAATCTGCCCGATGTCTGTACTGCGGAAGTAGTTGTTAAGGTCGTCGTTGAGTTCTTCCAGCTGGTTAATTTTTTGCTGGTGCTCTGCATTTACCGTATGCAGTTCTTCATTCAGCGACTGCAGTTCTTCATTAGTACTTTGCAACTCTTCATTCGAAGAAATGAGTTCTTCATTGCTGGATTGCATTTCTTCATTAGAAGTTTCAAGCTCCTCAACAGCCGACTGGAGATCTTCCTTGGTTTGTTTAAGCTCGTTTTCGAGCTCAACTAATTTATGGAGGCTTACCTGTTGTGAAAACTGCCCTTCATCTTCAGTTTGAATTTCCTGTTTACCCACTACCTTAAAAAGGACCGCTAAAAACTTTTTCCGGTACTGGTTGGGCGCCAGGTAAGGCTTTACAATAATGGTAATAAAGGAAATGCTTTCTTCATCTAACACCTCTATTCGCTGCGAAACCACTTTTTGGTTACTGCGGCTCGCCTTCCGTAAGGCAAGCATCAATGCCACTGAAAGGTCTTTCGGAACCAGCTTTAACAGGTTCATCTGCAGCCTTTTCTCTGGCATTTGAATAAAGCGTTTGTAATCTCCTACCGCCTGGATGATTTCATATTCTTCATCCACAAACACCAGGGAGTATCCCATTTCTTCGACGAGCATCTCCTGGAAAACATCATTCATTTCGCTTTCCACGGAACGCCTCACCGGCCGAACATCGATATTTTTAGAAACAGGCAGTTTCTCTTTATTGAAAGGTTCCCCTTCAAAGACAAAGTTTCTGCTTTTTTCCTCCACTTTAAAAATGTTCCACTTCTTGTTAATTACTTTCAAAGCATATTTTACCTCATCGCTGCTTTCGCTCGGACCTAAAAATAAATAGCCCCCGGTTTTTAGCGCAAAGTGAAAGGTAGAAAGGATACGCCGCTGGAGTTGCGGCTTCATGTAAATCAGCATATTTCGGCAGCTGACAAGATCCATTTTACTAAAAGGAGGATCTTTAATAACATTATGTTCCGCAAAGATGATCATGCGGCGGATATGCTGATGCACGGCATAGGAATCTCCTTCTTTTACAAAGAACCTTTCCAGCCGTTCAGGGGCAATATCATCCTCAACAGATGCCGGGTATATTCCTTTTGCCGCAAATTCTATCGCCTGGAGGTTCACATCGGTCGCAAATATTTTAACATTTACTTCCTTCTGAAGCTCCTCCATTACCTCGCTGAAGATTATGGCCAGGCTGTATGCTTCCTCCCCTGTACTACAGGCGGCCGTCCAAACTTTAACAGGCTCTTCCGGAGATTTACTCCTGAGGATTTCAGGAATCACTTTTTTCTTCAGCAACTCATAAGCCTCCTGGTCGCGGAAAAACTTGGTTACACCAATTAAAAACTCCCTGGCAAGTAAATGAACCTCATCCGGGTTGTTCTGAAGATAGTGAAGGTATTCCCGCGGGTTATCGATATTTAAAAAAGCAATTCTTTTGGTAAGGCGACGCCCCAGCGTCTGGTCCTTATAGGCCTCAAAATTATGCGCGGTATGCTCTTTTATAAAGGAGAGAATTTCCTGCATATAATCAAACTCACTCCCATCGTTCTCTTTCTTCAGGTAATTTTTGGTCTGCGGGTTTCTTGAGTTTTTAAAAATTTCCTCCGACATTAACTCAGGAGGAAGAATGACATCAGTCAGGCCGGAACTAATCGCACTCTTGGGCATTCCATCGAATTTGGCCGTTACAGGATCCTGTGCAATTACCCAGCCCCCCTGGGCCTTAACTTCCTCAATTCCCCGGGTACCATCGGAGCCGGTGCCGGATAAGATTATGGCAATGGCCTTATCTTTTTTATCGATGGCCAGAGATTCAAAAAAATATCAATGGCATTATTAGGCGTGTGGTTAGATGGCTTATCTGTCAGGCGTAGCTTCCCGTGCCGAATGGTCATATTCTTTCCGCTGGGAATGAGGTAAACCCGGTCCGGCAAAATGGCCATCCCTTCTTCTGCTCTTTCAATTTTCATGGAAGTATGCTTGGCCAGCAACTCATCCATTAAACTTTTATAATTGGGTGACAGGTGCTGTATTACAACAAAAGAATAGCCATTACCATGTACAATATTATCGAAGAGCTCATTAATGGCTTCCAGCCCTCCTGCTGAAGCCCCTATCCCAACAATAAAATGCTCTTTGGTTATATTTTTTCCAGCTAAGGATGATGAGTATTTTTTCTCCTCCTGATGCCCTGGTTGAGAATGATCATGCATACAAAAACAATAGGTTTACCTGACTGTAAATATAAAAAATTAGCGCAATCCTTTTTTAATTCCCGCTCTGCCTAAGAATTTTTTCAAGTATGGCAGTCCTCAGATGCCGGGCGGTTTCAATCATTTCCGGCGACCACCCTTCAGAAGTTTCCCTTACCTCCTCCTTCCATAAACGGAAAGAATTGCGGGGGTGGTATTTCTGCCCGTCATCTTCATAATTAATGGCTTCATTTGGGTTACCACCCCAGTTTACCGAACGCACTACCTCCGGCCGAAAACCCAGCAGATAATACTTTCCGGCCACAATCTGGATAGCAATTAGCCCGCTCGCAATATTTTTGGAGCTGGCGGTTTCCGCTAAATCACGTGGAAGCGAATCGGTATAAAATATTTTTTCCCTTCCATAACGCCCCAGCCAGCGTACAATGGTTTGCACAACTGACTTTTCCGGTACTGTTCCGGCCGTTTCATAAGCGGTACGGGTTATTAAAACAGCTCCCTCTACGCCCAAAAGTTCCAGCAGCAGTGCTGGCCGGGCAAATAGCCCCTCCTCAATGGTGGAATGCACCAGAACCTGTTCTGTTAATTTTAGCTCTACCTGATGAAGGGCTGATTTATAATGGAGACTTTCCTCTTTTTTGCGTGCACTCAGCTGGGAGGAAATAATGCCGGAAATAATTTCGAAAACCGAACGAAGCTCATAGTTTATTTCCCTTGCCTGTCGGTGATGACAGGAAATTAACCCCCAAAGCTTCCCGCCTACCAGAATAGGGGTTGACATGGATGCTCCTACCTTCATATTATTCAGGTACTCCGTATGCACAAGAGGAACCGCCCGTAAAACACAGCTGGCAATATCTGTAAGTCGGTTGGTGAGGGGGTTAACAACCGGAAAAAGCTTAACAGCTTCGGCATTCACATCCGGAATAAGACGGTACGGAGTGGTAGCATATAATTCCCGGGCTTGCTTTGGCACGTCAGAGGCAGGAAAATGAAGCCCCAGATAAGGATCCATCCCTTCTTCCAGGGCTTCACCTACCACCGATCCATTCCATCGTTCATCAAACTGGTAAATCATAACCCGGTCGAAGCCCGACAAGCGCTTTAACTCAGAAGCTGCAAGCTGTTCAATTTTGCGTTTTCCTACAGCCTCCTTTAGTTCTGCCACTACATAAGTAATTTCCTGGTAAATATTAATAAAGGACTCAGATTCCTTTGGGACAGTATGTTCCTCAAGCTCAAGAAGCAGGTAATTATCTTTGTGGTGCACATTCGCAGAAAAATCTTTCTCCAGCTCCCCTTTCTTCCAGAGGAGCCTTAGCGGTATAGGATGCTGAAAGTCCTGTGATTTTAATTTACTGCGGAGCTTTTGAAGCTGCGCTTCCTTTATAAAATCACTAAGTTTTGAATTTACAAGTTCGCTCGCTGCAATGCCTAACCAGTTACTACTGTTTTCGCTTGCCTGCACAATGCGTAGCTCTTCTTTCTGCAACACCAGCAATACCCCCTGGGGTTGTACGAGGTTCAAAAAGTTAAGAGGAATACTTCCACAGAACTCAGAATCGAAATCTTTATGGGTTGGGGAAATGTTTGGGCTAGACTTCACTAATTATCATTTTTTTCAGGTAGCAGCTGTTTTTGAGAAAGAGCCAAATTTAAAGGTAAGAACATTTTATAAGAAATAAACAAATGGAATTCTAAAAAAAGACCTTTCCGGCACATTCAATTCATCACGATTTTTAAAAAAATAAGTTCTGAAGAAGCGGAATATATTTTTCGGACTAAAAAAATTCTGCCGGAAGAATTCCATGGAATTATTCGGCAAAAAGAAAGCCCATTCGTTAACAGCTATTTTGTGCACATAGGCTATCTTTACATACAACAGAATTTCCTCTTTTCTACCCAGCAATTTCCTTCAAACGGCCATTAAAGGACTTCATGTATAAAAAACAGGCAACCTTCTTACTCCTGCTGCTGAGCGTACTAACGCTGCTCTTTTTGTATGGTGGCTCCCGCCTACGCTTCGATTATAATTTCGAGAACTTTTTCCCCACAGGCGATAAAGACCTGGAGTTTTTTCTTGAATACAGAAAGCTTTTCGAAAATGACAATGACTATCTGCTGATAGGCATCCGAAACGAAGAGGGTATATTTGAGGAGGACTTCCTCCAGAAATTAGAAGTAGTAACTCAGCAAATCGATAGCCTCGGCCTAAGTGAGCAGGTGCTCTCCATCACTAACCTGGTGAACCCTGTGGCAGGTCCTTTTGGACTACTACAGCCCAAAGTGGTACAGGTAAATGCTCCGGAAAATTACCATCAGGATAGCCTGGAAATTTATGAGAATGAGCAGCTGGTAGGAACACTGGTGGCAGAAAATATTCCGGCGGTATCCATCCTGGTAAGGCACGAGCAAATGATTAGCAAAAAGGAGGCAGACCTGCTTATGCAGCAGATTAACCAAATTCTTGGACAGTATACTTTTGATGAAGTGCACCTTGCCGGAAAAGCAAAGGCACAGGCGGTATACATCCAAAAAATGCAACAGGAGATGCTGATCTTCGTGTCGGCCTCCATGTTACTGGTGATCCTTTTCCTCGCCATCGCCTACCGATCCTTCTGGGGAGTGTGGGTTCCCCTGCTGGTGGTCTTACTCACCGCCGTCTGGATTGCAGGCTTCATGGGCCTTACCGGCAAAATGCTGGATGTAATGATGGTACTCCTCCCGACCATTATGTTTGTGGTAGGCATGTCGGACGTGGTTCATATTCTTACCAAGTATATTGAGGAGCTGCGGAATGGAAAAAGCAAAGTCGCAGCACTGAGGGTTACCTTTCGCGAAGTAGGACTGGCTAACCTCCTCACCTCCCTTACTACGGCTGTTGGCTTTTTAACCCTGCTAACTGCCAGTATCCCTCCCATCAGAGACTTTGGACTCTATACAGCCATAGGCGTTTTTATGGCTTTTATCCTGGCTTTTACCCTGCTGCCTGCCATTTTGCTGCTGATGAAAAAGCCCAAAGTCGCAGACCGGGAGCGTAACCGCCTGCTATGGACAAATATGCTGAGACGACTCTTTGGATGGGTACTAAACCACCGCGGCCTAATCGTTATTTTAGCAGCTTCTGTTATTTCTATTGCCATTTTCGGCATCAGCCGGTTAGAGATTAACACCTTTTTACTCGAAGATGTGCGGGAAAATGACCCGCTCCGGCAGGACTTCTTCTTTTTCGATGAGCACTTTGGTGGCTCAAAGTCTATTGAAATGGCCATTCTGGTACAGGACAACAGCAAAGGGATTTACAATAAGGCCGTTCTGCAGGAAGTTGGAAAGATGGAAGAACACCTAAGGGAAGAGTTTGGGGTAAGAAATATTGTTTCTCCCTTAACCCTGGCAAAAAGTATTAACAAGGCCCTCAATGGAGGAATGCAGTCCTACTTCAGCCTCCCGGAGGAGGAAGCTGCTTTTAAACGCATCCAGAGAATGGCTGAAGCCATTCCCAAAGAACGACAGCCCATCCCTCTTTCGGCCGATAGTCTGGCTTTAGCCCAAAGCCAGCTTTCTTCCATGAAGGTAGGTGCAGTGGGGAGGATTAGCGGAAAGATGCCGGATATTGGTAGCCGCCTTACAAACCAGAAAGTTCTGAAAATGGAGCAGTTCATAGAGGAAAACATCAATCCTGAGCTGGTGCGATTTCGCTTAACCGGCACTTCTATGCTCATCGACAAAAATGCAAACTACCTGGTGAACAATATGCTTCAGGGGCTAACAATTGCTTTTGTGGTAATTGCTGCCATTGCAGGCCTACTTTTCCGCTCTCTCCGCATGATTATCATTACCCTCATCCCCAACATTATTCCACTGCTGATGGTGGCAGGAATAATGGGCCTAAGCGGTATTTACCTTAAAATGTCTACCTCTATTATTTTCACCATTGCCTTTGGCATAGCAGTAGATGATACCATTCATTTTATCAGCAAGTTCAGGATAGAGCTTGGCAAAGGAAAGAGTGTATTGTATGCTTTAAAAAACACCTTCCTTTATACCGGTAAGGCTATTCTTATTACTACCATTATTCTGGCAGGTGGTTTTCTCACACTTATCCTTTCCAGCTTTGGCGGCACATTTTACACCGGTTTGCTGGTGAGCATGACGCTGATTTTTGCAGTAGTTGCCGACCTCCTTCTCCTCCCTGTCCTGATTATCCTGTTCTTTCCCCGGACCAAGAAAGAAGTTAAAGCAGCGTAAAACCCTAAAGCACGTAACTATTCGGGTGCAAATTCAGTAAAATATGGAAAGAAAATAGCTTATCCCTGTTTATTGAATCTGCTGGATTTGCTGAATTTTTTAAAGATTGAAAGAAAAACTTTTTAAATATTTTTATGTACACTCTAGCGATTATACTATTATTGGTTGTTCCCTTTATAATTTATCTGGTCATTTCTTCTAAAAAGAAGAAGAAAGACATAAAAGAACATGGAGAGCGCACTAATTACCATGAAGGAGAGGCGAAGGATACCCACCATACCCGCTGACTATTCCGGAATGATAAAATTTATATGAATGATTGTAAGGTTTTTTTAAACAAAAATTTCTTATAAAAAAATTTATTAGTAAAATTGTGGCGTAAAGGATAGTGAATCATTTTACGCCCGTTTTATTTTAAATCTCATATTGGGAGTTATGACACCTTCAGCCATTCTTCTTACTATTAGCCTTTCACTCTTTTCTGTTCTGGCCGTTTGCTTTGTTGTTTATTTAATAAACGTGGGCCGAGAAAACAGAAAGGCAGCAGCACCTATTTTAACTCCCACAAAAATTTCGCTTTCCCTGCCCGACTCCTCAATCCCCGTAGCTGAGCCTGCCTATGGTTTGGCAAAGGCAGAATAATTTTATCCTTAATCAACCATCTTTTCTTCAAAACCTCCTTAAGAAGTACCTTTAGTTAAGGCGCCTGATATCCGTAATAGGTGTAAACCTCCTCTACCTGCTTTCTATCCGGTCGGTTAGGCCAGTCGCCAATTTCAATAGAAGGGGCTTGCTCCAGTTTATCTTTAGAGATATTCATCCGGTAGGTTTCATCACCTGCATGATAACGCAAGGCTTCGTAGGGCACAGGAAAATACTTTTCACCAATTCCTAAAAAACCGCCGGAAGCCAGGAGTACATAAGCAATTTCCCCCGTCTGTATATTCAAAACCACATCATGCACTTCTCCCAGTTTATCACCATCGCGGTCTAAAATGCTTCTGTTCTCGAAGTTCTTGAAAGAAAATATAGCCGATTCCATCATTTCAGTAGTAGTTTAGCTTGCATTGTATTAAGAGAAAGCCTGCCAGAAATGTTTGAGAGGGTGCTTTTAATTTTAAAAAAGGGCGAATTCTACTATTTTTGTAAACGCAAAAATCAAACGCACCTATAAACTTTTTCTAATGGCAGATTACGCATACAGGGAGATAGAAAAGAAGTGGCAGCAATTCTGGAAAGATAAGCAAATTTATAAAGTGGAAGCCGACCCCTCCAAACCTAAATTTTATGCGCTCGATATGTTCCCTTACCCCTCCGGTGCGGGCCTTCATGTGGGCCACCCGCTGGGATACATCGCTTCCGATATTGTTTCGCGCTTTAAGCGGCTCCAGGGTTTTAATGTGCTGCATCCCATAGGCTTTGACGCCTTTGGCCTCCCGGCTGAACAATATGCCATACAAACGGGCCAACATCCGGCTCTAACGACAGAAGAAAACATTGCCCGCTATAAAGAGCAGCTCCAGAACATCGGTTTCTCCTACGACTGGAGTCGCGAAATCAGAACCAGCGATCCCTCCTTTTACCGCTGGACACAGTGGATCTTCCAGCAGCTCTTCAACCATTATTATGATGAGGAAGCCGGTAAGGCACTGCCGATAAACCAGCTTATTCAACAATTCGAACAGGAAGGAAACAGCAAGGTAAATGCCAGCTGCGATGAAGAAACCCCTGCCTTTTACGCGGAAGAATGGAAAGCGATGAGTGCAAAGCAGCAGTCAGATATGCTGCTGAACTACAGGCTTACCTACCTGGCCGATGCAGTCGTTAACTGGTGCCCTGCCCTGGGGACTGTACTGGCCAATGATGAAGTAAAAGACGGTGTTTCGGAAAGAGGTGGTTTTCCGGTAGAGCGGAAACGGATGCGGCAGTGGATGATGCGTATTACTGCCTATGCCGACCGGCTGCTGAAAGGACTGGATGAAATTGATTTCCCTGAGCCTGTTAAGGAAATGCAGCGGAACTGGATTGGCAAGTCCATTGGCGCAGAGCTCGATTTTTCCCTAAAAGGACACGATGAAAAGATAAAGATTTTCACCACCCGTATCGATACCATTTTTGGCGCAACCTTTATGGTACTCGCACCGGAGCATGAGCTGGTAGCAAAAATTACTACCCCTGCACAAAAAGAAGAGGTAGAAAACTATGTGGAAGTAGCGGCTAATCGTTCTGAACGGGAACGGATGAGCAATGTAAAAGTGGTTTCCGGGGTATTTACCGGAAGCTATGCCATTAACCCTATTAGTGGCGAGGAAGTACCTGTCTGGATTGCCGATTATGTGCTGGCAGGTTACGGTACAGGCGCTGTAATGGCGGTACCTGCCCACGACTCCCGCGATTGGGCATTTGCCAAACATTTCAACCTCCCCATCCGGCCGGTGCTGGAAGGAAGCGAGGAGACAGAAGAAGCCTTTGATACCAAGAATGGCTATATCATTAATTCTGATTTCCTGAACGGGCTGCATGTTAAAGATGCCATTGCCAAAGCGATACAAGTAGCAGAAGAAAAAGGTGTTGGCCAGGCCAAAGTAAACTTCAGGATGCGCGATGCTGTTTTTAGCCGCCAACGCTACTGGGGTGAACCTGTTCCTGTTTATTTCGATGAGGAAGAAGTGCCCCACCTCCTTCCGGAAGAAGATCTTCCTCTCCTGCTACCTGAAGTAGACCAGTACCTGCCTACAGAAAGTGGCGAGCCTCCTTTAGGGAGGGCTGAAAACTGGAAGTACAAAGGCAAATATTCTTACGAGTTAAGCACCATGCCGGGCTGGGCAGGCTCCAGCTGGTACTTCTACCGCTATATGGATGCCCGGAATGAAGAGGCATTTGCCTCCAAAGAAGCCATTGATTACTGGCAGGATGTCGACCTGTACATTGGTGGCTCGGAGCATGCCACAGGGCACCTGCTCTATAGCCGCTTCTGGAATAAATTCCTCTACGACCTGGGTCTCGTTCCAAAAGATGAGCCATACAAAAAACTAATTAACCAGGGCATGATTCAGGGGCGGAGCAATCTGGTGTACCGCCTGAAAGAAAGCAACACTTTTGTATCGCACAGCCTGAAGGAGCTGTACGATTACAGCACCCTCCATGTAGATGTAAGCCTGGTACAAAACGATATTCTCGATATAGAAGCCTTCCGGCAGTGGAGACCTGATTTTGTCGATGCAGAGTTTATCGTGGAAAAAGAAGGTGCTGCCGAAGGCAAGTATCTTTGTGGTTATGAGGTAGAAAAAATGTCGAAGCGCCTTTATAATGTGGTGAACCCGGACGATGTGATTGAACAATATGGTGCAGATACCCTCCGCCTGTACGAAATGTTCCTTGGCCCGCTGGAGCAGTTTAAACCCTGGAACACCAACGGGATAGACGGGGTATTTAAATTCCTCCGAAAGCTGTGGCGACTCTTTCACGATGAGGCCGGCAACTTTAATGTAACCGATGATACGCCTACCAGGGTCGAGCAGAAAATCATCCATGCCACTATAAAAAAGGCACAGGAAGATATTGAACGCTATTCGTTTAACACTTCCGTGTCCAGCTTCATGATCTGCGTGAATGAGTTAACGGCAGCTAAATGCAATAAGCGGGAGGTGCTGGAAAAACTGGTCCTCATCCTCTCCCCTTATGCACCCCATATTTCCGAAGAGCTCTGGCATTTACTGGGTCACCAGGAGAGCGTGACTAGGGCTGCATACCCTGCTTTTGATGAAAAATACCTGCAGGAGGACAGCCATGAGTACCCTATTTCAATTAATGGAAAAATGAGGGCGAAAATGACCTTTTCACTCGATGTTCCTGCAAAAGAAATCGAACGTGAGGTATTGGCAGCAGAACAGGTTCAGCGATGGACAGAAGGCAAAACACCTAAAAAAGTAATTATTGTACCAAAGAAGATTATCAATATTGTAATCTAAACTTCTTTTGGGTGGAGGAATTTTCTTTAGCGGCATGGGTGGTGTAAGCCTGTGCCGTTTTCTTTCCTGCGAAATAGTCTGCTGAACAATTTTCGGCAAGGAAGAAAAAGCTGGGAAGATAGATTTTGATGAGCTATTCAGCACTTTTTTCCTTCTCTATTTCAGGAGCTAAACAAAACATTGCAGAAAGACAAAAAAAGAAGGCCGGAATAACCGGCCTTCTCCACATATGAGCGATGTATTTAGAGTCTTAACCCCTAAAAAGTAAAGTTGTTAAAACCGCTCCAACCAATAAGGCAGCGGCTGCTGGAACCGTTTGATGGCGCGTTAACCAGGCTGTCGTGCTTTTTTCTTTAGATTCTTCATCGAAGCGTCCATGGGCTCCATAATTTCCCGGCACAGGCTCAAATAAGTTATCTGGCCTGTCCCCACTATCCACTTCATCAGTTTGCTGTCCTTTAAAACCTTTTTTACCCAGATACCAGTCTCCTACCCCCGGGAAAATTTTATTTCCTAATATGGCTATATAAGAAGATGAGCCTACTTTGTACTCTCTCTCCTCCGGATGATGAGCGGCATAATAAACAGCCTTTGCACAAACCTCTGGCTGGTAAGGAGTTCCCATTGGACGTGGCTTGTTGGCCATCTTATTACGCACCCAGTCAAATTGCGGAGTATTAATGGCAGGCATTTGAACCATCGAAACCTTCACGTTACTACCTTCGTGTATCAGCTCCGACCGGAGGGAGTCCAGAAAGCCCTGTGTGGCATGCTTAGCACCACAATAAGCTGCCTGCAGTGGAATTCCCCTGTAAGCAAGGGCCGAGCCAATCATGATGATGGTTCCCTTATCGCGAGGCAGCATGCGTTTAAGAGCAGCCATTGCTCCATACACCTGCCCCAGGTAGGTAACCTCGGTAATTCTCTTATACTCATCCGGCTTCATATCCTTTACCGGACTCAACATGCCCACCATGGCATTATTGATCCAAATATCGATAGGTCCCCATTTCTCCTCCACCAGGGCGGCGGCGGCATCGAGCTGCTTTGCATCCGAAACATCCACAGAAAAAGTAACAGCTTCTCCGCCCAATTCTTCCACCTCTTTTTTGGCCTGCTCCAGGCGCTCTTTCCCACGGGCAATGAGGGCAATTTTTGCCCCATGCCGGGCAAATTCATTGGCAATGGCCCTTCCAAGTCCTGCAGAGCCTCCTGTTATCACTACTACTTCTTTCTCGCTTTTATTATTGTCTTCCATATTACCTTTAGTTTAAAAAATCTTCTAAATTAATTTCCTCTGGTTATTTAGTACGTCCTCTGGCACTGGCTGGCTGGGGAATGAACTGTTACTATTAACCATAAACCCTAAAAGTTCAAACCTCCTTTACCATTCCGGAGATTTTAAAACAGGTTTTCTTCATATAATGCAACGTGATTTCCTCTCAGATGTTCGGTTCTACTTGAAGTTGAAGAAACAGGGAAACGGAGGAAGGCAGAAAGGTAGGAAGCCTAATGGTTCAACAGCTTAAAAACAGTAAGGAAGAAGGGAAAATAAGGGTGGAATACAAAAAGTGATGATGAATTAATTGGCAGAGGCTGGTTGGTTTACTTCATCCTTCATCCTGTTAAGTTCCTCAAGGCTTCTCTCTCTCACCAAAGCACTGTCTACTTCTTCCTTTGGAGGCATCACATCTTTCATAGCAATGGTACGCATCTCCCTCAGCTTGTCACTTCTCCTCTTCCTAACCACTATACCGAAGTCTGATACCTCTACCTGTCCATAATGTTTAGGTAAGCTGTCGGTACCAAAGCGCGAAAAGAGATGGGTACGAACACTGTCATCAAAAATATACATTGACTGATAAGCAGGGCATACCATCCGCTCCTGGCAGGAGGCCAGAAGCCAGAAACCGGAAAATATTAAAAGAAGAGATAAATACCGCTGCATATTAATAGAAGAAAGAAATTTCAGGAAGGAAAAGTAATCTTCCCTGCTTTTTCCTAAAGGTTCTTACTTTGGTCTGAACATTAAAAGGCTCTGCCGAAAATTTGCGGGCAACTCTCTAGCTTCCCCACAGATAGTGCTTTCTCCCCTGCCTTCGCTAAAGTCCATTCCAAATTTAAAATTAATAAAACCCGCTGAAAATTTTAAGACTATTTCAGAAGATTTACTACGTAGGGGGCAATCCTGTTTACCCAAAGGCTGTACATGCTGGCCGAAGGGTGCAGACCATCCTCCGCAATTAAAGTCACATCCTGAGCTGCCAATTGGGAATCAGGAAAAATGTTAAAGAAGGGAACTCCGTACTTTTCGGCTAATTGCTGCTTATATTGATTATACTGCTTAAGCTCTTCGGCAATTTCTTGCTTATCCTTTTCAGCTGCGAAAGGGGTAACACTATAATCGGGAATGGCAACGACCAAAACATGAGCCGGACGATTGCCGGAGAACTGAATAGCCTGCTGCAGCAACTGCTCAAACTCTTTACGAAAAGCATCAAAAGAATAGCCGCGATACTGATTATTTACGCCTATAAGTAAAGAAACTAAATCATAGTCTGCCGCAGGTTTTTCCTCATCAATGGCTGTCTGCAGTTCGTCGGTTGTCCAGCCGGTAGTGGCGATAATTTCCGGCTCCGCAATGGCTATCTCCTCCTGCCGCAACCTGTTTACCAGTTGTACAGGCCAACGCCCTTCTTCAGAAACTGCTTCACCTATCGTATAGGAATCGCCAAGAGCCAGAAACGTATTCATTTTTACCTTTGTTTAGTACAAAGGTAAAGCCCTGAACGAAAGAAAGAAATTTTAAAGAGAAAAAGCGGATTAAATCACCCGCTTTAAGATCATGAATATTACTCCGGCCAGGAACATCAGGATGGAAAGCTTATTAATTCCATGCATGGCCTTGAGGCTAAAATTAGTTGGACGGTTCGGATCCTTTTTACGGAAAAAGTAACCAAATACCTCTCCCAGTTTAAAATAATCCGCCAGCGTATTTCTATTTTTATTATCCATATGGTTGTTAATCAATCTTTTCCGGTTCAATCCACTTATCATCTCCCCTGATAATATCTATCAGTTCATCTACTGCACGCTCGGAGGGCACAGACCTTTTAACCACATTCTGCCCGCGATATAGGGTAATCTTTCCTTTCCCGGAACCTACGTATCCATAATCGGCATCGGCCATTTCGCCCGGGCCATTTACAATACAGCCCATGATGCCTATTTTCACTCCCTTTAGGTGATCGGTTCGTTTCCGTATCATGGCGGTCGTTTCCTGCAAATCAAAAAGGGTCCGTCCGCAGGATGGGCAGGATATATACTCCGTCTTGGACATACGGGTTCGCGCTGCCTGCAAAACACCAAAAGCAATATTGTTGTTCCTGCCTACTTCTTCTTTTATTTCTTCCTCCGTACTTCCTTCCTGCAATTCGGTTCCCAGCATTACGCCATCGCCTAATCCGTCGATTAAAAGGCCTCCCATATCGGTGGCGGCATACAGCTGCAGGGCATCGGCAGAAAGCTTTTCAAACTTTCGAAGAATGATGACGGGCACCTGAATTTCTTCTTCCAGCAAATCAAAAAAGAAGCGGCGTTGCTCCGCCATGGCATGACGATTATCCGTATCCAGCAGCAGTACTACTTTTTTATCTTCCTTTAGCAGGGGGAGCAGATCGGGGTACTGCTCAGACGCCTTTAAGCGGACAAAGTTAAGGCTTGGGTGTTTTTCCGTGTCCGCTTCCAAATACTGCGCAACACTAAGGAGCGGGTGCTTATACTTCCTTTCCGGATGCTGCTGCCAGCTTCGGTAGTTGAGGATTTCTTTCAGTCCGTTGGGGACCATATACGGGAGCGGCTGATTGCCACTATATATATAATCGGCGCCAAGGTCATTCATTTTCCATTTATCGGGCTCCGGCAGGTAAAAATGGCCGATAGGACGTAAGTCTTTTGGCTCTGTAACTTTCAGCCGGCTCAGGTCTGCGATTACCCGTGGTACATTGGCACCCCCAATATTTTCAACCGCTACAGTAGTTCTTCGGCTATAGCTGAAAGGGTCGATAGGTAGCTTCTCTACCGGACGAATAGGCTTATGCCCTGAACGATGCTCATAGCGGTCGATGAGGGTTCGGGCCACCGGAGCTTCCAGTTCCGGTTCCTCGGTTAAGGATACGCGAACGGTATCACCCAGCCCATCTTCCAGTAAGGTTCCTATTCCCACGGCTGACTTAATCCGCCCATCCTCCCCTTCCCCGGCTTCTGTTACCCCCAGGTGGAGCGGGTACGGCTGCAGACCTTCTTCCTGCAATTTCTGTACCAGCAAACGGTAGGCCTGTACCATTACCTGGGTGTTGCTGGCCTTCATGGACAGCACAATATCGTAATAGTTAAACGCTTCGCATATACGGAGAAACTCCAGGGCCGACTCTACCATGCCCAGTGGGGTATCGCCATAGCGGCTCAGAATACGGTCGGAAAGGGAACCATGATTGGTGCCAATACGCATGGCCGTACCATATTCCTTACAAATTTTAACCAGCGGAATAAAGCGTTCCTGAATTCGCTCCAGCTCTGCCTGATAAGAAGCATCGGTATACTCAATGATTTCGAATTTCTTTTTATCGGCATAATTGCCGGGATTGATGCGCACCTTCTCTACTATCCTTGCCGCCAGCTCAGCTGCATTAGGCGTAAAATGTATATCGGCAATGAGAGGAACAGTATAGCCTCTCTTCCGCAATTCTTTCTTTATCTCCTGCAGGTTTTGGGCCTCCTTTAAGCTAGGCGCGGTAATTCTTACATACTCACAGCCAGCCTCAGCCATTCGAATGGTTTGTTCCACAGAACCTTTGGTATCCATGGTATCGACCGTCGTCATGGACTGGACCCGTATAGGATTATTCCCCCCAAGGGCCACATCACCAATTTTTACTTCGCGGGTTTGCCGGCGAGAGTAAGCTGTAAGGCTGTTACAGTACTGTATTTTTTCAAGGACTTTTACGTCTGCAGTCTTCATGAATGCTACTTAAGCTAAAAACTAAAGGTTATTATGCGGTTACGGGTAAGCGAGAAATGTCATGTACTTCTCACTGCCTAACATTACTGGCCACGAACAAGTTTAGGGTGGAGGAAAATTTACAAATCTCCCAACTGTGGACGGATTACCAATTCTTCCACCACACTATGTCCGCTCATTTGCCAGGCCGCCCAGCAGGCTTCAGCTACGTCTTCGGATTTCATAAAACGCTCCGGCGGTATATCCACTCCATCCCAACTGGCGGTGAGGGTAGCTCCAGGCATAATGGCTGTTACCCGGATGCCCTTATCCTTCAGCTCCTCCCGTAAAGCTTTGCTCATTCCAAGCATGGCAAATTTACTAATAGAATACGAACCTCCATTATTATAAGCGGTAATACTGGCAATGGAGCACATATTAAAAATATGTCCGGCTTTTCTGTCAATCATTTCTCCGACTAAATGCCTGGTAAGCCGGTAGGCACTGTACAGGTTTGTATCTATCATTTGCTCCAATACCCCCTCTTCCTCCGTATGCACCTGCCCCGGAATAAAAACCCCGGTATTATTAACCAGCACATCAGGAGCTAAATCATTGCTTTTAACAAATTCGGCAAAAGCCGCTACTTCTTCTTTTCTCGATAAGTCCGCCTTAAAAACGTGAAGCTTTATGCCTGGATAAGAACCTTCAACTTCCTTTTTCAGGCGGTCCAGCTCTTCCTGATTTCGGCTACAGCTAATGGCATCGAAGCCCTGGCTGCAAAACTTTTCAATAATAGCACGACCAATTCCTTTTGTCCCTCCGGTAACGACTATTTTTTTATTCATAAGCTTTTGGCTCTGTTCTTCGTTATGATATTCGGTTTACCCGAAATATAAGTAGGTTTAAGCAAAAATTGCGAACTTCGTTGTAATTTCGTAGCCTATAGTAGTAAGCAGATTGGATGAAAACACTCGGTAAATATTTTATCTTTTTAGGTTCTCTTTTTAACAATCGCGAATCATTTAAAACTTATTTTAACTTAGTGTTGGATGAATCTGTAAGCATTGGCACCAGCTCTGTTTTTATTGTTGCCATTGTATCTACTTTTATCGGGGCTGTAACGGCTGTACAAACTGCTTTTAATATTGTAAGCCCGTTAATTGAAAATTACATAATCGGCAATATTGTGCGCGACATGACCATTCTGGAGCTAGCCCCTACCATTACTGCCATTGTTTTTGCCGGTAAAGTAGGATCAAGTATTGCCAGTGGCCTTGGCACTATGCGCATCACCGAACAGATAGATGCACTGGAGGTAATGGGGATAAATTCTGCCTCTTACCTGGTACTGCCCAAAATAATTGCTTCCTTAATCATGTATCCTCTGCTGGTGATTCTGGCTGCTTTTTTATCTATTTATGGTGGTTATCTTGCCACTACTCTTTCCGGCATAGCAACGCCTGAAGATTATGTATATGGCTTACGGTTTGCTTTTAATGAGTTTACTGTAACTTTTATGATGATTAAGTCTTTTGTATTTGCCTTTCTGGTTTCTTCCATTTCGGCCTATAAAGGCTTTTTTACCACCGGGGGCGCTTTAGAGGTTGGACAGTCCAGCACCAAAGCGGTTACCAGCAGTGTAATAGCCATTTTACTGGCCGACTATTTTCTGGCTCAGCTGCTATTGAGTTAATCTACGGAAAAAGACATTATGATAACATTTGAAAATATTAGCAAAAGCTTTGAGGAAAAGGAAATCCTGAAAGGCATCAGCGGAGAGTTTAAAGAGGGAAAAACAAATTTGATTATAGGTTCCAGCGGTACAGGTAAAAGTGTGCTGCTTAAAATAATTGTGGGACTGGTCCATCCCGATACGGGCACAATTTATTTCGATGGGCGGGATTTTACCCGTGGCGATAAAAAGCTCAGAACTTCCATCAGGCGCGATATTGGAATGCTCTTCCAGGGAGGAGCGCTCTTTGACTCAAAAAATGTAGAGGAAAATGTGATGTTTCCTCTGGACCTGGACAAAAGCAAATCGAAAAGTGAAAAGCTCGACCGGGTAAACTGGTGCCTGAAGCGGGTGGGACTGGAAAATGCAAATAAAAAGATGCCTTCTGAAATTAGTGGCGGCATGAAAAAAAGGGTTGGCATTGCCCGGGCCATCGTCGACGACATTAAATATCTTTTCTGCGACGAGCCTAACTCCGGCCTCGATCCGCAAACCTCCATTGTAATTGATGAACTGATTGATGAAATTACCAAAGAGCTAAAGATTACAACAGTGGTCGTAACCCATGATATGAATTCTGTAATGGGAATAGGCGACCATATAATTTATCTGGCTAAAGGAAAAAAGCTATGGGAAGGCAGTAAAGATCAGATTCTGGAAACGAAAGTACCTGAACTGCACGATTTTGTCTTTGCCAGTAAGCTGCTCCAGAACATGAAAGAATCTTCTTAGAACAGGGCCTGTAACATCATCCTTCCCAGGTGAACGACTTCCTGCCCCTCGGACTGCCTGCCTTCATAGCTGAGGTTCAGTTGAAGACCATTGATGAGCTTCTGTTGCAGGCTCATTTCCCAAAGCCAGTTGTTTCCCGGCTGCAATGCCTCCAGCATGGCATATCCGGCCGGCGAATTAGGCTCTCCTTCAAAATCAATTTGTACCTGCCGGATTTCTCCCTGAAGTAGCGTATTGCCTAATCGGCTGTAACGCAGGTTTAAACTGGCGTCCAGTAGCAGGGCTTCCCTGGCTAATTCCGGGTGGAGTCTGTTTTCTTTCTGAGCGACAGAAGCTTCGAGCTTTGCCTGGAAATCCAGGCCAGGCATCCAGCTTAACTCCGGACCTGCCTCGTGTGAAAGGATATAAAATTGCTGGCTCTTCAGGAAATCGGAATAGTTTCCAAGCCTTTCCTCTTCAAGTCGAAGGCGAAAGCCCCAGCTACGGCTAAAGTTATAGCGATAGGCCAGACGGTACTGCTCCCGCTCTTCAGCTTCAAAACCGGCAGACAATAGCTGCTTCCGCTCCTGTAAGAGCAGGCTTCCATCCATGCCCCAGCGAAGGTTACTACGGTTATAAAACAGGTTCAGCTGCAGAAGTTGCCGTGTGCTCAGCAACTGTGGGCTCTCAGCCACCTCACCTGCTACAGGAATAAAGCGCGACCAGAGGCTTTCCTCTGTTGATTTCTTGCTGGAACGCCAGCTGATGTTTCCAGAAAAATTCCCTAAGACTTTCCGGATTCCCCTCTCCTCTGCCCAGGCTGGTATACCTGTGTAATTGAGCCGGTAATTCAGTTCGCTACTGTGGGCGAGAATAAAATCATTATTGGGAACAAATATGCGCAGGTATTCTTTTTCATCCGGGTTAATGGCCTCGTAAAACTCACCCAGTTCCTGGATACCGTTGTTATTTTCGTCCCTCCAGGTGTGCGTACCTTCTCCTGTAGGTACTTTTACATAAACGAAGTCTCTGCGGAGCTCCCGGCCATTCCCAAGGGTGTAAACCAGCTCGGTCCGTAAAATATTCTTCCAGAAATTGCCAAGCCAGTTAAACTGCCCGCTCAGGATATTCTCAGCGCCGGCACCACGGAGAGAATCGATATAGTTCTTACTGTACCTATAGCTGCTTAGGGCTCTGAACTGCTGACCCCTAAAAACTTTAGTGGCATAAGTAGCGGAAACAGTATGAGCAAGGGTGGCTTTTTTAAATTCTCCTTCCAGTGGAAGCTGGTCTTCCCGATGGCTGTAAAGAAGGGCGAATTGATTGAGGCTGCTTTCTCCATTACGGACAAATACCTGGTGCTCCCGAAAATTCATGAGCGTGCTCAGGAGCGAATCAGTTTCCTGCTGACGACTTGCCTGCCGATCGACGATATACCGATAGCCAGGCACCCAGCGGCTAAAATGTAAAGCGGCCTCTGCCTCCCAGCGCATCCATTTTACCTCCTTTTCGGCCTGCTGGTTGTTCAGGTAAAAATGCTGCCCTTCCAGTTGCAATTTACCAAAACGCTTTCGGGCATTCGCCTCCTGCTGCCAGCCATTAACAAGGCTTCCCTTTTGCCTGCCGGAAATGCGGTATCGCAGCCCGTTAAATACATCTTTCTCCAGCGCACCCCCAAGGCTTAATATATGATCGCTAAACAAGCTGCCCAAATTTGGCTGCAGCAGGCTCTCTTCTGTGGGTGTAACACCCCACTCGCGGTCAAATTCAATGGAACGGAAGCGGTCGATAGGACTAAAATCTTTATTGGTAAGTTCATAGTCGACTAAGGCCGACCAGCGGTAGTCTTTATCAAAGGAGGCTGGCCGGTCTTCCAGCCGGTATCCTGCTTTTAAACCTATACCCGCCCTCCGGTCTTCATCCTCTGCAAAAAGGTTCTGGTCATTGCCTGAAAAAGCCAATTCGGTAAACACCTCCTGGTATTCGTCCAGTGGAAGGCTCAATCCCCCCGTCAGCATATTTTTTTTTGTTGGAGCAGAAAGGAATCGGATAGGCTCGAAGTTTCCCTGCGGTAGCCCGTTTACTGGCGGCACATAGCGGTATACCTTTCCTGTACCAATGTACTCGTCCAGAACATAATTGCCATTACCGTTTCCTACTTCTGCAAAGGAAAGCTGGTAAACTGCTTCCTGCGGATCAGTGGAAAACTCATAATACCTTAAAGGATTTCCCCCGGCACTCACCGTATCTACCTTTCTGTAAAGCAGTAAATCTTCACTGTACCCGATGCTATCGATTGCAGGTATATACACACCTGCTTCCTCCGGCGTAGCCAAACTGAGTTGCAGCTTTTCCTCCTCGCTCAGCTCGCCCATAAGTGGCTGGTTCCGGCTATCTTTTTCCTGATAGAACTGGGTATACATCTTTAACCTCCCCAGCTGCTGGCTATGAGAGGCATTAAGTGTACTTCGGCTGTATTGCCTGTCGGAATATTCATAGTCGACCCGGATACGGGAGTAGGGTGTAATAATAATACCTGGGTTGAAAGTAATTTCTCCGAGATTGTAGTCAATGGTATAATCGTAATTAAAGCCTCTCTTTAACAGCCGTCCATCGAGGTAGACCTTTTCGGAATTTGAAAGTACCATTACAAAACGTTGCCCCAACGGCCCAGGTAGCTGGTAAGGACCGGAAAGGCCTTCTACCGGCTCCAGTTGTACAGAGGCAAACCTACCTTTGGCAAGGGCCACTCCTGCCGATGTTCGGGAGGATCCGAGGCCCAGCAAAGGCATTGTGGTCGCCATTTGAACGCCCTGTACATTCTTCAGGTATTTTAAAAAGTAGCCTTCCTCCTGCTGCAAAACGATATCGCCGGCAATAAGGGAAGCGTCTTCATTGTACAGCTCTATAAAAACCTTGTCAAACTCCTGCAGGCGCTGTGTGTTTCCTTCGGGCTGGTAGGGCACGTTCTGATCAGAAATGGCTGCACGGATGTTGATATTATCGGTCAGCTTACCCTCCAGCTGTAGGTTAAGCACCGACTGTACAAAAACACTCTGTCGATTACCAAAAGAAATACCCCGGCTGAGGCTCCCGCTCTTCTCAAGACTATCGGTTGCAAAAAGCTCTTCCTTTAGGTAGCGGGGCGATTTTTCCTCTAAAGGGAAATCGTAGAGTGCAGTGGAGTCATACAGCTCCAGCGAACGATGCTGGTAAGTATGGTGAAGAGAATATGGCAGTGTCCGGTAACACACCTGCACCGAATCAGGCCAGTTTTCCCCTTCAAACTGTAAAACACCTGTACTTAAATCATAGTGAAGGGTAGAAAGGCTGTCGCTCCCCATTAGCTGAATGCTGGAAGGAAGTACGCTTAGAGAATCCAGCAGCAGGCCTTCCGGGGAAGGATTTATCCAGCGGCACCTTTGCGGCTGCTGCTGTCCCATTGCCCCTAATGGAAGGAGCAGGAGAAAACCAAAGCACAGTCGGGCCAGCATCAGGTAATTAGGGGTAACTCAATATAAAAGACTGTCCCCTGCCGCGGCTCCGTTTCGAACCAAATACGGCCACCTGCATGTTCGATGCCTCTTTTTGCTATGGCGAGTCCCAGGCCTGAGCCGGTATACTTTGTGCTGAAGTTCGGAACAAATACTTTTTCCCGAATCTCCTGGTCAATCCCTTCTCCATTATCTTCAATCTCAATCAGGACTCTGCCCTGCTTGCTCCTTTGCAGGCGCACATGAATTTCAGGCTCCCTGGTATCAGGCACAGATTGAAGACCGTTCAAAATAAGATTGTTAAAGGTCCGCTGCATCATCTGCTCATCGCCGAGCACCCAAAACGCGCCTGCTTCAATTTCTGCCTCCACCGCCTGCTTTTGGCTGGAATAAAGTCGCACCACCCCCTTTAGCACCACGGCAACATCGAAGCGTTCCTGCTTTGGCACCGGCATTTTGGCAAAGGCCGAAAAGGAAGTAGCGATGTCGCTCAGTGTATCGATCTGGTCGAGCAATGACTTTACGGTTTTTTCCACTCTATCCTCTTCCTGCTCACTTTCCAGCTTTCCTCTCAGCATACGGCTCAGGTGCTGCAGGCTCAGCTTCATAGGCGTGAGCGGGTTTTTAATTTCGTGCGCTACCTGCTTAGCCATTTCTCTCCAGGCAGATTCCTTTTCGGAGCGGGAAAGGGCTTCTTTACTTTCCTGCAGGTTAATCAGCATATGATTGTACTCCTTCACCAACATCCCTATTTCATCATTGGTCGTCCAGTGTAAGGGTTCATTCTTACCGGTAAGGCTCACCTTTTTCATTTTTTGAGCGATGTAACGCAATGGTCCTGTAAGGCCGCGCGAGAGCAGGTATAACAGGAGTAGAAAAAGGATAAAAAGGGAAGCAAAAATGGTAACAATACTGCTAAAAACAGCCGTTAACTGTTGGGCCAGCTGATAGCCTGACTCGAAAAAAGGAAGGCTTAAAATACCCAGCAGGGCACCATTTCGTGGTGATCGTACCGCCATGTAAACAGATTTATACTGAAGGTTATTTACCACCTCATTCAGTAAAACCTGGCGGCTGTTCTGCTCCTTTATTTCGGCAAGAGCCAGTGGATTAATATAAGCAGCCAGGTAATTTTGCTGGTAAATAACAGGCTGGTTGGTGGCTACTAATTCACCAGTGGTGCTATATAGGTGCAAATCGGCCTCGGCATAGCGGGCAATCCGTTCCAAGGCGTTGGAAAGCTCCTCCTGGTTAGTTGCGCTAATGCCCCGCTGGTTCTCAAGCACTTCAGCCATATTTCGGCTGATACTCTCCGCTTTATCAAAATATTCCTGCTCAGTATCCTCCTTAAAAGAGTTGTTTATCAGGCTTAGTATGGAAGCGCTCACAACCAGCAGCGGAATAAAAACAGCAAAATTCAGGTAAAGCTGTATTTTGGCTGTAAAATCCAGCCGCTGAATCGAGAAACGGTAGTAGACAACATAGCAAAGCAACCAAAGAGTAACACAAAAAACACACAGCAGAAAGAGAAAAGAGAAATTGGATACAATGAAATAGGCAGGAGCTGACTCATCTGTAATTATTACCACCTTACCATCTGCCCCTTTTTTCCCTAAATGGTGATAGCCATTTACCTCTATCCCTTCTTCGTAAAGTTCGGGTTGTTGTAAAAAGCCTTCCGGCAACTGGTGCACATAATCGAAGGCGCCGGCATTATACTCCAGCGCACCATTGCGGAAAACGGCATAATCCATATGCTGGGTAGGCGACTCCTTTAGCTCTTTCCCCAAAAACAACTCTGGATAAATAGTATTAGTAAGGTAGCGTTTTAGCGTGAGGTCTACCAGCATATACCCCATAATAGCACCATTTTCCCGGATAGGAATAAACTGCTGATAACGCTTGCCTGAAGCGCCCGGAGTATCGTCTTTCAACAGAAAAAGCCCCGGGTAAGCGGTTTCACTTTCGCCCTCTGCCGCTTTGTTCAGTAATGCATGGTAATTAAGGTAGCGGTTTGGGTGGTTAATAACTGTTCCGTTGAGGTCGAAGAGCAGCACCTGGCTGTCATACTTATCGAAATAACGGCCAAGGTACATCCGCTCTACTTTCTGGCTGATTCCCTGCTTACTAAAGAGCGGGTTGAAAAAGCGGTTCTTAATGAACGGATCCTCCTGTATTTTCGACACAGCCTCCGACAGCAGGTATTCACCCACGAGGTCATTTTCTACCAGCAGTTGCTGAGCAAAACGTTCTTTCGCCACTCTCCTGCTCTGTACATCATACTCATACAATGCCCAGGCTCCGCTAAAGGCACTCACTACCGCCCCACCAAAAATAAAGACGAGCAGGTGGTAATTGTAAGGCTGCAAACGCTGTCTCCGCTGAATAAAAAGGTAAAACAGAAAATAAATTCCGATGGCGAGGGGCACCAGCAGAAAAACAGGCCACCACACACTTAACAGCAGGGCCGGTACCCCCATTCCTGCATACAGAAGGAGCATTTTCTGCCTTTTGTACATGAGGCGCTGCAGGCTCATGCAGAGAAAATAGTTAAGGACTATGTAAATAAAGGTAAGAAGGCAGAAAATAAGCCATGAACTCAATTTAATGCTATTCACCTGCAGGCTGGAGGTGATATCCAGCACATACTGGCCATGAAAAAACAATGCCTTCAATACCTGGTAATAAAAATACAGGAAGCCTATATGTAGGAGGGTAAGGCCAACAATAAAAGGAGTATAACCTGCACGCTTTTCCAGCCATGCACTGATGATAGACCCGTTAATCTGCCAGTATTTCCAGAACAGCAGCACCACCAGCAATACAGCCAGCACATTTAACAGAAAATCTCCTAAAGAAGGATTGATAATGGAAGATGCATAAAAAGTGGGGTCGAATAAATTGAAGGGGTACAGGCGGTAAGGAAAATCAGTGGCCAGCATCAGTGCCCGAATGGCTGCCAAACTTCCGGCAAGCAGAAGAAAAGCTTTGGCAGTAAACCCGTTCTCCAGGTATTCACGGCTTTTATCATAAAGAACTACACATAACAGGCCGCCGCCCAAAAAGGCAAGCAGACTAGCCAGTAGCAGAAAAACATTCGGCCCGTTGAGGTAATTGGGGCCTAAGGCGACTTTAAAAAGTACCTGTCCTTCTCCATCGGAAACAACAGGATGATCAGCAGGATGAGAAGGTGAAAAGAGCGTGAAATCCGGACTAATGAAAATATCCTTATTAAAGCTTAGCCCTCCTACCTCAGCCATACTTTCCATGTAGAGCGGAATCAGCATAAAGATCTCTGCCACTTCTCCCTCTTCCAGTTCCTGTTCTCCTCTTAAAGCAATAAACTTCCCTTCAGGTAAATCAAGGAATCGCAGGTGATTTTTACCGGCAACATCTTCGTAAACCGGCACATAATGGTAGTCCGACCAAAACCAGAGAGAGCGGTTTTTAAAGATGTAGTACTGATGCTGTAAATCTTTTGGCAGGCGGCTGAACTGAGCTTCAGGATTATGCGCCAAAGCTTCCTTTACCTCCTCCATTTCTGTCTGAGCCAGCGACAGCTCATGCTGAAGGTTCCGCTCCAGCTGCTGCCTGTAAAAGGAAGGCCCGCTAAAGAACAAGATATTTAGCAGTAACAGAAAGGCTGCCAAACCCAGGCAAGCACTGCCGGCAAGGAAAGCGTAATAAATGGGACGATTTAAAGCCAAGAGAATTCCATTAAGGCTTTAAAATACATAATTTTTACGATTTAAAGGAAGGCTTTTGCTTTATGCCTCCAAAAGCATATAAAAACAGAATAGGGTAATTACGAAAACTAAATGGCAGAAAGAGAAGCGCCACCTCCGATACATCCACCAGGTAGTAAACTATTACAGGAGGTTCATGAAACCTGAGGTACATCCCGGAGGAAGTTCCTATTTAATAAAAACGAAAAAAAGATAACTCACGTACATGGCGCCAAAGAAAAAGCCGGGTTCGGGTTCGAACATCTGCCGACAATTGAGGCATTTTTATGAGTGGCGGCAAAGGAATGCATCTTATACCAGGGGATCAGTAAATATTTCCCTTCCGGCAGGCGGGGCATTTACCTTTTAATATAGCTCCCGACCCTTAAATTTTTTCCATTTTTCTTAGATGCTCTGTACCAAAAAAAAGCAATCAGGCCGAACAAAAGATAAGGAGTAACAAAGAGATAAATGATTCCCAGATTCAGCTTGGCACTAACCGCTACATCGCCACTACTTACATTACTCTCCAGCGAAGAGCGACACATACTGCACTGTGCCTGCACTGCAACACTGAATAGCAACAGGTACAATGTATGGAGCGATATCAGGATAAACTTTTTCATACTCTCTATAAATTTTAAACTACCAAACCCAAATTACTGTTCAGCACCTATTGCTGATAAAAAGGGCTGATCATATAAAATACCACTACCCCACTGATGGAAACATACAGCCATAAAGGATAGGCATAGCGTACAATTTTCCGATGACGATCAATTTTTCCACTCAAGGCATAATAAACCGACATCAGCACGAATGGTAACACAATGGCTGCCAGGACAATATGCGTTAGCAATACAAAATAATAAAATCCGGCGATCGATGCAACTGCGGCTTTTTCCATCGCCTCTACTACGCCGTCTCCGTTTGCATCGCCAAATTTGGTTGAAGGTGCAGAAGCATGATAAATGACATAAAACACCAGAAACAAGGCTCCTAAAGCCATTGCGGATAACATCATCCTCTTATGCCATTCTACTTTACGTTGCAAAATAAAGACAAGCCCTAATATTAAAATAATGCTGGTAATGCTGTTGATACCGGCATTAATACGGGGCAGAGCCATTATTACCGAATCTGGAAGGCTAAGTTTATAAGGTACAACAAGCAGGAGGCCCACCACCACCGGAACGAGCACGGAAATAATAAGAATACTCCGGAGAATGATTTTATCTTTTGGATTAAATGCAATTTGTGTCATGCTGGCTACCTTTCTTCTAAAAGGATTTTAATTTCGGTTATCAATCGATCTATTTCTTTGCGCTCACTGGTATAATAGCCTCTGATACGCCGCTGCCCGTCTACCAATACCAACTGAAGGTTTGCCGGCGTAGCAATGGCAGCGGAAGAACTTATAAGCGGTAAAACAAACCCACAGCGAATAAGCTGTTCAACAGCGTTTTTTTCGCCTGTTACAAATTCCCATTTTGGTTTAGACAATCCCTTTTCCTCCGTATAAGCTTTTAACTCGGCTGGTGTATCGCGCTCCGGGTCGGTGGAAACAGAAAGTAATTGTACAGCGGGTTCCGTTTCAAAATTCCCCTGGAGCCGCAACAATTCATTATTCAATCGTTGGCATGACTCCTGGCAATGGCTGTTGAAGAAACTGACCACTGTTAACTTTCCACTAAGGTGGCTTTCACTCAGGAACTCCCCTTCCTTATTGACAAAATTAAAAGCCGGTATATAATGCTGCCCCTCCTGCGGAGAACAGAATTCGGAAGTTATCGCTGTGGCATCCTGATGAAAAACGGGTATACTAAACTTGTTTTCCCCAAAGGTTCTAAGGAACCAGATAAGGAAAACTGGAAAAATGAGCAGGAAGGTTAAAGCCGCAAACTTTTTAGCGTTTTTCATGTAAATAAGAGTTAACCTTCACTAAAACAAAAGCAGCTCAGAATTAATTTAGATTCTTTAATAATTCCTGCTTTTATCTCTCTGAAGTGGTAGCAAAGTTACGGCACCACCCATTCAAATCCATTCCAGGCGAAGATAAATTGCATAAAAAAAGCCGGTACTTTTAAGTCCGGCTTTTTTTAAATTCCAAACAAGTCCTAAACGTTAGGAACTCCTCCATCGCTTTCCATTAGAAGGGCCACAATTAACCAAAAAACAAAAATGGTTGGAATCAGAATAGACCAGATAAGGGTTTTCGATTCGTGACGAAGGTGCATAAATTCTGCTACAATATAAAAGGCTTTGATAATGGTTAAGCCTACGTAAATGGAAATCAACAGGGGGCCCCTTTCCATGGTAAAAGCCAGAAGGAATTCCAATGCCGTTACCGCAGCCAGGATAAGGGCGGTTTTCCATATCTTTTTGATATGTTCTTTATTAGCAGGTTGTACTACTATATCGTGATTTTCTTCGTGATGAGCCATCTCTTTATCTTTTAAAAGTCTTAAACAAGGTAAAAGAAGGTAAATACAAATACCCAAACAAGGTCTACAAAGTGCCAGTAAAGACCAATCTTCTCTACCATTTCATAATGCCCGCGGCGGTCGTACGTTCCGACAGCGGCATTATAAAACACGATAAACAACAAAATGATACCACTTAATACGTGGGTTCCGTGGAAGCCTGTAATAAAGAAAAAGAAGTTGGCAAAAAGCTGTGGACCATATTCATTTTCAAGGAGGTTTGCTCCAAAAAGTCGGGTACCATCCGCAAGCAGAAGTCCTTCCTCTGTTCCGGCAATAAAGTGGCTCCATTCCCACACCTGGCAGCCCAAGAAGGTTACACCACCAATAATCGTCCAGAGAAGGTATTTAACTACGGCCTTGCGATCCATGCGGTGTCCGGCTTCTACGGCCAGTACCATGGTAACACTACTCAAAATGAGAATAAAGGTCATGATACCAACAAATACCAGCGGAAGGTGAACCCCATGCAGGAAAGGAACAGCATCGAACACCATTTCAGCAACAGGCCACACCTCCTGCGAGGCAGCATAATTATCAAGAGAGCCCTCATAAGCGGGTAAGCTAAACCGGACATAGCCATAGCCAATCAGCAAAGAGGAAAAAGTAAAGGCATCTGAAAGAAGAAAGAACCACATCATCAGCTTTCCATAGCTCGCCTTGAAGGGTGATTGTCCGCCGTCCCAGATACTGCGTTTTGGTTTGTTTAAAGTAACTTCCGCTGCCATAATAAACGTTTAATACAAGTTGATACGATAATAAGATATGTTTAGTTGAAAGTCAAAAACAGGAACAAATATAGCCATAGTCCATCTAAAAAGTGCCAGAAGGTTGCGCACAATTCTATCGAAAGCATGCTCTTGGAATGAACCTTATACCTAAAGGACTGAACAAGAACGATTAACAGAAACACCAATCCGGCCACAATATGGACTCCGTGCATAAAAGGCAGTACAAAGGTAAAGGAGTCAATGGCCGTACCGCCTACAAAATAAACGTTCGATGCCACCAGCTGTTCAAAACCCAGCAGCTGACCCGCCAGAAATCCAACTCCGAGAATAAAAGTAATGGTACTGAATATCCTGAGCAAATTTAGCTGATCTCTTTTTGCTGCCCGGTAAGCCAGGTGCATACTAATACTGCTAAGGATAAGCAAAATGGAGGTATAGCCAAAAAGGGAAGGCAGTTCGATAGGCACCCCCACTCCTTCCGCCTGTGCCACAATATAGGCACTGGTCCAGGCGGCAAATAGCATAACAATCGACACAATAAACAGCCAGAGGATAAACTTCTTCGGGCTCATTGACAAAGGCAGCTGCGGCTGCTCTGCCTGAACAATATTTATATTTTGTGTATTCATCTTTTAAATTTTATCAAGTAGATAAGCAATCTGCACTACCGGAAGGTAAAGAAAAGAACCAAACATTATTCTCAATGCTGACTTCCGGTCCTGATTCCGCATTAGTTTAAATGTTTGGGAAAGAAACAAAACACCGCAAACGGTCGCAATAATAGCGGAATTGATTCCTGTAATCCCCAGCTTAAGCGGTAAAAGGCCAAGGGGAATCAGGAACAGGGTATAGGTCATTATTTGAAGGGCAGTATTAAAATCTTTCTTCCCTCCCAAGGGCAACAGCTTAAAACCGGCTCGCTTATAGTCTTCGTCGGCTACCCAGGCAATCGCCCAAAAGTGCGGAAACTGCCAGATAAACTGAATACCGAAAATAATAAGGGCCTCTGCTGTAATCACCCCGGTGGCAGCCGTCCACCCTAATAAGGGAGGCAAAGCCCCGGGAATAGCACCCACTAGCACAGCCAAAGGGCCTACCCGCTTCATAGGTGTATAAACCAGGCTGTACAAAATCATTGAAACCAGAGAAAGAACCGTGGTGAGTATATTGGTAAATACCAACAGCAGCCCAAGCCCCACAACAGCCAGAAAGGCTGCAAAAAGAGCCGCTTCCTGAACCCTAATCCTGCCGGTAGGTAGTGGTCTGTTTTGCGTTCTTTTCATCTTCTTGTCCAGTTCCCGTTCAAAAATCTGGTTCAGCGTAATGGATGCACCACTGACAAGAAAACCACCCAGGCTCAGCACACTTAAAACCCACCAGTTAATGCTACCATTTGAAGCCAGCACAAAACCAAACGCAGATGAAAACGCCACCAGAAAAGAAAGTCTCAGCTTAACCAGTTCTGTATAAATCTTCACCTTTTCCACCACATAAGCGGCAACACTTATTTCCCTGCTTCTTGCAATAAACATACGTCAGAATTTAAATCAGTTTGTTCCATTTTTTCGACCCGTCTGCTATTCACTAACAGCAGAATGTAAAACAGGACGCCAAAGAGTACCGTTCCAAAAAACAGATGCATTGGCTGTAAAAAAGCCGGTATAGCAAAATAAGCCATAATAACCCCACTAGTTATCTCCAGCAATAGAACCGCCAGCAAAATACTACTCCACTTGTTTAAATTAGCTGCCTGCGGAGCAAATTTACGAACTAAATAAAACAATAACAGGTGAAACAAAAGAATTACAATGGAATAAGAACGATGAATGTAAAACATAATACCTAACTCCTCTATCCACACTTCCCGGTTGGTATACTGATGCCGTACTGCGGCTTCATCGACTAATTCTCTCACCTGTGTTCCTAAAATTATTTGAACAAGCGAAAAGCCAATCAACAGCAAGGTTAAAGCTCCAAGCTTTTGCCGGTGCTCCTTTTTCAATTCAATTGGAGACTCTTCCTGTACCTGAAACTTTGCCCACACAAGGAGGGCCACTATTACCAGGGCCGGTAGCATATGCACCGTCACCATCCAGGGCAATAAGTTGGTGGAAACCACTATAGAACCTAACCACCCCTGGAACACTACCAGCACAAAAGTGGCCAGCGAAGCCCAAAAGATACCCGGCCTGCTACTCCTGAAAGAAAAAGAGACGGCAAAGGTAGCCATTATTAAAAACCCTATCGTAACCCCCACCAGGCGGTTAAAGTACTCGATCCAGGTTTTAACCGGATTAAAATCTGCTTCAATTAAAAGGGATTCATCATGTCTTAGCTGGTACGCGAGCTGGTCAGCTCCAAACACCTCCAGTAAGCTGGCAAACCGTTTGTTTTTCTCTCCTCTCTTCTCCGAATAAACTTCTTTATAATCAGAAGGGAGCTGCTCCGCCGATGTTGGCGGTACCCAGCTCCCAAAACATTTTGGCCAGTCCGGGCAACCCATTCCTGAACCAGTACTACGGACCACCCCTCCGACAATAATTAAAAGGTAAACGGCTGCAATGGTGATTGCAGCCAGTTTACCATATTTTTTTTGCCAGTATCGTTTAGTGTTTGCCTTCACGATCCACAACCACAGCATCGTCATCCTTCTCCATGTCAATCATAGCAGTTTCGTGAGGAAGGTTAGATTCCGGTGTCATAGCATATGGAATGTTCTGAGGAATATAATCTTCTTTCGCACCCGGCTTACTGTAATCATAAGGCCAGCGGTATACAGTTGGTATTTCGCCGGGCCAGTTGCCATGTCCTGGCTCTACAGGTGTTGTCCACTCCAGCGTGTTTGAATTCCACGGGTTAGCAGGCGCTTTTCTTCCAAGGTACATGCTATAGAAGAAGTTGAAGATAAACACCAGCTGAGCCGTAAAGGTAACGATAGCCGCGATGCTCACGAACATATTCAAATCGGTAAATCCGCTAAAGGCATCGAAATTGGTGAATGAATAGTACCTTCTCGGGAAACCTGCAATACCGATATAGTGCATAGGGAAAAACACCATGTACACCCCAATAAAGGTAGCCCAGAAGTGGAAGTAGCCTAACTTATTGTCCATCATGCGGCCAAACATTTTCGGGAACCAGTGATAAATACCGGCCATCATCCCAAAGAAGGCTGCACTACCCATTACCAGGTGGAAGTGAGCTACTACGAAGTAAGTATCGTGCAGCTGCACGTCAATGGCAGCATTACCAAGGAAAATACCTGTTAAGCCGCCGGAAATAAAGAGCGAAACAAAGCCGATAGAATATAACATGGCCGGCGTAAAGATGATGTTACCACGCCACAAAGTAGTCAGGTAGTTAAACACCTTCACCGCCGATGGTACGGCAATTATAAGCGTCAGGAACATGAAGACCGAACCCAGGAAGGGGTCCATTCCTGAAACGAACATATGGTGCGCCCACACGACGAAGGACAGTACGGAAATCCCTAACAGAGAGCCAATCATGGCACGGTATCCGAAAATTGGTTTACGTGCGTTGGTTGCCATTACTTCAGATACGATACCGAAAGAAGGCAGAATTACAATATACACCTCAGGGTGGCCCAGGAACCAGAATAAGTGCTGGTACAACAGAGGGCTACCACCTACGTGCGGCAGTGCCTCGCCTGCGATGTAAATGTCGGCCAGGTAAAAAGAGGTACCAAAGCTACGGTCAAATACAAGTAAGAGTGCGGCGGCAAACAGAACCGGGAAAGCAAGCAGACCTAATACAGCAGTCAGGAAAAAAGCCCATACTGTTAAAGGCATTTTTGCAAAGGACATGCCCCTGGTCCGCAGGTTAATTACGGTGGCAATATAGTTGATACCACCCAGTAACTGCGAGGCAATAAAGAGCGTCATGGATATCAGCCAGAGGGTCATTCCCAGGTGAGAACCGGAAATTGCTTCCGGCAAGGCACTCAAGGGAGGATACACCACCCAGCCACCTGCAGCCGGCCCTGTTTCAATAAACAAGCTGTAAAACATAATAACACTGGCCACAAAGAAGAACCAGTAAGAAAGCATGTTCATAAAGCCGGAGGCCATATCGCGGGCACCAATCTGCAGCGGAATCAGGAAATTACTGAAAGTACCACTCAAACCGGCGGTTAGCACGAAGAATACCATGATGGTTCCGTGCATGGTTACCAGTGCAAGGTAAAACTCCGGATCCAAGGTACCGGAGGTGGTAATCCAATCTCCTAAAAGAGGCTTCAGGAAAGTCATGTCCATTCCCGGAAATCCCAGCTGAAGGCGAAAGAGGATAGACAGAAAACCGCCAATCAAGGCCCAGAAGATACCGCTAATGAGATACTGCTTACCGATCATTTTATGGTCGGTAGAGAAAATATATTTCGTAATGAAGCTCTGCTGATGGTCGTGCGCACCGTGCGCATGGGCATCGGCGGCTCCACCTGTATGGGACTTTTCTACGTTTATGGTAGCCATATCAAAATAGTTTTAATGCAATTGCTTATTTCTGACTCAATTCAACCTCTTCGGACTCCACTACTTCGGAAACAGGGCCCGCTCCTTCTGTTTCATCCAGCTCTTCCTCTTCCAGTGGCAGATTTCTTAGCTCCGGATATTGCTCCGTAATAGTCTGCTGCTCGGCATACCATTTCGCATACTCTTCAGGCTCTACTACCACTACCACTTTTCTCATCGAGAAGTGTCCTCTACCACAAATTTCGGCACAGGCCAGTTCGTAGTTAAAATCAGGGTCATTCAGCTCTTCACGCATCTCTGCAGTGGTTTTTGTAGGAATAAACCACATACGGGTTGGCATACCTGGCATCGCATCCATCTTCTGGCGAAAGTGTGGAAGATATACACTATGCAGTACATCTCTTGCCCGGATTTTCATTTCTACCGGCACTCCTTTTGGCAGGTAAATCTCCCGCGCAATAAAATCGTCATAGGCATTTTCATCGCGAAAGTTTACTCCCATGGGGTTGATAGCATCAATTAGGCGAAAATCATGCGCTCCCAACTTTCCATCTTCTCCAGGATAACGTGCTTCCCAGGCAAACTGGTAACCCATTATTTCCAGCACCTCGGCTTCCGGAGGAGCAGCATCTGTCATATCAGCCCAAACCTGGAACCCACCAAATACAAGAATTGAAAGTACAATGGCAGGAATAATAGTCCAGATTACTTCAAGTTTTGTGTTGTCGGGGTAAAAGGTAGCTACCCTGTCTTTTTTATACCGGTAAATGTAAGAGAAAACAAAGAGCAGCACGTGGGTAAGCACAAAAACGGCTACACATATCCAGGTAGTGGTCCAGAAAATCTGCTCATATTCAAGCCCGTGAACAGACGCAAGTGGTACCTGGTACTTATCGTAAGCGGCAAATGAATAGTAGAAGAACCATCCGCCAAAAATGAGCATGAACAATACAAAGAGTACCGCATTAACTTTATTGCTCTTCGATACCCGCTTCTTTTCCGTTCCGCGAACCACATTCACGAGTGTATAAATACGGTAAATCAGGAGTAAAATAGCAATGAGAACAACAGCACCTATCGCTAATAATATACCAAACATGGGTTTTTTGAATTAGTGTGAATACTCGTTATATGTGATGGTGTAGGCTTTCTTCCAGCATTGGGTGGTTCTTTGGTACCAATGGAACCTTTGATAAGGCAGTAAAGGTAACAAAAAGGAAAGCGGCACCATAAATAAGGGTTAACCCGGTTTCCAGTAAACCAAAGCCTCCGTACTCTTTCATAACACCTGGTGTTACCATCAGGTAGAAATCCAGCCAGTGGCCGAATAAAATTGCTATACAGGTGATTTTCAGGAATATAGAATGCCGTTTTGCATCTCTTGTCATCAAAACAAAGAATGGAAAAACAAAGTTTATCACCAGGTTTATAAAGAATATAGGAGAATAATAATCACTGCTCAGCCGCTCTATGAAGTAAATTGATTCTTCCGGAATGTTGGCATAGTAAATCAGCAGGAATTGTGAGAACCATAGATAGGTCCAGAAAATGCTGAATGCAAAAACAAATTTGCCAAGGTCATGTACGTGATTGGCATTAACCACCTTCAGGTATCCGTGCTCACGCAAAAGAATAACCACTAATGTTATTGCCGCCAAACCAGATACCCACCAGCTGGAGAAAACATACCACCCAAACAGGGTACTAAACCAGTGAGGATCAATGGACATTACCCAATCCCAGGCAGCAGTAGAAGAAGTCACCGCAAACAAAACCAGGAAAATGGCTGAGTATTTCCGGAGGGTATACCAGTATGAGGTTCCGCCATTAATATCTTCTTCAAGAGATTTTTTGCGCAGGAAGTAAAATGCGCCAGCCCATATAATAAAGTAGGCTATTGTACGTCCGATATAAAAAGCGGTATTCAGATATGCTTCTTTACCGGCTATTATTTCATCATATTCAGGATTAGGCGTTTTACCATCGGCCAGGAACTTCTCGTAAAGCCCTTCGTGGGTCCAGTGGAAAAGATCATGGCTTCCAAACCAGAAAACCACCAGCATCAGCACTCCAGCATAGGGTAACCATGCCCCCATTGCAAGAGGAATTCTCAGAAATCCTGTTGACCAACCTGCCTGTGAAACATACTGAATGGCCACAAAAAAGACTCCAATGATGGCCAGGCCTGTAAAGAAAAGGTTGTTGATCCAAAGGTTTGCAAACAGGCGGGTAACCCAGTCTGGCCCATGTTCCACGGCAGCCATATCGAAAGCCTGCGGATCGCCGGTACCGGGAGCATGGGTACGTGGTCCGTCTCCAGAACCTTCGCCGGTCCTGAACTCCTCTGTTACTTCAGTTGCTTCATGTTCAGCACCATGGTGTTCCTCTCCCCCCGATATTCCTACCACTATTCCTCCAATAACAGCCAGAATGCCGACTACCAAGACAATACCGAGGATTTTCTTAAACCTGGAGGTAAAATTAAATTGTTCTTCCTTCGTAATATTAATTTCCATGGAGCTGATTATTGTTTTTGAAGAGTTTGAACATAGCGAACAATTTTCCAGCGGTCAATTGGCGCCACCTGAGAAGCATATGGCCACATCCGGCCCTGCCCATGTGTAATCACATGGTATATATGGCCTTCTGTCATTTCAGCATATCTTCCACCTGCAAAATTTGGGATACCTTTATAAACTTCACCTACAGGGCCATCGCCTGCCCCACTTCCTCCATGACAAGGAGCACAGAAATTATTATAAAGGATACGTCCCTGCTCAGTAATTTCTTCTGTTTCCGGCAGCGGGTTTTTTACATTTGCTGCCGCAAGGTCCAGATAATACGTACTACCGGCTGAATCTTTCGGATAGCGGTAAGGGAGCATTCCCGTTCCATTCCTCACTACGGTATTCTCAGGCGGAACCCGCATATTCATATTGTGCGGGTTATAAGGGTTTGAATTATAAAACTCACCTCGTTCATCTTTCCTGGTGCTGAGCCACTCTCCAGCCGATTCATTTGTAATCTGGGACAGTGGATCGTAAGGCACGGAATGGTACATCTGGGGGGCAAACTCGAGACCCGGATCATTTCCTTCCGCTCCACAGGCAGAAAGCCCTGCCATTGCCATTACCCCCAGTGCCAGACTTTTTAAATTTGATGTATATCGCATTTTATTTTCAGCGGTTTTATTCAAAAGTTTTATCATTTACTTCCACGGCACCCGTTTCTTTCAGCACTTTCCGTAGTTCTTCTACAGGAATGGTATTAGCATCCAGGTTCAGGGCAATGAGGTGCAGGTTATCTGTGGTGCGTAAATCAAAGATCCTTGGAATTCCCCAGGGCTTCAGGTTACTTACCACAAAGAACACATTCACCATTCCGAGGGCGGAGATAAGAACCGTTAATTCGAAAGCAATCGGAATAAAATCCGGTAAGGGTAAAAAGTCTTTACCACCAATATTCATTTTCCAATCGATCGTGTACATTCCAATCATCATGGTAAAGGCAAGTATCGTCCCCAGCAAACCGAACAAAAAGGCGGCAACAGGAAGGCGGGTTCTTTTATAACCCAATACTTCATCCAAACCGTGAACAGGAAAGGGTGTATACACCTCCTCAATATGTACTCCGCTCTTTCTCACTTTTTGTACTGCTTCCAGCAGCACATCTTCATCGTCGTATAATCCGACAACATAATTATTTGAAGCTGTCATCTTAATGGTTTTGTTGTTCAGTTGCTGATGATGATTTTAACACACTTTTTACTTCTGCCATATTGATTACCGGGAAGAACTTCGCAAAAAGGAAGAAGAGGGTAAAGAACAATCCAAAGGTAAAGATGTAAACTCCCACATCGTAAATAGTTGGAGAGAACATTACCCAGCTCGAAGGTACATAATCGCGGTGCAGGGAGGTTACGATAATTACAAAACGTTCGAACCACATCCCAATATTCACGATAATAGACAGAATAAAAGTAGCAACGATGCTGGTACGAATTTTCTTGAACCAGAACAGCTGTGGAGAAATCACGTTACAGGTCATCATGGTGGCATATGCCCACCAGTAAGGGCCGGTAGCCCGGTTAAGGAAAGCATACTGTTCGTACTCCACTCCACTGTACCAGGCCACGAAAAGCTCGGTAATGTAAGCAATACCTACAATAGAGCCTGTTACCATGATGATGATGTTCATCAGCTCAATATGGGTAATGGTAATATAATCCTCCAGCTTGTACACTTTTCTGGTAATAATCATCAGCGTTAATACCATGGCAAAGCCTGAGAAAATCGCACCTGCCACAAAGTATGGAGGGAAAATTGTAGTGTGCCAGCCTGGTATTACCGAAGTGGCAAAGTCCATGGATACAATGGTGTGAACCGAAAGCACCAGTGGAGTAGCCAGACCAGCCAGGATCAGGGAAACTGATTCGTAACGCTGCCATGCTTTTGCTCCACCCGTCCAGCCAAGGCTTAATGCTCCATATACAGCTTTTGGAATCTTACCAGTCGCACGGTTCCGAATGGTAGCAAAATCTGGAATAAGGCCAATGTACCAGAAAACCAGCGACACGGTAAAGTAGGTTGAAACTGCAAATACGTCCCACAGGAGCGGTGAGTTAAAGTTAACCCACAGCGAACCCCAGGTATTGGGAAGTGGGAACAACCAGTAAAGTGACAACCATGGTCGGCCTGTGTGCAGGAGTGGGAAAATAAGGGCACAGATAACGGCGAAAATCGTCATCGCCTCTGCAGCCCGGTTAATGGATGTTCTCCACTTCTGGCGAAACAAAAGGAGTACTGCCGAGATAAGAGTACCGGCGTGGCCGATACCTACCCACCAAACAAAGTTGGTAATGTCCCAGGCCCAGCCTACTGTCTTATTCAATCCCCACATGCCAATTCCATCCCATACGGTCCGGTAAATTGCATAAGTTCCTACCGTTAACAAGGCAAGCGAAACGGCCATGGCGAACATCCATAAAGGATTTGGCTTCGCCTCCACATGCCTGCTGATGTCCTGAGTAACATCTTTTATGGTTTTGCCATTGGTAACTAATGGTTCCCTTACGGGTGCTGTAACATGCATATTCTGATTCTTTTAAAATTAAGCAGTAACTACTTCCTCACCTTCTAAATCAAGATCCACATTCCGGATTTTTGTCAGATAGAAAATGTTTGGCCTTGTTCCAATCTCTGTTAATACATTGTAGGCACGGCCTTGTTCCTCTGCTTTCAGCAGGCGTACAATCTGACTGTCAGGGTTATTGATGTCTCCGAAAACAATGGCATCGGCAGGACAGGCCTTTGCACAGGCGGTAATAATTTCGCCATCTTTCGGGCGGCGGTTTTCTCTCTTAGCCTCCAGCTTTCCTTCCTGAATCCGCTGCACACAGAAGGTACATTTCTCCATTACCCCTCTCGCACGAACGGTTACATCCGGATTCAGTACCATTTTACCTAAATCGTAATTCATGGCAGGGTTCACATCCGCAAATTCCGCATTATCGTGGTATTTGAACCAGTTGAATCGACGAACTTTATATGGACAGTTGTTGGCACAATAGCGGGTACCTACACAACGGTTGTAAGTCATCATATTCAAACCTTCGGAACTATGGGTGGTAGCCGCTACAGGACATACCGTTTCGCATGGAGCATTATTACAATGCTGGCAAAGCATAGGCTGGAAAACAACATCCGGATTGGCTGAAGCAAGCTCTAACTGCTTGTCTTCCAGCATATTCAGCTCCATTTCATTCATTTCTGCTTCCGTCTTTGCGCTGTAGTAGCGGTCAATCCGGATCCAGTGCATTTCCCGGCGGTTTAACACTTCCTGGCGACCTACAACCGGAATATTATTTTCGGTCTGGCAGGAAATAACACAGGCATTACAGCCGGTACAGGAGTTAAGGTCAATTACCATTGCCCAGTGGTGATTCGGGTACAGATGGCCGTCCCAGAGACTAAGTTTATCTGGTGCAATGGGTCCTTCTGAAGTCGCAATCATTGGTTCAAACCTGCCTGCTTTAGGATCCTGCTGGTATTCCTGAAGAGTAGCCTCCTGAATAACAGTGGCCCGGCCCATATAAGTATCGTGGGTTTGGGTCTGAGCCAAGGCATAATGCTCGTCAGTCGCTTCTATTTTTACTCCTTCCGGTACAAAGTATTTCAGTACCCCTTCCTCAATTCTAATGAACGGGTATGCATTGATACCAATTTTATCGGCTACTACCCCTACATTGGAGCGGCCATAGCCCATGGCAATTCCCACAGTACCCACTGCCTGACCCGGCTGGATTACTGCCGGAAGCACAACAGTTTGGTCACCAACTGTGAGTTTAACTTTTTTGGTCTCATTATACTCCATTTCCAGTCCCAATTCTTTAGCCAGGGCCATAGGAATGGTAAGGTAGTTGTCCCAGGTAACCCGGCTGATTGGGTCTGGCAGCTCCTGGAGCCATGGGTTCCCGGCATGGCGGCCGGTTCCAATCCCCACCTTTTCATAGATTACCAGTTCGTGCTGGCCTGGTGCCACATTTACTGCTCTTGGTACTGCAGCCAGGTCGGCATCCGTATCGGCTGAAAAAATGGGGGTTAAAGCTCCTGTCTCATCTTCTACAGTAGCGGCTGTTTCATACCTGAGGTCCGCCTTTGGATCGAGGTCCAGTGGAACGCCTGGTATGAACACGCCTGTATAAAGCACGGCATCCCAGAAAAGGTCGAAATCAGCAATTTCTGTCTGCAGCGGGAAGAATGCTTCCTTCCAGCGTGCACGCATAAAATCGTAATAATTTACTGTAGGGAGACCTGCCCATAAAAGAAGGCTCTCCTGCACCTGGCGCGTAAGGAAGAGCGGACGAATGGTAGGCTGAGCTACGTAGAAATTATTCTTCCGTGGCTCATAATCGTTCCATGCTTCCAGGTAGTAGTGCTGAGGAGCAATATAAGTACAAAGCGCCGCTGTTTCATCCATTTTCATGGCAGTTGAAACGCTTGTTTTTATTTTACCAGCTCTTAATGCCTCACCAAGGGCTTCTCCACCTGCAAAATCATATACAGGATTACAATCCATGAACACTACCGCATCTACCTCTCCGGCTACTGCCTGTGCCACAAACTGTGTCATCTGGCGGTCATTGCCCTGACGGTAGAAGGCCGGACGGGTTATATCGACGGCTTTTCCTCTCCCATAATTGTCAAGGGCAACGTTGATGGCATTTACCAGGCGTTGTACTACAATATGATTAGAGCTGCTCACCACCAGCCCACGCCCCCTGTTCTTCAGGAGATCTTTGGCGGCTTTTTCTAAATATTTAAATTCTGCGGCAGCAGTGCCTGCATCTCGCTGCACAATCATTTTGTAAAGGGCAGCTACTGCTTCTGCTTCCTGAGAAGGACGAATCGGAGTCCTGTAATCGGCATTGGCTCCTGTAATGGTTAAAACTGATTCGAACTGGTAATGACGCGACATTACCCTTTTTTCCGGCCCCAGCTTTCGGGTTTTTGCATACTGCTTATTAAACTCTACCGGCGAAATCCAGGTACCGAGGAAGTCCGCCCCGAAACTTACAATTACATCGGCTTTAGTAAAGTCGTATGAAGGAATAGCAGGAACACTGAATGTATCTTCATGAGCTTTTATAAGCGCATAGCTTGAATGAGCATCATACATGATATGCTCTGCATTGTAGCGGCTGGCAAATTCCTCGATAGCAGCTTTTGTAGAAGGGCTGTAAACGGTATTACTTACTACTTTTACATTTCGTGCCCTCTCCAGTCCAGCCATTACTCCCTTATCCACTTCCGGCCATTCGGCTGGTTCTCCGCTGATGAGAGGACCTCTGAAGCGTGAGTTATCGTAGAGGTCCAGCACAGATGCTTCTACCTGCGCACTGGTTCCGCCACGGGTGATATTCGAAAAATTGTTTCCTTCTATTTTAATAGGGCGCCCTTCCCGGTTACGGACTACTATACTACAGAAGCCTCCCTCCATTGCATAGGTGGAAGCGTAGTAGTTTACCAGAGAAGGATCTACATCTATTGGCTTATTCAGGTATGGAATAGCATACTTTACCGGAGCCTCACAGGCAGCCAGAGAAGCCGCAGCCAGTCCAAACCCCATCATTTTAAGGAAGTCGCGGCGATTAGGGCCACCTTCTCCCCCATTTCCTTTATTTGAGTTAATGGGCAGGTAGTCCGCAAATTCATTCTGGTTCTTTTTAATGAACTCAGGATCGTTTGCCAACTGCTCCAGTCCCTTCCAGTATCTCTTTTTATTTTCTTTCATTGTATATATATAATATATGAAGAAGGTTCTTATTTATTAGTAGTGACATTTAGCACACTCGAGGCCACCAATATCTTCCACCGTCATCGGTTCATCGGTATTGGCATTGTGCAGTTTCACCAGCTTATCATAGTAATCGTTATCTTCTGTTTTAACAGCTGTTTCGCGGTGGCAATTAATACACCAGCCCATGGTTAGTTCGGCATGTTGGTAAACCACTTCCATTTCCTGTACCGGACCGTGGCAGGTCTGGCATTCAATGCCACCCACATTCACGTGCTGAGCATGATTAAAGTACGCCAGGTCGGGCAGGTTATGCACCCTTACCCACTCGATTGGTGTGTTGGTTTCTACCGCAGCATATAGCTTTTGAATCTCAGGGGAATCTTTTTTAATGGTATTATGGCAGTTCATACAGATATTCACTGAAGGAATATTGGCCGATTTAGCTTTATAAACGCCCGTATGGCAGTAGTTACAGTTGATCTGGTACTGGCCGGCATGGAGCTTGTGCGAGAAGGCAATCGGCTGCTCAGGCTGATAACCCTGCTGTATCCCTATGCTATATAACCCATCAATACCTGTTTTAATGGCAACAGCCACAAAAATAAAGATGAGGACTCCCAGGAAAGAACGGCTCTTTACTAATTTCCCAAAGCTGAACTGTCTGTTTACAATTTCCTTATCTTCCTCATCCAGGTCCGTGCGCTGACTCAGGTACTTCAGCAATACAGAAGATACCAGTATTAATACTACCAGTACTAAAACCAAAACAACTACCAGGGCTACTACTATTGTAGTAAGAAAGGCAGAAGCTTCATTACCGGCCTGTCCTGCTCCCTCTCCCTGGTTTCCGGCCACAGACTCAGCTGGCTCGTTCGCCCCCTGCGCAGCATTTTCAGTTTCGTATTTTAAATAAGCAATAATGGCAGTTAGCTCCTCGTCGCTGAAGTTGAAGGAGGGCATCACTGTTTTATTATATGTATTAAACAGGTTCACCGCATAGGCATCTCCGCTCTGGATAACCCGCTGAGAGTTCACGATAAAAGCTTTTATCCATGGCAGTGGACGCCGCTCATGAATCCCGGCCAGTGCCGGTCCTACCACCACTTCATTTAAAGCATGACAAACCGTACAGTTGCCGGTAAATAACTGCTTACCCTGGGCAATAATCTCTTCCGTCTGGGGAATTTCCGCACCTTCGGCTGATACCTCCTGCGGAACCTGGTCAGCCTCAATATCAGTATCTTTCGACTGGGAAGCCGTTACCACATCATCTTCTTCCTCCTTCTGAGAAGACTCTTCTGTCTGGGCAAACGCACCCATTCCGCAAAGCAGTAGCACACTCAATAGCAGCACTGCAGGAGCCAACCTTTTCAGCAAAGGCCCAATGTTACCTGTAAAGGACATGTTGAAACTATTTTTTGTCATTATTTAGACTTCGGTCAAATTTTCCAGCACAAATGTACTATGTGATTGTTTTCTAAACAACAACCTAAAAGCTTCTTTTAAGACCTTACCGGAACCCCCTTTTTATATACAGAAGGTTGATTTTGAGCGATTTAGTTAATTTTGAGGGCCTTTTTTATCAATTTAGAATTATTATAAATAGCTACTCTGCCCTGTTTTCCCCCTCGCTTTTCATCCTTTTCCCCTCCTTTTAATTCCATTTAATTGACCTTTATCTTTCTGAATATCTGATATTTAGGCGTATCTTTGAAACCAATACACACCGAAGTGCCTTGTACAGGCAAAATACCCTCTATTAATGTTAAAATGAATTATGAAAAATAGGAAACATCATTCAACCATTAACGTATTTAAGATAAGTTCCTTTGGAACAATTTTTATAAACCCAAATCGCTGCTCTCCGGCAGGCGCATGAATTTATTTTTTTAGTTTTAGTTTGGTACTTTTTAAAGTTTTTCCATGGAACCTCAAGTTCTGATAAGTTTTCCGAAAACAGCCAGCCATACGTTTTTTTGGCTATTTTACAGGCTTTAATATTGAGGATTAACAGAAAAGCTTTTCTCCGGACTATGAAAAACAGCAAAGGAAAACCAAACTCCTGTTTTATTTATGATTGGCTTATTTTAGGATAATGAAGAAACTAATACTTGTAATAGATGACGATTTTTTCGTACGCTCTCTCCTGAACTTTATGCTTCAGGATCACTATGAAGTTGTCACCATAGAAAACGGATTTCAGGCAATGTTATGGCTTGATAAAGGGCATTATCCGGATCTGATACTGACAGATATTGATATGCCCAAAATAGATGGATTTAACTTGTTGAAGCACCTGAGAAAAAGTGGGTTTTACAGAGAAGTACCAGTTTTTGTACTCACAGGACATAGCTGTTCCGATATTGAAGAAAAATGCAGGCAGTCGGGAGCTACAGGTTTTATTACAAAACCCTTCAATCCTCCCGCTCTCCTGGAAAAGATACAGACGACCCTGGCATCGATATCGATAGAAAAAGCTCCAGCTAACTCAGAAGCCGACCATAAAGAAGTAAAACATGCATAAGCTTACTCCTCTTTCACCGAATGGCTCCGAAAATTATATAATTTATGTGAGCCGAGACCGGGACGATCTCTTTACTCAACTGGAAGCAAGAGGATTCGACTGCCTCCTGTTCACGGATCCTTTTTTTGCCTACGTCCACTGTCTGTCCGGGATTTATGCAAACAAAGCCCTTCCATATGCTTTTATATGCAGGGAAGACCTTTTTGAGCATGAGGCCTATACCTTTATCAGCAATTTGCAAAAGGGGGAATGTTTACAGGCAATCCCTGCTGTTCTTTACCACCCGGATACGGTTGATCTCAGAAAGATAAAGGCAGCAAAAAAAGCCGGAGCTGATGATTTTTACTCTGGTTCTTTTTCAGTAGAAGATCTCATTGAACGGTTGGAATTCTTGAATGAAACCAAAGCCCAAAACCTGCGGGAACAGGTAGAAACTAATCCGCATCCGGGCTTAAGGTTATCGCCAGCCAAGCGGCTCTTTGATATTACCTTTTCTTTTTTAGCCCTCCTGCTGCTAAGCCCCATCCTGCTGCTGATTGCCCTGCTCATTAAGCTGGAATCGCCAGGCCCTGTTTTTTACATTTCCAAAAGGGTAGGTACAGGTTATAAAATTTTCAACTTCTACAAATTCCGGTCTATGCGGCAGGATGCAGATAAGCTGATGAGGGAGGTAATGCACCAGAACCAGTATCGCTCGGAACATGGCCCCACCTTTATTAAAATAGATAGGGACCCAAGGGTAACGGCTATCGGGCGCTTTTTACGTAAAAGCAGCATTGATGAACTTCCTCAGTTATTGAATGTTCTAAAAGGAGATATGTCTATTGTAGGCAACCGTCCGCTTCCGCTGTATGAAGCTGAGCAAATTACCCGCGATCTCTGGTCGAAGCGCTTCCTTGCTCCGGCTGGTATTACAGGGCTTTGGCAGGTTACCAGAAGAGGAAAAAAAGATATGTCGGCCGAGGAGCGTATTGCCCTCGATATGGCTTATGCAGATGAATGTTCTTTCTGGTACGACTTTAAAATTGTGGCCCAAACTTTTCCTGCCCTCTGGCAGAAAGAATCGGTGTAAATACAGATTTCATTTTTTATGCTCGTAATTGAAGCAGCCTTCCTGGCTTATTTTTCCTATGTGGTGGGCTACACCCTATTTTTATCGGCAGCTGGTCGTCTGCGCGCTCCCCTTCGGTTTGTGCAGGATGCAAGAAAGTCCCGTATTGCCATATTGATTCCTGCTTATAAGGAAGATGCTGTTATCTACTCTGTCGCGAAGGCGGCCCTACAGCAGTCTTACCCGCAATCCTCATTTGAAGTGATTGTCATTGCAGATTCTCTGCAGGAACGCACCATTGAACAGTTAAAGTCTCTTCCTATAAAAGTGGTTGAGGTTTCCTTTAGCAAGAGTACAAAAGTAAAAGCGCTGAACGCAGCTTTGCAGCAGTTCACTGAGGATGCCTTCGATGTAGGGTTGATACTCGATGCGGATAACCTCATGGAGCCAGACTTTCTTGAAAAGGTGAATGCGGCTTACCAGGCGGGTTACCGCTCTATCCAGGGCCAGCGCGTGGCAAAAAACAAAAATACCCGCTTTGCTTTACTCGATGCTTTAAGCGAAGCGATCAACAACCACATCTATCGTCGTGGCACCTTTGCCGTCGGTTGGTCCTCCTCCCTAATTGGTTCAGGCATGGCTTTCGACCTACAGCTTCTCAGGCAAACACTGGCAGGTATGAAGTCTGTAGGAGGTTTTGATCGCGAAATGGAAGTTCTCCTGCTCGAACAAGGAGTCTCTTCCTGCTATCTTGAAAATGCAAAGGTGTATGATGAAAAGGTAGAGAAAGCCGAAGTTTTTCAGAACCAGCGCAAACGCTGGATCGCCAGCCAGTTTAAATATCTGAAAAAATATTTTCGCAAAGGGCTTAAAGCACTTTTTAAAGGAAAATGGACCTATGCCAACAGTGCATTGCTAAGAAATATTCAGCTTCCCAGGGTTATTAACCTGGGAATGTTATTCTTTATTTGCCTCCTGACTTCTCTTTTTAATAATTACCTGGAGCTGAACCCTTTTGTCTGGTGGAGTCTTTTTGGCTTAAATGCCCTGGCATTTTTGTTGGCTGTTCCCAAAGAGTTTTACACCAAAAAACTACTTTGGGCATTGCTTAGCCTGCCAAAAGCTTTCGGAATCATGTTTTTACTGTTGTTCAAACTCAGGAATGCCGATAAGACTTTTATCCATACCCCCCACTCGAGCTCTGAAACACCTGTGTCATGATGTCGCCGGAAAGCCACTCTCTGCCTTTAGTTAGTATTATAACGGTTAATTTTAACCAGCCGGAAGTAACAGAAGAGTTACTGGCTTCGCTTTCCAACATTACCTACCCAAATACGGAAATTCTGGTGGTGGATAATGGGTGCGACAGAGGCTGCTCTTACCTGAAGCAGCAGTTTCCGGAGGTGCAGTTCCTGGAAAGTAAACAAAACCTTGGCTTTGCCGGCGGCAATAACCTCGCCATTCAAAAAGCCAGTGGAGAGTATATTCTTCTGCTCAATAATGATACAGAAGTAGAGCCCTCTTTTCTGGAACCTATGATCGCTTTGTTCAGAGAAGTACCGCGATTAGGCATTGTATCGCCGCTGTTGATTTACCATGGCACCAATCTGGTGCAGTATGCCGGCGCAAGGGCTATTAACTATTTTACAGGAAGAGGAAGTAAAGTTGGCCATAAGGAAAAAGTAAGAGAGGCATTTTTTAAATCCTATCCTACCGAACTTGGCCACGGCGCGGCCATGCTCTTCCCAAAAAAGCTTATTCATGAAATTGGGTTACTACCGGAGAGCTATTTTCTTTATTATGAAGAGCATGACTGGTGCGAGGCCTGTAAAAGAGCAGGCTACCAGGTATACTTCCAGGGTGCTTCCAGGGTCTTCCATAAAGAGTCCGTTTCGGTAGGAAAAGCAAACCCGCTAAAAACTTATTATTTAAACCGAAACCGCCTGCTTTTTATCAGGAGAAATGCCACCGGAATCCAAAAGTATATTGCCCTGGCATTTTACCTGCTCATGGCTTTTCCAAAAAACCTCCTTTTCTACAGTATAAAAGGCCAAAAGAAGCATAGGGAAGCGCTCGTCAAAGCTTTAGGCTGGAATTTTCCGGCATTTTCTTTCTTAGGGAATAAAGAGCTTAAATTGGAACGAAATGAACGTTATTAAACTAAAGCTACAGGAATACTATCAGGAAAAAGGCATTCACAAGGCTGGACTGAAAGATTTCCTTTCCATTGGAGCCCGTTTCTCGGGAATGGCTGGCAGGATTGCTCTTGCGAAAGCCTTACTGGCCCCCCTTCAGCTGAGCAGCCAGGCTAAGGTAGGCCGCTGGGTCAGTATGAATGGGATACCTAAAATGAATATCAGGGGAAGGCTTGTACTACACGACCAGGTGCGAATTTGGTCTAACATCGTGAGGGCCAGGCTCTTTGTTCGCCCGGGAGGGTACCTGGAAATTGGCTGTAATTCCAGAATTAACGGTTGCCACATTTCGGCAAGCGAAAAGGTGATAATTGGAAAAAATGTGCGAATAAGCCAGTATGTATTAATCATGGATAATGATTTTCACCAGCTTAACGATCACTTCGCCGAAGGAAAAAAGCAGGCAATTATTATTGAAGACGATGTATGGATTGCCGCCAAGGCAACCATTTTAAAAGGAGTTAAAATAGGAAAAGGAGCCGTTGTAGCTGCAGGGGCGGTCGTTACAAGGGATGTACCTCCCTATACCGTTGTAGCAGGTGTTCCAGCCAAACACATCAAATCCCTCACTCCTCCAGCAGCAGAAAAAGAAGAGTAGCATCTTCCTCAGCCATTTCAATCCCACTACACCGGAATCATACTTTTGATGTCCTAGAATAAATTAACCAGGGCCTAACAACCTACTTCCCTGCAGAAAAAGTTTTTCAGATCTATCTTTTGATTAATGCTTTGCCTTCATCCCAGGCTCTCCCTGCTAAAGGCACAGAGCAGTTAAAAACTAAATATTTAATCTAAACCCCTCCTCAAAACAAAAAATAAGCAGATCCAAAAGCCAATCCCACTATTACTAACTCAGAAGAAAGTATTTTCCCTCTGCTTATAAAGATCTACGGCAGATCAGAAGGTAAACAGCAGAAGAAAACAAATCACTGAAAATACAATTTGATTTAGGGCAACCGGATATGGGGGTGAAAGCAGGCAAAATCAAAATATCCATTTTTGAAAGCCTACCAGAGAAGAAAAGGTAATTCTGATTTTCAGGCATTTAGTTGTCAGCACAACAAGCCCTTTAGATGTAAGTTTTCGGGCAACTTTCAACTTTTTTATCTTCCAGCCCCCCAGAATTACATCAGCACACCTTTATTAGCCGTAAAAATTTAACTTGTACAGAATTCCACACTTTCAGAATGCTTTTCTGCCAAATTAATGACTAAAATCAGTCTCTATCTTAACGACGGCAGGAAACAAAAGGTTACGGATACATGTATTTTTTTTTAAGTTTTGTTTAATTCCCCAAAGAACCTCCACAGTTTTTGTAGAACAATTCCACAGGCTCTTCCAGAATAGTCCTTTTCGCCAAATTACTCCATTTATGTAAGTATAGCCATTTATTGAGCTATATAAGCTCGCTGAGGGGTATATCTTTGCAACATCCAATTTTCATAAAAGGGAAGAAATTGAAAGTCTGGATGAGAGAGGAAAAAAAATACAAGTTAAACGTGTGTAAAGATATGAAAGTAAGAAAGTCTAATTTTGTTTGGAGCACCCTGGCCCTTATCCTGGGATTCAGCTTCCTGCTTAGCTTTTCGGTGCAGGCTCAGGACTGCGGATGCAATCACGTAATTGAAGTAGGAACGACTCACATCGACGGAAGTGCAATGGGCATTAAGCCAGGCGATGTGGTTTGTTTAAAAGCCGGTAAACGCACAAACCTCTACATAAAAAACCTTAAAGGCTCTGCCTCCGACTATATTACCATCAAAAACTGTGGTGGCCAGGTTGTCTTAGGCGGCTCTACCATCAATAATGGTATTCTTGTACAGAATAGCCGCTACTTCAGAATTACCGGTACTGGTGATTCTGCTTTTGAGTATGGCATAAAGGTCGATAGAACCAAGGAAGGAAGCCAGGGTATTGCGGTAACCGAATTTTCTTCCGACGTGGAAATTGACCACGTGGAAATTACAGGCGCAGGTTTTGCCGGCATTATGGCCAAAACCGACCCTAAATGTGATGGTTCTGCCGACCGTGGTAAGTTTACCATGTATAATGTAAACATTCACGACAACTATATCCATGATGTGGGCGGAGAAGGCATTTACCTTGGCAACAGCTTTTTTAGCGGAACCAGCGTGTACTGCAACAAAACGCAGTACCCTCATGAAATAAAAGGCGTACGCGTTTACAACAACATTATCACAAGAACCGGATGGGATGCTATCCAGGTAGGTTCTGCCACTTCCGATGTGGAAATATATGACAATAAGATATATGATTATGCTACCGCTAACCGCGACATGCACAAGAGTGCTATCCAGCTGGGCCTTGGTACCACTGGCAAATGCTATAACAATTTTATTAAAAATGGCTCAGGCGAAGGTATCGTAATCCAGGGTATAGGAAATAACCTCGTATACAATAACATTATTTCCGGTGCAGGAATGCCTGCCTTTAATGTTAATGTGCGCCCTACTCCTCTCTCCAGCGATGTTGTATCCAGAGGATTTTTAGGCGGTGTCTATATCATCAACAACACGGTTATTGATAGCAAAAACAAGGGAGCTATCAATGAATATGTAAATGAAGCGAGCAATAACGTTTTCTATAACAACCTCCTTGTAACAGGAACCAGCAGCTGGAATCAGCTTAAAACCTATACAGACTGGAACGTTGATAAAAACACAGTAGTAAAATCAGCTGCAGATGCTAAATTTGTAAATGCCTCTGCCGATGATTACCGCCTGACTGAAGGCTCACCTGCCGTTAATGCAGGAAAAGATATTAGCTCTTATGGTATCTCTCTCGACTGGGACCGTAAAAGCCGTAAAGCTGGCAGCACAACAGATGCAGGCGTTTCTGAACTTTCTTCTACCTCAGCTCCTGTTAACCAGGCTCCCACAGTAAAAGCCGGTGCTGATCAGACTATCACCCTCCCTACTGCCTCTGCAAGCTTTACTGCAAGTGCAGCTGACAGCGACGGCAGCATTGCTTCTTATAGCTGGACTAAAGTAAGCGGACCTACTACCAGCCTGAACGGTACCAGCACTCAAACGTTAAAAGCCGGCAACCTGCTGGAAGGAAGCTACACCTTTAAAGTTACTGTTAAAGATAATAGCGGAGCTTCTTCTTCCGACCAGGTAAACTTAACTGTACTGCCTGCTCCAACAGATGATACAAGTAGCGAAAGTGCGAATACCAGCGAAAGCGATCAAAATGATAGCAGCACCGGTACCAATGCAGCACCAAGTGTAAATGCCGGTACAGACAAGAGCATTCAGCTTCCTACCAATACCATTACTTTAACAGGAACAGCTTCTGATAGTGACGGCAGCATTGCCTCTTACCTGTGGAGCAAAATCAGCGGACCTGATGCCATGATGAATGGCGGCAACACCCATACCTTATCAGTAGAGCAATTGGTAGCCGGCACTTATACCTTCCGCTTCAGAGCCACAGATAATGATGGAAACAGCACTTCTGATGACATCAATGTAACTGTTACTTCTGCAACTAGTGGCGGTACTACAGATAGCGGCAGCACAGATAGCAGCGAAAATACAGGCGAAAGCAACACAGGCGGCAGCACTGCACCAGTAGCCAATGCCGGAGCAGATAAAACAGTTCAACTGCCTCTCGACTTCCTGCTGCTCGAAGCAACAGCTTCTGATAGCGACGGAAAAGTAGTTTCTTACCTGTGGAGCAAAATCAACGGACCAGATGTAATGATGAATGGTGGAAACACCAGCACGCTTAACCTGAGCCTGCTCAATGCCGGCACTTATACCTTCCGCTTCAGGGCTACAGATAATGATGGAAACAGCACTTCTGATGACATCAATGTAACTGTTACTTCTGCAACTAGTGGCGGTACTACAGATGGTGGAACGACTAACCTTGTTCCTCTTGTAAAAGCTAGCGACGACAAAACTATTCAGCTTCCTGAAAATTCAATTCAGCTGACGGTTACCGCGAAGGATGAGGATGGCGTTATTACCTCCTATAAGTGGACGAAGCAGAGCGGACCTTCCACCAATATGTCTGGCACTACTACTGCTAACCTTAACTTGAGTAACCTGCTGGAAGGAACCTATATTTTCAGAATAACTGCTACTGATAACCTGGGAGCTCAGGCTTACGACGAGGTAAAATTAAGTGTTCTAAAAGAGGCGGCGGGTAATGTGGCACCAAAAGTAACGGCCGGGACAGATCAAATCCTTACCCTCCCTACTAACAGTCTTACCTTGAGTGCTACTGCATCAGACAGCGACGGCCATATCAGCAGCTACCAGTGGAGCAAAACAAGTGGTCCTTCTGCAAACCTTTCAGGAACGAGCAGTGCAAAGCTTAGCCTTAGCAACCTGGTAGAAGGCACCTACACCTTCAGAGTTACTGTAAAGGATAATGGTTCGGCTACTGCTTATGACGATGTAATGGTACAGGTAAAAGCCGGTAGCAGCACCGTAACTACCACTTCCACTTCTTACAAGCCCATCTACCGCATCAATGCCGGTGGTAATGATGTTAGCGCCTCTCCTATTCAGTGGGAAAATGACACCAGAGAAAACCCATCGCAGTACCTTTCTACCAGCAGTTCTAATAACTCTGCCGGTAGCAACAGCTGGAGAGGTGTTAATAACACCGATGCGCCGGATGCCATCTTTGGACCTGTACGTTTCGACTTCAACTGGGTAGGACCTGTGCAATATGCCTTCCCTGTGAAGAGTGGCACCTACCAGGTACGCCTTTACTTTGCTGAAACTCCTTATTCAGGTGGTGTTTCTGCTGCCGGTGAGCGTGTTTTCGATGTTAAGGTAGAAGGACAAACAAAAGTAAGCGGGCTGGACATCTATAAAGAGGCCGGCATGAATGCACTGCAGAAAACGGTAGACATTTCAGTAACGGATGGAAAACTGAACATCGAGCTCGTGCGCCGTATTGGCAACCCCCAAATAAACGGTATCGAAATCGTTCCTGTTGCCAGCACTACCAACGCCCGAACTGCTTCTTTCGACACTAAGGAAGAAATTGAACCGGCTCAGTCCCTGGCTGTATACCCTAATCCAGTACAGGACCAGCTGAATGTAAAATTCGGTAAAGAAATCAGCACCTCTGCAGAGGTACAGCTTATCAGCATGAATGGAACAGTTCTTATGCACGAACAGCTTAAAGATGCTAAAGGTAGCACAGAAGCAAGCTTCGATGTAAGCCAGCTGAACATGTCTGCCGGCATTTATCTCCTGAAAGTTCAGGCCGACGGCGAAGAAGCCCAGGTAGTAAAAGTATTGAAACAATAAACCATAAAAAGAAAAGAGCCCATAATTACAAAAGGTCTGCCCCATGGGCATGAGTGGTCGGAAGAAATTCCGGCCACTTTTTTTATGTTTTGAAGAGTCT
>NZ_ANNU01000004.1 GCF_000346615.1 Nafulsella turpanensis ZLM-10
TTTAGTGGACCCCAAGCTTAGGACAGCTTTCTTTGAATTTTAATTGAATTAAGCAGCCACTTTATGGATGCTGTAAATACTTTCTGGGGTTTTATAATCCAGAGATTGGTGGAGTCTTTCCTGATTGTAGAACTGAAAATACTCTGCTAATCCCTTATACAGTTCCTGGCAGGATTCAGGTCTCTTCAGGTAAAGATATTCATATTTAAGGCTACGCCACAACCTCTCGATAAAGATATTATCAGTGGCTCTGCCTTTCCCATCCATACTGATCTGTATTTCATGCTTTTTAAGAATATCGGTGAAGGCATCGCTGGTGAACTGGCTTCCCTGATCCGTATTAAATATCTCTGGTTTACCAGCCAGTAAAGCCTCATTTAACACACTACAGCAGAAGTCGGTATCCATGGAATTAGATACTCCCCAGCTGATGACCTTTCTGCTATAAAGGTCTATAACTGCCATTAAATACATGAACCCCGTAGGCATAGGAATATACGTTAAGTCCGTTGCCCACACCTGATTTACCCGTTCAATCTTTAGATTCCTCAGTAGGTATGGGTAAATTTTATGCCCCTTCATAGGTTTACTTGTATTAGGCTTTGGACCAATAGCCTGTATCCCCATTAGTTGATACAGGCGCTTTATGCGCTTTCTATTCACCTCATATCCCTGCTCGTTTAACACTTCTGTCATCTTTCGAGTACCATAAAAGGGATACTTCAGATATATCTTATCTATTTCCTCCATCAGCCTGAGATTCTCTTCTTTTGCTGTGGCGGGCTGATAATAGAAAACTGAGCGGGAAAGTCCCAGAAGCTCGCACTGCCTGCTGATACTCAAAATTGGATGCTTTATATCTACCATTGCCTTTTTCTCAGCCACAGGCTTTGCTACATTCTTTTTTTTAGAAAGTCTACTTCCACTTTCAGTCTGCCAATTTCTTCATAAAGCTTGGCTGTATCTTCCTTTTCCTCCTTTTTCTTCCCTTTTGTAAACACACTGGCTGAATGCTGAAGAAACTCCTGTTTCCAGGAAGAAATCTGATTCGGATGGACCTCGTACTTATGAGCTAACTCCTGAAGGGTTTGCTGTTCTTTTAAAGCTTCAATAGCTACCTTAGCTTTGAACTCCGCTGAAAATTGTCTTCTCTTTTGCATAGGATAACAAGTTAATAATTTACACTTAACCTGCTGTCCTATTTTCGGGGTCCATTATA
>NZ_ANNU01000005.1 GCF_000346615.1 Nafulsella turpanensis ZLM-10
CTGAAAATTGTCTTCTCTTTTGCATAGGATAACAAGTTAATAATTTACACTTAACCTGCTGTCCTATTTTCGGGGTCCATTATACTCTGTGGATGGCTCCCCCTTCAGGGCAGGAAGCCTACGCAAGAGGAATAGGGCCTTCGGGAAATAGCGGCGAACGAAATAATTTTAAGGTACCCGCCTCATCTGTGGGTTTTACCAGATGCTGTTATTTATGATGGAGCTCTGGAGCATTCCTTCAATCTATTCGTCAATCACCTCAAGTTGTAATAGAAGCTTTGCCAGCATTATCAGCTTTACTCCACCGGCACCATTTTCAGATAAACCGGTTTTCCTACTTCAATCTCCTCTCCCGTCGGGCTTAATTTTCCTGTTTCGATGTCACGTGCAAAAACAATTACATTATCGCTGTTCTGGTGGGCCACGAGTAGAAAGCGTCCGGTCGGGTCAATGGTGAAGTTTCGGGGTGTTTTACCGAGCGTGGACTGGCGGTCTACCAAAGTTAAGGTACCCTTTTCTGGGCCGATCTTGTAAATCACGATTTCATTGGCATCGCCACGGTTAGAGGCATACAGGAATTTCCCGTCGGGCGAAATTTTTACCTCCGCAGCACTCACCGCTCCTTTGAAATCCGGTTCAGTCATTGGAACCGTCTGCACATGGCTTAGCTTCCCATTTTCATGCCTAAATACGCTTACTTCTGCAGTTAATTCCTGCACCAGGTAAGCATAATCTCCCAGTTCATCGAAAATAAGGTGCCGCGGTCCTGTACCAGGCTCTACTGCAATAAAAGGCGTGGCAGCAGGCTTCAACGGCTGATTGCTCTCAGGATGGTATTCATAAATATTTACTTTATCCGTTCCCAGGTCGCCTACGAAAAGATGCTTTTCTTCAGGCCCTAAAACGGTCGAGTGCACATGGGCTTTTTCCTGCCGCTCTTTGTTAACACTACTCCCCGCGTGTTGGATTGTCTGAATTGCAGCTCCCAAACTTCCATCTTTCTGTACAGGCAGCACAGAAAGGTTACCACCAGTATAATTACCTACAAAGAGGTTTTCACCCTTTTGATCGACCGTTAAATAAGCCGGATCTCCTCCACCGGAAGCTTGTTTATTGATAAACTCCAGCGCCCCTGTCTCCCGGTTGAATCGGAAGGCACTTACCGAACCTTCTTTTTCTCCCGATACTTCATTAACGGCATACAAATATTGTCCATCAGGACTTAGCACCACAAAGGAAGGGTTTTCCACTCCTTTTGCGGTAAAGGTATGCTCTAACTTTCCAGTCTTCGAATCGAAACGGTACACATAAATCCCCTCGCTTTTCCCTGAAGTATAAGTACCCACAATCAGGTGAAATGATGGAGAGTTTTTTATTTGTTGGGCAACTGCCGATGGATTAACTATTGTCATAGCAGTTAAAAAGCCGAAAAGCAAAATATGTTTTAGCATATGAGTGATTTCTATATGACACCTTTTATGGGATCTCCCAGATCTCTGCCAGGTTTAAGAAAAATAAATTTGGTGTTGAACGGTGGTTATCATTGCCCAGGGATTCAGGATTAAAAGCCTTATTTTCACTACTTTCTCCATTTTATTCCACCTGTCTTGCTGTACCATTCAGGATAATCCCCACTAAAGTTAGTATAAATTCTAAAGAAAAGAACAGTGGAGAGGCTTGTTACTGCCACCTTCTCTCTACTGCCTATTCCTATGCCTGCAAAATTTCATCTTCTCCACTCAGCTTCTCTAACCTTTCACCGAGCCCTACAGGTTTTTACCCTACAAAACTTTAGTACCTAAAAGGCAGGAAGCTATTCCAACAGCCGGAATCAGGAATAATACCACCGGAAAGATACCCGGCGTGAAGATCTACTCAGCTAAGCCAAAGCCACCCGGAGAGAAATTACCACCGCCTCCGGAATAAGCAAAAGGAAAGGCACAAATCAGCATTAGAATACCCCCTTAGCCTCCCCTATACCCTAGCTCATTGCCTATAAATCAACTTTTCCGTTTTCCTGCTTCCGTATGTCCGGCAGATTGCCTAATTTATCTTTTTAAAAAGATTTTAACCCACAACCTCATGAACAAAGGCACTTTATTAAGTGGCGCTGCCCTAGCCGCTTCTCTTCTGGCCTGCGATGCGCAGAAAGAAGGGACGGAACAGGCAGCCATTCAATACCCTACCGTTAAAACCGTCGATACCGTAGATGTTTACTATGGCACCGAAGTGCCTGACCCATACCGCTGGCTCGAAGACGACCGCTCCGAGGAAACCGGTAAATGGGTACAGGCGCAAAATGCGATTACCGAAGATTACCTGGCCCAGATTCCCTTCCGCGATAAAATAGAGGAGCGCCTGACAGAAATCTGGAACTACCCTAAAAGCGGAGCCCCTTTTAAGCGTGGCGACCAATATTTTGTGTACCGGAACGATGGCCTCCAGAACCAGTATGTAGTCTATACCATGGACGAACTGGGCGGTGAAGAAGAAGTATTCCTGGACCCGAATAAATGGTCGGACGATGGCACTACCTCCCTTAGCGGCTTAAGCTTTTCGGAAGATGGCGAATATGCCGCCTACTCCATTTCCGAAGCAGGTTCCGACTGGCGCACTATAAAAATAATGGAAGTCGATAGTCGTAAAGAACTGGAAGACGAAGTAAACTGGGCCAAATTCAGTGGCATTAGCTGGGCCGGCGATGGTTTCTATTACAGTGCCTACGACGCTCCTGAAAAAGGCAATAAGCTCAAGGGCAAAAATGAGTTCCACAAGGTATACTACCACAAACTCGGCACCCCACAAAGTGAAGACCGGCTGGTGCATGAAGATAAAGAGCATGCCCTGCGCAACTTCTATGCCGGCACGACCGAAGATGAGCGCTTCGTTTATGTTGCCGGCTCCGAAGGCACCAGCGGCAATAATTTAATGGTAAAGGACCTGAGCAAGCCCAATAGTGAGTTTGTTACCGTTGTCGATAATTTCGAGAACGACCACAGCGTAGTAGGCAATATTGGAGATGAACTGCTCATCCTCACCACAAAAAACGCCCCTAACAAACGTCTGGTGAAAGTATCGCTCGATAACCCGCAGGAGTGGGAGAATGTAATTGCAGAGAAAGAACAGCTGCTGGAAGATGTGAGCCTTGCAGGCGGAAAAATGTTCGTGAGCTATATGCAGGATGCCGCAACCAAAGTATACCAGTACAGCAAAGAGGGCGAATTGGAAAAAGAAATTGAACTGCCGGGCATTGGCTCTGCCGGAGGCTTTGAGGGTAGCGAAGAGGACAAAGAACTGTTCTATACCTTTACCTCTTTTACTTTCCCGAGCAATATTTACAAATATAATGTGGAAACCGGAGAGTCGGAGCTATATGAAGCCTCAAAAATCGATTTTGATGCCGACAAATTTGAAACAAAACAGGTATTCTACACCAGCAAGGATGGCACCAAGGTTCCCATGTTTATCGTGCACAAAAAAGGCCTTGAGCTCGATGGCAGCAACCCCACCTTCCTCTATAGCTATGGTGGCTTCGACATCAGCATGACCCCTAATTTCAGCGCTGCCCGCCTGGTTTGGCTCGAAAACGGAGGCATATATGCGCAGCCGAGCATCCGCGGCGGTGGTGAATACGGACAGGAATGGCACGAAGGTGGTATGAAGATGAAGAAGCAGAATGTATTTGACGATTTTATAGCTGCAGCCGAATACCTGATTGAAGAAGGCTATACCAGCAAAGACAAGCTTGCCATCAGCGGTGGTTCCAACGGTGGCCTGCTCGTAGGCGCCAGCATGACGCAGCGTCCCGACCTTTTTCAGGTAGCTCTGCCGGCTGTAGGTGTACTCGATATGCTGCGTTACCACAAATTTACCATTGGCTGGGCATGGGCCGTGGAATATGGCGATGTAGACGACAGCGAGGAAATGTTCCGCTACCTGTATGGCTATTCACCTCTTCATAATATCGAAGAAGGTGTACTGTACCCCGCCACCCTGGTTGCCACGGCCGACCATGACGACCGCGTAGTGCCGGCACACAGCTTCAAGTTTATTTCTGAGCTGCAGGCAAATGGTGCACCGGGCAACCCCTACCTCATTCGTATCGAAACCAATGCAGGTCATGGTGCCGGCAAGCCTACCTCTAAAATTATTGAAGAGTGGGCCGATAAGTATGCCTTTACCTGGTACAATATGGGGGTGGAACCCGAGCTGGAGATAGAAAAGAATATAGAACAATTATAATCAGACGGATTCCGAAGGGCAGACTAATTATCTGCCCTTCTTTTTTGTGCCGCAGGGCATAAATTTAACTTTAGCTTTCTATTAAGTGCTGCTCTTCGTAGTTTTAATGGCTAAACAATAAAATATATGCAGATTCGAAAAGGAACGAAAGAAGACCTGCCACAGGTACTGGACCTGATAAAAGAGCTGGCAGAATATGAAAAGGCACCACAGGAAGTAGACAATACCCTCGAGCGGATGGAGCGGGATGGCTTCGGACCTGAAAAAGTGTTTGACTTTATTGTAGCCGAAGAAGAGGGAAAAATCATTGCCCTGGCCCTCTATTTCTGGAGCTACAGTACCTGGAAGGGAAAATGTATGTATCTGGAAGATTTAGTCGTTACCCTGCAGCATCGCCGCAGAGGTCTTGGCGGCTTACTCTTTAAAGAGCTCATCCGCATTGCAAAGGAAAAAGATGCCCGCCGCCTCAGCTGGCAGGTGCTCGACTGGAATGAGCCCGCCATTGAGTTTTATAAAACCATCGGTGCGGAACTTGACGGAGGCTGGATTAATGGAAGACTAACATATGAACAGCTGAAGAATAGTCTTTAGTCATGAGAAAGGATGGGAGACAGGAGATACTAGACCTGAGACAAGTGAAACTTTAAATACTTTCCCAATTCGCATGTCTCATGTCTCACATCGTATGTCTCACTCCTAAATAACCTGTTCCAGGAGGGTACGGAAAGCGAGGGCTTTGTTCTGGTAGCGGTCGGCATGCTCTTTTTGCAGACGGGGGGCATGTTCTCGCTGGTAGGTATTAATATCTTCCGCTTCGAGGGCAAAGTACTGAATGGCATAGGTGGTGCCACCGTCCACTTCGTTCATCAGTTTGTATATCTTATGGTCAATAAAGAGTTTAGTTGCCATTACATCGGGTATATGCACCTCGCGCATCCACTGCAGCCACTCTTTTTCTATACTTCCTTCCACGCTTACGGTTACGTTGTATAAAATCATGCTTTCTGATTAATTTAACTTTAAACACTAGTAAAGATAAGGGGTTTAGCTGAATATATGGAAAATCTGCCATTTTATCGCGTCCTCTCTCCACTCCGGTCATGCTAAAGGAACATGCTCTCCAGTGGGTAAGCTACCTTAATGGCCGGCAAAAGGGCCTGCTGGCGCTAATGGTGGCTACTTACCTGGCAGGTATTGTAGGTTTAATATTACCTGTCAGCCGTACGCTTTTTCAGTCACTTACTCCTGTAAACCTCCTTCTTTCGGCGGGGATCCTTTTTTCCTTTCACCGGCAATGGAATAGTGCTTTTATTCTTTTTGCTGTGGTGTGCTACCTGCTGGGCTTTTTTTCTGAAGTGGTGGGTGTGGCGACAGGTCTGCTTTTTGGCAGCTATACTTACGGGCCTGTTTTAGGATTTCAGCTGTGGGAAGTTCCTCTTATTATCGGCCTGAACTGGCTGATGCTTATTTACAGCACTGGCACTATTTGTGCGAACTTACCCCTATCCAAGTTCTTAAAAGCCCTTTTTGCTTCCGGTTTAATGGTACTCCTGGATTTCTTTATCGAACCGGTGGCCATGGCGCTGAATTTCTGGCAGTGGGAAAATGAACAGATTCCTGTGCAGAACTTTATTGCCTGGTTTGTCATCTCTTTTATCCTGCATCTGCTCTTTTTCCTGCTCCCCTTTCCCAAAGGCAACCCGGCGGCTAAAATTTTATATCTCTGCCAATTGGTATTCTTTATTATTTTATGTTTGTTTACTGTTTATTAGACCACAATTAAACAAGATTTTCAGGCTTCCGTTAACTAAATAATAGTTAACTTATGATACTTGTTGTTTCCGTCATACTCAGCTTCATTGGTATGGAATTAGCCTCATGGCTTATTCACAGGTATATTATGCATGGGCCGTTATGGAATATCCATAAAACACACCACCAGCATAAAGGGGGATGGCTGGAGCTGAACGATGTATTTACCCTCTTCTTCGGTGGTCTGGCAGTTATTTTCCTGGTCGTTGGGCTGGAACACAATAATGGAGTGCTAACATGTACCGGAACAGGAATTACCCTTTATGGACTAACCTATTTTATAGTGCACGACATGCTGATTCACCGCCGACTAAAGCTGTTCGGTCGGGTAAAACATCCGTTTCTAAAAGCCTTGGCCGAGGCCCATCAGGACCACCACAAAAGTAGAGAACGCGATGGCAGCACCTCGTTCGGGTTGCTGTTAATTGATATTAAATATATTCGTAAACACTTTAGACAAGGGAGGAAAACGTGAGTTCCTATTCCATTAAAGACCTGGAGCAGCTTTCGGGCATTAAAGCCCATACCCTGCGTATTTGGGAGCAACGCTATAATTTTATTACCCCAAAGCGTACCGAAACCAATATTCGTTATTACAATGACCATGACCTTAAGCTGATTTTAAATGTGTCGCTCCTCCGCGAAAATGGCTATAAAATATCCAAAATAGCCGAAATGGAGCCGCAGCAAATGGCACAGGCAGTTCTCAGCATCACCGAAAAGAGCGACAACTTCGCTGACCAAATCCACAGTCTGGTTCTCTCGATGATTGACCTGGACGAAGAGCGCTTCGAGAAGATTCTGTCGACGAACATCCTGCAGAACGGCTTCGAAAATACCATGCTGGGTATTATTTTTCCTTTTCTTAACAAAATTGGCATCCTCTGGCAAACAGGTTCAATCAATCCTGCTCACGAACATTTTATTTCTAACCTCATCAGGCAGAAATTAATCGTAGCAATTGATGGATGCTATGTATCCAGCAAAGAAACCCGCAACAAATACCTCCTCTTTCTGCCGGAAGGTGAGCTCCACGAAATCAGCCTGCTCTTTTGTCACTATATTATCAAGAGCCGGAAGAATAAGGTGGTGTACCTTGGCCAGAACGTACCCCTGCCCGACCTTGCCAGTACTTACGATACTTACCAGCCCAATTTTCTGGTGGGCGTACTTACCTGTGCCCCGGTACAGGCTAAGGTGCAAAAATATATTAACCAGCTGGGAGAGAGTTTTCCTAAGAGTAAAATATTCCTGTCCGGGCAGCAGGTAATTGGGCAGGATCTGAAAGCCCCGCAAAATGTAGAGTTTTTTCTTCGGCTCGATAGCTTTCTGAATCTGGTAGAAGAGCTTTCGGCCGGAAAAATAACTGGCTAAACAACGCCTCCAACTATAAAAAGGCAGCATTGTTAAAAGAATTAAAAATTTCTGCAACCTTTATTATAACCGGCCGTACAAGACTCATACCCGGCCTGATAACCCGGGTTTGATAAATTCACAAAATAGTAAGAGCCTTATTTTTTAAACGCCTGTTTTTTTTATTTTTTCACCTTTCCGGGCTTGCTATTTTAGGGAACATATCTTAAATTTGTTTAACTTTTTTACTGAACTTATAAACATTTTTTTGCATGACAGCACTAGAATTCAGTTATTCCCTGAACAAAATGTCCAAGTCGTTAAAACCATTTGCTTTGAAACTGACGAAAGATATGGAAGAAGCAAATGACCTGTTGCAGGAAACCATCCTGAAAGCCTTTACGAACCGAGATAAGTTTGCCGATGGTACCAACCTGAAAGCCTGGTTGTACACGATCATGAAAAACACCTTTATTACCAACTATCAGCGCATGGTAAGAAGGAACACCTTTATCGACACCACCGATAACCTCCACTACATTAACTCAACTGATAATATTACAGAAAACCTGGCCTACTCAAGCTTTGCTTTAAAGGATATAAACGAAGCCATCGTAAATCTGGACGACGCTTACAAAACTCCTTTTATGATGCACTTCCGTGGCTTTAAATACCACGAAATAGCCGATAAACTAAGCATTCCTATCGGTACTGTTAAAAACCGCATCCACATTGCCCGCAAAGAACTCAAGAGTAAGCTGAAGAATTACGCTGTAAAATAACAGCCACACTTCTATGCTTGCATGAACAAAAAAATAGTTGTAATTGGTGCAGGCTTTGCCGGTATTTCGGCAGCCTCCACCCTGGCAAAGCAGGGATACCATGTAACAGTACTGGAAAAACATAAAACCCCCGGCGGACGTGCTCGCGCATTTTCTGCCGAGGGTTTTACTTTTGATATGGGCCCCAGCTGGTACTGGATGCCCGATGTGTTCGAACAGTACTTTAACCGTTTCGGCAAGTCAGCCTCCGACTATTATATACTCCGGCGGCTCGACCCTTCCTATACCATCCACTTTGGTAAAAACGACGCCCTTGCTATACCTGCAGGGTTACCCGACTTATTTACGCTTTTCGAACAGCTCGAAAAAGGCAGCAGCCTTGCGCTGCAGAAGTTTCTGGAACAGGCGGCCTATAAGTACAAAGTAGGCATGCAGCAACTGGTTTATAAACCCGCCCGCTCCATAAAAGAATTTACAAGCCTTCGCCTCCTGCTGGATATAGCCCGGATGGATGTATTCAGCTCCTTTCATAAACATATCCGCAGGTATTTCAGCCATCCTAAAATTCTGCAGCTGATGGAGTTCCCCATCCTGTTTTTAGGCGCCTTACCCCAAAATACTCCTGCCCTCTACAGCCTTATGAATTATGCCGACATTCAGTTAGGCACCTGGTATCCCATGGGGGGCATGCACGAAATTATAAAAGGAATGGTAAGCCTCGCAGAAGAGCAGGGTGTAAACTTTCTGTACGAGCACAATGTGAAGGGATTTGACGTTATCGACGGAAAGATAAAAGCGGTGAACACCGATAAAGGAACTGTTACTGCCGATGTAGTAGTAGGCGGAGCAGACTATCACCACATCGAACAGCAATTGCTGCCCCCTCCCTACCGGAGCTACAGCGAAGCTTACTGGCAAAAGCGCACCTTGGCCCCCTCTTCTCTTCTGTTTTACATAGGGGTCAACAAAAAGTTGAAAGGACTGCAGCACCATAACCTCTTTTTCGATCGTGACTTTATGCCCCATGCCCGTGAAATATACGAGCAGCCACAATGGCCAACTGATCCACTTTTTTACGTTTGCACCCCTTCCAAAACCGATAATTCCGTAGCCCCTGATGGCTCAGAAAATTTGTTTATACTGATGCCGGTAGCCCCGGGCCTGGACGATACCGAAGAAACACGTGAAAAATATTACCACCTGCTAATGGACAGGCTGGAAACATTAACAGGCCAGGAAATCCGGCCCCACGTGGTATACCAGCGCAGCTATGCACACCAGAACTTTATAGAGGATTATAATGCCTTTAAAGGCAATGCCTATGGACTGGCCAACACATTAATGCAGACTGCCCTGCTGAAACCATCTCTTAAAAGCAAAAAGCTCAAAAATCTCTACTACACCGGTCAGTTAACCGTACCCGGTCCCGGGGTACCACCTTCTCTCATCTCCGGACAGGTAGTAGCGGGAGAAATTATCCGGGAAAATTAAACTTTTCCCTTTAACAGCTGATATTATTTATAAAACCTTCGCTTATGGAGCTGTTTAGCCAAACCACCTACGAGTGCAGTAAGCTTATTACCCAACGCTACAGCACTTCCTTTACCCTCGGCATAAAAACGCTGGATAAGCGCTTCCACATGCCTATCTATGCCATTTATGGTTTTGTTCGTTATGCAGATGAGATTGTAGATACCTTCCACGAACATGATAAAGCTAAACTACTTAAGCGCTTCAGGCATGACACCCGCCTGGCCCTGGAAGAGAAAATAAGCCTGAACCCGGTTTTACACTGCTTCCAGGAAGTAGTGCACCAGTATAAAATAGAAACTGCCCTGATAGATGCCTTCCTCGACAGCATGGCCATGGACCTGCAATGGAAGCCATATGACCAGGAGCGGTACCAGGAGTACATCTTTGGCTCGGCCGAAGCAGTAGGACTCATGTGCCTCCGTGTTTTTTGCGAAGGAGATACGGAGCAGTACGAGAAGCTGAGGGCGCCGGCTAAGAGTCTTGGCGCTGCCTTTCAGAAGGTTAACTTTCTACGCGATATAAGGAGTGACTATAACGAGCGGGGTCGGGTATACTTTCCGGGTGTTAATTTTAAGGATTTCAGCTTATCTGAAAAGACTAGAATTGAGGAAGATATAGAGAATGATTTTAAACATGCCTATGAAGGTATTTTAGCCCTGCCAAAAGGAGCCAGGATGGGAGTATACCTGGCGTATATATATTACCTCAAATTGTTTAACAAAATAAAAAACAGCCCTGCTTCAACAGTCATAAACCAGCGCATTAGGATCGACAACCAAAGAAAACTTAGTCTGCTGATACAGACCATGTTCCGATTCAAATTTAATTATTTATGACAATTATTGGTAGGATGATGGAATCTTATTTCCGTATATTTGTTAAAGTAGCAAGCCATTAAAGTTACACAATTTTACCTGCAGTGCCATGCCAGATTTAGAGGTAGCCATCGACCCACACTCAGGCTTCTGTTTTGGAGTAGTGTATGCTATTGCAATGGCCGAAGAAATTCTTGATGAACAGGGCTACCTTTACTGCCTGGGCGATATTGTCCATAACGATGAAGAGGTAAAGCGTCTTCAGCGGAAAGGACTCAGGATTATATCACAAGGTGAACTCCGGAATTTGTATAACGAAAAAGTACTTATAAGGGCCCATGGCGAGCCTCCCGCCACCTACCAGCTTGCCCTGCAAAATAACCTTGAGCTTATCGATGCCTCCTGCCCCGTGGTGCTAAAGCTTCAAAACCGCATTAAAAACTCATTCGATAAGGAAGAGCAAATATACATCTACGGTAAGCATGGACATGCCGAAGTCATCGGCCTGCTCGGGCAAACCAGCAACAAGGCCATCGTATTCCAGGACCTTGAAGAGCTAAAGCTGGAGGAACTTCCTAAGCGCCTTACCCTCTATAGCCAGACAACGAAAAGCACAGATCAGTTTTACCGCATAAAAAAAGCCATGGAGGAAGCGGGCATAGAAGTGAATGCCAATGATACCATTTGCCGGCAGGTAAGCAACAGAGATAAAGAGCTCCGGGAGTTTGCCGGCAGGTACAATAAAATTATATTTGTTTCCGGCACTAAGTCCTCGAACGGGAAAGTGCTGTACGGAGTCTGTAAAGATCGTAACCCTAACACCTATTTTGTTTCCGGACCCGCCGACCTGCAGGCTGCCTGGTTCGAGGAAGGGGATACCGTAGGCATTTGTGGCGCAACCTCTACGCCCCTGTGGCTGATGGAATCGGTAAAGGAGACGATAGAGCGGATTTGAGGGAATAAATGTAGGATAAGAGACGTGAGACCATAGATAGATTATAGAAACAAGAGACGGGAAAGCTCTCTTTATCAGGCCACAGGAACAAGAAGAAGACAGCCTTCAGCTCCGGGCGCCAAAGCTAATATCCGTAATCCTTTAGGCAGTATCCCCGTATAAAATGCCAGCTATGCAGCCAAGCTCATCAGCAAAAGACCTTTATCTAACTTCCCGCGGTACCCTTATTGCAGGCGGTATTATCGTGGGCTGGTTACTGTTATTGCTCTTCCTGCTCGGCAGCTATACCATCAACTGGAGCTCTCCCCTCACCTACCTGTTTGTTTGGCTGCAAACGCACCTGTATACCGGCCTTTTTATTACAGCGCACGATGCCATGCACGGTGCCATTAGCCCAAAGCCAGTAGTTAACAAACGACTCGGACAGCTATCTGCCCTGCTATTTGCCTTTAACTCCTACAATAAGCTCTTCCCGAAACACCACGAGCACCACCGCTTCGTGGCCAGCGATAAAGATCCGGACTACCACGCCAGTCAGAACTTTTTTATCTGGTACTTCAGCTTTCTGAAGCAGTACATCACCTGGTGGCAGATAGTAGCCATGGCCATTACTTACAACCTGCTAAAACTCGCTTTTCCGCAGGAAAATGTTGTTCTCTTCTGGATTGTCCCTTCCCTTTTGGCTACACTCCAGCTTTTTTACTTTGGCACTTACCTCCCGCACAGGGGAGAGCATAGCAATCGGCACAAATCAGGCAGCCAGCGCAAGAATCACCTGTGGGCCTTTTTAAGCTGCTATTTTTTCGGCTACCACTGGGAACACCACAACCACCCCGGCACCCCCTGGTGGCAATTATGGAAAAAGAAGCGATAAAATTATGATATTTTAACCCAGAGAAACCACCTGCTACCTTATTGACAAAGCATGTAAAGCCGCAAGCGACATTGTTGTATCAGGAGCGCCTTTACCAGTCCTGAAAACCATTTTACCTTCCCGTCCATTAATACATTAAAATATTGATACCTCAGCTCATTCACCATGGCTTCAGCAAAGAATATAAGTGCGGGTTTGCTCATGTACCGCAGACACGAAGGAGAATGGCAATACTTTCTGGTTCATCCGGGTGGCCCATATTTCGAAAAAAAGGATGAAGGCTGGTGGATGATTCCGAAAGGCCTCCCCGAAACAGAGGAAGAGTTACTGAATACTGCTATTCGTGAGTTTGAGGAAGAAACCGGCATAAAGCCGGCACCTCCTTACCTCCCCTTAGGCAGCATTAAACAGAAGGGTGGCAAATGGGTCCATGCATGGGCCTTTGAGGGAGAATGGAAGGAAGCAACAGGTTTTAGTTGCAACACCTTCAGGGTAGAATGGCCTTATAAGTCTGGCCGCTGGCAGGAATACCCTGAAGTAGACAAAGCTGGCTGGTTTAGCTATAAAGAGGCCTGTAAAAAAATAAACCCCGCACAAATTCCCCTGCTCGACCGCCTGCTCGAAAACCTGGATTGATACCATTAATGAATGGAGCAACAGGGAACGTTTAGCGATATACTGGAGTTATTCTCACATGGCCAAAGTCACCTTAAAGCAGCTTAAGCGACATTTACAGGAGCTATCGGAAGAGGAGCTGCGAGAAGAAATCATTCGCCTGTACCAGAATGTGCCGCTGGTAAAGGAATATTTTCAGCTGGAACTCAGCCAGGATTCCGCTGCTTTAGTAAGTACTTACAAGCAAAAAATTCAGCGTTACTACTTTCCAAAGGGGAAATCCCTGAAAAGGCCCAAAGCAGCTAAAATGCGGGAGCTTATCCGTGACTTTCAGCGCATTTCCAGCTTCCCCTACGATGTGGCCGACCTCTTACTGTACCAGACAGAGTGTATGGTGGCCTTTTCTGAAAGTAAGGGTTTTGTAAGTACCGGCTTTCAGCAAACACTTATTAACCGCTATAAAGAGGCTTTAGTGCTGATAAAAAAGGAAATGCTCAAAGAAGCGTTTATGCAGCGCTGCCAGCTTATTCTTAAAAAATCGCGCTTTATGCACTGGGACACCTACGAACAGCTCCTCCAACTCTACATCGACAATTTTAATAAGGAGGAACTACCCATCCATCTACACGGGCCCGATCAGCAGAAGTTAGCCTAGGCGATTAAAATTCCTGCTACACCGAAAGAAGCAACATGCCATCCCACAGGGCAAAGCGGGCTTCCAGTGCCGATTTGGCAGCAGCTTCTGCTTCTTTCCATTTCTGCTCATCCTCACCACATAATTCCTGCAGCACTATTTCCACGTGCTCATTATGCTTTTCGGTATCTACATTCGTGTGGCGCTCGAGGTATTCCTTCATTACCGATAATTCCTTCGGGTGGTGCAGAATCAGGTCATCGGCCAGCTTATGAAACAATTGAGGCACCACATCCTCGCGGCCCAGAAAAAAGGCTGCAGCCATGGCATGCGGCTGACCGGAGTGGCTAATTTCCCAGTTAATTTTCAGGTATTTTTTTATGCTGTCGGGCAGCTGTATTTTATCCAGGGCAGCGTGCATACTTCCTTCTTCCTGAAGAAGAATGAGAAAACGGTCGACCAGGTGAGTTTTGGCTCCCGCCTGCTCCATCGCTTTTTTATAAAGCTCGAAGTGACTCATGTTTTCTCCATTATACTTATCACACTCATCTTCCAGCGCCATTTCATTAAATATCCTGATGCTGTTTTTGTAAGGAGAGGGTACCCAGGCATGGTCTATGGTAGAAAGCTCAATCTGCAGAGCCTTCAGCTGCGACATATTGTCCCATACGGCAAACACATGGTGTTCCATGAATTCGCGAATGTCGTCGAGGGTTTCCATTTGCTGGTATATTTCATGCCCGAACAGGCGTACACGGAGAGGCTTGAGGGTAAATCTTATTTTTTCTATCCTTGAAGGTTCCATAGTAGTTTAAAAAATAGTCATTTCTAATATTGTCTGTCTACTTTATGTACGAGCACCCATAGATGGAGGTTCGAAAAACAGGAGAGTATTTACAAGAAGAACACACCTAACCTCCTGATTTACAGGAACAAGAAGTGAATCTCCATACCCATCAACAGACAGACATTCAAGGGAGATACTGACAGCGAAAACCGCCTAAAAGGGAATGACTTCAGGAGTAGCAGACGAAGAAAACACAGGAAGCTCGACAACCGGGGGCGGCTTCAAAAGAAAGTAAAGGAGAGCAAAACAGGCCGTAAAAACAGAACTCTGCTCTAGCAAGAGGCTTTACAGAAGAACAAACCCTGCTTAAATTTTTAGTCTTTTTTCTGAAAAAGGCGCCCCATGCGACTCAGCATTTTCTTTTCCTTTTCCCAGAAGAAGCGAAACTGGCCCAGCAGAAAGCCATAAGCCAGCAGCAATAGCTGATAAGCAGGAAAAACAAAAAGGATATAGGTAACCGCCTTGAGCCAGAAAGGAGTAGCCTCACCGAATTCTAAAAAAGCAAAAAGGAATTTCCGGATGTAAACAACCGTAGAACCGGTAAGGGCAAAAACAGCCAAAACTGCCAGCACCTGCACCAGGCTGTCGAGCTGCCATTTAGCCTTTAATTTATTAAGAAATGATTTTGTTACAGTTCCGGTAATCTCAGCGGTTTGTCCTTTATTTTCCAAGCTCATCGAATCGTTAATGCTGTGAATGTTACTGCAAATCTACAACCTAAATTTTGTTCCGGCTAATCCATTCTGCTAAAATATCCGTATAGATTAACCTGCTACAGGCTTGATAAACAGAGAGGGACCCTGTACATTTAGCAAAGAATCGTAGCCTTAACCGCTGCAGGAACAAAATTAATTCCTTCAACTTCTATAAATTTTATTTTTACGACTATGGAAAAGTCTTTTGAGCTAAAAAAAATAGTGGTATGCCTTGACATGACTCAAATGGACGAATCGCTGATCAGGTTTGCTTCTTATATTTCAAAAAAAATGAATGCCGACCATATCCTCTTTGTGCATATTGCTCCGAAGATGGAAATGCCGGAGGAAATAAAGAAGAGTTATCCTGGCCTTTTCACCCCTGCAGAAGAAACCCTTCGCCAAAAAATGACCGCCACGGTAGAGGAGCTTTTTGAGGCACCAAACAATTGCAGAACAGAACAGCTGGTCGAGGAAGGCAAACCCTCGGACAGCATCCTTAAAATCGCCAAAGAGCGTGATATCGATCTTTTAGTCGTAGGAAAGAAAATGGGATTGAAAGGCGAGGGCATTCTGGCCCGCAAGCTTGCCAAAGTAGCCCACCTTTCCATCCTGATGGTTCCTGAAGTTCTCCCACAGCTCATGGACCGCATTTTAGTACCGGTAGATTTTTCGGAAGATTCGCTTCTTGCTCTTAAGCAGGCCATTAAAATTAAAGAAACCTCCGAGGTACCGATGAACATTACCTGCCACCATGTATATCGCCTGCCAAGTGGCTGGCACAGCACCGGAAAAAGCAAAGAAGAATTTGCCAGCATAATGAAAGGACATGCAGAGAAAGACTACCAAAAGTTCTTAAAACAGCTTGGCCCAGATCATCCCCAGATTCCCTGCATTTTTACACTGGAAGAAGAAAATAATGCGGCCCAGGAGATTTATCAGCAGGCCGTAAAAGACCGCTCCGACCTTATTGTATTGGGCTCTAAAGGAAAAACAGCCGCCGCCTCGGCCTTACTGGGCAGCACAGCAGAACGGCTGGCAGAGTGCGATAAAAATATTCCTTTACTAATTGCCAAAGACAAAACCGACAACCTCAGCTTTCTCGAAGCTCTCTTCAAGATATAGCATTTCCCTAACACAAAAAAATGCACACCCATCATCTTGATGAATGTGCCTTTTTTTGTGTACACCGATTCCGGCAATTCAATATTCAAATTCAGCTTTAATAGCGTACTTAGCCGGCTCACTAAAAATCATTTTCTGTACCCCTTCAATAGTGTAGCCCATGGGTAACCTTACTCCTTTTACTTCCCCATACTCTACCTTTAGCAGTCGTGTAGAGTTGTACAGGATATTTCGGTTACTGAATAAAGCTTCCAGTCGCTCTACTTCTTCTGCCTCCGCATTCAGATACACTTTCAGGTAGTTAACATTCAGGTCTTCCTTATCTTCGGCTACATAAGTAATTACCTGCAGCCCGTTTTCCTCCTTCACCTCTTTTATATAGCTTTCGCTGAACTCCGGCTTGTTAATATCTGCATCGCGAAACACATCGAGCTCCCGAATTATGGCGGCAGAGTCGAGTCGTACGACTGTTTTTTCTACCTCCCCGTCGAAAGAGGCAATTTTAGCCATTTTTACCTCCCGCCGCAGCAGCTCTTCAGCATTAGAAGCCAGCAAACCTTCCACATCGAAGTACTCATCGATTTCCGCCACCTTCTTTTCTGCGATTTCGGGCTCTTCGCAAGCGAACAACAGGGCTATACCTACAAAGGGCAGAAGCTTTATTAACATGCGCTACGACTGTTTGGAAATTAAAATATCTCCTGTCATTTCAGCAGGTTTCGGCACCTCCAAAAGCTGAAGAATGGTGGGCGCCAGGTCTCCTAGCTTTCCGTCTTTAAGCTTTACCGCTTCTTTCTCCGGACTTACCAAAATACAGGGCACCAGATTAGTCGTGTGGGCGGTATTGGGGCTGCCATCTTCATTAATCATAAAATCTGAGTTGCCATGGTCGGCAATAATAATGCTGGTATACCCATGCTCCAAACCTGCTTCTACCACCGCTCTGGCACATTCATCCACTACCTCACAGGCCTTTACGGCCGCTTCAAACACACCGGTATGGCCTACCATATCGGGGTTGGCAAAGTTCAGGCATACGAAATCTACCTCCTCCTTTTCCAGTTCCGGAATAATTTTATCACGAATTTCATAGGCACTCATTTCCGGCTGCAGGTCATAGGTGGCTACTTTTGGAGAAGGGCACATAATACGGCTTTCGCCTTCGAACTCTTTTTCGCGGCCACCGCTAAAAAAGAAGGTTACGTGCGGGTACTTCTCCGTTTCGGCTATTCTTATTTGTTTTTTCCCGGCCCGGGCCAATACTTCTCCCAAGGTATTCTGCAGCTTATCCTTGTCGAAAATAATGCCTACATTCCGGAAAGTTTCGTCGTAGTTGGTAAGGGTAACATAATGCAGGTTGAGCTTTTGCATACCCTGCTCAGGAAAGTCCTGCTGGGTGAGCGCCATGGTAATTTCACGGCCGCGGTCGGTCCGGAAATTAAAGCAGATTACTACATCCCCTTCTTCAATAGTGGCGACAGCTTCGCCCTGTGCATTGGCATGGATAACAGGCTTAATAAACTCATCGGTTACCCCTTCGGCATATGATTCCCTGATGGCCTGCAGGATATCCGTTGTTTTCTTTCCCTCCCCTTTCACAAGGGCATCATAAGCAAGCTTTACCCGTTCCCAGCGCTTGTCGCGGTCCATGGCATAATAGCGGCCTACAACGCTGGCAATTTCTCCGCCGGTAGTTTTCAGGTGCTGCTGTAAATCTTCCAGATAACCCAGGCCACTCTTCGGATCTGTATCCCTACCGTCAGTAAAAGCATGTACGTACACCTGCTCCAGGCCTGCTTCTCCGGCAAGAGTACAAAGTCCTTTCAGGTGGTCGATATGGGAATGCACTCCGCCATCGGAAACCAGGCCGATAAAATGCAGCTTTTTTCCTTCTTTTTTTGCATAGCTAAAAGCCTGCTGCAGCACCTCATTCTCTGCCAGGCTACCATCTTCCAGTGCCTTGCTTACCTTTACCAGGTCCTGGTACACCACCCGGCCGGCGCCAATATTCATGTGGCCTACCTCAGAGTTTCCCATCTGCCCTTCGGGCAAGCCTACTGCCAGGCCGGATGCCTCCAGGCGACTCTGGGGGTATTTCCCTTCCAGGCTATCCATAAAAGGTGTATGTGCTTTCGCAATAGCCGATACCTCCGGATTATCTCCGAGGCCCCAGCCGTCCAATATCATCAGAATTACTTTTTTTGGCATTTGAAGAAATATATCTGTTTAAACTATATTACATCAGAAGGGCTAATTTACCTCTTTTTTTACACAAATCCTGCTCTTACCGCTTAGCCTTGGCTTGGCTTTATGGCATTTTGTATTTACATTGCTATTTAACCTTATCAGATTTCAGGCGCTTTTGTTTCCTGTAAAGGCTCCCAGTTTATGCAATCTGGCATAATTTTGGCAGCACTTTAGAAGACATCATTAGAAAGATTATGCGAGATAGATTGAAGGTAATACTATTGTCTTTTTTCCTGCTGGCTGGCAGTAGCTTCCTGCAGGAAGTTCAGGCGCAGGACCAGGTCATCACCAATATACGCGATGCCATGAAAGCCGGAAGCTCCCGTGAGCTGGCCCGACACTTCAGCGATATGGTAGACCTCAACATTAAAACCCGCCTGTATAGCTTCTCCGACGACGATATCACCAAAGATAAAACTCCCTTTGTTTTAAAGCAGTTTTTCGATAAATACCCTAATGCCGATTATAGTACCGTACACCAGGGCTCTTCGGAAGACGGCATCAGCTTTACCATTGGAAGATACTCGTACGACAGCGGAAAGGCCAGAGTCTGGATCGTTCTGAAAAAGACCGGCAATGAATACAAAGTGACAAAATTTTCCTTGGAAGAAGAATAAATAAAATAACCGGTTCTTTACAAGGCCCTGATGTATTTCGGGGCCTTTTTTATTCCGGAAACTTTTCTCCTGCACCTGAAAAAACGGTTTAATTAACAGCTCACCGGGTATACCGTCTGCCCGCATGGGCTCTGGCATTGGTTGTTACCTGGTTTATGAGCTGCTTCCATTATGCAAAGGGCAATTATCGTGCAGCTATAATCGCATAAGTAGTGCTCTTCTGTTGTGTTTCATAATACTTCCCTGGCAGGCAAACTTACAGCTAGAACGGCCACTCTCTGAATCAATTTCCCGTTTCTCTTAGAATTTCCCGCCTCTCACCTCCATAAATCTACATGCAAAGGCTTTCGATAGGAATAATTCGAAAAATACACCTATTTTTGCAGCTGAATTCATTCGCAGGCTTAAGCTCTGTTACTTTACTTCCCAGGAAGGAAAAAATATGGTTGTAAAACCCCATTACCTGACCGAAAAAAGCATATCTGATTTTATCAGCGCCGCCCTTCTGGAAGACGTCGGCCCCGGCGACTACTCTACCCTGGCGGCTGTGCCTGCCGGAACACAAAACAGGGCTCGCCTGCTCATTAAAGATAGTGGCATACTCGCTGGTGTAGCACTTGCTCAACATATTTTCCACCAGGTGGACCCGGAGCTCCGGGTAAATGTATTGCTTGAGGATGGCTCACCTATTCAGTATGGCGATATTGGCATGACGGTTGAAGGCAGCGCCCGCTCCATTTTAACAGCCGAGCGTCTTGTATTAAACTGCATGCAGCGCATGAGTGGAGTGGCTACCTATACCCACTACCTCAACAGCCTTATTGAAGATACAGGAGTTCGCCTCCTCGACACCCGCAAAACCACGCCTAATTTCCGACTGCCTGAAAAATGGGCGGTAGCCATTGGCGGAGGCAGCAATCACCGCTTCGGCCTATATGATATGGTGATGCTCAAAGATAACCACATCGACTATGCCGGCGGCATTAAGCCAGCCATTAAGGCCACGCAAAAGTACCTGCAGGAAAACAGCCTTTCCCTGGCTATTGAAGTAGAAACCCGTAATCTCGAAGAGGTGAAGGAAGTGCTGGAAACCGGAGGGGTACAGCGGATTATGCTCGACAATATGAGTCCCGTCCTGATGAAAGAGGCCGTTGCTATAATTAACGGCCGGAGTGAAACAGAAGCTTCCGGCGGGATTACAGAAAAAACCATTCGCGAAGTAGCCGAGAGTGGCGTGAACTTCATTTCTGTAGGCGCCCTCACCCACTCCGTTAAAAGCCTGGACATCAGCCTTAAAGCATTTTAAAATAAAAATTTACTGACCGTTATTACGTAAGAAAATAACCAATGATTGTAAAAACAAAGAAGTATAAGCTCGAAAACAGCACCTATATTAAGCTGGCTATGAAAAATATTTTGCGCGAACAATGGTGGGTTTTCCTGATTGCCCTCGCCATTATGTGCGGCTATTTTTTCGCTCCAAGTATCTGGTGGATTATCGGTGCCCTTATTGCCCTGCTGCTATATATCCTGTTCTGGCTTATCCAGTTTGCCGGGGTAACCCAGCTTGAACAAAATAAGATTCTGTTCGAAAAACTGAGCTATGAAATTACCAGCCAGCAGGTTCTTATAAAAGTAAACCCGCGCCAGGGCATGCCCCTGAACTGGACAAATATTAAAAAAGCAGAAATGAGTAAGGATGCCTATAACCTTTTTGTTTCTAAAGCACAGCTTATTCACCTGCCTTTCAGAATTTTTAATACAGATAATGAGCGTAAATTTGTAGAGACAATTCTTCGCAGAAAAGGCTATATCAAATAAAGACAATTCATATGTAAGGTTACAGGCTTCTTACAGGCAGTTCATAACATTACATCTACTACCTTTGAACCAGGGCTAAAGTCCTGGTTTTTTGTTGGTAAGTGAGAAGATATGAATCATCAATTGAAAAAAGTAACCTGCCTGCTGGCGTTCATCACCCTCCTGGTATTTACACAAAAAGTACAAGCACAGAAAAATAGTTTCTTTAATCATTTTCGCTGGAACCAGTCCAGCTATACCTCTGCGGGTAGCGGGGCTAATGGTTTTACTTTCAACTCCCTCTACCGGAATTACAACGACAGCACTAATTACTTTGTCAGCCTGGATATTCCGCTAAACAGGCTGAATAGCGCTTTCGGCTTCTATTACCTGCACAACAGCTCCGGAGAGCAGCAGAACCTGCAAAGTGGTGTATCTTACACTGCCTTTATTCCTCTGGGGCAAAACGGCAGTATCCGCTTCGGTGTCCAGGGTAACCGGCAGCAACATGCTGTTAGCCCACGCACATGGACTTTTGGCGAATACCAGACGGACTCTGTTTCCTATACTGCCGATGCCTCTGTTTTCCTCCAGCGGGAAAAACTCTCCCTTGGTTTTTCCGCCGAAGGATTATATCCTGCCGGACCACAGCATCAGCCGGATTATGTGCTGCTGTTGGGTTTTCATGAGCTGAACACTTCTTCCTGGCTTCGCTCCTCGCCTTTTATGCTTACCAGGTGGCGGAATGATCAGGAGCGGCCCGAATGGCGCTTTAATTATACCGCCACCATTGCCAATACTGTTTTGCTGGGGGCCAGCTACTATAAAAACAGCGAATACCTATATGGCTTCAACGCAGGTTTTAAGCTGTTCAATGCCGTGTGGCTAACAGCAGCGACCGATTTCGAGGACCTTCTCCTGCCCTACCGCGCCCTCTATGAATTCGGACTCCGAATCCATATCAGTAAGCGAACAGCAGCCAGTGTCGCAGCGGATACTCCTGCCCCGGAAGAAGATGAATATAATGACTACTAAGTCAGATGCCTGAGAACCTCCTATCCTCTGATTCCATTGCAACCGAAGTTGAGGATATACTCAAAAACCTTTTGTACCCATAAAAGTCTTCTACAGATAGATAGAAGCCATAGAGTCCAAGAAGGCCTCTCAGCTTTTACTCCTCAGGAATAGAGATAAATTCACTCTAAACCTTTAAATTGAAGATTTAAAACAAAGTGCATTTGGGCCAGGAGGAAAAGGATAAGAATCAGAAGAAGTACACCTATACCGAGGCAAAAGCCAGGGCATGGTCCTATTGTGCTTATCAGGAACGCTCGCAGCAGCAGGTAAGAGATAAACTGTACGAGTATGGCCTCTATCCTGATGAAGTTGAAAGCCTGATAGCAGAGCTCATTAGCGATAACTTTATCAACGAGGAACGTTTTGCCAAAACTTATGCCGGTGGCAAGTTCCGGATAAAGAAATGGGGGCGCCACAAAATCCGGCAGGGATTAAAACAGCACCGTATTTCTGACTATTGCCTGCGGAAAGGAATGGCCGAAATTGACCCCGAGGAGTACTACCAAACCCTGCAGGAACTTCTGCTCAAAAAGAAGAAAGGATTAAAAGAAAAAGACCCTTTTGCGCTAAAAAGTAAGCTGGCCCGCTACGCCATAGGCAAAGGTTATGAACAGGATTTGGTTTGGGAGGCAATTAAAGAGATATTCGAGCAGGAGTAGCGTGATTCTACTACCTGAAGCCCGTTTCCTTCACCCCCGGCAATTATAGCATCCCTTCCGCCTGCCACTAATTTTTCTCAACCGGCACATCTTCAGGCAGCGGCGGCAGAAATACCACCACCTTTCCGGATATTCCTTCCAGCCAGGGCTTCAGCATCGTTTTAGCATTCTGCCGGGTCTCTTCCAGGATGTCCGACGATAGAGCAGCCTCTTTTATCTGTCTTTCTGCCAGGCGAAGAGCCTTTTCTGCCAACCTGGTTTCTTCTTTAAAATACACCTGCTTTTCTATTGAATAAATTTGGGTGTCTTCCATATTCAGCTTATAATAACAAAGCTCAGGCTCCGGCAGGCGAACCATCACCGTATCCGATTTCTCAATTACATCCTGCTCCTTCATTTTAGTGAGGTCGATGCAGCCTACGGCCTCCCCCGCGCTAATCACCAGCACCTTGCTATCCGGCACTTCAAAAACCCACAGGTAGGGCTCATTTCTTTCCTTCAGCTCGACCACTTCTTTAAAGTTATAGCGCACCAGCTCCAGCCTTCCCAGCTTTTCAACTTCCTGCAACACCGTCTGGTGGTTCACCTCTTCCACCACTTCCTCCTCAGGATTACCACCAAACCAGCGGCTGGCTTCTTTTAAAACTAAATACAGGAGAAAGAGTGCCAGCAGCCAGGGTAGCCAGCGCATAAAATATCGGATCATTTGCACAGAAATTGTTTAAAGGTTTTGCTTCTTTCTTCTACTAACAAGATATAACACAAACCCTCCCGCAACTTTTGTATTTCGCCTGCTGCATCCGTAGCTTTACAGGAAGCAAATGCCTATGACTCCCGGCCCTTATTTTGATGGACTCCGCTTTTTGCGGAAGCAAAGCCCCCGCAGGCTTGCCAATGCCGCGCAGGTATTAGGGAGCTACTATGCCTCCCGCCTGAGCGGGAATCCTGCGCACCGGGGCATGCCCCTGAGCTTATCTTTTGAGCCTACCACCAGCTGCAACCTCCGTTGCCCCGAGTGCCCCAGCGGCCTCCGCTCCTTTACCCGCCCTACCGGTATGCTCGCCCCTGAACTGCTTAAAAGTACAATAGACGAACTGCAGAACACACTCATGTACCTGCTGCTCTATTTCCAGGGGGAGCCTTACCTGCACCCGCGCTTCTTCGATATGGTGCGCTACGCGGCAGACCGGAAAATTTATACGGCCACCTCCACCAATGCCCATTTCCTGAGCAGCGAACAGGCACGCAAAACAGTAGAGAGCGGGCTGGACCGCCTCATTATCTCCATCGACGGCACTACACAGGAAACCTACCAGAGCTACCGTATCGGCGGAAAGCTGGAGAAAGTAATTGAGGGAACCCGCCAGGTGGTAGAGTGGAAAAAGAAACTCCGCAGCGCTACTCCTCATCTTATTTTTCAGTTTCTGGTCGTGCGCCCCAATGAGCACCAGATTGCAGAAGTACAGGCACTGGCAAGCCGGCTGGGTGTTGATGAGGTGCGGCTGAAAACGGCCCAGATTTACGATTACGAAGAAGGCTCTCCCTTAATTCCCTCCCTCAACCAGTACAGCCGCTACCGGCAACTGCCCAACGGCCGCTGGACAGTTAAAAACAAGCTCGACAACCACTGCTGGAAAATGTGGCACAGCGCCGTAATTACCTGGGATGGAAAAGTGGTTCCCTGCTGCTTCGATAAGGACGCACAGCACCAGATGGGAAGCTTACAGGAGAAGAGCTTCAGGGAGATATGGCAGCACTCCACTTATCAGAACTTCCGGAAATCCATCCTGAAAGGAAGGAGCAATATAGACATCTGCCGGAACTGTACCGAAGGTTCCCAGGTGTGGGGGTAATAAGCAGGAAGATTTTACTTCTCCCACTTAATGTTCATTACCTGTGGAGGGAGATTATCCTTTTTCTGGCTCCTCTTGCTATTTCAATAAGCCCTTTTCTATCTTTTTCTTGTTCTCCACGGATATTTCAGAACCTTCTGCAAGCATTACAGAAACCGGCTTTTGCTTATTTAAGAATCCGAACTTTGCTCCATACACCTGCTCAAAATTCACCCCTATGGAGTAATCCAGCACTTCATAAGCCTTCCACCTTGGGTGTATTACTTCATACTCATGGGTTTTTGAACCACTTACTTTAGCATAGCCCCAGTAGTGCTCTGTAATGAACTCCGTTTTACTATCCGCTTTTATCTCTTCCGCTGTTCTGCCTGCCCTGATATGGAAATTGTTCCATTGATTATTTTTTCTCCAGCTGTACTCCACTCTGCGTTCATTACCCGACTCCTCCCAGAAGTGACGCATGGGAAGGGTTTCATAATTTTCATTGTAAATCGTGTTGGCAACAAAGGATATGGCTGGCTTCGGAACAATTTCTTTCAGGAACACTACCCCACGTTTCCACTCTTTGCCTTCCCGCCTTTTGACATAAAAGCGGAGATTTACCTCTTCAAAATTAATGTGGAAGGGGATTTTAATACCCATCAGTTGAGTATTTAAAAACATAAAGGCCACTAAGCTCACATAGCACCTGTCCTGGTACATGTCCAGCTTGGTACCATAGGGAAGAAATTCCTGCAGCAATGCACTATCCACTTCATAGTTGGCTATTGCAAGCTTTCGCCATTCTGCTTTTAAAAAACTCATTTTATTTATTTAACTGGCCTGCAACACCGGCTTCTGCTTCCTACTTCAGCAAGCTCCAGTTATTCTGTATAACCTGCTGCATTTCGGAATGGACGCTCCCGTTGCTGGCCAGCATCTGTCCGCCAAAAAGGAAGTTTTTTCCGCCCTTAAAATCTGTTACTTTACCGCCAGCCTGCTGCACAATAAAAGCACCGCCTGCCACATCCCAGGCCTTGAGCCCATACTCGTAAAAGCCTTCGAAGCGGCCACAGGCAACATAGGCAAGATCTACAGCGGCACTGCCCATACGGCGAAGACCGTGTGAGCCTTTCATAAACTCAGTGAGAATAGCAAGATAATCCTCCATCTGCTCAAAATGCGCATAAGGGAAACCGGTGGCCAGGAGCGACTCGCTCATTTCCTGAACAGGCGAAATTTGAATTTCGCTGCCGTTGCAATAGGCTTTGCCTCCTTCACGAGCATAAAAACACTCATCTTTGTTTACCTCATACACTACCCCCATTACCAGTTCTTCGCCCCGCAGGAGGCCAATGCTTACCGCAAAGACAGGCAATGTGTGTAAAAAATTGGTCGTCCCATCCAGCGGGTCAATAATCCATTTATATTCTTCGCCCTGCTCTTCGGCAGTTCCCTCTTCGGTAATAAAGCCTGCTTCGGGTAAAATTTCGCTGAGCCCTTTTACCAGCTGTTCTTCAGCCTGTTTATCTACATATGACACCAGATCGTTAAAGCCTTTCTTCTCTATATTTTTCCGGTCGAAGTTGTGTCCCTCTTTCTTAATCAACTGACCTACTTCTTTTGTAAGCGGAATGGTTTGTTCTAAAACTGCCTGTAAATCCATTTAACGTAAAAGTTTATTTTTCACAAAGGCTGCTAAAAATACAAAAGCAGCCAGCCATACCGCCGTGCGCGACAGGTAGTCGCCATAGCGGGCATAAAAAGTTAGTTCTTCATTGGCGCGAATTTCGCCTTTAATCACAGCTGGTTCCCAGTAATTGGTCCGCTGCAGTACATCGCCACGCTGGTTAAAAAAGCCGGAGATGCCCGTATTGGCACAACGGGCAATACTCCTGCGGGTTTCAATAGCCCGCAGACTGGCGTAATGGAAGTGCTGCCGGTGCCCCGGGGAATCGCCCCACCAGGCATCGTTCGTGATGATAAAGATATAGCTGGCGCCATTCCTCACATACTGCGCCATAAAATCGCCATAAATAGATTCGTAGCAGATAGACGGGGCAATGCCCGCCTCTTCGGAACTGTAAAATACCGTCCGTTCTTCCTGCTGACCAAAGCCTCCGGAGGTACCACCAAGGTTTAAGATGGTTTCAGAAATAAAGCCAAATACCTGCGGGTAGGGCATGATTTCCACCCCGGGTACTAACTTCGATTTATGATAAAGAGAATCTTCGCCCGTATCGGACAAAAACAGCCCGGTATTATAAAAATCGTAATAGCCAATATCCGGCTGATAACGGGCAGTACGAGGAGCATCTCCTTCGTAGACCGAGTAAGAAGTTATACCGGTAAGCAGACTGAGCTCCTCGTACCGGGATCTGAACTGGCGGATGCGCCTGATGAGTGGCTCATTATGGAGTGTAGCCTCATTAAAGGCTTTATCGATAGCGGTTTCGGGCCAGAGCAGAAAGTCAGTACTATCCGTCAGCTTTTCTTCCGACATATCCATAAAGCGGCGCACCTGTTCATCGAAAGGGATAAAGTTTTCGGTACCGACAAACTTCTCTGTAAAAGGATCGATATTAGGCTGCAGCACTACTACTTCATGAGCCGGCCCTTTTTCTTCGTAAGAGGCATAGCGGTAATAGGAGTAGAGAATCGGCAGCAACACCCACAAGAGGGTATAGGTGATGCTCCGCCATGGAATAAAGCCTCTTTCCACCGCTCCACTCCGGAACAGCACAAAGTAAAAAGCCAGATTCCCTAATAGTACCCAAAGTGTTCCGCCAAATACACCTGTCCACTCATACCATTGTATCCATTCAGGGAACATGGCAAAGGCATTGCCAAGGGTAAGCCAGGGCCAGCTCAGGTCCCAGTTCAGGTGAATATGCTCAAAAGTCATCCAGTACAGTACAAAACCAAAGTAGCCCCATGCTTCGCCAGCCCATTTTTTTGTAGAGCGAAAAGCCCAGAGCGGCAGGTACATGAGCAGGGCATTGGCCAGAATGGCAAATACACCACCAGCCAGAGTTGAATTAATGACCCACCAGGTGGTAGTAGCATTCCAGATGAGGAGCGCCAGGTAGCTGTAGCGAAAAAACTTTCGGCCAGCTTTCCGATCAACTTTGCTATCCAGGGCTTCATCGAGCAGGAAGATGGGCACAAAGGCCAGGAAGAGAAAAGGCGCCAGAGGCTTGACCGGCCATGCCAGCCAGAACAGCAAACCGCTGCTGACAGCCAGCAGCAAATAATAATAACGGCTATTTCTTACCTTCCACCACCAGGACGATCTCTCCTTTGAGGGTGTTTGTACTGTAGTATTCATGTAATTCCTTTAACGTTCCGCGCCGGTTCTCTTCGTATATTTTGGTTAGCTCTCTACTAACACATGCCCGGCGTTCCTCTCCGAGATATTCGGCCAGTTGCTGCAGGGTTTTGAGCAGCCGGTGTGGCGATTCGTATAAGATAATGGTCTTAACTTCCTCGGCCAGTTCTTTCATGCGCGTCTGCCGACCCTTCTTATGGGGCAGAAAGCCCTCAAACACAAAGCGATCTGCCGGAAGTCCACTGTTTACCAGGGCCGGCACAAAGGCCGTTGCACCCGGCAGGCATTCGACCTTTAGCTCGTGGGCGATACACTCCCGCACCAGCAAATAACCGGGATCGGAAATAGCCGGAGTGCCGGCATCGCTGACCAGCGCCACCACAGTCCCTTCTTCCATCTTCGCAATTACCCTCTGCAGTTGTCCATGCTCGTTATGGGCATGGAAGCTCTGGAGGGGCTTTTTAATATCATAGTGCTTAAGCAGCTTTCCGCTGGTGCGCGTATCTTCCGCCAGTATCAAATCTACCTCATTCAGTATCCTGAGAGCACGCTGGGTAATATCTTCCAGGTTGCCAATAGGCGTTGGCACAAGGTATAGAGAGGTTGTTTCCTGCATAGGCTCAAAGGTACAAAAGAATAGAATTAAGAACCAGAAAGGGGCAGTGGACAGTGAGTCGAACTGCTTAGTTTCCTTTCCCTAACAACTGAGTAATCTGGCGGGCCAATTCGCGGTCTTTGTCTGTTACGGTATTGCCGGCATCATGAGTAGTAAGGTTGATTTCTACCTTATTGTACACATTGCTCCAGTTCGGGTGGTGGTCCATCTTTTCAGCCAGCAAAGCGACTTTGCTCATAAAACCAAAGGCCTCCACAAAGTCCTTAAAAGTAAAAGTTCGGCTGAGTTGATTATTTTCTTCTTTCCACATAGTTGAATATTGAGTAGTGGGTATTGAGTAGTAAGTAAATTTTGAATGAGTGAATGATAGAATGAGTGAATATCAGTGCAGATGTAAAACATCCATGCCAGCATATTAAAGTTTTTCCATTACCACATGAGCATAGCCTTTAAACCAGGTCCTTCTTTTATTCTATCATTCACTCATTCTGTCATTCATAAAATATTAGGCGAACCATTTTTTGTAGATGGGGCGGCGGTAAAGGAACTGGGCCTGCATAACCGGATAGAGAAGTATGTCGCTAAATAAGCTTCCTGTGCTGTAATGAACATTATCTACGATTACACTTTGCTCCTCGCCTGCCTTTTCCACCCAGTGCCGGTGCCGCCATTTTTTTAAAAAGAAGGGCAGGAGTTTTCCTTCATCTTCAAAGAAAAAATAGCTGCCGGTGGTATCGTCGGCCACAATATGGCTCTCCCAGCGCTGTTCAAACAGACCAAACTGTAATTCCATATCTACCACATCGCCTTTACGACATCCATCGAAACGCCTGAGTTTTACCTTTGGAAAAGGCGGATTTAACGAGCGGAACAACTCTTCATTAAAACCCTCTTTTACCTGCAAATAAGGCCTGTTTACTTTTGTTCTGACAGTTATTTCCATAAAAATAGAAAGTCTGCTGACAGGAAAAAGGTTTAGAATAAAAAAAGCACCTTTTCAGGTGCCTTAAAAGTCTTTTGCATGTCAACTGGCTTTTTTTAAGAAAGAACAGCTTCTGTACCACTTATTTCAGGACTGAGATATCTTTAAGGTTGAACAACAAATCCATTGTCTCACATCCATTGCCCCTTGTCTGGCAACTCCCGCCTACAACCTCAGTTGTACTGCTTCTGATAATAGTCCTGGTAAGTGCCGGAGGTTACATGCTCCAGCCATTCTTCATTTTGCAGGTACCAGTCGACCGTTTTTTCGAGGCCCTCCTCGAACTGAAGGGATGGCTTCCAGCCCAGCTCCTCCATAATTTTGGTGGCATCGATGGCATAGCGGAGGTCATGCCCTGCACGGTCCTTAACATACGTAATAAGCTGCTCAGAGCTGCCTTCGGCCCTGCCGAGCTTCTTATCCATTACCTTGCATAGCAGCCGCACAATATCTATGTTTTTCCATTCATTAAAGCCGCCAATGTTATAGGTTTCGCCATCTTTTCCCTGGTGAAATACCACATCGATGGCGCGGGCATGGTCAACTACATATAGCCAGTCGCGCACATTTTCGCCCTTCCCATATATGGGCAGTGGCTTATTATGCTTGATGTTGTGTATACAGAGCGGAATCAGCTTTTCCGGAAACTGGTTAGGGCCATAGTTATTAGAACAGTTGCTGATGACCGTACGCAGCTTATAGGTGTTGGCATAGGCCCGCACGAAATGGTCGGAGCTGGCTTTAGAAGCTGAGTAGGGTGACTGCGGATCGTAGGAAGTTGACTCCAGGAAGTAACCACCATCATCGAGTGAGCCATATACCTCATCGGTCGATACATGGTAAAACAGGTGCTTATCGAAATTCCCCTCCCATTGTTTACGGGCCGCGTTGAGCAGGTTAACCGTTCCTATTACATTGGTGTAGATAAAAGCAGTAGGGTCGGCAATGGAGCGGTCGACATGCGACTCAGCGGCCAGGTGAATGACATCGGTAATGTCATGCTGGCTGAATACCTCGTGCATCTTATCCTGGTTGGTAATATCAGCCTTAATAAAGGTGTAGTTTGGTTTTCCTTCCAGGTCTTTCAGATTCTCCAGGTTCCCTGCATAGGTAAGGGCATCGAGGTTAAAAATCCGGTAATGGGGATACTGGTTGATAAAAAGCCGCACAACGTGCGAACCAATAAATCCGGCCCCGCCGGTTATCAGGATGTTTTTTTGTTCTGCCATTTTTATTTCTTCGAGAGCTGTTGCTGCCAGCGCCAGGCATCGTCCAGACTTTTCTCAATATCGTGCTTCGCCTGCCAGTTTAATACCTGATTGGCTTTGTCGACGTTCGCCCACACTTTTTCAATATCGCCCGAGCGGCGGTCACCTATTTTATAATTTAGCTTTTCGCCACTCACCTTTTCAAAAGCCTGAATCACCTCCAGTACGCTATTGCCTTTGCCGGTTCCAACATTTACGGTATCGTAAAAGCTTTCCTCGCTTACCTTATCCAGGTATTCAAAGGCTTTGATATGCGCATCAGCAAGGTCCATTACATGAATATAGTCGCGAATACAGGTACCATCGGGCGTATTGTAGTTATCGCCAAAAACGGTTATCTGCTCCCGGATACCGGCAGCCGTTTGGGTAACAAATGGAATCAGATTATTTGGAACACCATTGGGCAGTTCGCCAATAAGGCCACTTTCGTGCGCTCCTATGGGGTTGAAATAGCGAAGGGCAAGTGAACGGACAGGGCTTTTGCTCTTCCGGAGGTCGCTGAGAATATCCTCGCACATTTGCTTGGTACGGCCATATGGAGAGGTCGCAGGCTGTGTTGGCGTTTCCTCCGTTACCGGCAGCTTTTCGGGCTGGCCATAAACCGTACAGGAAGAGGAAAACACAAGGTTTTTCACCCCTTCTTCCTCCATCAGTTCCAACAACACCAGCAAAGAGCCAAGGTTGTTCTGATAATACTTTAGTGGCTCATTTACCGATTCTCCTACCGCTTTAAAGGCAGCAAAATGAATTACCCCCTGCAGGCCTTTTTCTTTCTGAAACACCTCCCGCATAGCCTTTCGGTCGGTACAGTCCAGTTCATACAGCTTCGGGCGGCGGCCGATAATTCCTTCGAGTCCATCCAGCACACTTTTGCTGGAATTGGCAAAATTATCGACAATGACCGCCTCATAACCTGTGTTATGCAGGGCCACTACAGTGTGGGAGCCGATATATCCGGCTCCGCCGGTTACAAGTATCTTTCTTCTCACTACTAAATGACTTCTTTTTTCAGAATCTTCTTTTTGAAGTATTCATATGTTGGCTTCAGGCCTTCGGCACGGCTGTACTTTGGCTTCCAGCCCAGTATCTTTTTCGCGACGCTGATATCGGGACGGCGCTGCTTTGGATCATCCTGCGGAAGCGGCTTATACACTACCTTCTGGTCTGTGCCGGTTAAACGAATAATTTCTTCTGCAAACTCACCTATAGTAATCTCATCGGGGTTGCCAATGTTTACCGGCTGTGCATAGTCGCTCAGGAGCAGGCGATAGATACCTTCTATAAGGTCGTCGACATAGCAGAAAGAACGGGTTTGTGAGCCATCTCCAAATATGGTAAGGTCTTTCCCCTGCAGAGCCTGACCGATAAAGGCTGGCAGTACGCGGCCATCGTCGAGGCGCATGCGAGGACCATAGGTATTAAAGATACGCACAATGCGGGTTTCGAGACCGTGGAAAGTATGGTAGGCCATGGTCATGGCTTCCTGGAAGCGTTTCGCTTCATCATAGACCCCCCTCGGTCCAACAGGGTTTACATTGCCCCAGTAATCCTCGGTTTGCGGGTGCACCAGGGGGTCGCCATATACCTCGGAAGTGGAGGCTATCAACATACGGGCTCCTTTGGCCTTGGCAAGCCCCAGCAGATTATGTGTGCCCAGCGAACCTACTTTCAGGGTTTGGATGGGCATTTTAAGGTAATCAATAGGGCTGGCAGGAGAGGCAAAGTGAAGGATATACTTTAGCTCGCCCGGCACGTGTACGAATTTCGATACATCGCAGTGGTAATACTCAAAATCCGGGTGGCCCATCAGGTGCTCGATGTTTTCCATGGAACCGGTAATGAGGTTATCCATGGCAATAACATGATAGCCCTCCTTAATGAAGCGGTCGCAAAGGTGGGAGCCTAAAAAGCCGGCTCCCCCTGTTACTAATACTTTTTCCTTAGCCATTGACTACTCTCCTTCCTATGCTATAGTAGGTAAAACCTAATTCTTCCATATTTTCAGGATCGTAAAGGTTACGACCATCAAATATCACTTTATTTTTCAGGGCTTTCTCGAGGCGGTCGAATTCAGGAGTACGGAACACCGGCCATTCGGTCATAATCATGAGGGCATCGGCTCCTTCGGCGCACTCATAGTAGTTGGTGCAAAACTCTACCTTATCGCCCATCAGCTCTTTAACATGCTCAATAGCTTCAGGGTCGTAGGCTTTCACCTTGGCGCCGGCAGCCAAAAGCTCCTCGATGTTATAAAGGGCAGGCGCTTCGCGTATATCGTCGGTATAAGGCTTGAAGGAAAGTCCCCAGATGGCGATGGTTTTTCCTGTAAGGTCGCCACCAAAATATTCTTTCACCTTCGGAATGAGCTTCGTCTTCTGCTTATGATTGATATCCATCACCGACTGCAGGATTTTAAAGTCGTAATCCACATCGGAAGATGATTTAGCCAGGGCCTGTACATCTTTCGGGAAGCAGCTGCCACCATAGCCAATGCCGGCAAACAGGAAGCGCTTCCCTATACGCGTATCCGTACCCACTCCACGACGAACATCATCGACATTGGCACCCAGCTTCTCGCACAGGTTAGCAATTTCGTTCATGAAGGTAATTTTCGTGGCCAGGAAAGAGTTGGCTGCATATTTCGTCAGCTCGGCCGACTTCTCATCCATAAAAATAACAGGATTGCCCTGGCGTACCAGTGGGGCGTACAGGCGCTCCATTATTTTGCGGGCTTTCCCGGAATTGGTACCGATCACTACCCTGTCCGGCTTCATAAAGTCTTCCACTGCCACCCCTTCTCGCAGGAACTCCGGATTCGACACCACATCAAATTCTACGTTTGCTTTTTCTGCAATTTTTGCCCGTACTTTTTCAGCCGTACCTACAGGCACGGTGCTTTTATCAACCACAACAGTATATTTTTCCAGCAGAGGACCTAAATCTTCCGCAACCTTCAGGATATACCGCAGGTCGGCAGAGCCATCTTCTCCGGGAGGGGTTGGTAATGCCAGGAAGATTACATCGGCACCTTTAATTCCTTCGGCCAGACTGGTTGTAAACTCGAGGCGGTTTTGCTCTATATTTCGTTCAAACAGGATATCCAGGCCCGGCTCGTATATGGTCATTTTACCGCTCTGGAGCTTCTGTACTTTCTTTTCATCGATATCAACACAGGTAACGTGATTACCTGTTTCAGCAAAGCATGTTCCGGTAACAAGGCCAACATAGCCCGTACCTACTACTGCAATTCTCATAAATGGGTGGTTTTTAGCTAAAAAAAATTAAATTCTATACAAATCTATTCCGAATGGGTTGATAAAACTAGTTTGCTGTAAGTAAAAAGAAAAAATAAAATACTAATTTTACGAACGAATGTTAGTTTGCTTAACTTCCAATTTTTTAAAAATCTTGAACGATGACGGACAATACGATCGCACAGCCTGAGGCAGCAGGCATGAACTTTGAATACGGCGAAAACCAGAAAATGGTTGCAGATATGTGCCGCGATTTTGCCGAACGTGAAATCACGCCTTTCCGCCGCGAATGGGACGAGACACAGGAATTTCCGGTACCACTCTTTAAAAAAATGGGTGAACTGGGCCTGATGGGCGTTCTAGTACCTCAGGAGTATGGAGGAGCAGGCTTTACTTACTTCGAATATGTGGCCGCTATTGTAGAAATATCTAAAGCCGATGGCGCCATTGGCCTTTCCATGGCCGCCCATAACTCTCTCTGCACAAACCACATCCTTACCTTCGGTAACGAAGAACAGAAAAAGAAGTGGCTGCCTAAGCTGGCGACCGCCGAATGGATTGGCGCCTGGGGGCTTACCGAGCCTAATACCGGCTCTGATGCAGGAAACATGAAAACTGTGGCAAAGGAAGATGGCGACCATTACGTACTGAATGGAGCCAAAAACTTTATTACCCACGGTAAATCCGGCAATGTAGCGGTTGTGATTGCCCGCACCGGCGAAACCGGCGACTCGCATGGCATGACCGCTTTTGTAATTGAAAAAGGCACTCCAGGCTTTAAAGCAGGTCGCAAAGAAGATAAACTGGGTATGCGTGCCTCCGAAACTACAGAGCTCATTTTCGAAGACTGCCGCGTACCAAAAGAGAATATTTTAGGCAAAGTAGGTGAAGGATTTATTCAGGCCATGAAAATTCTGGATGGTGGCCGCATTTCCATTGCTGCCCTGAGCCTCGGCATTGCCAAAGGCGCACTTGAGGCCTCTATTGCTTACTCCAAGGAGCGCCAGCAGTTCAACAAGCCAATTTCTTCCTTCCAGGGCATTGCTTTTAAACTGGCCGACATGGCTACCAAAATTGAAGCAGCGGAGCTCCTTACCTACCAGGCAGCAGCGCTTAAGCATGCCGGCAAGCCTATGACTAAAGAATCGGCCATGGCCAAGTATATGGCTTCCGAAGTAGCAGTAGAAGTATCGACTGAAGCTATCCAGATTTTTGGTGGTTATGGGTATACGAAGGACTATCCGGTGGAGAAGCATTACCGCGATTCCAAGCTTTGTACCATAGGCGAAGGCACTTCTGAAATTCAGAAGCTGGTTATCTCCCGTGCGCTGCTGAAGTAATAAGCTATTATTAATATTCATAAGCTGCTATTGTACCGGGTCTCCGGAAGCGATAGCAGCTTTTTTAGTGCACTTTATTTTGATAGCCCTATCAGAAGATATTGTATTCCTTCTTAAAGAATGTTATGTTTGCTGCCGATTGAAAGGAGGTGTAAATCCATGATAATTGTTAAAGTAAACGAAAACGAATCTATCGAGCGGGCGCTCAAAAGATTTAAGCAGAAATTTGACCGTACAGGTGTACTGAAGGAAGTTCGCACAAGAAATTACTTCGAAAAACCAAGTGTAAGCCGCCGTACAGAAAAGATAAAAGCCGCTTACCGCCAGAAGATGTACGCGAGCGAAAATTTCTAAGCGCCTCAACCCATTTTCCATAAATTTTGATTATGTTAGTACTGCATCACGGCAGTGCTAACATGATTGATACCTACCTCCGATACCTCACCTTTGAAAAGCGCTACAGCGCCCACACCCTTACTTCTTATCAAAACGATCTGGAGCAGTTTCAGGCCTTTCTGCAGGAGCAGTATCAGCAAAACGAACTTTCCCGGGCTGAGTTTACCCACATCCGTGCCTGGATTGTGTCGCTGGTCGATGAAAAGCTGCAGGCCCGCAGCATCAACCGCAAAATTGCCAGCCTCCGCTCCTTCTATAAATTTTTACTGAAGCGCGAACTCATTCAGCAGGATCCCTGCCTGCGCATTAAAGCCTTGAAAACACCAAAAGCGCTTCCCCACTTCGTGCAGGAAAAGGAATTATCGCAGCTGCTCGACCAGTTTCCTTTTACCAACGATTTTTCCGGAAGCCGCGACAAGCTGGTGTTAGAGTTGCTGTATGCTACCGGCATTCGTTTGGCTGAGCTCATTGGTCTGCGGGAAGAAAGTGTAGATATGAAAGCCGGTACTATTCGTGTGCTCGGCAAGCGCAATAAAGAACGGGTTATTCCTGTTTCCCTGGCTATGAAAGCAGTAATGGAACAATATCTGGCTCAGAAAAACAGTTTATTTGGTAAGGAGGCCAACCCACGGCTTATTCTTACAGATAAAGGGGAGCAGGCCTACCCGATGTTTGTTTACCGACTGGTAAAAAAATACCTGGGTACTTTTACGAGCAGCGACAAACAAAGCCCGCATGTTTTACGTCATACTTTTGCAACACACCTGCTCGACAAGGGCGCCGATTTGAATGCCGTAAAAGATTTGCTGGGCCATACCAGCCTTGCCGCAACCCAGGTGTACACACATAATTCATTAGAAAAACTTCGGAAAGTCTTTGAACAGGCACATCCGAAGGCATAGTTAAACACATAACCCTTACTACTATGAAGATAGACATTCGTTACATCGACATTGAGTCCGACGACAGACTGAACGACTTTATTCAGAAGAAGGTAGATAAACTCGAAACTTTTTACGACCGAATTGTAGACTGTGAAGTGTTTCTGAAGAGAAGCAACAACAATACAGAAGAAAATGCAGTGGTGGAACTGCTCATTAACGTACCTGGCAACAGACTTTTTGCAAAGGAGCAGGCCAAGAACTTTGAAGCCGGCGTAGATGCCTGCGTGGAAGCCATGCGCCGCCAGATAAAGAAGGTGAAGGAAAAGCAGGCTTCACATCCTTAACAGATTTTAAACATCATAAAAAAACCGGAAGCGAAACTTCCGGTTTTTTTTATGATTTACAGATTGCCTTTTACAGCTTAAATGCTTTCTTAATTTTATCTACGTAATCGAGTCTTTCCCATCCGAAGAATTCGAGCTCACGATTTTCTTTACGACGGATTTCACGCTTCTCCTGCTCGTTCTCCTCCATCTCTACAATATTCAGCTCCACTTCTTTTTTATACGCCTCACGCCCCATATGACCGTAAGCGGCAGTTTCGCTGAAAATAGGTGTTTTAAGCGCAAAGCGTTCTACGATTGCCTTAGGGCGCATATCAAACAGCTCATTCACCACCTTACTAATTTCGGAGTCACTCATATCTACTTTAGCCTTACCAAAAGTAGAAACATTCAGCGATACCGGCTTGGCTACCCCAATAGCATAGGCCACCTGCACCAGCGCCTCATCTGCTACACCAGCTGCCACCAGGTTTTTAGCAATATGGCGGGCTGCATAAGCGGCACTACGGTCTACTTTAGAGGAATCTTTTCCGGAGAAAGCGCCACCACCGTGGGCTCCTTTGCCACCGTAGGTATCCACAATAATTTTACGACCTGTTAAGCCGGCATCGCCGTGTGGACCACCAATTACAAACTTACCGGTTGGGTTAATGTGGAAAACAGTTTCATCGTCCAGCATTTCGGCCGGCACAACCTTCTTCACAACATGCTCGATAACATCCTGGCGAATTTTATCCAGCATTTTTTTATCGGCCGCCAGTCGGGCTTCGCGCGAATCGTTCTCCGGCTTAATAAAGTTGCTGTGCTGTGTCGATACCACCACGGTATGTACCCGTACAGGGCGGTCATTATTATCGTATTCAATGGTTACCTGTGCCTTGGCATCGGGGCGCAGGTAAGGCATCAGCTCCCGCTCCTGCTTGCGGATGTCGGCCAGTCGCTTTACCAGGCGGTGCGAATATGCAAGGGCCATGGGCATGTATTCAGGCGTTTCTTTGGTCGCATAGCCAAACATCATGCCCTGATCGCCTGCACCCTGCTCCTTATCTTCGCCTTCGTCTACACCCTGTGCAATATCGGGCGACTGAGAGTGCAGGGTAACCATTACACCGCATGATTCTGCATCGAATTTAAAGTCATCGTGTGTATAGCCAATCTTTTTAATGGTATCACGCACGATATCCGGGATTTCAACATAGGCTTTAGTTGTAACCTCACCCCCCACTACTACCAGTCCGGTCGTTACAAAAGTTTCGCAGGCTACACGCGAATCAGGATCCTGTGCCAGCATGGCATCAAGAATTGCATCTGATATCTGATCCGCAATTTTATCCGGGTGTCCTTCAGATACTGACTCTGAAGTAAATAAATATGACATAGAGAAAAAGTTTTAATGGTTTCTAAAGAAAGCTCAAATTTAGGTGAATTAAAAAAAATATAAAATTACAGGTAACATTTCGCTCAAAGGCCAAATACTTAGCCTCATAGTTTAATTTTTTACTGTTCCCAGCAGAAAGATAGTAGGAATTTTATGTAAATCCACCTTCTGTTTTTTCCATTCCGCAACAGAAAGTGTCCTGATAAATTCGCCCTCTCCTGTAACACCACTGGCAACACATAAAGAGCTGGCCGGGTGGCAGTGCTGGAGCAAATCGCTCAGCAGCTGATTATTTCTATAAGGCGTTTCCATAAAAATCTGGGTTTGCCCTTGTTGTGCCTGCTTTTCGAGCTGCCGGATAGCCTGCACCTTTTCGGGGCTCTTTACCGGCAAATAACCATGAAAAGCAAAATGCTGTCCGCTCATGCCCGAAGCCATCAGGGCCAGCAATATGGAAGAAGGTCCCACCAGCGGCACCACCTGCACGCCGTTTTTATGGGCCCAGGCCACTGCCCGTGCACCAGGGTCGGCTACTCCGGGGCAACCCGCTTCAGATAAGACTCCTACGTCCTTCCCCTGCAGTAAAGGCTGCATGAGCGCGGCAACCTCGGCATCAGGTGTTTTTTTATCCAGCAAAGAAAACTGAAGTTCAGGAATAGAAATACCCAGTTCCAAACTACTGATAAACCTTCGGGCGGTCCGAATGTTTTCAGCAAGATAAAAAGTTGTATTTCGGCAGACTTCATAAACCTGCCCTGAAAGCACCGTACCGGCTGTATTTTCGGCAATTACCGAAGGAATTAAAAAAAGTTTTCCTTTAATTTTGTTCATAGACTTTGAGAGGTGAGACGGAAGACATGAGACAATGGATATCAGATATAAGACACAGGGCAGGAGCAATCATGAGCAGGACAGGAATCGGTACCCTAACGCCAGAGAAGAAGTACCGCTAAGATTAATTAAAAGTAAATCTCATTTCTAATTCTTAATTCTTCATTTTTAATTCTTTGGCAATGCAGCAAATCGGAAAATCACTTTTAGTTATTGGTGGTCTGCTTTTTCTGGCAGGACTGATTCTCTATTTCTTCGACCGGATTCCTTTTTTCGGCAAAATGCCGGGAGACATTGTGGTTAAAAAGAAAAACTTCACTTTCTATTTTCCGCTGGCCACCAGCATTATCCTCAGTATTCTGCTATCACTGGCACTTTACCTCATTAACCGCTTCCGCTAAAAGTGCAGTAAAATATCAGCTTTCCAGAAATGCCCTAACAACCTTCTCAAATTCTTCCGGCTTTTCGGCATGCATCCAGTGCCCGGCGCCTGTAATGGTCTGCACCTGAGACTGCGGAAAGATTTGCTGAATCAGGGCTTTATCGGCGTCTTTTATGTAACCCGAATTCGCTCCCCGAATAAAGAGGGTCGGCTTTTCAAAATGCTCCTCTTCCTTTAAGCCTTCGCCTACATTCTCAATTTTTTCATTTATTACCGGCAGGTTAATCTTCCATTCATAACCTCCTTCGGTCTTTCTACCTAAATTCTTCAATAAAAACTGCCGCACCCCCAGCTCAGGCACATATTCTGCCAGCGTAGCATCGGCCTCGCGCCTGGTTTTTAAGGAGTTGATATCAATCGCCTGCAGACCCTGCAGAATTACCTCATGATGCACAGGATAATAGCGCGGCGCTATATCTACCACAATAAGTTTTTGAAGTAAATCAGGATGAGACAGGGCGAACTTCATTACTGTTTTTCCACCCATTGAATGCCCCATAATTACCGGGTCCTCAATTTTGTGTCCCGTAATAAATTCTTCCAGGTCTGCAGCCATATCGGTGTAGGTAAAAGAAGAGCTGTGTGGCGAGTCGCCATGGTTGCGCTGGTCGAGCAGGTATACTTTATAGTCGCCGCTCAGTTCTTTACCTACGCTCAGCCAGTTATCGGAAGAACCGAAGAGGCCGTGTAAGATAATTATGGGGGCTCCCTCGCCCAATTCGCGATAGTGTAACTTCATATTAAAAAAAGGTATAAGACATTAGACATAGGACACAAGACGGTAAACATATATCTTATGGCTCGATATTCAACTTCCGCAGGTACATCTGAATAGTGTTTTCAAGACCGTAATACAATGCATCGCTTATTAAGGCATGGCCAATGGAAACCTCATCGATATAAGGAATGCTTCTTTTCAGAAATGCAAGGTTCTCAAGGTCAAGGTCGTGGCCGGCATTTATGCCCAGGCCCAACGCTTTTGCCCTGTAAGCAGCATTGGCATATGCCTGAACGGCCTCTTCTTTATTATTGTGGTAGCCGCGGGCATAGGCTTCGGTATACAGTTCAATACGGTCAGTTCCACAGGCCGCAGCTCCTTCGACCATTAATTCTTCCGGCTCCACAAAAATAGAGGTGCGCACACCCCAGCCCTTAATTTGGGCAATAACCTCCTGTAGCTGCTCTTTTCGGGCATAGGTATCCCATCCGGCATTGGAGGTAAGCACATGGGGCGGATCGGGCACCAGGGTAGCCTGGGCGGGCCTTACCTCTTCAATTATTCGCATATACCGCTCATCGGGGTACCCTTCAATATTAAACTCAGTGGTTACTACCTCCTTCAGGGCCATTACATCACTCAGGCGGATATGCCGCTCATCGGGCCGGGGATGTACCGTAATTCCCTGCGCTCCAAAACGCTCGCAATCCTGCGCCACCTGCACAACATCGGGTTTATTTCCGCCACGGGCATTCCGTAAGGTGGCAATTTTATTTATATTTACACTCAGCTTAGTCATAGGCCAAAAGTTTTGACGGGCGATGGCTTTAACGGGAGGAATTACTAATCCGGCAGGAAGCCCGCACTTTTTTGTAAAGAGTTTAATAGTTAAATTTGTTGCAAAGGTACAGAATTGCAACCTAAAAAATAAAGAGCATGTCGCTAAAGCACCAGATAGACGAGGATATTAAAACCGCTATGCGGAATAAGGAAAAGGATCAGCTGCGGGCCCTGAGGGCGCTAAAATCCATGATTCTGCTGGCCGAAACAGAGAAGGGTGCACAGGAAGATCTCCTGCCTGAAACCGAGCTCAAGCTATTAACCAAAGCTGCCAACCAAAGGCGGGAGTCTTTAGCCGTTTTTCGCGAACAAGGACGTGAAGACCTGGCAGAAAAAGAAGAAGCAGAGCTGGCAGTAATTGAAAAATACCTGCCCAAACAGTTATCGGAAGATGAAATGCGCGCAGAGCTGGAGAAAATAATAAGCCAAACAGGTGCCAGCAGCCCACAGGACATGGGAAAGGTAATGGGCCCGGCCACTAAGTCAATGGCAGGTCGGGCAGATGGTAAAGCCATTTCGGCCATGGTTAAAAGTTTACTTGGAGAGCAGGGATAATTGAGCGCTGTTGATATTGTTCTTTTACTGCTCCTGCTGTTAGGAGCGTACAAAGGCTACACCAAAGGCCTGTTGCTCGAAGTCATTGGCATAATAGCCCTTGTTGTAGCCCTTATTGCAGGCTTTCAATTGCTGCAGTGGGCTATGGACCTGCTGGGCACACAGCTCGACATTAACGAAAGCCTGCTGCCCTACATCGCCTTTCTGTTGCTTTTTGCTGCCATTGTCGTGGGTATTAACCTGCTGGGTAAAGCACTGAAAAAAATCCTGGACATGACCTTCTTTGGCACCTTCGACAACCTTATCGGTGCCATGGTGGGCCTGCTAAAGTGGGCGCTGGCCTTAAGTGTACTCATCTGGCTTATCAATACCCTTGAGGTCAAACTTCCTGCCGAAGCAGTGGCCGATTCATTTGTGTATCCAGTACTGGAGCCTTTTGCGCCCCAGGTATTTGGCATGATGGGCGATGTATTACCTGCCATTCAAAATCTGCTTCAGCCAAAAGTTTATGTGCAACCCTGAGCCTGCTCCCCGGCATTAAATCAGGAACAGCATGTTATTAATTCATTAAAAGTGGTTCTGCTTTTAGATAATTTCGATTCCTTTACCTATAATCTGGCAGATTACCTCAGGCAGGCAGGGGCTGAGTGTGTTGTACTTAACAACCAGGTAAGCCCGGAGCAACTCAGCGAATTAAATTTAAAAGGAATTGTGCTTTCGCCGGGCCCTGAAACACCAGCCAAAGCCGGCAGACTGCTACAGGTCCTTGGGACCTTTTATAATAAATTGCCTATATTAGGCATATGCCTGGGGCACCAGGCCATCGGGCAGTTCTTTGGCGCAGCGCTTGAAAAGGCGCACAAGCCCATGCATGGAAAAATTTCCATGATCAACTGCGAAGAGGATTACCTCTTCAATGGGCTGGCAAGGCAGCTAAAGGTTGTACGTTACCACTCGCTGGTATTAAACAGCCTGCCCGAAGCTCTTAGCAGCATTGCTGCCACAGATAGTGGAGAAATTATGGCCATAAAACATAAGCACCTGCCCATTAGGGGGGTGCAATTCCATCCGGAAGCCATTTTAACAGAAAGCGGGTTGGCAATGTTAAAAAATTGGCTGCGTTTCAATAATATTGTCGATGAAGACATCTGATGTAGAATATTTAGCGTAATAAGTGAACACATGAAGAATGCCGTTAAAGAAGAAGGAGATTTCCAATACATAGAAGAAGGAGAAGGAAAAGTACTGTTGCTCCTGCACGGATTATTTGGTGCGCTCAGCAATTGGGATGGCGTAATAGACCGATTTAAAGGTGAATATAAAGTGGTAATCCCACTGCTCCCGATATATGAAATGCCCCTGCGGCAAGCCGGTCTCGAAGGACTGGTCAAGCACCTTACCGGCTTTGTAAAGCAAAAAGGCTTTGAAAAGATGACAGTGATGGGCAATTCCCTTGGTGGCCATGTAGCCATGATGTATACGCTCGAAAACCCCGATAAAGTGGAACGCCTTATTCTTACAGGAAGCTCCGGACTTTTCGAAAATGGTATGGGCGGCTCTTACCCTAAGCGGGGAAGCTATGAGTATATAAAAGAGCGTGTTGAGTATACCTTTTATAACCCTGCCACCGCCACCAAAGAGTACATCGACGAGGTGTTTGAAACCACCAAGAGCATTCCTAAATGTATGCGCATTGTAGCGATTGCCAAGTCGGCACAACGCCACAATATGGCCGAGGATATTCCGAACATTAAGGCACCTACGCTGCTGATATGGGGGCTGAACGATACCATTACCCCCCCCATGGTAGCACATGAATTTAACCGCCTTATTCCCAACTCCACGCTCCGGTTTATTGATAAATGCTGCCATGCGCCTATGATGGAGCACCCGGAGAAGTTTAATGATATACTGGCCGAATTTTTAGAAGCAACCAACGATAAAACCCAAGCGGCATGATAGCCTCTGAACTCATAAACCCTATTATCTCACCTGTACAAACTACCGACAAGGTTCATAAAGCCCTTGACTGGATGGAAGATCTCCGCCTGAACGAGCTACCGGTTATGGAAAATGGGGTTTATGTTGGCCTGCTGCGCGACCCACACCTATCGGAACAGGATAATGGAGACTCCCACCAGAAAGAGGCACTGGTCCAAAACTTTCCGCTGGTCGACAGGCAGTGCTTTGTCTATGAAAACCAGCATTTCTTCGATATTATTAAGGCTGCTGCCGATTTTAATGTTCAGACTGTTCCTGTGCTGGATTTGGAGGGAACTTATAAGGGCACTATTACGCTCGACGATACCATTGCTGCTTTTGCGCAAACCGCTGCCGTGCAAAGCCCGGGTGCTATTTTTATCCTTTCGCTAAAACAAATCGACTATTCGCTGGCCGAGATCAGCCGCCTTATTGAGTCTGATAATGCCAAAATATTGTGCTCCTCGGTTAGCAACGACTCTCTTGATCCATCTAAGATTAAGCTCACTGTTAAGGTAAATAAAACAGATCTGTCGCGCATAATTGCTACTTTGGAGCGCTTTGGATATAAAATTATTGCAAGCTTTCAGGAATCGGAGATTATTTCGAATGATAAAGAGCGGCTGGACATTCTCCTCCGGTACCTGGATATTTAAATTTAACTCTGCCCCGGCTTATGAAAGTTGCTTTACATGGAAAAACGCTCAGTAAAGAAACATGCCCTTACATTCAGGAAGTAATTGGTGAGCTTTACCGGCGGCAGGCCCAGCTATACCTCTCTCAGCATTTTCTTAAAGAAGTCCGAAAGTACGGGCTTCGTATCGACAAGGTGGAGACCTTCAGCAAAAAGGACAGCCTCCACGAGCTTGACTTTATGTTTAGCCTTGGGGGCGATGGTACGCTGCTCGACACCCTCACCTACGTAAGAGAAGCCGAACTACCACTCGTGGGGGTTAATACCGGCCGCCTCGGCTTTTTGGCTACTACGCCAAAAGATAAAATTAAAGCCGTAATAGACGCCCTCTACAACAACTACTTTACCTACGACTACCGTACCCTTATTCGCCTCGATGCCGATGAAGACCTGTTCGAAGGCATGGGTTTTGGCCTGAACGAGTTTGCCATTCTGAAAAAGGACACCTCTTCCATGATCGTGGTCCATACCTATATCGATGGAGAGTTTTTAAATTCGTACTGGGCCGATGGTCTGATTGTTGCTACCCCCACAGGTTCTACAGGTTATTCGCTGAGCTGTGGCGGCCCTCTGGTACTGCCGCAGTCCAACAACTTTGTCGTAACCCCTGTAAGCCCCCACAACCTGTATGTAAGACCTATGGTAGTTTCTGACAATAGTGTGCTCTCGTTCGAGATTGAAGGACGTAGTAAAAACTTCCTCGTTTCGCTCGACTCCCGCTCCAGAACAGTCGATGCTTCCATACAAATGGCCGTACGCAAGGAAAACTTCCGGGCTAAACTGGTGAAACTCACCGGATACAACTTCTTTGATACCCTCCGGCAGAAGCTTAACTGGGGGTTAGATAACAGGAATTATTGAAGTTTTTTTTCTTCTAACTATTAATAATTTTGTGTACTCCCGCAGGATGCGATTGTATCTCTGTACCTATTGCCTTGTTATCTATGAAAAAACTTCTCCTGCTCTTTTCCCTCTTTATGGTGGGTATACTTATTTCTTCGGATGTCCTGGGACAGCGCATTTCGCAGTTCAGAGGCCGCCGCATGCCTTTCGCCAAAAATAAAAGGTACCTGTCTGTTGGCTTTACAGTAAACGCATTTAATTATTTTGGCGATCTGACTCCCCAAAGCCATTTTGCCAGCACCTCTGTTTCTTATACCCGCCCCGGTGTGGGCGTAACAGGCATGTATCGCATGGGTCCCCGTTCCTTTATGAGAGGAAACTTTATGTGGGGCCGACTCCAGGCAGATGATTTTAAAGCAGATCCATTCGGTGAGGATTCCAAATACCGTTATGTGCGCAACCTCCACTTCCGAAATGATATAAAGGAACTTTCACTTGAATATGTTTTCGATTTTATTCCTCACCATCGCACCTTCATTACCCGGCCTCAGCTAATCCCGTTTGTCTCTGTTGGCCTTGCCATTTTCCACCACAATCCAAAGGCCAAAGTGCCTTCGGTTGATGCTTACCATTATAATATTGGTAATGCACAGCCTATTGAAGAAAATGATCTCCGCTATGGAGGTGTTTCGCCCGGCGATTGGATTGCCTTAAAACCCTTAGGCACAGAAGGGCAATATATTGAAAATTCAGGCGTTGAACCCTACAGCAACTGGCAGTTTGCCATCCCGCTTGGAGCAGGTGTGCGGTACAGGTTAAACAGATTCGTTGATATTTCGTTTGAACTTTCGTACCACCAAACTTTTACAGATTACCTCGACGATGTAAGTGGCCTGTATGTAAATCCGGAAGAGTTTGGAGATACACCGGAAGCAAACCTGGCCCGCTTAATGGCCGATCGCTCGAAAGAGCCTTTCGCCGCCCTTAGCGGAGAGGAACGGGATCTTAATTACATTCGTGAGCACATTAACGGTACTCATTTATATGGGCAGGTTCCGCCGGATTTTGGTGACCTTCCATACGAGCTCATAAGCGGGTACGGAAGCAGAGGGACAGAGGAATTTCCGAACATACGCGGAAAAGACGACTGGGACGTTTACCTGGTAACAAAATTTCAATTAACCTATATTATTGGAACGAACATACGTAATGCAAAATTCAGGTAAGAAATTAACAGCACTCATTTCAACAATTAAGGGAAGGCCTTTAAGGGCTTTTCCTTTTTTTATGCTAGCCTTTCTCTGGCTGCTGACTCCCGCTGCAGGTCAAAAACATGATATTGGCATTGGCCTTGGAGCAGCAAACTATACCGGAGAACTATCGAGAAGTTACAGCCTGCTTACCCACCGCCCGGCAGGCTGGTTGTTTTACCGCTATAACCTTAATGAGGCTGTAAGCCTGAGAGGGAGCCTTAGTCTGGGTCTCCTTACAGGCAGTGATCAGCCTCCCTTTGATGCTTTTGCCGGGCAGCGCGCTGACCCTAGTTTTACCGTAACCCAAACAGAAATAGGCGCAGTGGTTGAGTACAACTTTCTGGATTATAAAGATCCAAAATCACTTGTTCGCTGGTCACCTTACTTTTTTGGAGGGGTTGCAGTATTTATGAGCAGGGGACATGGCCAGAGAGCAACGGACTACAGCAGAATCCAGCCTTCCATACCTGTGGGAATTGGCATAAAATACATGCTTACCCCCTACCTTACACTCGGCTATGAATGGGGTGCCCGCAAAACCTTTTTCGACTATATCGATAATGTTGGAGCCTTCCTTCCCGAGGAAAATGGTTTTGACAAAGACTACCAGTATGGAAACATCCATAACAAAGACTGGTACTATTTTACCGGCTTCACTTTAAGTTATACCTTCTGGACTATTCCCTGTCCTTTTACCTTTGAATAAAAGCCCTTTATCTCAAAGAAACTTTACCATCCTTACCGATTAAAATACCAAATTTTGTAGCTTTGCAAATTAATTTGCAGCATACAACAGGGAATGAAAGAAAATCTTGATTTACATAATTTGCCGGAGCACGTAGCCGTTATAATGGATGGTAACGGACGTTGGGCAAAAAAGAAGGGGGCCATGAGGATTTTCGGACATAAAAATGCCATTGAGGCAGTTCGGGATACTACAGAGGCATGTGCAGAGCTGGGAGTAAAATACCTGACCCTTTATGCCTTTTCTACAGAAAACTGGAACCGGCCCAAGGCAGAGGTCAATGCCCTGATGGAGCTTCTGGTTATGACCATCCGAAAAGAGCTGAATACCCTCCAGAAAAACAATGTGCGGTTAATGGCAATTGGCAACCTCCTTACCCTCCCGGAGGGCTGCCGGCAGCAATTAAAAGATGCCATTGCTCAAACCAGCCAAAACACCGGACTTACGCTGGTTCTTGCGCTCAGCTACAGTGGCCGCTGGGAAATAATGAATGCTGTAAAAGAACTAAGCCGCAAAGTTGCCGCCGGCACCATCGCCCCGGAGGCTATTGATGAGTCTCTTTTCGAGAACCACCTGAATACCCACAGCATTCCGGACCCGGAACTCCTTATCCGTACCAGTGGCGAAATGCGCATCAGCAATTTTATGCTATGGCAGTTAGCTTATACCGAATTATATATAACCGAAATTCTTTGGCCTGATTTTCGCCGGGAACATTTGTATGAAGCTATTTATGCTTACCAGCAAAGAGAAAGACGGTTTGGCAAAACCAGTGAACAAATAAACCTGAAACAGAACGGATGAAGAGATATATCTTAGCCACTTTAGTTGTTTTACTCCCTGTGGTAGTGCAGGCACAGATTGGAGTTGGCGTACGCAAACCTAACCGCTCTTCCGAAAATATCGACCTTAACTACGCCAATCCTAAGGAATATGAAATTGCCGAAATAAAAGTATCCGGCGTTGAAACGCTCAATACCGATGCCCTTATCTCAGTGGCAGGTCTGAGGGTAGGCGATAGAATTACCATTCCGGGCGATGCCCTTAGTTCCGCTATTAATAAGCTCTGGAAGCAGGGCATTATCGGCGATGCAAGTATCAGTATTTCGAAAGTAGAAGGCGACAAGGTATACCTGAACATCGACCTCAAGGAAAGACCACGCCTAACGAGCATCAACATCAGTGGTGTTAATAAATCGCAGCAAAAAACCCTTCAGGATAAAATAAAGGTAATTCGTGGAAGGGTGGTGACAGATGCCCTCATCAAGAATACCGAAATGACCATCCGCGACCATTATGTAGATAAGGGGTTCCTTAATGCAGAGGTACGCGTGGTACCTGAAAAAGACACCACTCAAACCAACAGTGTAAAGCTGAATATTCTGGTCGATAAAAACCCGAAAATTAAAATCGACCAGATTAACTTCATTGGCAACGAAAACATTGCCGACTCCCGCTTAAAGTCAAAAATGCGGAGCACCAAAGAAAAGCCCCGGATTACCCTCTTCGAAGACCTTATTCGCAGGGCCATTAACTTCCGCCCTTCCGACCTGGTAGAATTTTTTAGCAATAAAAAAGAAACAGAACCGCAGGATATTAAGGATTATCTTGCCACCCATGTAAAAGCAAATATCTTTAGCGGCTCTAAATTTATTCGCGAAGATTTTGAGGCAGACAAAGAGGCCGTAATTGACTTCTACAATTCGCAGGGTTACCGCGATGCCAAAATTGTAAGCGATACCATCCTGAACTCCCCAAAGAAGAACATGATTAGCCTTAACCTGAGGGTAGATGAAGGGGACCGGTATTATTTTAGAGATATCAGCTGGGAAGGAAACTATGTTCACAGCGATAGTTTGCTTAACCGTATCCTTGGAGTGGAAAAGGGAGATATCTACGACATGGCCCTTATCGACAAAAAGCTTCACTACAACCCCATGGGTAGCGATGTAAGTGCGCTGTACATGGATAATGGCTATCTGTTCTTTAATGCCAATCCGGTAGAGGTAGCCGTAGAGGGCGACTCTATCGATTTAGAGATCCGATTGACAGAAGGGCCACAGGCCACTATTAAGCGGGTAATCATCAATGGCAACGACCGTACAAAGGATCATGTTATTTTGCGGGAGGTGCGCACGCTCCCCGGCGAAAAATTCAGCCGCGAAAAGTTAATTCGTACCCAGCGCGAAATTCTGGCACTTGGCTTCTTCGATCAGGAAAACTTCGGTATGCAACCAATACCAAACCCACAGGATGGTACGGTTGATATTGAGTATACTGTAGTAGAAAAGCCAACCGACCAGATTGAATTATCGGCAGGCTGGGGCGGACGTAGCAGCTATGGGGCCGGAGGCTTTATTGGTACCCTTGGCCTTGTTTTTAATAACTTTTCCATCCAGAACATCCTGAAGCCACGCTCCTGGGATCCGCTGCCGGTTGGCGACGGGCAAACCCTTGCATTACGGGTACAGGCCAGCGGACGCCGATACCAGACCTATTCATTTTCTTTCGTAGAGCCCTGGTTAGGGGGTCGTCGTCCTAATGCCTTTTCCGTTAACTTAAGCCATTCAATTAACCGTAGCTACCCCTATGGAAGGGCTCTTTTAGATTTCAATGAAGAAGTAGGCCGTATCAGTGTTACCAGTGCAACCGTAGGCCTGGGCCGCCGGATTAGGTGGCCTGACGACTTCTTTACCCTGCAGAACTCTGTATCTTACCTCTACTACGACATATTTGCCAAGCTGGATGAGAATGGCCGGCCAAGCCCATATGCATATGCTCCCTTCGAGAGCTTTGGTTTGTACAATGGAAACGCCAATACAGTTACCCTGAATACGACCATTGCCAGAAACAGCATCAACTATCCTATGTATCCAAGAGGAGGTTCCTCCCTCTCTCTGCAGGCAAGCTTTACGCCTCCTTATTCTCTTTTCAATGAAAAGAATTATGAAGAGCTGAGCACAGAAGAAAGATTCCAGTGGGTAGAATACCACAAATACATGTTCGATGCCGATTTCTTTACCCAGATAATCGGAGACCTTGTTCTAAATGCCAAAGCAAATATGGGCTTCATTGGCTCCTATGGTAGCGGCAACCCTATTGGTCCTTTCGAGCGCTTTGTATTAGGTGGCGATGGCATGTCAGGTCAGGCAGGTGGTTACTATATTGGCCGCGACATTATTGGCCTGAGAGGATATGAAACCACCAGTATCGGCCCGAGAGTTGGTAACCGTACAACCGGTACCGGCGGGGTGGTATATAATAAGTTTACGTTACAACTACGCTACCCTTTATCTTTAAACCCTGCTGCTACTATTTACCTGCAGGCCTTTGGCGAAGCGGGTAATAACTGGGGAAGTTACCGCGAATTTAATCCGTTTGACCTGTACCGCTCGGCTGGTATTGGCGCCCGTATCTTTATGCCAGCCTTTGGCCTTATTGGTATTGACTGGGCGTATGGCTTCGACGAAATCCCAGGCCTTCCGGAGCAGAATGGTTCGCAGTTCCACTTCACTATCGGGCAGCAAATCAGATAAATCGTATGAAAAGACACTTTTTTTTAATTTTTTTCCTTTTTTTGGTCTCAAATTCAATTTTTGGCCAGAAATTTGGATATGTTGATACAAACTATATCCTGGGGCAGATGCCTGAGTTTGCAGGAGCCCAGCAGGAAATAGAAAAGGTATCACTTGCATGGCAGGACGAAATTAAAGACAAACAAAAAGAAATCGATGCCATGTACAGTGCCCTGCAGGCCGAAGAAGTACTGCTGACCGAAGCCATGAAAAAGCAAAGGCTGGCAGAGATTAAAAAGAAGGAAGAGGAACTAAAAGAATACCAGAAACAGGTATTTGGCTTTGAAGGCCTTTTTTTCCTCAAGCAGCAGGAAATACTTCAGCCGGTACAGGAAAAAGTATTTGAAGCAGTAGAAACCGTTGCCGTAAAGCAAAAGCTGCAGATAGTATTTGACAAAGCAGGAGGCCTTACCATGATTTACACCAATCCGGTACACGATTATACCGATTATGTACTCGAAGAATTAGGCCTTGGAGATAAAACCGATACAATAAAATAAGTTAATTAAACTGATAGTGCTCATGAAAAACAAATTTGTACTTGCTTTAACAGCATTAATGCTTGCCGGATTTTCAGTATTTGCGCAGGGAACCACTAATAAGCCAATAAAAATCGGCTACGCCAGTGTTAATTATATTTTGAGCGAAATGCCGGAGTATAAGCAAATAGAGCAGCAGCTGATGGAATATGAAAAGCAGCTCTCTAACCAGCTTCAGTCGCAGTACCAGGAGCTTCAAACCAAGGCGACTACTTACCAGCAGAGTGCCGAAACCATGCTGCCGGAAATTCGCCAGCAGAAAGAAACTGAATTACGCGAACTACAGGGTCGCATCGAGAAATTCCAGCGCGATGCCCAGCAGCTAATCCAGAAGAAAGAAGCTGACCTTTTGGCGCCGGCTTACGATAAAATTCAGAAAAATATAGACGTTGTAGCTGCAGAAAATAACTATACACACGTACTTAACTCAGAAGTAGCCGGTGTACCTACTCTTCTGTTCGTATCAGACCAGAGCCACGATATCTCAAACCTGATATTGAAGAAAATGGGAATTACTCCTACCCAGGAATAAAAAATATCTCTTATCTTTATAAGCCCCGCTGCAGTTTGCTCCGGGGCTTTTTTATGGTTTCATTTGAAGCTTTACAAGGGCTTCGCTACTGATCTACTGCTTATGCAACCTCCTTTTCTAACCCAAGGCGACACCATTGGCATCCTCTCCACTGCCCGAAAAACCGAGGCAGCCACCATCCATAAGGCAGTTAGGATAATGGAAGGCTTAGGATACAGGGTAAAGCTTGCTCCAAACCTTTTTGCCGATGCTCATCAGTTTGCCGGCACCGATGCCGAAAGAATTACTGACATGCACACCCTCCTGCAGGACCAGGAAGTAAAGGCAATTATTTGTGCCCGTGGCGGCTACGGAACCAGTCGGATTGTCGATAAGATCGACTGGTCTTTACTAGATCGCCAGCCAAAATGGATTTGCGGCTTTAGCGATGTTACCGCTATTCTGTGTCACCTCCAACGCAAAGGTATCGAAAGCATGCACTGTACCATGGCGGCTCTTTTCGATACAGAAAATGCCGAAAAAAGAACCAGCGTGGAGAGCCTCTTCCATTTACTGGAAGGCAAACCCTTTGAAATGAAAGCGCCTTCACACTCCTTTAATCGCCCCGGGCTGGCCAGTGGAGAAATCATCGGCGGCAATCTTTCCATCCTCAACCATCTTATCGGCACTCCTTCCGACCCGGACTACCGCGGAAAGATCCTTTTTATCGAAGACCTGGATGAATACCTCTACCATGTAGACAGAATGCTGGTACAGCTAAAACGCGCCGGAAAACTGGCAGAGCTGGCAGGCCTGGTGGTAGGGCATATGTCGGCCATGAACGACAATACTATCCCTTTTGGTAAAACAGCCTATGAAATTATTCAGGAACATACTGCGGAATATTCTTACCCTTTAGCCTTTGGATTGCCTGTAGGCCATGAGCCGCTAAATATGGCTGTTCCGGTAGGAAGAAGAGTACGACTAAATATAGAGAAAGATGGCAGCCACCTCTTTGAAATTCCTTCTGCTTAAACCAGCCAGCCCAGCAGTAATCCTCCAATAATAATAACAGGGGCCGGAATGCGGGTTAACAGTAGCACACCAAAAGTCAGCAGAATGATGCCAATATTAATGCTGGTAGAAGGAATAGGCTCGAAAAGCAATATCGCTGCGCCAATAACCACCCCGGCACTCGCGGCGTTTATTCCTTCCAGTGAAGCCCTCACCGGCCTGTACTTCTTGAGCTTATCCCAGAACCGAATTACAAAAAAGATCAGGAAAGTGCCGGGCAGGAAGACTCCTGCCGTGGCTGCAAAAGCACCTATTAACTGATCGCCCACGGTACCATTCTGCATACTCATAGCCCCTATATAGGCAGTAAAAGAAAAAGTAGGCCCCGGCACTGCCTGCACAATGGCAAAGCCACTCAGGAATTCTTCTGAGCTGAGGTACTGCTTAAACTCTACAAATTCGGTATACAGCAGCGGCACCAGCACCTGCCCACCCCCAAAAATAAGGCTGCCATTTCTGTAAAAGTTCTCGAACAGCCGGACAGGCAGGGACTGTGTGAGTGCACCTATAACCGCTGCTGCTATTAACACCCCTGCCCAGAGAAAGAAGTTAGCCCAATTGACACTAAAAGGGTGCTTTTCTTCCTTTGGCTGCATTCTGTACTTTAAAGAGGTTGCCGCACCGGAAAGTAGCAGGAGCACCGGAAAAACGTAAGGCGTACGGATATAGTAGGAAATGGTAGCTGCCACCACCATCAGGAAGATATCCAGGCGATTATGAATAAGTTTAAAACTAATCTTGTAAGCAGCAAAAGCGACAAAACCTACGGCCATAGGCTGTATAAAGCGGGTAAATTCCATTGAAAAGCTCCGCTCCTCCATATGGGAAAGGGTAATTGCTGCCCCCGTCATCAGGCACACAGCCGGTAATACCCACACCAGCAGAGTAAGGTAGGCAAGCGGTGCTCCTCCTATTTTAAAACCTATGGCCGTAACTGTTTGAGTAGAGGTGGGTCCGGGTAAAATCTGGCAGAGGGCATTCAGCTCAATAAGCTCTTCTTCCGTAAGGTAGCGGCGCTTCTCTACAAACAGATCAAACATGAGCGCAAAATGGGCCTGCGGCCCTCCAAAAGCGCTAACAGCAAACAGCAGCACATCGCGCAGAAAAATATAATGCCTGGCGACCATAGTTTTACTACGGTCACCAGGCATTTTTAACAGTATTCTTTGGTAGTAATTAGTCAACTCACTTCAGCCGATTATTTCTTCAGGCCAATTTCTGCCAGACGCTGGTTCAGGAATTCTCCTGCAGTAATATCATCGTACTGCTTGGGGTGCTCTGCATCGATACATCCTTCCAGGCAGCTCAGGTCCATCTCTGAACGTGGATGCATAAAGAAAGGAATCGAGTAACGCGAAGAATTCATTTTTTCGCGTGGAGGGTTCACCACCCGGTGAATGGTCGACTTCAGCTTATCGTTGGTATGCCGCGCCAGCATATCGCCTACGTTTACCACTATCTGCTCCGGCAGGGCGGTTATCGGAATCCACTGCCCGTCGCGACGAAGTACCTGCAGGCCATCGGCGCTGGCCCCCATGAGCAGGGTTATCAGGTTAATGTCACCATGTTCCGCCGCACGTACTGCATCGGCCGGAACAGCATCCGGGTTTTCGATAGGGAAATAATGGATAGGGCGAAGAATGCTGTTACCAAATTTTACCTTGTCTTCGAAATAATTCTCGTCCAGCTCAAGGAAAAGGGCAATGGCCTTCAACATGTTTTTACCTGCCTGCTCAAGAGTGCGGTAAGCCTCAAGGCAAACATCCTGCATTTCCGGCAGTTCCGTTGGCCACACATTATCCGGGTATTCTTTTTTGATTGGATCGCTGGCATCGGTTACCTCCTGCCCGACATGGTAGAATTCCTTCAGGTCGCCTGTGCTACGGCCCTTGGCATGCTCTTTTCCTTTAGGCGTATATCCGCGCTGGCCTGCAAGCTCAGGCTTGGCATATTTTAACTTCACCTCATCAGGCAGCTGAAAGAAGCGTTTAATTACATCGTAAAGCTGGCTTGTCAGTGCTTCTGAAAGGCCATGGTTTTTAATGGCTACAAAGCCTATGTTGGTATATGCAGCACCTAATTCCTGTACAAATTTATTCTTCCGCTTCGGATCATTGCTCAGAAAATCAGCTAAATCCAGGGAGGGAATTTCATCATATAACACTTTGCTCATAAGGTAGTTTGTTTGAAATGCAAACTAATAAATTTTTAAACAACTTTTAAATTAAATACCTTCGCAAATAACAACCAACCACAAAACGCTATGAAAAAATCAATTCTTTTAGCTAGTCTGTTTTCAGCCACTTTTTTTTATGCCTGCGATAGCGGACAACAAGAAACCGAGGAAGGAGAAGTCGAAGTTATTGCCGAAACTGAAGAGCCGGTAGCCGAAGAGATCATTCTCACTCCTATTGAGGAAGATACCCAGTTTGCCAATGCCATTCTGGAGCAGAATGTTCCTGCCGAAGGAGCAGTATTAGAACCAGGGCTGGTTCCTTTCGAGTTTAATGTTAAGAATTACCAGCTGACGGAAATGACAAAGGCAGACCATGCCACCATGATAGCCAATTCCGACAAAGGACAGCACATTCACCTTATATTGAATAACAGGCCTTACGATGCACTTTATGAAACCACTTATCAAAAAAAGCTGGAGCCCGGCAATTATGTAGAACTGGCTTTCCTTTCCCGCTCTTTCCACATGAGCCTTAAGCACCCCGAAGCCTATGTACTCCGCCAGTTTACCGTAGGCGATGTACCGGAAGAGGAAGTAGACCTGAATGCGCCGCACATGTTTTACAGCCGCCCTAAAGGCACTTATACCGGCGAAGGAGAAACCGATAAAATAATGCTCGACTTTTACCTGGTAAATACTGAGCTGGCCGAAGATGGATATAAAGTACGTGCGACTGTTAATGACCAGGAGTTTATGATTACAGAGTGGCAGCCTTACTTCCTCGAGGGCTTACCCATGGGCGAAAATACTATTAAACTGGAGTTGCTCGATGCAGAGGGCAACCTGGTCGAAAGCCCCTTTAACCCTGTTACCCGAACCATTACACTGGAAGAGGGTGAAGAAGTACCCGCTTCCTAAAAAGTTTAACCTGATCAACTTGCCAATTTCAAAGGCTGCCTGAACCGGCAGCCTTTTTTTATCCTGAGAGTTGGCTAAAGCATTTATACTTCCTATTTGTACAGCCCTCCTAATCTACAACCTACTTTTTTCCTCCTGCTTCACCTGATGAATGGAGCCTGCCTTTAGAAGCAAACCATTCATACTCTTTCCGTAAACCGGAGCCAGGTTTTTCCCTACAATCTTTTAAATTTCATTTCAACTCTTCCCATCTGGTGCTACCTCTTCGATTCCATGTTGCCTTACCTACTGCATTAAACACAGAAAAGGCTGCCCAAAAGGGCAGCCTTAATCTTTTAGGACAGACGATCGCTTTGTCTGTTACAGGTAATAATTAGTACTGAATTACAGCAGCCATGTTGCCTGTACCAGTCTGGATAATGTGAGCATTATCGCCGGAACCCAGCTGCAGAACACCTGCTACGTTTGCATCTCCATACTGCTCAATCAGGGCTAAATTATCTTCGCCCCATTGCGCAACACCTGCAATGTTATTATCACCCTCCTGATGAATGGTAGCACCATTGGACTCACCGCCCTGTAAAATACCGGCAAGATTATCTGTACCATCCTGGGTGATGAAAGCTCCGTTGTACGCACCAAACTGCAGCGTAGCCGCCAGGTTACCTACCCCATACTGCGTAACTTCAGAGTTGGCATAATCCGCATACTGGTACTGGTAAGACTCATTGTAGTCACCTTTCTGATCATACACATATGCTCTGTTCTGGAAGCCCGTCTGCTCTTGCAGAACATCTCCCTGAAAGCCTCTTTGTCTTACAAAGGCGGTGTTATCATCCCCATCCTGAGTTTGTCGGGTACGGTTACCATCGCCAAACTGGATAACGGTAGCAGCATGGGACTCTCCACTAATCTGCTTCTGGTAAACAATACCATTATCTCCGGATTGCGTTGACATCAATCGATTAAACCGTCCTGCCTGCTGCTGGTCAATGAAATTACCATCACCACCACCTACTTGTTTGGCTGTAGCGTTGTTCCGGTCATCGAGTTGGTACTGAAACACCTTATTATTCGTACCTTCCTGCACGACGGTAGCATTTTGTCCATTACCAAACTGCTTTGTAAAAGAGGTGTTGCTGGTTCCTTCCTGATAAGTGTTAGCTACATGTTTGGTACCATTCTGCTTGATTTCACCGTAATTCCAGTCACCTGACTGGATAACAGTGGCATCAGAACCGCTGCCAAGCTGCTCGATAAGTACTTCATTGGAAGTGCCTGTCTGTACAGCGAAAGCTACATGGACTGTGCCAGTCTGATAAACTTCTGATGAGGACTGTGCCATCATCATACCTGGAATTAAGAGTGCTGAGAAAAAGAGATTAAATTTTTTCACGATAAAAATGTTAATGGGTTGATAAAAAATAATTGTAATGATGATTACTGATACAATCAGTCAGGCATTGCTAAAAGCAGACCCTCGGGCACACGTTTACATAGCATTATTCCCTCTACTGAGGAAATACATTTGGACTCAATTCTGAAACGCCTGTTTTTATTGCAGGAGAAGAAGGGCTTATTGCCCTATATTTATTACACAATAATAAGCAAAATTGTTTTAAAATAATTTAACTATATCTATATATTTTATTATAATAGCCCTTAAGCCAGTATGATACCCTTGCTGCCAACATTTATATTTTATCTACATTTTAGCAATAAAAGCCATTTCAAAGCTGGTAAATATGACAACTGAAAATATTACCCGCTCATTAGCAAAAATGAATTCAACAGACTTTGTGTCTTTTCACAAAGGGACGCAAGGATAATAGCTCGCTGCGCTACCCTGGCAATAAAGTTTTGTACACTACTATTAGTCTACATAATCAGCTTACTCTCAGGACACAAGTTATGGTTATCAGGATAAAATGAATTTGCTCCTTCTTCGCTTTTACTGACAAAAAGGCTTACCACCTTCTTACCTTCAAAAAGTTTTCCTGTAGTAATGGAAAAGTCAAAAACTTGCCACCAGAGCAGGGGCCTGGCAGGAAATAATAGAAACTGAAAGAAACTGAAACTACGGGAAAATTCTAACTCATTACCTCCTGCAAAACCGAAAGCGATTTAAGCTCACCGAAATTATCGACATGGAGGCGATAGAACTGCAGGATATTTCGGAGGATGTGCTTACGTTGTTCAGCGCCCAGGCGGATGCTGGTATTAAAGCCCTGCTGCAATATAGCCTCAAGAGCCTCTTTCTCATCTGCCGCAAAACCAGAAATGTTCCCGCCAGGATGCACCTGTTCATACAACTCCTCGGCTGTACCCGGTGCAAAGCCTAAAAAACTACTAAGCTGCAGCAGAAACTGTAAATGAAAATTGCTGTAGTTTTCCTGGAGGCGATCCAGTAGCAACACCGACTCCTGCAGAAATTCAAATAATGGCAGGCTCTGCTCTTCGCCCTTCACTGTTTTAAGTAGTACCTCGGTCATAAACAAAGCAATGCCTGACTTTCTGAACTCGAAGGGAATGGAGGTAAAGGGCACTATGCATTTCATTTCCTTTATCCGGTGGAGGCTCGTCTGTTCCCGGTAATAAACCACCATGTCGAGCAGTGTGAGGGGCTGGAAAAGAGCAATCCTGCTTTTTGCCTTGGACGAACGGACACTGTTAACAATATAGGACTGCATGCCGAACTCTTCAGTAAACACCTTTACAATAATGGAGCTCTCCCCATATTTCAGGTAATTTAAAACTATACCCTTGGTTTTGTGCAGCATATTTCCTGTAACGTTCTCTCCGGAGGTTTAGTTAACTATCCTGGTTGGGAAGTTAGGACAAAGAGTAAGATGATTGCTAATTTATGATAGCCAGCTTGCCTACAAGGGCTTCCTCTCCATCTTCCGAGGCGGTGAAAATCATATAAATACCGGAGCCGGGTCGCCTCCCCCGCCAGTCGGTCATATTCCAGCTGGCAGTGCCTCCTTCGGCCTGCAGTTCTTTTACCAGTCTTCCGGAAGCATCGGTGATTTTTACAATGGCATCGCGAGGCAGACCGGTAATCCCCACCATGCCTTCGTAAGATGGGTATACAGGATTCGGAAATACCTTTACACTGGCTGCAGGTGCAACTTCCGCAACAGTGGCAGCACTTCGGTAGGAGACAATTCCCTGTTGTGTGGCAATAAAGGCCTCACCATTTTGTGGCCGCACACTAATGTCAACAATATAATTACCGGGCAGGGGGCTATTAGCTGAAGTAAAATGGTGGTAGAGGGTATCGCCGTAATCGCCGAATACCCAAAGGCCGTTAGGGGTTCCTATCCACTTCCGGTTACCTCCGTCTACAGCCAGGGCCGTAATCCTTTCTGCACTTAGTAATGCTCTTCTGTCATATACCGGCAGGGCAGCATTTACATTTGCATCCGTTAAAACGGTGTAGGGGTTGGGAATATAGTTAATGCCCTCTGCCAGCCCGAGCCATATTTGCCCTTCCAGGTCTTCGGCCAGTGTAGTAACAGAGGCTTCCGAGAGATCACCTTCATTATTTTCTTCTCCTAAAATCCGGTACACATCCTTTTCTTCGTTGAAAACCAGCACACCTCCCTCTCCTGGAAGGCGCAGCCATTTATCGTTGTTGGGCAGCGCCAACAGCTGAAGTGCTGCTCCGGCCCTGCCTGTATTCCGGAGGTACCCCAGCCACCTTCCATCCGCAGGCTTATAGCTCACCAGGGGAACATCTACCTGAGGCTGCACCATCCACACCACACCTGCCGCATCAACGGCCAGGGCAGTTACCGGTGTTTTACCATCAGCCGTAGCAGCTAAAGCCATCCCGGGTAAACCGGCTGCAAACTGCACAAATTCACCCGTTGCCGGGCTCCACTCCAGCAGTCCATCGCTTGCCGAGCTAAAATAGTAACGTTTATTAACCGGGTTGTATACTACATCAGTAAAGTCAACAAAAGCAGGCATGCCGGCCTGCCCGGCAATATAGTTTTGCCAGCTACCTTCTGAGAAGACAGAAAAACCACTCAATCCATTTCCTTCTGCTCCGGCAGCATTAAAAAGGGCTATTACCTGCTCGTTGGCAGTATAAAGTTTTACCGGCACATCGGCCAGGGGCCCGGAAGGAACAAAGGCATTAAAGGAACCACCGGGCTTACCGCCCAGCAACCCATTGGAGCCATCGGCAATCCAGAGGGTACCGCTTCGGTCGAGTAAAGCTTCATGCGGAGCATCAACAAGACGGCTTTCCACTTCCATGCTCTCCGCCTGTTCCGGCTGAAAAATATGCACCTCCTCCTCTAGGGTAATCAGCAGGCCAGTCTCAGAAGCTTCGAGTGCGCGAAATTCCTGATCTGTCTGGAAAGTGGTGGGACTCCACTGCCCGCTCTCATATACAAATAAGCCTTCTCCATCGACACCGGCATAGAGTTTTCCTTCTGCCACCGCCAGAGTATTTCCTCTTCCTGCCACCTGTCCTACTACAGGGTAGCGCCGCCAGTTGTTAAAGTCGGCAAGGTTAGCCCCCTGCAGGGCATTTGCAAGGAGGCCGGCTTCAGTAGCGGCGAAAAGGCTGTCGTTCCAGATGGCCAGCTGATACACTTCCGTAGTTTCTCCTGCCGAACCAAGATTTAAATAAGACTCCTCTATTTCGTGAAGCGCCAGGTCGAGCTTGCTAATGCCATAGTCCATGGCGAGGTAAGCATACCTCCCTTCAAAAACAGCATCATTGCTGCTTCTTTCACCAGGTATCGCCGCCTCATGAATGGTTTTTATACTAAAGATCTCTCCCTCCTGCACCACATCTACATTACCATTCCGGTACACTAGCAGCAAGCTCTGTGTCGGTTCATCGTAAGCCAGTATGCCTACACCCGCATCGCTGAGCCCGTCGCTGGTTGTAAGCCGGGTAAGGCTGTTATCCTCTGTATCGAAATAAAACAGGCCATTGTCGCTGGCCGCATATATCCGCTCCTCTGCCACTGCCAGTTCCTGCACTTCCAGATAAGAAAAGTGGGTACGCCAGGTATCGAGCGGTATATTGGCCTGCGCCAGCACCACAGAGGGGAAGAGCACTGCTAGCAGGAGTGAAAAAGAAAGTATTTTCTTCATGTACAGAGAGCATCGGGCTACACTAATAACCGCTTTTTGAAGAAGTTATTATATTTTTTGTGGTGCCTCCGCCCCTTTAATAAAGCAGCGGCGACAACGGGCTTCGTAGGTTTCCTTCTCGCCCAGCATCACCTTACTTTGAGCAGCAGATTTGCGGTAGGAGTAATGGGCAATATCTCCGCATTTTACGCAAATTGCATGGACTTTGGTTACATATTCGGCAATGGCCATGAGCTGCGGCATAGGACCAAAAGGTTTACCGCTAAAATCCATATCCAGTCCGGCCGCCAATACCCGCTTACCGGAGTTCGCCAGCGTTTGGCACACCTCCACCAGCTGCTCATCGAAAAACTGGGCTTCGTCTATGCCTACCACATCGCAATCGCCGGCCAGCAGAATAATATCGTTGGCAAACTGCACTGGTGTAGAGCGGATAGAATTTGCATTATGCGATACAACATTTTGCTCGTGATAGCGTGTATCTATAGCGGGTTTAAAAATCTCGACATTCTGGCGGGCAATAAAAGCCCGGTTGAGGCGGCGCAGCAGTTCTTCGGTTTTTCCGCTGAACATAGAGCCACATATCACCTCAATCCAGCCGGCCTTTTGCTCCTGGCCAGCCCGGCTTTTTCCCATTTTTGGTTCAATAAACATAACAACAGCACTTAATCCGTATAGGTAATATGAGGCAGTTTATTTTGGTCTGGCACCCGTACCAACAGCGGGCCCGCAGGTTTACACTGGCAGGCAAGCCTTTCTCCCTCCTGCAGGCGACCGGCTTTTTGCATTTTCTGCTCGAAGGCAGAAGGAGCACTTAGCTGCTCGGCGCCAGACAGCACCTGCATTTTACAACTGGTGCAACGCCCTTTCCCCCCGCAGGCATGCATCCAGTCAATAAAATTTTCCTGAAAAATTTTCAGGACCGATTTTGAGGAATCCTTAAATTCAACTGTTTTATTACTAATATTTTGTATCGTGATGCGGGGCATATAATTTTAGCTTACAAAAAAACGAAATATAAGCATGGAGAGCAAATTAAATACACTGGCTATAGAAACATATACCAAGGCCTTTGCCGACCGCGTGGCCAACGATTTCTTTGCCCGGCATGATAAAATAAACGGAGAACAGATTTTAAAGCTGTCGCCTGTCCAGCAAATTAACCTGTTTATTATCAGGAATTTATTTGAAACCTGGCAGCAGGAGGCTTCCCGTTTGCGAAGCCCTTACTTTAACTATAGCCATCCGAAGGTAGAGGAGGCCCAGCGGCTTTATATGAACACCCTCTCCCGCCACATAGCCATAGACGAAAGCCACCTCAAGCCCCTGCTCCACAAGGCTATTCAGGATACGCTTGTCCTGCTCTTTTTGCCACGCCTTTACCTAAAAAATACACTGGAAGGCAGTAGCGGAAGCGCCCAGGAAATAGAGGATATCCTGAAGTACACAAAAATTAACCAGGCTTATGCCAGGCAGGCAAGAAATATCCTTAACCAGCAGGAAGTAAACGATCCGCAATGGCTGCAAAATCTTTTACAGGCCCTGCGCGAGCAGGAGGTATCAGGTCAGTTGCAGCCCGAAAATCCCGGTCCTTATCTGCAACAGCTGGCGCAGGTACTTCCGCTCCATCCTTCTGAAATTTTTCAGGAAGATGAGTGGGAAAAAGAAGAGGATGACACCGACTTTTTCAGCAGCATTGCAGGGAGCCTGAATTCCGAACCGGAAGAAGAAAAGAAAGCTGCACCTGCGAGAAAAGAAACTCCCCCTGACCGGCCACAGGAAACTCCGGAACCCGATATACCACAGGCTAGTGAAGCCGCACACCGGCATGCTCAATTCAAAAGAACAGAGCCTCAATCATCGCTACCATCCGGCCCGGAAATAAGTATTTCCCGCCCTGCGCCTGATAACCGGGAGGTAAAGGTGCTGAATGATGCTTTTGGCAGAGAGCGGGCGCCCTTGAACAGCCGCCTCTCCTCCACGCCGGAAAAGCCCTCAGTGCAGTCTGGCCTCAATGCCCGAAGGAAGCCGGGAAGTATGCGCTCAGGCATCAATCTTAACCAGCGCTTTATGTTTACCAATGAACTATTCGGTGGCGACAATAATGCCTTTAACCAGGCACTGGATGCACTCGACCGCTTTGATAATTACGAGGCAGCCCGCCAGCATGCCCTTCAGCAGTATGCCAGCCGCTACGACTGGGATGAAGAATCGGAGGCTTACCTTGAATTCTTCGATGTTCTGCAAGCCCGTTACAGCTAAAAAATTAACCCTTTATGATGAATAGAAAATTCCTGTTTACCGCTCTTGCCAGTTGCTCGCTTTTTGCCTGTAGCGCCCAAACCCCCGAAAATATTAAAGAAGTTGTTAAGAGCCCGGCTTCCGATGCTGTAAACCAGTATACCCTCAGCGACTATTATCGCGATAATCAGACACTGGAGGTGCGCGTTAATGAAATTTTCAATAACATGCGCGATGAGCAAAGGGTAGGACAAATGATTGTTCCTGCTGTCGGCCGCCTCGGAAAGCCCGATGCCGAAGTAGAAGAATTAATTAAAAAGAACTGGATAGGCGGTGTATTGCTATTGAATGGCTCTAAAGAATCATTCAAAAACTATATTGCCCGCTTCGACAGCCTCAGCAAGTCCAATGGCGGACTTCCACTCATTTACAGCGCAGATGCCGAGCCTAGCCTGATAAACCGTAAAATTGAAGGTACTCCGACTATTGTTAAAACCAGCCAGATTCAGGATTCGGCCTCAGCTGCCCAGGTGGCCCGCCAAATTAATCAGGAGCTAAAGGATATTGGCATTCTTTACAATTATGCACCTGTAGTAGACCTCAGCCTGCAAAACCAGGCCATTGGAAATCGTAGCTTTGGCAGCGATCCGGAAAAAGTAACAGCGCTGGCAAACGCCTTTATTCAGGCTACGCAGGAAGAAGGCATTGTGGCGACGGCCAAGCACTTTCCCGGCCACGGCTTAGTAAAGGGCGACTCGCACCACAAGCTGGTATTTATAGACGGAGAAATGAAAGAAGCCCCGCTTTACCAGGATTTGATTGAGCAGGGGGTACTCAGCATTATGGTAGGCCATATTGCCGTGGAAAATAACCCTGCCTACAACACCAATGGACAGCCCGCCACCCTTAGCCGCAAAATTGTTACGGAGCTCCTGAAGGAACAGATGGGCTTTGAAGGGATTATTACCACTGACGCTATGAATATGGGTGCCGTGGCCAGTATTCCTAATGCAGGACTGGAGGCAGTAAAGGCAGGTAATGACATGATTTTAATGCCACTTGATGAGAAGAAACTGGTCTATGGTATTCTCGAAGAAATGAATAATAATGAAGCCTTTAGAGAGCAGGTATACGACTCCGTAAAAAAGATTATTCGAATGAAGCTTACTGCCGGGGTGATGGAATAATAGCCACCTACCAACCGAGGTGGAACGACAGAGCTTAAGCAACATTAGTGATTGTCCAGCAGGCAGTGCTACAGGAAAATAAGCACTGCTGAAACTTAAAAAGAAGAGCCCGCACCAAAATGCGGGCTCTTCTCTTATATCATATTATTTACTTTCTCCTCCGGCTACTATCCTCTGGTGAGGATTTGCATTCGGTGGGCATCGAGCTTAATAAAAATAAAGAGCAGGATGGTAAAGGAAAGCAGCGAAGATCCGCCATAGCTAAAGAATGGCAGCGGTATACCAATTACCGGGAACAGACCGATGGTCATACCGACATTAATCATAAAGTGGAAGAACAGGATGCCAGCCACACAATAGCCATATATCCTTGCCAGGCGATACTTCTGCCGCTCGGCTACATAAATAATGCGGAGGAGCAGAACCATAAAGAGAACAATAAGCAGCAGACTTCCCAGCCAGCCATGCTCTTCGCCTATGGTGCAAAAGATAAAGTCGGTACTTTGCTCCGGCACGAAGTCGAATTTGGTTTGGGTTCCTTCCAGAAAGCCCTTACCGAACAAGCCTCCTGAGCCAATGGCAATTTTCGACTGGGTAACATTCCACCCATCGCCCAGTGGGTCGATATTAGGGTTGATAAGGACCTGAATACGCTTTTGCTGGTGAGGCATCAGCACATTATTAATAATCAGGTCTACGCTATAGATAACACCCACAATAAGTCCCATGCCAGCCACTACCGTAAGGGCTTTTTTGAGCGTTCGGGCAGCAATACCAATAATGAGCAAACCACATACTACTGTACCAATAATTAAGTAAAGCTGGTTGATAAGAAGCGTAAGCACGAAAATGGCAATGGCAATGAGCCCTAATACAATGATGGTAGGGTTCATACCCTCGCGGTAAAAAGCAATGAAGAAGGAGCAGAACACGAGGAAAGTACCTGCATCGGGCTGCAGCATAATCACGGCCATCGGGAGCAGAATGATACCAAATACAACGGCATAATCTTTAAGGCTGGTGAATTTTATGTTGTAGTCATTCATGTATTTGGCTACCACCAGGGCTGTCGTAAACTTGGCAAACTCAGCGGGCTGTATCTTTACCGCCCCTATCTGGAACCATGCCTTCGCACCATTTACCTCCGGCATAAACAATACTCCTATCAGCATAAGAAAGGTTATCCCATAAAAGATATAGGAGAAGGTGGTAAAGAAGTTAAGATCAAGCAAAAAGATCAGGAGAATGACCACCATTGTGATGCCAATCCACATCAGCTGTTTACCGGAGTTAAGCTCCATATTAAAGATGCTCAAACCTAGTCCCGCATCATACACCGAGGCGTAGATATTAAGCCAGCCCAGTATTACCAGTACAGCATATAAGATAACCAGTAACCAGTCGACCCGGATTGTAAAGTTGTTTAGCCTTTTCAATATACAAATTTGCCTTTAAGTACGTAATCTTCAATATTCTTCCGCTCAATCTCCCCTTTCAGGTACTTCTCTATTACCAGGCTGGCAATAGCCGCTGCTGCCCGGGCGCCCTGCCCTGCATTTTCCACATACACTGCCACGGCAATCTGCGGATTATCCTTTGGCGCAAAAGCGATAAAGCCGGAGTGGTCTTCGCCATGCGGGTTCTGTACCGTACTGGTTTTCCCGCAAACAGCAATATCTTTTATTTTTGCGCGGTACTGGCCCGTACCATTTTGCACCACCTCTTCCATGGCATCCACTACAATTGAATAGTGCTCCGGGGCTACACCTGTTTCATGCTTTACCTGGTACTCTTTCAGCTTTTCTCCATCGCCAATCTTCTTAACAAGGTGAGGCGTATAGAAATGTCCCCTGTTAGCGATTATTGCTGCCAGATTAGCCATTTGCAGTGGGGTAACTCCCAGCTCCCCCTGGCCGATAGCCAGAGAGAAGATATTGGAAAACTTCCAGCGCCCTTCACCATACACCCTGTCGTAATACGATGCCTTGGGTACATTGCCTGCTTTCTCACCTGGTAAATCTATTTTCAGCTGATGACCCAGCCCAAAGCGCTCAATATAGTCGGCCCATAACTGCATCCCTGCTTTAGAATCGGCAAAGGTATTGCTGCTTACTTCCTGGTTAATAATCCGCCTGAAGGTGTTATAAAAATAAGGGTTGCAGGACACTTTAATAGCTCCTTTTAAATCTTCGTTCGAGTGAGGGCCGTGGCAGGCAATAAGGGCGCGGTTACACTGGAAGCGTGAATGAGGCTCAATGACCCCTTCCTGCAAACCTACCAGCCCCTGCACCAGCTTAAACATGGAACCGGGAGGGTACTGCGCCATAATCGGGCGGTTAAAGAGCGGAATAAGCGTATCGGCCTGCAGAGCAGCAAAGTTTTTGCCCAGCTCCCTCCCGCTCAAAAGGTTGGGGTCATAAGTAGGACCTGAAATGATGGAAAGCACCTCTCCGGTAGCCGGCTGTATGGCCACTATACTACCAGATTTGCCTTTCATCAGGTATTCGCCATACTCCTGCAGCCGTATATCTACAGTAGATACCAGGTTTTTACCGGGCACCGAAAGTGTATCGTACTCCCCGTCCTTATAATCTCCTTTTACTATTCCTCTTACGTTTACTGTTTTCAGGCGTACCCCACGTTTTCCCTGTAAATAAGGTTCATACATTGCCTCTATGCCGCTGATACCAATATAGTCTCCGGCCTTATAGTAGCGGGTTGTGTCGCGTGCCAGTTTCTGATCGTTAATTTCAGCCACATAGCCTAAGGCACTGGCCATAACAGGGCTTGGGTAAGCCCTCACTGTTCGGGGAGTAATAAAGAAGCCTGGAAAGTCGACAAGGTGATCCTGTACAGAGGCAAATTCCTCGGCCGACATTTGTTTTAAAAAGGCAGATGGCTTAGCGTAAGAATAACTGCGGGCCTTCTGCATTTTAGCAGCAAACTCTTCTTCGGTTATTTTAAATAGCTGCACAAACCGGCTTGTATCGGTATTCTGCGCCTCTTTAGGCACCACCATCAGGTCGTAGACCGGCTTATTATATACAATAAGATTACCGTTACGGTCGTAAATGAGACCGCGATAAGGATATTCCTCAATCTTCTTGGTGATATTACTTTCTGCCGCCGACTTATAATTCCCATCCAGTACCTGAATGGCAAATAATTTCGCCAGGAAAATTCCGCCGACCAGCAAAAACACTATCCCTATTACAAACTTTCTGCTATCATTCATAAACTTCTTTTAGAAGAATAGAATAAGTATTGAATTATTAAAATAACCACAAAGGTAAATACGGTACTTGCCGCCACTTTAAGCAGCGTAAATCCAAACATTTCAAACCCACCAGCCTCAACAAAAAAAAGTACCAAATGATGCAGAAAAATAAGTATTAAAGCATAAACTGAGAACCACTCCAGTCCCATTACCTTCAACTTGGGTGTCATGCCGGTTTCATAACCGCCACGGGGAGCCAGCACACTTACAATGTGCGGCCGCAGGTACATGATGAACACAGAGGCCGCCGCATGAATTCCAAAGCTGTTGTAAAAGATGTCCACACACAAGCCAATGGCCAGCCCCATGAACATAAGCCTTACCGGCCCTGACTCAAAAGGCAAAAGGAGCAGAAAGCCAATGTACAGGAAACAGAAAGCCACATCAAATAACACCACATTCTGCATGAGTACCACCTGCAGTACCAGGTAAATAACAAAGTAAAATACCTGCGCGATAATGCTTGTTCCTTGCATGAATCAGTAGCTAACTTGCTCCAGAGAGTCTTTCTCGTTTAATAATTTATTCTTGATGACATACACATAGGGCAGGCTGGAGAAATCAGTCGCCAGATCCATCTTTATGTCGTAGTAGGTCGCATTATCCGGCAGCTGCACCTCTGTTATCCTGCCAACAGGTATTCCGTAAGGAAATACTGCATTATAGCTGGAGGTAACTACTGTATCGCCCACCTCTATTTTGTGGTGCCTTGCAATAAATTCCAGGTTTGCCTGCTGGGCATCGCCGCCATTCCAGTGTGCCGAGCCAAAAGCATTGGAACCTTCGATAATGGCCGAAACATACAGGTTCGTATGCAGGAGTGAAGTAACCACGGAATAATGATCGGAAACTGACTTCACCTTTCCTACCACTCCATTATTACCAATTACCCCCATACCTGGCAGCACACCATCTGCCCGCCCCTTATTGAGGGTAAGGTAGTTTTTAAAGCGGTTGGTGCTATTGTTTATAACCCGGGCAGGTTCGTAATTATACTGCTGGGCCACTTCGCGTGCCACACTTGCTCTATTGTAAGGGATGGCCATTCTCTGCTCCATTTCCTGCACCCGCTGGCGGAGCATGGCATTTTCGGAAGCAAGGCTTGCATTATTTTCTCTCAGGAACAGGTAGCTCTCCACCTCATTTGTCCACTCTATAATAGAAGCGGCCAAATAATTGGCGGAGTTAAAGAAAGCTGCGCTCTGGTAGCGGTTATTCTGAATAACCAGCCAGGTGCACAGCAATTCCAGGGCTAAGAACAAGGCAAATGCTCTGTACTTGTAAAGAAACAGAAAAAGGGTTTGCATCGATTAGGCTCAGGTCATTAAGACTGTTTTGAACGAATCGAGGTTTTTCATGGCAATACCGGTACCCCGCACCACCGCCCTAAGCGGATCGTCCGCCACATGGATAGGCAGCTTTGTTTTAAGCGCCAGGCGCTTGTCGAGCCCGCGAAGCAAAGCCCCTCCGCCTGTCAGGTGGATACCATTGTCGTAAATATCGGCTGAAAGTTCTGGCGGCGAAATCTCCAGAGCCTTCAGTACGGCTTCTTCGATTTTCGATACCGACTTGTCAAGGGCAAAAGCAATTTCGGAATAGGACACCTTAATAATTTTAGGAATCCCCGTCATCAGGTCACGGCCGCGGATTTCATAATCTTCCGGTGCGTCGTCGAGCTCGGTAAGTGCGGAGCCAACCGCAATTTTTACTTTCTCGGCCGAGCGCTCACCAATCAGCAGGTTGTGCTGGCGGCGCATATAATCAAGAATATCTTTGTTGAAGGTATCGCCCGCCACTCTCAGGGACTGGTCGGCCACAATACCGGAAAGTGCAATAACGGCAATTTCGGTAGTACCCCCGCCAATATCCACAATCATGGAACCCACCGGCTGTTCAATATCAATTCCAATACCAATGGCGGCAGCTAAAGGCTCATGAATCATGTATACCTCCTTGGCATGTGCATGCTCACAGGAGTCGCGTACGGCGCGTTTCTCTACTTCAGTAATGCCCGAAGGAATACACACCACCATGCGGTGCGATGAAGGAAAGAATTTCCCTCCCTTTCCACCGTCAATCATCCGGATCATCCCGCGAATCATCTCTTCAGCTGCGTGAAAATCGGCAATAACCCCGTCCTTTAGCGGACGTATGGTTTTGATGTTTTCGTGCGTCTTTTCGTGCATCTGCATGGCCTGTCGACCAATGGCAAGTACTTTATTAGTATTCCGATCAATGGCAATGATCGATGGCTCGTCAACTACTATCTTATCCTTATGAATAATAAGGGTATTCGCTGTACCGAGGTCTATGGCAATATCGCTTGAAAATAGGTCAAAAATTCCCATACAATGTTTTTATACAATACCTGTCTAACTGTTTAAATTCACGGAAATTTACAAATTTAAACAGAATTCTAAATCCTTAAGTAATATTAATGTTTAAAATGTCTGACACCCGTCAATACCATGCTTATCCCGTGCTCATTACAATAGCCAACAGAGTCCTTATCTCTAATAGAACCACCGGGTTGCACCACTGCTTTGATGCCTGCCTTACCGGCTATTTCCACACAATCGGCAAAGGGGAAGAAGGCATCTGAGGCCATAACAGCCCCTTCCAGCGAAAGTGCAAAACTCTCGGCTTTATGAATGGCCTGCTTCAGCGCATCTACTCTTGAGGTTTGCCCCACGCCGCTGGCAATTAGCTGGCCATCTTTGGCAAGCACAATAGTGTTTGATTTGGTATGCTTCGCTAGCAGGCTGGCAAACTCCAGTGCACGCATTTCGGCCGCGTCAGGCGCTTTTTCAGTTACTACCTGAAAGTCGGCTGCTTGGTCTGTTATTAAATCTTTATCCTGCTCGATAAAGCCATTCAGGAGGGTTTTAATCTGCTTCTGCTGCGGGAGACTTTGACGCTGCTTTAAGAGGATACGATTTTTCTTTTCCTTTAAAAGCGCCAGGGCCTTATCTTCGTAATCGGGTGCTACCAGTATTTCAAAGAATAATTTATTCAGCTCTTCTGCCGCAGCCATATCAACTTTGGCATTTGTTACCAGCACTCCACCAAAGGCCGAAACAGGGTCCGCTTCCAGCGCTTTTTGGTAAGCTTCCAGTACAGTTTCGCCGGTGGCGCAACCGCAGGCATTGGTATGTTTGATAATGGCAAAGGCGGTGCGTCCTTTCAGATCTTCTACCAGCGAAACGGCAGCGTCTATATCAACGAGGTTGTTGTAAGAAAGTTCCTTCCCGTTTAGCTGGGCAAACAGCTCCGGAAGGTTACCATAGTAAGTCCCCTGCTGATGCGGGTTTTCGCCATAGCGTAACACCTGCGCACTTCTTTCGCTCAGCTTCAGCCGCCGAATTTCGCCCTCCTTATTAAAGTAGTTAAAGATGGCGGTATCGTAATGCGAAGAGATGTCGAAAGCATAGGCCGCAAATAACTTACGGTCGGTAAGAGTCGTTTCACCTCCATTCTCACGTAAAATAAACTCCAGCTGGCTGTACTGCTCGCGCGAAGAAACAATCAGCACATCCTTATAATTTTTGGCCGCCGCCCTTATGAGCGAAATGCCACCTATATCAATCTTCTCAATAATTTCCGCCTCTTCCGCACCCGATGCGACTGTTTCTTCAAAAGGATACAGGTCCACAATTACCAGGTCAATGGAAGGGATATCATAATTCCCTATCTCCTGCTGGTCCTGCCTGTGTTCCCGCCTGTGCAAAATGCCACCAAAAATTTTGGGGTGAAGCGTTTTTACTCTGCCGCCTAAAATAGCCGGATACTGGGTAAGCTCTTCGACCGGCACCACAGAAGCCCCCTGCTTCTCAATAAACTGCTGGGTACCACCTGTAGAATAAATGGTAACGCCCTGTTCTTTCAGCAGCCGGATGATTGGCTCCAGCTGGTCTTTATAATAGACAGAAATTAAAGCTGATTGGATTTTACGCGGATTCATGAGTCGGTTTTGGTTTGCGTAAAACTAAGAATATATACACAAGTATAAAAGCCTCAGGCAGGGGCAATTTCATCTAAATTTCATCTTTATCAGCCAGTTGCCTCAACAGTTTCTCTACCACCCGGGGGTAGTGAGCATATTCGAGCCGGTGCACTTTTTGGGCTATCTCTGCAGGACCATCCTCCGGCTCCACCGGGCAGCTGGCCTGGAAAATAATGTCGCCCTCATCGTACGCTTCATTTACATAATGAATGGAAATGCCTGCCTCCTTTTCGCCTGCTGCTCTTACCGCCTCATGCACCCGCATGCCATACATCCCCTTTCCTCCCCACTTCGGGAGCAGAGCCGGATGGATGTTAACGATGCGCTGAGGATATTCGGCCACCAGTTCCGCAGGAATCAGGCGCAGGAAACCCGCCAGCACAATAAAGTCAATCCTGGCCTCCTTGAGTTTCTGCACAACCGGCTCCCCTGCCTTTATTTCCTGATTGCTAAACAACTGCACAGGCACCTGGTGCCGCTTTGCCCGCTCCAGCACATAGGCTTCCTTGTTGTTACAGGCCAGCAGCGCTACTTCGGCCAGTGAGGAATCTTTAAAATACTCGAAAAAGCGTTCGGCATTGGTTCCGCTGCCCGAGGCAAAAATGGCAATCTTAATTGGAGAATTTTTCAAGTGAATAATAGGATTGGCTATTAAAAAAACATCATACTTAATACCCCTGCCAGCATTAGCAGCTTACAGTAAAGACTCAGAAAGGCAAAATCTTTCCGGTTGTCGGCACGTGCTAAGCGGATAATAAAATAGATAACAGGAAAGATCATGAATAAGAAAAAGTTTTCGAGCACCTCGCGGTCAATTTCGATAGCCATCATTACCAGCAGCCCAACAAACATTATCAGCAGTACATACTCCAGCATTTTAGTGCGGGCAATACCAAACAGAATGGGCAGGGTTTTACAGCCAAAGGTAGCATCGCCCTTCAGGTCTTCCATATCCTTTATAATTTCGCGTATAAGGGTAATGGCGAAGGCAAAAACAGCATAGGTATAAATAAGCAGCTCATGTTCCTGATAGTACAGGGCCACCACCGCTATTGAAAGGCCGGTAAGAAGCGCAACACTAAAATTACCGATAAAAGGCAGGCGCTTAAGCTGGTTGGAATACAGCCACAGCCAGAGGGCAGCCAGAAAGTTAACAAGCCCCAGCCTGGGCATCAGCCAAAAACCCATGGCAATACCCACTACATTAAAAATGGTGTGGGCGGCCATCACAATTCTTCTTTTCAGGACCTTCCCCACAATTACCCGTTCCGGCTTGTTTATATAATCGATTTTTACATCGTAGTAGTCATTTATAATGTAGCCTGCCGCTGCAATAAGAATAGTGGAGGAAGAAAGCATCAGGAGCTCCAGGCTACTCATATACTTCCACCAGAGGGTTTTAGGCCCAACCAGAAAAATAGCCGTCAGGTACTGCGTGAGCCCGATAATCAGGAGGTTCTGAATACGCGTAAGCTTCAAAAAAGCTTTGATGCTAAAGTTGACTGGCTTACGGATACCTACGTTGGCGGCCATGCGCTTATTGCGTTAAAGTAGAGCAGCAAAAATACAAAACAAGGTACACAGTTCTTAGCAGAACAGCTCTTTGCTTCTAACATTTCCATTACAGCTGACTACTCCTGCCTGTGCCGCCGGATAATATCCCGGGAAAGGAGATAATAAAGCTCTGCCCATTCAGGCTCCTCCTCCAGCTGTTGTAAATGGGCATCCATTACCTGATGATCGTCGCGCACTGCGGGACCGGTTTGTGCCTGCGTCGGCCCCAGTTCCATGCTTTTATGGATGGTTTCCATTACCAGCGGGTACAGCAGCTGCGTATCCAGTCCCCCATCCTCCAGTATTTCTTCTGAAATATGCAGCAGGTGATTGGTAAAATTACAGGCAAAAACAGCGGCTACATGCAGCACTTTTCTTTTGGCAGCATCCAGCTCATATACCTGCCGGCTCAGGCTCCCCGCCAGCTTCTTCAGCACGGACAAAGCCTGTTTGTCGTTTGCCTCCAGACAGAAGGGCACTTCCGATAAATCGACTACTCTTTCCTTGCTAAAGGTTTGGAGGGGGTAAAAAACACCATATTGATTTGCCGCCTGGGCGAGGATTTCCATTGAAAGGCTCCCGGAAGTATGAGCCAGTAAAGCTCCTGCAGGAAGCATCAGCGAAGCTGCTACGTCCGGTGCCGCGGTATCTGTAACAGCCAACAGAAATATCTCTGCACGACTACTGCTAAAGTCGAGGCTTTCCTGAGCCCTTGCATTGTACAGATGATCTACCAGCCGGGCCGCATTATCCGGCTTCCGGCTCCAGATTTCTTCAATGTAGTGGCCGGCATTTTCCAGCGCCTGCGCCAGACGCCAGCCTACTTTTCCGGCCCCAATAACTGAAACTCTATACATAAACTTAATGTGCTGGTGTGCAAATGAGTTGATGTGCTAATAAAGTTACTATAAGGCCCATTTGCTCGCTCAGTTTCTTCGCCCTTAAACAATTAAACCCAAAGACTTAACTGGCGAAGCAGCACCACCCCCCCTTACCCATTAGCACATTGTCTCATCATCACATTAATTACTCCACTTCCTTATCGCGCATTTTCCTGAACTCGCTGTAGCGGCGGCTAATAGCAATACCGAAGCCAATCATGAGCATCAGTGTGCCTGTCCAGAGAATATTGATGAGTGGCTTCTCCATTGCCTTCAGGATGATGTAATCCTTCTGTGTAGTGCTTACTGTAAAGGTAAAAGTACCGGTATCCGGGTCAACCTGCTGAAAGCCTACTTTCGCGGCAAGGCTATTAACGGTAGCTGGCACTGTTCCGGCCGTTCCGTCGGTCGTGCGGATAATATAGACCGGCTCAGCAGTATACTCGATATCACGAGCCATAATACGAATGTTCGCCTTTACCGCCACATCGTTCGGCTGCAGCACCATTCCCTCCACTTCGCCTACCTGCTGTACCCCATCGAGATAGGCCACATAATCATTAATAAAGAACTGCTCCCCTATTTTAACTTCCATCGTTTCAGGCTCGCTCCATTCGGGCTCTACCTGAGGGTCGGGAATGGAGGATACGTGGGTGTAAAGGTCGCGGTCAAATTCTCTCTTAATATCCGGCGATGCCAGCAGTCCACCCATATCTTTGTTTACCTGGGCTCGCGGAAAGAGCGTAAACTTTTCTCCGTTTTCATCGGTATACTCCACCCGGTAGTAGGTATTTTCCGCATATACTTTTAAGGTGTCCCCTTCCCCAAATTGTTTCTTTCCTTTATAATAGTAATCGCCGCGTGCTATTACCTTATTCGGGTCCGGTGTTACCTTCAGCAGGTCTTTGGTTACATAGTCAGGTACTCCTTCCACTTCCTGGTACTGCCCTTTATACACCAGCTCGTACTGCTTCATCCTTTCTGGCTCATTCAGCCACAGGAGTATATTTTCGCGATTCATTTCATCAGAAAAGCTCTTGCTGTACAGCAGGCCCGAATTATTAAGAGAAACGATCTCTGAATAGCCACTTGAGAACATGATGCCCAGCAGTATCATTGCCACTCCAATGTGGGCTACCGAACCACCCGCCAGCTTAAAGTTCTGGCGACTCAGCCGGAAGAGCACAGTGAAATTGGACACAATGGTATAAATAGCCGCCACCATTAAAATAATGTATTGAGGCTCTTTTACACCTGAGAAAAGCAGGGCCAGGGTGCCAACAACCAGGGTAATAATAAGTGGCGTAACCATAGCTGCTTTTAGCTTTTCCGGATCCATTTTCTGCCACCAGAAAAACTGTCCTGTGCCTGAAAGCAAGGCCACCACTACGGCAAACCACAGCTGAAAGTTAGTATAAAACGCAACAGGATCAGTTGGAGGCGCCACATTTGAGATACCGCCAAACGCTTCTACAATGGCATTATACACCGGAATGGAAGTCGGCAGCAATACCTGGAAGCCCATGAGACATAAAGTAGTTGCGCCGATAAAGATCCAGAATTCGCGCGAGTAGGCAGAGGCCTCCTTTTCGGAGCTGGGAATATGCTTCCACGCCCTAACCGCCAGCACTACAGATAAGAGCAGGAAGAACAGGAGGTAAATGAGCAGCTGACCGGAAAGTCCCAGGTCTGTAAAAGAGTGCACAGACGATTCTCCCAGAATACCACTACGGGTGAGGAAGGTAGAGTAGAGAATCAGGATAAATGAACTAATGACGAGTACAATCGCCGATTTTAACGCTGTATTGTTCTTCTTAAAGGCAATCATTACGTGCAGGGCTGCCACCATAATAAGCCAGGGAACATATACGGCATTTTCTACCGGGTCCCAGTTCCAGTAACCACCAAAGTTTAGTGTTTCATAAGCCCAGTAAGCACCCATTAAAATGCCAAGTCCGAGCACCAGGGTAGCAGCCGACATCCAGGGAAGAGCGGGGCGAATCCAGTCACGGTAGCTTCCTTCCCATAAACCAGCCATACAGTAGGCAAAAGGCACCAGCACCATAGCAAAGCCAAGGAAAAGGGTTGGCGGGTGAATCACCATCCAGTAGTTCTGCAGCAGTGGGTTCAGGCCTGTTCCATCTTCCGGCACATATTCAGGGTTCATCTGGAAAACAGGCGCATCCATGGCATCGCGCATCAGGATAAAAGGTGAACTACCGATTTTCAGCTCCAGCCCGGGAATTACCACACCCAGAATCATCGAAACAAGGAAGGCCTGCACCAGGGCAAAAACTACCATTACCGGGGCTTCCCAGCGTTTATTGGTAGCAATGAGTACCAGGCCGAGGAGTGCCTGCCAGAAAATCCACAGCAGAAAGCTTCCCTCCTGCCCTTCCCAGAAGCAGGAAATCATATAATGTACCGGAAGACTGCGGCTGGAATGGCTCCAGGCATAATGGTACTCAAAGTAATGATTATAAATAATGTGGAAGAGGCAGTAAACCACCGCCAGCACAGCAAAGCTATGGAGGTAAAAGGTCCAGCGCCCTAACTTTTGCCATGATTGTTTTTTCAGGGGGTTTTCTTCGCGGCCTACCTGGAAGTAAGCCCAGCCAGCCAGCAGAGAAGTAACAAACGACAGAATTATAAAGAAATGTCCGGCGTCGCCAATAAAGGTATGTATCATCTAACTTAAGGTGCTATTGCGTTTAGGTGCTTTACAAGGAGGTTCAGGTTCCCTTACCCTCAATGGAGGATATATCAGGAAAATACCGGAACTCCTGCCGCTTATTTAAATTTTAACTTCTTCTTCCTGGTACTTGGAAGGGCACTTCATCAGTATTTTATCGGCTACGAAGGTACCTTCCTTAAACCCGCCGATTACCACTACCTGCTCCGAGCGCAAAAAGTCCATCGGCATCGGCTCATTATAGTACACATGCTGTTCCTGCCCGTTCTGGTCAATCATCAGAAAAGAAAAAGAAAGCTTGTCCGGCGAAGGATACACCCCGACAATCTCTCCGGAGGTTGTTTTCTTTAGCGTCCCCACCACATGTATGCTTGTTTCCTTTCCTTCGGACGACATGGTATATGCTTCTTTAAAGGTAACATAAGAGCTGGCATCGCCGGCAGTCGACATAATCAGGAATATGGCTATGGCAATGACAACAATTCCGAAAATGTGTGATTTTTTCATAATATTTCGCCCATTATAGGGAAGTGTATGGATGAACTAAATGGCCAACATTCGCGGCCTTTATTTAATTTCCTTCAGACAGTAGTTTTTGATTCTCTCTTTTGAGAAGAAACCTCTTTCTCTAATCGCCCTACTTTCTGGTCTATTCGAACAGCGTAGGCAACAAGCCCGGCAAAGATAACCACCAGTACGGCAACTACGATATAAATTTTTCCATTTGCCCGCATGGCATCTGCCATTTCAATCTCGTTATTCGGGTACTCCTGGTCGGCAAGCTCTGCGTTTTCCTGTGCAGCAAGGCTCAGCGAACAAAAGAGCAGGAAGAGCATCAACATTCTTTTCATTTTTTTCATATCCATTTGCTGCCAACACTTGGCTGCAACAGCTTTTCAGTTACAAATATCGGACACAAAGAGCGAAAATAAAATGACCTTTATCAGTTATCTGCCTGATTGTTAGCGAATCCGCAGGCACAGCGATATCCTTCTTTTTTTCTCCCTTCAGCCTGACGCTTATTTTCATTTTTTCAATACTCCAGCTCTTCCAGCCTTAGCTTTATGGCCCGGATGCGAATTCGCAGGCTGGCGAACCACACCCCCAGTAAGGTCCAGCCGATGATGGCCGGATAAAAGACCATCCGCAGGTTACTATCCAGGTCGTAGGCATTAAACCCGGGGTTCCCGCCATTACCAGGATGGAGAGAATCAGTTAACCTTGGAAGAATAAACAGCAACGGAATAAGGGCCGCGAAAGCAAAGATATTATACACTGCGCTGATTCTGGCTTTTTGCTGCTCATCTTCCAGCGAATTTCGGAGCACGATATAAGCAAAATAAATCAGCAGACCGATGGCGGCCGCATTTTGCTTTGGATCGCTACTCCAGTAAGCTCCCCAAGTAAATTTGGCCCACACCATTCCGGTAAGAATACCCAGCACCCCAAAGAGGATACCCGCATAGGCAAATTCTACCGCAATAGTATCGTGCTGTATTTTTCCGCTGCCCAGGTACTTTACAGAATAAGTTACCGACACTACCAGCAACAGAATCATGCCGAACCACATAGGAACGTGGAAATACATGGCCCGGATAGTTTCATTCAGAATAGCCAGGCGAGGCACCTCCATCAGCAATCCACCGATTATGGTATAAGTCAGCAGCACCACTGCCAGCATTTTCCACCAGCTTTTCTTTAAAATCAGCTTCGCCATAAGTAAGGAAATAACATAAATGACACCACAACAATAATCGCATTAATGGCCAGAAGGGTAACAATTTCATCCTGACTGGCACTCCAGTCGAGCCCGTCTATCGCATTTTTCGCCATACGAATTACCATTAGCAGTGTAGGGATAATGACCGGAAACCCAAGGATGGCCATTAGTACGCTGCTGTTACCTGCTTTGGCTGCAATACCCGAGATAAGGGTAAAGGTAGTGGAAAAGCTAAAAGCAGCCAGTAGTATCGATAAAGCAAAAAGACTGATATCCTCCAGCGGGTTCCCCAGCACAATAGCATAGAACAGCAAGCCGATGGAGGTAAGCAGGACCATAAGCAGAATATTATACAAGATTTTAGCAAGGATAATTCCCTGCGGCGAGGCAAGGGTATAGAGATAGAGCTGCCGGCCTTCCCGCTCCTGCATAAAGCTTTTTGCCACTGCATTTACCGCTGTAAACAACATAATTATCCAGAAGAGCGCATTCCAGGTAATGGGTTGCAGGGCACCGGAGCGAACGCCAAAGCTCATATAACACACCACGATGCTGCTACCCACATAGAGAAGCATGCCATTAAAGGCATAGCGCTGCCGCCATTCGAGCAGCAGCTCTTTTTTTAGCAGCACCTGTACTTCCTGTAACAACCCCTTTTTCATTCAAAACAGCTTTAATCAGTGCCGCAGGCACGGTGGCCGCTTCACTGTTGCAATTCGCGCAGCAAAGATACAATCCGGGCTCCGGAATTAACAAGGTATAGGACAAAAAGAAGCCTGTATTCTTGCAGGAATACAGGCTCTATCTTTATTCAATCGTTTCATGACTAAACTAACTGCTTTTTTGCTTCCCGCTCCCGCTCGTAGCGGTTGAGGGCGTTATTAATTTCAAGCAAAATTACCAGTATATAGGCCGCTGCCAATCCAACCAATCCACTTAACAGGATTACCTTAATTAAGGAAAGGTTAGCCGGTTGTTTAAAAGCGGTAAAGCTTTTAATAACCTCCACGTTCTCGATTAGTGCCAGCTTTTTATTAATCTCCAGCTCCTCATTATACATTTTTATATCTTCGCGGTAGACATTCAGCGGGTCCGTCGCACCCTCAGCAGCTCCTAAAATTACATTATTCGAACCGCGGCGACCATTTTCATTCATTTGCTGAAAGCTTTCTGCCAGCAGAGTCTTCAGGCCATCCAGCTTCTGCCGCTCTTCCCGAAGCTTGCCCCGAAGAGCCTCCAGGTTCGCCACCTCTATTTCAGTACGCCGCTCCACATAATCATTATTTTCGAGATAGTGAAGAAGGCCATTTTCCACGTTCTGCAAAAGGTCGTTGGAGAATACCTCTACCGTAATCCGGTACTTATAATTCTCCTCCAGCAACTCCTCCCGCAACACCAGCAACTCCTCCATGGGTATTTCACTAGCCTCTATGGATTTGAAAAGCGCATCTGCCAGCATCTGGTCATCCTGCGATAAAATAGTTTCAACCTTTAAACCTCTTATATTCTCCGCCTCTTCCTGGCTAATATCCAGGTTTCTTGCTAAGGATCCATATGCCTCCTGCTCGGCCAGGGCATGCAGCTCCCCAATGGCTCCATCCATCAGGTCCCGGTCATAATATTCCGATTCAATTACCATACTGGAAGAAAAGTATTCCTTGCCGGTACTGTGCCAGTACAGCCCCAAACCTATAAAGATGACTACAGAGGTCAGGATAAGGATTCGGTAAGCTCTGCTGGCACGTTTTACCGCCAGCACAGCATGGATAATGCCCCGGCCTATCCGGCTGAAGAAGTTACCAATTGCTTTAAAAACTTCCCGCAGGTCTATTTCATCTGAAGAGGGCTGATTTCCATACCCCTGGTTATTGTACTGACTCATAAGATGTTAATAATGATTAAGAAGCACAAAAGTATAAAATATTAATAGTAAGAAAATAATGTATCCTAATTATTATCTTTGCAGCCTCAACAGCCGGAGGCAAAAAAAACGTTCGGACGTGTAAGGTTTTAACACTGTTTATTCTTAATTAAAGAACTGCCCGTTGCAACTTTACTGTTGAGACCTCAATGCAATATAACAAATTACAGAAGTCAGAAAAACAAGCCCTAGCTGATTTGCAACAACTTCCCCAAATACAAAACCAGAAAGTACTTGTTACCGGCGGAGCAGGCTTTATCGGCTCCCATCTGGTTGACAGGTTTCTGGAATTGGGTAATGAGGTGGTGTGCCTGGATAATTTCTCTACCGGCTTCAGAAGAAATATAGAACAGGCCCTGCAAAATTCCCTTTTTTCGCTGGTGGAAGGCGATATCCGTCATCTTGATACCTGCAGAGAATTGATGACTGGAGTCGATTTCGTTTTTCATCAGGCGGCCTTGGGGTCCATTCCCCGCTCCTTAAAAGACCCTGTTACGACCAATGAAGTAAATGTAAATGGCTTCATCAATGTACTAATGGCAGCTAAGGAGGCAGGGGTTAAGCGCTTTATTTATGCCGCCAGCTCCTCTGCTTATGGGAATCATCAGGGATTACCAAAAGTGGAGGACCAGATTGGCCAGCAGCTCTCTCCTTATGCGGTAAGCAAATATGTAAATGAATTGTATGCAAAGGTGTTTGGAAGTGCCTACGGCATGGAAACTATCGGATTACGGTATTTTAACCTCTTTGGAGAACGACAGGATCCTAATGGGGCTTACGCTGCGGTAATTCCGCTCTTTATCAAATGCATTCTTCGCGGCGAATCTCCCCTTATCAATGGCGACGGCACCCATTCGCGTGACTTCACCTATGTAGAGAATGCAGTTGAAGCTAATATATTGGCAGCGACTACCAATAATCCGGCAGCCATTAATGAGGTTTTTAATATTGCCTGCGGGGAATCTACTACCCTGGTTCAACTTATCGACTATATTCTTCAATTTCTACAAGCTCACTTACCTGATAAGGAAATTTCTATTACCTTCGGCCCTGAAAGACCAGGCGATATCAAACATTCCCTGGCGGATATTAGTAAAGCCCGCACTATTTTAGGATATGAGCCAGCTTACAATGTTGAAAAAGGATTGGGAAAGGCCTTGTCCTGGTACATGGCCCATATTTAATAGAATTACAGGAATGTAAGTTTAATCCACAAATTACCTCATTATGAGGCTGTTAAATCATGGTATTAATTGTAAAAGAGTTTGAAGCAAATGTATATTTGCATTCTGTTAAATAATTTATGCAACAAATAGAGATGGTTGACCTTAAAGGTCAGTACCAGCATATTAAAGAAGAGATAAACGCAGCTATTATTGCGGCAGTGGAGGAAGCTGCTTTTATTAATGGCCCTGCCGTAAAAGCTTTCGCGAAAGAGCTTGCTGAGTATAATGCAGTCAAACACGTAATCCCCTGCGCCAATGGAACAGATGCGCTGCAGATAGCTATGATGGCTCTTGGCCTGCAGCCAGGCGATGAGGTGATTGTGCCTGCCTTTACGTATGTAGCAACTGCCGAAGTAATTGCTCTGCTGGGCCTGAAGCCTCTTTTTACAGAAGTAGATCCGGCTACCTTTAATATTGATGTTAAACAGCTAAAAGAAATGCTCAGTCCCCGCACCAAAGCCATAGTACCGGTGCATCTTTATGGGCAATGTGCCGATATGGAGCCTCTGCTTGCCTTTGCAAAAGAACACCAGCTTTTTATCATCGAAGATACCGCACAGGCCATAGGAGCAGAATACAACTTCAGCAACGGAAAAGCGCAGAAAGCTGGCACCATGGGAGAGATAGGGGCTACTTCCTTTTTCCCCAGCAAAAACCTTGGCTGCTATGGCGACGGAGGAGCGCTCTTTACCAATGATGATGCCATGGCAGAAAAGCTGCAGATGATCGCCAATCACGGTCAGAGGGTGAAATATTATCATGAAGTGGTGGGGGTGAACTCCCGCCTCGATACCATTCAGGCTGCTGTACTGCGGGTTAAGCTCCGGCAGCTCAACAGCTATATTAACAGCAGGCAAAAAGCAGCGGCCTATTATGATAAAGCCCTTGCGGCTGTAGAAGAGCTGGAACTTCCCTTCCGCAGCCCTTCCTCTTCTCATGTTTTTCACCAGTACACGCTAAAGATCAAAAACGGGAAGAGAGATGCGCTTAAGGAATATTTAGCCGGTAAAGGAATTCCTTCAATGGTATATTATCCTGTACCTCTTCACCTGCAGCAGGCTTACCAGAGCAGGGATTACGGCAAAGGAGCTTTCCCAGTTTCCGAGCAACTGAGTCAGGAAGTTATTTCACTTCCCATGCATACTGAACTTACAGAAGAGCAGTTAAATTATATCACCACCTCTGTTCAATCTTTCTTTACCTGATATGTCAACCGAAAAGAACTTCTTTAGCCACGAGACGGCCGTCATAGATGCTGGCTGTGAAATAGGAGAGGGCACTAAGATATGGCACTTCTCTCATATTATGAGCGGCTGCATTATTGGCAGGGGCTGTAATATAGGGCAGAACGTGGTAGTATCGCCGGAGGTAGTGCTGGGAAATAATGTAAAGGTGCAGAACAATGTCTCCATCTATACTGGCGTCACCTGCGAAGATGATGTGTTTCTGGGCCCATCGATGGTCTTTACCAATGTTATTAATCCTCGTAGTGCAGTAAACAGAAGAGGAGAGTATGCCCGCACCCGTGTAGGCAAAGGAGCCAGTATAGGCGCCAATGCTACCATCGTCTGCGGCCACGACATCGGCGAATATGCCTTCATTGGAGCAGGTGCCGTGGTTACAAAAACCGTACCCCCTTATGCCCTGGTGGTGGGAAATCCCGCCCGCCAAACAGGATGGATGAGCAGGTACGGACATAAACTGGAATTCAATCATGAACATATCGCCACCTGTCCGGAGAGTGGCGAAAAATACCGCCTGCAGAACGGAAAAGTAAGTGCTGTAGATGCGTAATAGAAATGAACCTAAACCAGCCATCTGGTAAACCATAATAATATCTTTCTGTAAGGAAGCCGGTAAATAGGATAAGGCAGATAAATAATCCCCCTGCAATAGCAGGAATAAAGCAAAGAATAAAAGCAGATGAAGAATTTTGCAATCATTGGAGCAGCAGGCTACATTGCTCCCCGCCACCTGAAAGCCATCAAAGACACAGGCAATAATTTAGTGGCAGCCCTTGATAAGTTCGATAGTGTAGGCATTATGGATAGTTATTTTCCGAATGCTGATTTCTTTGTTGAATTCGAGCGTTTCGACCGCCACCTCGAGAAGTTAAAGTATGAGAAGGACATGGTGCTGGATTATGTAAGCATCTGCACGCCCAACTATCTGCACGACTCCCACATCAGGATGGCCCTCAGAAGAGGAGCTGATGCCATCTGCGAAAAACCCCTGGTACTGAACCCCTGGAATATCGATGCCCTTGCACATATAGAAAAAGAGACGGGAAAAAGGATCAATAACATTCTGCAGCTAAGGGTGCACCCGAGCATTATTGCTTTAAAGGAGAAAATAGAAAAAGGGCCAAAGGATAAAAAGTACGAGGTTGACCTGACCTACTTAACCTCCAGAGGACACTGGTACTTTACCTCCTGGAAGGGAGATGTATCTAAATCAGGAGGTATTGCCACCAATATTGGGGTTCACTTCTACGACATGCTGGGCTGGATATTTGGGAAGGTCCAGGAAAATGTGGTACATGTACATACACATGACCGTGCTGCCGGTTACCTGGAATTCGAGCGGGCAAGAGTAAGATGGTTTTTAAGTATTAATTACGATCTACTTCCCGCAGCCGCCAGGGAAAAAGGAATGACCACCTATCGCTCTATTACAGTGGAAGGGGAGGAAATTGAGTTCAGCGGGGGCTTCGGCGATTTGCACACCAAGAGCTATGAAGAAATCCTGAAGGGCAATGGCTTCGGCCTTGATGCTGCCAGACAGTCCATAGAAATAGTGCATGAAATAAGGAATGCAGTCCCAAAAGGACTTGCAGGGGAGTACCATCCTCTGGCAGAATAGTAAACTCATAAGCTTCTCCTACTTAAATTGTAAGGAAATCCACAGGATGTATTTAAGGATTCAGGGATTCATTAATGGAAGGTCAATATATTTTAGAAATATATTGACCTTAATTACCGGAACAACTTTATCCCAGCTTATACCTTTACTTATTACTCCCCTGCTCACGCGGCTTTATTCGCCAGAAGATTTTGGTCTGGTAACAATGGTTTTGGGAGCTGCTAACCTTTTAACTATTGTGTTTACCTGTAAATACGAAGCTGCTTTGATTCTTCCGAAAAAAGAAGAATTAGCTAGGACGCTTTTTCAGGCAAGTATTTTATTATGCTTGGCTTCTTTCTGTGTTTCTGAGTTTTTATTGTTCCTATTTAGCGATTTAATTTCAGGAACATTCAACCTTCAACAAGCCCCTTACTGGTTACTATTTCTCATTCCTGCTCTAGCCCTTGTTCAGGCTGTTAATCTGGTCCTTCAGAACTGGGTTGTTAGGAACGAAAAATTTAAACTACTATCTTTTAATAAAGTAATAGAAAGTGGTTCCTATTCTGGCAGCTCTGTTGTATTGGGCATATTAAACAATAGCCTTGGACTTATTATTGGCAGGCTAACCGGACAAATTTGTGCCATCTTCTTCCTTGGTTTAACGTTTATTAAGAGCGCCAATAGCTTTAAATTCGCTTCCTTCCAAAAAATCTTTTTATCACTAAAAGAATACAAAAAGTTTGTGTTTTACTTTATGCCAGGAAGCCTTTTAAATAAAGCCTCAGTTGATTTAAACTTCTTGCTGTTTGGAATATATTTTGACAATGCTACTGTTGGGTTCATTGGATTAATCAACAGAATTGCCTCAGCACCTGCTTTTCTTATTGCAAATTCGATAGGAAACGTTTATAGGAAGCAGGCTATTAATGAAGTTCATGAAACTGGTAGCTGCTATCAAACATATAAAAAAACATTTATCGTTTTAGTTTCCTTAGCAATTATTCCTTTTGGTGCAGTTTTCTTTCTTGCCCCCTATTTCTTTGATTTGTTCTTTGGAAGTGGCTGGAGTGAGGCAGGAAAATTTATGCAGGTCCTAACTCCTCTGTACTTTCTCCAATTTGTAGCCAGTCCTCTTTCTACAACTTTTATTGTCCTTGAAAAACAAGAATTGAACTTTGGCTGGCAGTCTGGCCTGGCTGTAAGTACTATGATTGCGGTAGTAATTGGAGGAATCAATCAAAGTGTTTATATGGCTTTAACAAGTTACTCAGTTACTTACAGCCTTTTCTATGTTGTTAACCTGTACATCTCTTATTATTTATCGAGACAGACAATAGTTATAAATAATGTACAAAATTAAACTGCACATAACTTTAATAACAATATCTTTAATTATTGCTATTTTAATATCAGATCTTGCTGAGCCATATGTAGCAAAACCTGCTATCAGCTTAATGTCCTTAGTACAACATGGAAAATGGAGCCAGCAAGAGGTTGACCAAAAATATGTTCCAGCTGTTTTATATAATAGGTTGGACAAAGAATACTTTTACAACCCTGTCTACATAGGAGTATATGGCCTTTACTACTACAACAGATGGCTCGAAAATGGGAGGGACAGCTATTTTCTTGATTATTATACCATTTACCCACCAAAAGACATTAACCATCAACAAGCTTTTATTAATATTGCTGATTGGTATTGCAGAAACGTGGAGGTTCAAGATTTTGATTCAATCCCTTATGGTATTTGGACCTATCCTTTTAAATGGCCAATATACAATTTAAAACCTGGGTGGGTTTCAGGTATGGCACAAGGTCTAGCCATTCAAGTTCTTATTAGGGCCTATGAAGCTACACATGAAAAGAAATACTTAGATGTCGCTTCCCTAGCTTTAAACTCCTTTCTTGTTCCAATTGAAGAAGGAGGTGTTACAATAAAAGATTCCCCAACTGAATGGTGGTATGAGGAGTATGCAAGTAAAGGGGCTATAGAATCACGTGTGTTAAATGGAATGGCACATACCCTTATAGGAATTAGAGAATACCATAGTTCACAAAATGATAGTCTTTCAGAAGCTTTATTTCAGAAAGGATTAAATTCTTTAGTAAAACAGGTTAAAAAATATGACACCGGTTGGTATACTTACTATGATCAACAGGAAACGATCGCCAAGTACAAATATCATAATATTAACATTAATCTGGTAAGGTACTTATATGCGATTACTGGCCATGAGGAATTGAAAGTTTATCAAAATTGGGAGAATTATAACAATCACTTTATTGTGAGAGAATTTATTAAGCAACCACCCAATTATTTTGATGTTGCAATAATTCTTATTTGCTTTTTCCTTTGCTTAGTTCTAAGCTATTTTATTTTAATGCTTTACATTTTAATAAAAGCGAAATGATAGCCGTAAGTAAACAAAGGGTGTGGCTTATTTTTTTTACTGCCACTTATGCATTACTACTCTATTTTCAATTAGGTGTAATAATTGCTCCTGAAGTAGGAGAGGCTTATCCTGCCTACACCATTAAGGATAATTCCTGGATTAATGTACTCAGCTTCGTAACTGTAATAGGTTCAACTTTCCTTGTTAGACTTCAAGAAAGGATTGATAATATAATTGTTAACATATTATACACCATAGTTTTTATACCTTCTCTCGTCTATATCCCACTTGTAACTTCACTGCCATTAACAGAAAAAATATTTGCACTTCTAGTCCTGATACTTTCAATGATAATTTTAATGTATGGGATTCGGTTAAAAAGTACTCCGGTAAACCTAAAACTTATCCAGTTGCGGTTTCCTAAGCTTTTTATTGCTTTACTTTTTTTCTTTTTTATAGCTTACTTGATAATTAGGTTAGGGCCTCCAACACAGCTTGTTAATCCATTTGATGTTTATGGCAAACGCGCTGAGTTTAAGGAGTCATTAAAAGAGGTTAATGACCTTATTGTTAGTTATTCCTTTACCTGGATTTCTTATGCCTTAGCCCCAATTCTTATAACTATTGGATTAAATAAAGAAAAGCAGTTAGCCAAAGTCCTCTTCATTTCATCTGGCTTTATTGGATTACTTATTGTTTATTTATATTCCGGCTTAAAGAGCAGTCTCTTTTCTACGTTTTTTATTTTAGCAATATACTACCTAACAAAAAGGAAACTGAATTTTACGCTAGCTTGGCTTCAGTTCGTTGTTATTTTCTTTTCAGCTGCTAATATCCTCTATTTTGTTGGTGCTAAGTACATTGCTTTACATGTAGTAAGACGCTTTTTTGTGATACCTGGAATGAATTTCAGTTTTTTTTACGAATACTTCAGTCAAAGCCCTAAGGTAAAACTCAGCCATAGTATTTTTTCAAGTTTTGTAGACTATCCCTATCATGCCGATCCGCCACATTTGATTGGGGAAAAATATTATGGATCAATAGAGACCTCTGCCAATGCAAATTATTTAGCAGATGCTTTCAGTAATTTTGGGATCATAGGATGTGTTTTATATTCCTTCTTATTGGTTATTGTTATTAAAGTTTTACAATCATCAACAAATAACCTTTCTCACTCTCTTGTGCTCCCTTCTATTTTTATTATTATTTACTCATTGGCAAACTCCGGTTTATTAACTGCGCTCCTAACATATGGTTTAATCCTTTATATATTAATAGTTAGACAGTTAAATAAAACAAGCATCTGAGATAGGCCGAATGAACAAAACTTCTGAAAATTTAATATACTATTCCTTTTTAGTGTTATCATTCTCTATTTCTTTTCCGAGAGAAGTATCTCAGGTATTCCTGATAATATTTTTGATAGCAGCTTTAGGAAATGGGATATACTGTAATGCTCTTTCAGAAACCGTAGGAAAAATTATCAGAAATCCTCCTGCAATTCTTGGCATAGTCTTTTTTGCATATAATGTACTTTCTCTATATTGGACCGACGAGATAAGTAAAGGTTTTTTTGCGCTTGAAAAAAGACTGAGTTTACTCCTCTTCCCCATTGTTTTTACTCTACTTTCTACACAATCTATTACTTTTAAAAATAAGGATTTTAAAATTAAAATGGCGTTTGTGTATGGAACTTTCCTATCATCTTTACTCTGCTTAGCTTTGGCTCTTTACCAGGCGTATTCGCAGGAAGGCACCGCAATTTTTAGTATTGCTTATCTTGAACATATATCAAGAACGGTAAATCAAGGAGGAAACTTTTTTTTTGGGAGCTCTTTTTCAAAATTCCACCACCCTTCCTATTTCTCCATGTACATTGTTTTTGCTATTTCAATTGTTCTGGAAAACCTTGAAGGTAAAAAAGGCATTAACTTCGCTTCCCTTTTTATAATTCTCATATTTTTAATTATGCTCTTCCTTTTATCTTCAAAAGCTGGAATAATAAGTCTTCTTCTTTTAATACTTTATATTATATATAGATTTAGAGAGACGATTTTTGCAAGATCTATTTTTAAATATAGCATTGCTGTAACTGTACCGCTATTATTACTTTTCTTAATTTTAAGTCCCAGATTCCACTCTTTTATAAATGAGTTTAAAAATGGAAATAGATTAACGAATAGCACGGCAATAGATGTTTCGAGCTCAACTTTAAGGTTAATGACCTGGAAATCATCTATTATTGTGATAGAAGATAACTTTTTTACCGGAGTTGGTATAGGCGATAGTCAAAAGGCGCTACTTGAGGTGTATAAAGAGAATAATTTTATTGAAGCCTTCAATAACCATTTGAACTCTCACAACCAGTATCTTGATACTTTTATTAAAACAGGAGTCGTTGGTTTTATAATTCTTATTTTATGGTTGGTAGTAGGTATTAAACGGGTTATCCCAAATAATCAAATCTCTAACTTTTTCTTTTTCATACTAATTCCATTTAATTTTCTATTCGAAACAATGCTTGCTAGATATTCAGGCATAATATTCATCTGCTTCTTTTATTATTACATTACAACCATTCTAAATGAAAATAGCAACTATCGTAGGGGCAAGACCTCAGTTTATTAAAGCTGCCGCTGTAAGCAGAGAGTTAAGCAACCATTCTGAACTGAAGGAAATCATCATTCATACCGGTCAGCATTTTGACCAGAACATGAGTGATATCTTTTTTAATGAAATGCAAATTCCCCAGCCTCATTACCAGTTAGCGGTTTCAGGGGGCTCCCACGGTAAGAGCACAGGCAGAATGCTAGAAAAGATTGAGGAAGTGCTTCTTTTAGAAAAACCAGATGCAGTTTTAGTTTATGGAGATACTAATTCAACCTTAGCAGGCGCTTTAGCTGCCAAAAAGATTCATATTCCTTTGGTTCATGTTGAAGCTGGTCTCAGAAGTTTCAATATGAGGATGCCAGAAGAATTAAATCGTATTTTAACTGACAGAATATCTGACTTATTATGTTGTCCAACAGATGAGGCTGTAAAAAATCTTGAAAAAGAAGGCTTTAATAATTTTGCCTCTCACATACGTAAGACAGGCGATGTAATGTATGATGTAGCTTTATTTTACCAAAGCAACTCTACTCCATCTACACAAATTCAGGAATTATGTGAGGAGTCTTCTCCATTTATTCTTGCCACCATTCACCGGGCTGAGAATACTGATAACATTGAAAACTTACAATCAATTTTTGAAGCCTTCAATGAAATTAACACTCAAACATCTGTCATTTTACCCTTACACCCAAGAACTAGAAAGATTGTTGAGCAAAATGATATTCCTGTTAGCTTTAAGCTTATTGATCCTGTCGGATATTTTGACATGATTCACCTGATACAGAAAGCTGCCCTAGTGATGACAGATAGTGGAGGATTACAAAAAGAAGCATTTTTCTTCAAGAAGAACTGTGTAACTTTAAGAGAACAAACAGAATGGACTGAATTAGTAGAAAATGGTTTGAATGTGCTGACTGGTGCTGATAAATCCAAAATTTTAAGTGCCTATAAACACATGCTGCACAAATCGTCAAACTTTGACATTAACCTGTATGGAAAAGGCAATGCCTCTGCACAAATAGTAAAAGCCATACAACAAACTATTTTATCATATTAGAAAATTAAGTTTTGGATATTTATAATCTCCATATTGTTGCCGGTCCTGCAGATATTCGAACATCAAGCAGAATTTTGAAAGAAACTAAAAGCTTGATGGATTTAGGCCTTTGCACAAAAATCGACATTCTGGCTCGCTGGGAACCGGGTTATGAAGCTGTTGAAATTATTGATGAAAACAGGAAAATCATTAGAATAAAGTCAACTTCCACCAAGAGAAATAAGACCTCCTATAATGAGTTATTAAAATATACCTCTTTTTTAAAGAGCGCGCAAAAATTTATAAGGTCTCGGAAATACCAATTCATTAACGTTCATTCTCTTCATGTTTTACCAATTGGCGTTGCCTTAAAGTTAAAGAATGGTGGCGCGCTTATTTATGATGCACATGAATTGGAAACTGAGGTAGCCGGCTCAAGCGGTATGAAAAGAATCCTGGCAAAAATGGCAGAACGCCTTCTAATAAAGTTTGTTGATGAGCTAATTGTCGTATCGCCATTAATTGCTGAGTGGTACAAAAAAGAATATGGCATACAGAAGGTAACGGTTATCAGAAATATCCCTTATAATGAAGCTCTTCCTGCACAACATGACAACATTCTAAAGAAAGAATTTAACATTCCTGAGGGTGATATCCTCTTTCTTTACCAAGGGGTAATTTCAGAAGTCAGGGGCTGCCATAAGGTTCTTTCTGTATTTAAAAAACTCCCTGAAAATTACCATATATTATTTATGGGATTTGGTCCGATGGAACATGAAATCAAATCCGCCTCAGAAATAAACTTGAATATTCATTATAAGTCAGCAGTACCCTCATCAGAGGTTAAAAACTATACCCGTACTGCAGATATAGGGATTCACTTTATCAATGTGGATGGTATACTAAATCATCAGTATTGTTTACCAAATAAGTTTTTCGAATACCTGTTAAATGGCCTGCCAGTTCTAGTGAATAGTAAAGCAGAAGAAATGGCCGCTATAGTAAATGAACATAAAGTAGGATTCCTAATTGATACAGATGAGTTTAATGAGGAAAAGATAGTTGAATACATTAAAAGTATCTCGAAAAAAGCAATAAAAGAGGCTAAAGAAAACCTCCATAGTTACATAAATTCTTTGGGATGGGAAATTGAGGCCGTACAGTATAAGAAAATTTACGAAAAATATCTGAAGGAATTGTAGCGCCCGTGTTCTTATGAATATTCTACTTATAAATCATTATGCCGGCTCACCCAACTATGGTATGGAATACAGACCCTACTATTTAGCCTATGAGTGGTCGAAAAAAGGCCATAATGTAAGGATTATTGGCTCTACATTCTCTCACCTAAGATCAAGCCAGCCAGACAGTAAAGGAAAAGTAACGCACGAAGAAATAGATGGAATTGACTATTACTGGCTTAAAACACCTCCTTATAAAGGAAACAGCCTAAGCAGAATTAGGAATATTTTTTCTTTTGTACAGAAACTCTTTTCCCAAAAAAAAGATTTTCTGACAGATTTTGCCCCAGATTTAGTTATTGCTTCATCAACTTATCCTTTAGATATTTTTCCAGCAAGAAAAATCGCAAATGATTATAAGGCTTTATTATGTTTTGAAGTGCATGACTTGTGGCCTCTCTCTCCAATGGAGATAGGGGGCTATCCAAAGCTTCATCCATATATTATGTTTTTGCAGTTAGCCGAAGATTTTGCATATAAAAACTCAGACTTCGTTGTTTCTCTTCTACCGAAAGCGAAAGATCATATGATAAGCCGAGGCATGTCTGGCAATAAGTTTTACTACTTACCAAATGGGTTTTCTCTGGAGGAATGGATGAAAAATCAGAAGCCCCCACAGAGCCACTTAGAAGTTTTAGAGGGGTTAAAAGAAAAAAGGAAATTCATAATAGGATATGCAGGAGGCCACGCTTTATCTAATGCACTTGGAACTCTTCTTAAAGCGGCAAAACTATTAAGTAAAAAAGCCTCTATTGCTTTTGTTCTAATTGGAAAAGGGGTTGAGAAGGAAAATCTAATTAAAATGGCCACTTCTTTGGGATTAGAGAATATTATATTTCTACCTCCCGTTCCGAAAAAAAGTATTCCGGGTGTTCTACCCTATATGGATGTGCTATATATTGGATGGGCAAGAAATCCACTTTACCGTTTTGGTATCTCTCCCAATAAACTAATTGATTATATGATGGCAGCGAAACCCATAATACATGCGGTAGATGCTGGAAATGATATAGTGAAAGAAGCATCCTGTGGTTTTTCTATCTCGCCTGAGGATCCTCAACAACTTGTAAAAGCCATTCTTAAAATGGAGGAGTTATCAGAAGAGGAAAGAAAAGAGATGGGCGAAAAGGGGAAGGCATTTGTCTTAAAAAACCACAACTACGAATTATTGGCTGAACAGTTTATAGAAATTGCATCAAGTTTAAACAAATGATACCATTCTCACCCCCCCATATTGGAGAAAGTACGCTTTCCCTTATTAAAGAAACCCTTGAATCTGGCTGGATAACCACCGGACCTAAAACTAAACTGCTGGAGCAGAAAGTGGCAGCTTACTGTGGCAGTAAGACAACCTACTGTGTTAATTCTGCAACTGCCGGACTTGAATTAGTCCTCCGGTGGTTCGGAGTAGGGCCCGGTGATGAGGTTATTCTGCCAGCCTATACCTATTGTGCCACAGCAAACGTAGTGGAACATTGTGGGGCAACACCGGTCTTAGTGGATATTGATCCTAAAACTTTTAACATCTCTGTTTCTGAAGTAGAAAAAGCCATTAATTCCCGTACAAAGGTAATTATGCCGGTAGACTTTGCTGGTTTTCCCTGCGACTACAATGCCTTAAATAGCCTTGTCAAGAGAGCAGAAGTAAAATCACAATTTTCTGCAGCTACTGAAATACAGGAAAAACTCGGACGTATTCTTATTCTTTCAGATGCCGCTCATTCTTTCGGTGGAAAGCTAGGTGGTAAACTTTGCGGCTCCCTTACAGATATTTCAGTTTTTTCCTTTCATGCTGTAAAAAACTTTACTACTGCTGAAGGAGGGGCCATTGCCTTTAACCTCCCAGAAGAGTTTAACCCTCAGGAGGTATACCAATACTTCAATACATTTGCATTACATGGCCAGAACAAAGATGCTCTCGCCAAAACGCAGAAGGGGAACTGGCGATATGATGTACTTATGCCAGGTTATAAGTGCAATATGACAGACCTTCTTGCCTGCATTGGTTTAGCCCAGATTGACCATTATGAATCTGAAGACCTTGCAAAAAGAAAAGAAATCTTCTCTTATTACACCCAATCTCTTGTGGGATGTTCGTGGGCTGAAATTCCAACTTTTAAAGAACAGGAAAGAGAATCATCCTACCACCTGTACCCTCTGAGGCTGAAAGGAGTTTCTGAGGAAACAAGGGATAGGATTATACAAAGCATCTTCGATAAAGATGTTGCTGTTAATGTGCATTTCATACCCCTCCCCATGCTCTCGTACTACAAAAAGGCTTTCGACATAATAGATTTTCCTGTTGCCTACGATAGCTATTCAAGAGAAATCTCCCTGCCCGTTTATTACAATTTAACTCCTGACCAACAGTCTAAAGTCATTCAGGCGGTGATTGATAGTGTTGAAGAAAATATTTAAGATGAAAAGGGTATTCGATCTGTTCCTGGCATCCATTGGAGTAGTAGCTTTATCGCCAGTCTTTGTTGTTTTATTCATATTAATCAGGAAAGACTCAAAAGGCGGTGCTTTTTACTTACAAAAAAGAGTAGGCCGTGGAGGTAAAGAGTTCAACCTCATTAAATTCCGTACCATGCATGTGAATGCAGATAAAAAGGGACTGCTAACGGTAGGAAACAGAGATAGTAGAATAACAAGAATAGGCTTCTATCTTAGAAAATATAAGGTTGATGAACTGCCTCAGCTTTTTAATGTATTACTTGGTAATATGAGCTTGGTAGGACCAAGGCCAGAAGTTAAGAAGTACACTGACCTGTACACTGAAGATCAAAAAAGAGTGCTTACAGTGAAACCTGGCATCACTGACTACGCCTCACTATTTTTCATAAATGAGAATGAAATTCTTGAGAAGGAGGCTTTTCCAGAAGATGCCTATCTGAAAAAGGTTCTTCCTGAAAAGTTAACATTAAGCCTAAGATATGTTGATTCTCAAAGTCTTTGGGTAGACTTAAAAATTATTTGCCTAACATTAAAGAAAATCATCTTTCCTTAGTCTGGGAATAGCAAACAGGACTAGAAAGCAGCTCCACCGCTAGGAGTTTATTTCTTTAGAAACAAAGTTAACTTCCAACCATTCTTTAACAATTGGTGTCTTCATTGTAGCTATGCTCCTTCTTGCTACTGGCTGATCTGCTAAATGTATGAAAATGAGCTAACTTTTAGTAGAGATGTCAGCTACAGGAGCCCTAGTCCACATGATATCTATCTGACTACTAATGATTTTTAAAAACAGAAGAAATCCTTCGGGTAAGATTCATGCTGAATTTTGTTTTTAAAATACAAAAACAGCCCATACCTTTGGCTTAATCATTTACCTTTATATCTAGACAATACATTTATGTCATTCTTGAGAAGCATGTGGGGAGTGTATACGCATAAATATGTGTCACGCTGGCTTATTCTACTTATTGATCTGGCTATAATAGCTGTAGCATATTTATTTACGGCTATTGTAAGCTCCAACCTTAGTCCTGAAAGTTTTAACTGGGCTGAGGCCATGGAAGGTCTTTTCTTTATTACGGGAATTAAATTAATATGTTTCTTAATTTTTAAAACTTATAAAGGGGCCGTTAGATATACGGCTTTTACAGATTTAATTGGCTTTTTTAAGGCACTCTCTGTAAGCACCTTTCTGCTTGTTCTACTAAGATATTCCACAGACATATTTAATGTCAGTACTACCAGTTTGGTGCTTAACACATTATGCAGCTTCTTTCTCTTGATTGCCTTCAGGATTACTGTTAAAAATATTTTCAGGAAGTTCAGTCGTAATCATGAAACTAAAAATGTTTTGATTTATGGAGCTGGAGATCACGGCATTTTAACGTTTAACGCCCTTAATAATGACAACCAGTTTCGGTATAACGTTTTGGGCTTTATCGATGATAATCCATCTAAAAGGGGTAAGAACTTATTGGGAAAGAAAATATTCAACTTAAAAGGAGCCCTTCGCTTAATTGCTAAGCACCATAGTGTGGATGAAGTTATTTTAGCTATACAAAACATTGACTCTAACCGAAAGAAGAGAATCATTAATGTTTTTCTTCAGAAGAAAATTAGCATTAAGAATGTACCCTCTTCTTATAACTGGATTAATGGTAGGTTAAGCAGTGAGCAGATTACAAAGATTAGAATAGAAGATCTCTTAGAAAGAGAGCCTATTCAACTCGACAATTGCAACATTAAAGCAGATGTAAAAGGCAAGGTTATTTTAGTAACCGGGGCAGCAGGCTCCATTGGAAGTGAAATTGTTCGGCAGCTACTACATTACAATCCTAAAAAAATAGTCCTACTTGATCAGGCTGAATCTGCTCTTTACGACCTGAAAAATGATGTAGTAAGATTAAATCCAGAATTTGAAAGTAAAATTCAGCTTAAAATCTGCGATGTAAGTAATAAAGTGGCCATTGAAAGGGTTTTTAAAAATCAGAAGTTTGATATTGTTTATCATGCCGCTGCTTATAAGCATGTTCCAATGATGGAGGATAATCCGTTCGAGGCTATTTTAGTTAATGTTTTTGGGACAAAAAACCTGGCTGATCTTGCCATGGAAAGCTACGTTGAAAAATTTGTTTTTGTGTCCACTGATAAAGCTGTTAATCCTACAAATGTAATGGGTGCTACAAAGAGAGTTGCAGAAATTTACATTCAGTCATTAAATGAGCGAAAGAGCACTAAATTTATTACAACCCGCTTCGGGAATGTTTTAGGTTCAAATGGTTCTGTTGTTCCTCTTTTTAGAAAACAAATTGAAGCAGGCGGTCCTCTTACTGTTACTGATGCCAGAATTACCCGTTATTTTATGACCATACCTGAAGCTTGCCAACTGGTTCTTGAAGCTGGAGCAATGGGGAAGGGTGGGGAGATTTATGTCTTTGATATGGGAGAATCAGTTAAAATTATTGAGATAGCAAAGAAAATGATTGAGCTGTATGGCTATGAAGTAGATACTGATATAAAGATTAAAATTACTGGCCTACGCCCTGGAGAGAAGCTTTATGAGGAATTACTTACGAAAGAGGAAAATACACTTCCTACTCACCATCCAAAAATTATGATTGGCAGAGTTCGTCAGTATGCCATAGAAAAGGTAGCTCGGGATTTTGAAGAATTAGAATATCTACTTTTAAATGGAGGAAATGAAGATGTTGTTTATAAACTTAAAAATATCGTCCCAGAATTTAAAAGTAATAATTCCCAATACGAGAGCCTCGACAATAATGCACTCATGAAAGTAGGATAAAAAAGTCAAAATAGATTAAGTGTTTCATAGCTGCTCCTCCAACTCTCTGGCGGAGCAGCTTTTTTTGTGCCTTCTGCAGAGAAAAACTTCTCTTCTCTTCACTTCATTCAATCATTTTGTAACTTAGTCGTTTAATTATAAGAGGTGCTATGGGTATGCATCAGCAGGGAGGGAGGCCGGCTTGTCCGGGACAGGCTTTACCTGTTGCATCATCGCACCTAAGCTATTAACTCATCAGCATATAAAGGAAGTATGTCAGCGAATATTAATTCCATAAAAGAAGAAATTGAAAGTTACCTTGTAAGTAACCAGGAGGAGCTTGAGCAGTACCGCCAGCGCTTTATCGGGCGCAAGAATATCCTGGCGAGCCTGTTTGCGGAAATGAAGAATATTCCGGCCGAACAGCGGAAAGAATATGGACAGCAGATCAACGAGTTAAAAGAGGCTGCAACGGTAAAGTTTCAGGAGCTCATCCAGTCGCTGGAAGATGAGCAGAGTGTAGGACAGGAAAAACATCCTGACCTTACCCTCCCTCCTCAGCCGGACACCCTCGGCGGTATTCACCCCCTGAGCGCCACCCGCAGCGAAATTATCCGCATCTTCGAACGGATTGGCTTTAATGTTTCTGAAGGACCGGAGATTGAAGATGACTGGCACAATTTTACCGCACTCAACTTCCCGGAGAACCACCCTGCCCGTGAAATGCAGGACACCTTCTTCATCCGCAAGAAACCTGATATCGCGCTGCGCACCCACACCTCCTCCGTGCAGGTTCGGGTAATGGAGAGTGAACGTCCTCCCATTCGCACCCTGTCCCCAGGGCGGGTATACCGGAATGAAGCGATTTCGGCCCGCGCTCATTGTGTGTTTCACCAGGTGGAAGGCCTCTTTATTGATGAGGGTGTGAGCTTTGCCGACCTGAAGCAAACGCTCTATTATTTTGTGAAGGAATTATTCGGCAAGCAGACGAAGGTTCGCTTCCGCCCCTCTTACTTCCCCTTTACCGAGCCAAGTGCCGAAATGGATATTACCTGCATCATCTGTGGAGGTGAAGGCTGTAACATTTGTAAACACACCGGTTGGGTTGAAATTGGCGGTGCCGGCATGGTCGATCCGCAGGTGCTGGAAAACAGTGGCATCGATTCGAAAAAGTACAGCGGCTTTGCCTTTGGCATGGGAATTGAACGAATTACTATGCTGAAGTACCAGATTCGCGACCTTCGCCTGTTTACCGAAAACGATGTACGCTTTCTCCGGCAGTTTAGCTCGCTTACTTAACCAGAGAAAGTAATTTCTTAACACATGCTAAGCCGTGGAGGTAAAAAGGAGGGCTAGAAAGAAGAATGTTAGAATAATGACTACTCAAGCCCCTAAACCTGGAGGAAGCTAAAAGTCATTAAATCAATTTTTATGAAGTTAGAGAATATAAAAACTGTCGGTGTAGTAGGTGCCGGTGTTATGGGACTGGGTATTGCGCAGGTTTGTGCCATGGCTGGCTATAAAACACTTCTTTTCGACTTAAATGGCGAAGCCGTTACACAGGCTTTTGGTCAGATTAAAAAGAACCTCGAAAAAGGCATTGAGAAAGGAAAGGTAACAGAAGCACAAAAGGAAAAAGCGCTTGGAAACCTGCAGAAGGTAGAGGAGCTCCGGAATTTACAGGCCGATTTGATTATTGAGGCAGTGGTGGAAAAGCTGGAGGTTAAGCATCAGCTATTTCAGCAACTGGAAGAAAATAATAGTCCTGATACAATTCTGGCCTCTAACACCTCCTCTATCCCCATTACCCGTATTGGGGCAAAATTAAATCGCCCCGGGCAGTTAGTCGGTGTCCATTTTTTTAACCCGGCTCACATCATGAAACTGGTGGAAATAGTTGCCGGAGCGGCCACTACAACAGATGTTCTAACTACCGCAAAAGCCTTTGCAGAAAAGCTCGGGAAAACAGCGATTGTTGCCCGGGACGCTCCAGGATTTATCGTAAACCGGGTCGCCCGCCACTTTTATGTGGAAAGTCTGCTGCTGGCTGAAGAAGGCGTTGCTGATGTCGAAACAACGGATAAACTGCTGGAAGTATCCGGCTTTAAGATGGGACCATTCCGCCTGATGGACCTGATTGGCGTAGAAACGAATTTCTCTGTTACCACCTCTATGTATGAAGCTTTCTGGCAGGCCCAAAAATTCAGGCCCAGCCGTATTCAGCAGCAAAAAGTAGATGCAGGCTTCTGGGGCAGAAAAAGCGGGAAAGGCTTCTATAATTATGAGTAAGGCAGGAAAACTTCTTTTTAAGCTCCTCCCGCTCTACCTGCTGCTTTTATTTAGCAGCTGTGAGTCGGAGCTACCCGATAGCCCGATTCCTTACGCATATGTAAATGTAGAGATAAACCTGAATGATATCCGCTACCAGATCCTGCAGCAGCCTAACGGCTATATTTACCTGCCAGGTGGTGTGCGGGGCATTATTGTGATTGCTGATGGATTTGGGAACTATACTGCGTTTGACAGGGCCTGTCCCTTTCACCCGGCAGAAGATTGCGCCCTTATAGAGATGCACGAGAGCGGCTTTTATCTCTTCGACGACTGCTGTGGCTCTACCTTCAGTTTATCCGGCCAACCCACCGCCGGCCCTGCCCGTTCGCCCCTACGGCAGTACAATACCTTCCTGAATGGTGATTACCTGATTATTAGCAGCGAATAGCCTCCTTCTTCCTGCAAAACTCCTTTTGTGCTGTTGCGTACATACAAACAGAACCAAACAATAACGTAACATGACTAAGAATCACGGAAGCCATATTAAAAATGATGAACAGTATGAAGCGCTACGCGATCAGGGCTATAGTAAAGAAAAATCGGCCCGTATCGCTAACAGCGATTCTCATAAAACAGGAAAGAAAGGCGGTAAGAGTGCCCAATACGAAGACCGCTCTAAAGAAGAATTGTATAACAAAGCCAAAGAAGTAGGGATTGAAGGCCGCTCTAAAATGAATAAGAAAGAGCTGATTGATGCATTGAGGCATCATTAACCTAAGAGGTGCCACCACGTCGTTAGGCCACCACGATTGGCCATAACTTTCGTTTCCTTTTGGAAAAATGAGGAGAGCTTTTTCATGGAGAGCCTTTTCGCTTCAGGAGGAGAGCCGGGAGAAGTATGTTCTTTTCAACCCAAAGCCGCAGACCGTAAACCACGTTTTCTTTGAACTCCTAAAGGCTACTCCTTTTAAAATTCACTCAATGAGCATCTCCTATAACAGCTCTTCAATGATACGATCTACAGAGTAGCCTTCTGCATCTGCTTTAAAGTTCCGGACCACCCGGTGCCGTAAAATAGGTTTGGCAACGGCCTGTACATCTTCTATATCGGGCGAATATTTGCCATTTAACAGGGCATTACATTTCGCACCCAACACCAGGTACTGCGAGGCTCTCGGGCCTGCTCCCCACTCCAGGTAATTATTAGCCAAGGGGTGAGCTCCTTTTCGGTTTGCGCGGGTTTTGTGTACCAGTGCCACCGCATATTCCACCACATTATCGGCTACCGGCACCCGTCGTACCAGGTGTTGATAGGCGATAATCTCTTCAGAGGTAAGCACCTGCTTCAGCTCCGGGCTTTCATCCGTGGTAGTGCTCTTGATAATATCCACCTCCTCCGCATACTCAGGGTAATCAAGCATAATGTTGAACATAAAGCGGTCGAGCTGGGCTTCGGGAAGTGGATAGGTTCCTTCCTGTTCGATAGGGTTTTGTGTGGCCAGCACAAAGAAGGGGCGCTGCAGCTGAAAAACCTGCCCTGCAATGGTAACAGAATATTCCTGCATGGACTCCAGCAAAGCTGCCTGTGTTTTAGGTGGGGTTCGGTTGATTTCGTCGGCCAGTACAATGTTGGCAAAGACAGGTCCTTTTATAAACTTAAAATTCCTATCCTTATCTAAGGTTTCGGAACCTAATATATCAGAGGGCATCAGGTCTGGCGTAAACTGAATTCGGTTATAGCTAAGATGAAGGGTAGCTGCCAGCGTTTGGATTAGCTTGGTTTTGGCAAGGCCGGGCACCCCTACCAGCAGGCTGTGTCCCTGACAGAAAATGGAAGTCAGCAGCAGTCGTACTACCTCCTGCTGACCAACAATTACTTTTCCTACCTCTTTGGTCAGGGTGGTATAGGATTCTTTCAGCCTGTCTGCCGCTTCTACATCCGAATCAAAAGTCTTCATACGCATAGTTAAAAAATGGTCGCTTGGGGCTGGTCACCCTTGATTGCAGTGATGAAAGATCAGTACCTGTTATTGGTTAGTTAATCTAATAACCAACTACTAAATACTGACTACCAGCCTCCGCTATTCTAAAATATTACAATGATTGTATTCCTCGTCAATATCGATATATACCTCATCCACAGCATCTTCAAACCATTTGGCAACAATCTTGTTCTTTTTCTCCATTAATGCTGCGGCCTGAATCTTCTGGTAATCATCTTTTAAATTGGCACGATGAGGCCTTACTTTATTTTCATAGTAAATGATCCGGACAGCGTCCTTTCCGTCGGCGGTGCGGTAAGGCAATGGTTTTGAAATAGTGCCCACCTCCATGGTATCAATTACAAAGAAAATAGAAGGGTCCAGTTCTTCTACCGAAATTCGGTTGCCCCCTTCCTGATTCAGGAAATAGCCACCACTTGAATTGGTCTGAGCATCGTCGGAATATTCCTTTGCCGCAATGGAAAAATCGATGCTTCCTTCGACAATCTCGGTGCGAAGGCTGTCGAGGTACTGCTCGGCTTCGGAAATATCGAGATTAGAAGAATTTGGCTTAATTAGAATGTGGCGGCTGTTAAAGGTGTTTCCTCTACGCTCTATAAGCTGGATTAGGTGAAAGCCGAATTGCGACTCCACCGGCTTTGAAATATCGCCGGGATTCATTCTTAAAGCAGTTGCTTCATACTCAGGCACCAGTTCTCCTCTTTTACGGAAACCAAGCTCTCCTCCTGTTGCGGCAGACCCCGGATCTTCGGAATATTTTTTTGCCATTTCGGCAAAAGTAGCTTCGCCGCTTATTATTTTCTGCCGAACTTCATTCAGGCGCTCACGCACCCTATTTTTCTGCTCCTCGCTTACCTCCGGCAGCTTCACAATATGTCCTACCGTTACTTCTGTCGAAAAGAAAGGAAGACTGTCGGCTGGCAGCTGGTGGAAGAAGCGCTTTACTTCTGCAGGTGTGATTTCCACATCGCTGGTAATACTTCTGCTTACTTCCTTTATCAGAAGCTGTTCGCGCATTTTATCCTGCAGCTCGGCTTTAAACTGACTCAGCGGCTTTTTATAATAGCGCTCGATTTCTTCCTCTGAGCCCAGTTGCGCCACCATATATTGCATACGCGCATCCAGCTCTGCCGATACCTGCTCGTCCGAAACCGAAATAGAATCTATTTCCGCTTTTGCCAGCATCAGTTTATTCTGCACAATCTGGCGCAGTACATCACATCGGTCAATGTTTCCACTAAACTGGCCCCGCGATACCATATCGAGATAGGAGAGATCCAGCTCCGACTTAAGGGCAATATAGTCATCGACCTTCACGATTATTTCATCGACCACCTGCTTCCTGCTCTGTGCATACAGGCTTTGGCTGCCACACAGAAAGAGAAACAAAAAAGCTAGGGCTGTTTTATTCGGTATAAATTTCAAAGACATCACTCTTTTGGGCTTTTTCATAAATTTCTTTTTCAAGCCGGGCGGCCAACTCTGTTTTTCGTTTATTGATAATAATAGTCTTTATCTGATCGCTCACAAACTCCAGGGGCGAAAGCTCATTGGAGATTTTATGGTCGCTGATCTTTAAAAAGTAAAGGTAATGATCGCCGGAGGTTTCTACATAATTATTTTCCTTTAACCACTGCACCTTATTAGGAATACTCATGAGCGGTGTATTCACTACCAGCTCTTCGAAGTTTACCCAGGCGGCCTCATCCAGCATAAAATCAGTAGCAAAGCGGTAACAGTAGGATTTTAGCAGCTCTCTGTCCTTCTCCTCATCGAGCTTTAAATAGTCGCGCAGCTTGTTAAGGCGGGGTGCTTCTTTGGGTACCTTTATAAAAATACCCCTGATAATATTCTGCTTTAGTTCAAAATTATCCTTATTCGCCTCGTAGTACTCCTTTATTTCTTCTTCAGAAACTTCCCTGTTGAGGGTCGAGTTTACATAGTACTTCTCATACTCGTACACCATAAGTGCATAGCGGTAATCGAGAATTTTACGATCCAGCTCCTGTTGATCGAACTCAATATTGCTGGCCGCTTCTTTAATGAGAAGCTGTTTACGAATCCAGTTATCAATGTAGCGCTTTACCAGCCGGGCACTATCGTCCGGAGCGGCATCCACTGGAACAATATCAGCAAGATCGGTCTGATACAGGAATTCGTCATTTACCCGTGCCACTTTTACCGGAACATCTTCTCCCGGCTCCACTGTTTCATTGCGCAGGCTCAGGTAGTCGCAGGAAGCCAGCATCCCCACCCATATACCCACACAGGCAGTCCGTAATAAGTAATTACTTCGTTTCAATGTTTTCCAGCGTTTGTTCCAACACTTCCTCATTCACTTCTACCGCATACTTTGCGCGCAAAGTATGTACCCATTGCTTCTCCAGGTATTCCTGGTAGTCCGATATTACCTGGCCCCGCACCTCGTCCAGCTTTTTAGGCGCAGGCGGAAGGATACTCCTGATTTCTACAAGATACACCCGGCCTCCTTTTTCCAGCTGATGGGTTCCCGGCTCCCAACTCACGGCATCAACCACCGGATGGTCTCCTTTTTCAAAGGGACCCTGGGTTACCTGCAGGGCAAGAGCCGACTCAGTATTGAACTGCTCCTCCAGTGCTGCAGGCGACTGGGTTAGTAAGCTGGCCGTTGCTTCATTCCCGGAAACAGTACGGAAAGTGTATCGTTCTTTTCCGAGATCAAGAGCCTGCAGGTGCTTGCCTATGTGTTGAACAGCGGCGGCCCGGGCTTTTGGAATCTCAATTTCCAGCAATGCAGTGGAATCCTGCCTCAGCTCATTTACCAGCTGATCGAGCACCTGTACCACTTTTCCCGCCAGCGCATTTTTTGTGCCGGCCTCCCATGCCAGGGGCACTTTTTTTACGAGATAAGGCGATTGCCCCATCATTTTCTCCACCTTCCGGAGCACCTCTTTATCGGAAGCACTGTATACGGTTCCTTCCACACGCTCTCCCCACTGGTACTGGTCGCGGCGAGCCTGGAAAAAGGCTTTAAGACCAGCAGTATCTTCCAGCGCTTTGGTCCACACTTTTTCGTCCATTAGCTGAAAGAGGAGTATACCATCATGATATTCCTGCACCAGCAGGCGGTAATCGTCGTACTTTTCAGCCAGGTGTGCTTCTTCATAAGCCAGTAACTCTTCCTTTTGCCATTGCTCGTACAATTTTTGTAAGTACGATTGTGGAGAGGGGTTACTGCCCTCACGTCCATGCTTTTTAAGCCATGCAGTAAAATCGGCCACAGTATAGGCTTTGTCCTGAAGACTAAAAAGAACCTTTGCGGCCTCTGTGCTATCAGGGGCATAATTGCCTGCCATCAGTTCAGTACCTGCCTTTTCCAGAAGAGCCTTCAGGTTTTGATTGTTTTCCTGCAGTTTATTTTCTTTGCTCAAACGGGCCAGCAGGGCAGCTTCCTGCAGCTGTGCCCGCGAATCGCGGCTAATACGAGCCTGCAGCTCGCCCTTCATTTCTTCAAAGGGAGGAATTTGCTCTGTATCGATCAGGCGAATGATGTGCCATCCATAGGGGGTCCGTACCGGTTCGGATATTTCCCCTTTCTCCTCTAAAGCAAAAGCAGCCTCTTCGAAAGAAGGCACCATATTACCGGTGCTGAACCATTCCAGCTCTCCTCCATTGCTCTTTGTGGAGCGGTCTTCCGAAAACTGGGCAGCCAGCTGCGCCCAGTCGCCGCCTTTCTGGAGTTTCTTATAAATCTCCTCAGCCTTTTCTTTGGCACGATTTACCTCTTCAGGAGAGGCTGTTTCGGGCGTGCGGATCATAATATGGGCAACCTTTACCTTTCCCTGTGAGGGCCGCTTGTCATGCACCTTTACCAGGTGGTATCCGAAGTTTGTTCGCACCGGCATAGAAACTTTTCCTTCGGCGGTATTGTATGCTGCATTTTCGAAGGGGTACACCATTTGTAGCGCAGTAAAGTAGCCAAGATTTCCACCGTTTATGCTGGCGGAGGGGTCCTCGGAGTGTTTCCGTGCAAGAGTGGCAAAATCCTCACCGTTCATAATCTGCTCGCGCAGCTTCATTATTTTTTTATAAGCCGCCAGGGTATCGGCCGGGACGGCGTTGGGTTTTACGCCCAGGAGAATGTGCGATGCATTTACTTCTGTTCCCAGGCGCTCGTAAGCCTCCCGCACCAGCTTCTCGGTTACGGCACTTTCGGTTAGGTAAGGTTTTGCCAGCTGCTTCTTATAGCCTTCCAGTTCATCAATAAAAGCCTGCTCGGTATGCATACCTGCTTCCTTTGCTTCCTGCACTTTTAACTTAAAGTTGATGTACAGGTCCAGGTATTCGCGCAGGTCGTCGGCAGGATTGGCCACCGTATCGCGGCTAAAATTGTTTTTATTGTAAACATACAGGAACTCCTGAAGGGTGGTGGGTTCGCTCTGAACGCTAAAAAGGACCGGCTCTGGGGTTGAAAGGGCTCCGGCTGGAGAAGATTGCTCGGTACTTTTACAGGACAGGCTTAATAGGCTTAAACCTGCAAACCAAAGCAAATATTTTTTTCTCATGAAAACTTGTCTGATAATGAGGGCTCCGTTTTTTAACCAATTGCAATTTTAACGAAATTTTACAACAGAACCATATAAAGAGCAGGCTGAAAATAAATAAGTTAGTCCGGGAATGGGGCAGGTAGGAAAGAAAAAAGCAGGAAGAAAAAGGGAGAGGGAAAGAATTTGCAATCAGGCTTCAGCTAAAGGCATGCGCTTAAACAGACGGCAGATATTACTGTCGCCATTACTTCTAAACTGCACATCGTCCATAATTCTTTTCACGAGCATCAGGCCCAGGCCTCCTTTACGGCGGGCTTTTACAAGCTCCTTCAGCATTGGCTCCTTATAGTTAATAATATTGAAGCCTTCATTATTCCTGTCAACAATTTCGAAGGTAACGCCTTCATTTTCCTCCACTTTAATATGGAGTTCGATGCAGTCAGCAGTACTGGAGGTATTGTAAGAATGAACAATCAGGTTCGCACAAATCTCATCCACAGCAAGCACCAACATATTCAGGTCTATCTCGGAGATGGAGTACTGCCCCAAAGTCTCGTCGACAAAAGACCTGATGGTCTTTAGCTTACTTTTATTACATGGAACCTTTAAACTATATTTCATCATTTATAAGCGATTTCGCCTGGCCCTTGGTTTCAACTATGGTTAATAGCTGATCCAGACCAAGAATTTCAAAAACATTTGCGACCTTCGCATTCAGGCCAAACAGCACAAACTTAGAGCCACTATCTTCGAAATCCTGTATATACGACATAAAAACCCCTAAACCGGCAGAAGAGATATACTGTAAACCTGTGCAGTCAATTACAATATTCTTCTGTCCTTTTTCAATGGCATCACGAATTGCCTTGTCAAGGTGAATAGAGGAGCTTGCATCTACATCTCCCTCTACCTTGATTATAAATATGTCGTGTTCGGACTCTTTTGTGATGTTTATCATCTTAATTTACGCTTAAGAGTTTTTTTAGTTACAGTACAAAAGTACAACTTTAGCAATTTCCTTACAACTAACCGTTATAGCCGGGGGTTTTTCCTTTAACTGAATTTTACAATCATAGTTGTAAAATCATCGTTTATTCCTGTTTTCTTCGTGTGCTCTCTCAGCGCTTCCATCACCTTATTTTGAAGGTCTACAGCATCTTCAGTAACATTTTTCACAACAATCTCCTGCAGGCGCTCCTGACCAAATTCTTCCTGCTGTTCATTTTTGCTTTCCACCACCCCATCGGTATAGAGCACAAGCACATCGCCGGGAGTATACTGCAGGTAATTTTCCTGCAAATGCCCGGCAAACTGTTCATTCCGCAAAATACCAATCCCCATACTTTTATCATTCAGCACCTTTAACTCCCCTGCCTCCTGCTGCCAGAATAAGGCCGGGCAATGGCCGGCCCTGAGAAGCTCAATTTTTTTGCTGCTCACATCTACCATTACATAAGTAAGGGTAATAAAGGTGGCTTTATCGAGGCATTTACTCAGCGCCTGGTTTACCCGCACCACCAGTTCCTTACCCGAGTACCCGAGGTGCACCAGGCTGTGGAGCACTCCCTTAAGCTGCGACATGGCAAAAGCAGCCGCCGTACCATGCCCTGCCACATCGGCGATCACCAGGGCATACTGCTGTTCATTGAGCTTAAAAGTATCGTAATAATCTCCGCCCACCACGTCGGACGACTCGGAATGGACAGCAAGATTAAAATCTTCGTGATGCTCCAGCTTTTCCGGCAGGAGACTCCGCTGTACACGACGGGCAATAGTCAGCTCTTCCTTATATCGCTCATTTTGCAGCGCCTCTTTTAGCAGCCGGCCATTCTCGATAGCGGTACAGCTGTGGTCGGCATAAGTTTTTACCAGGTCCACGGCATCTTTATTAAAGCCTCCCTCCACATCTTTCAGCAACACCAGTAAACCGCTGTGCTCCTCCTGAAGGGTAAGCGGCACGACCATAATCGTTCGGTACACAGAATGAGCCAGACCACCAAGATAGTGACTCTTTTGCTTCTTATTGGTAAAATCCGCCTTAAATACCTTTTGAATACCAGCCTTCCGGATTCCATCAATCACTTCGTTTAACTCTTCTTCCTCAATTTGTCCAAGGAGGTGCACCTCCCCCCCCTCCTTTTTAATCTCCAACCAACCTGCATCCGCATCTACAGCCGACAGGGAGTTTTCAAGCAGCGACTGCCATATATTCTCTTCGGTCTCCTCTTTCTGGTTACTTCGGTTCAGCTTATGAAAGCCCTTAATCTCCTGCAGCTTCTTTTCATATACTGATGAGGTGGGCAGATTGAAAAAAATAACCAGGCAGGACAACAGGCTGTAGAAGACGCAAAACGCCAGCAGGGCCAGCAAAAAGACATCGTCGACCATATTTAGCAGGATGGCCTTATCGCCCTGGTAAACAGTGGCAAAAAAGAAGAAGTAGGACAGGCAGGCGACAATGCCCATCAAAATAAGCAGACTCTTCCATTTCTGGTTAAAATCGAGGTATCCTACCCACTTCAGGTTTACAGATAAGAGAACGCCCATCCCTATCAGCCCCAGCAGTATGGCATTAAAAACAATGGTATGCACCTCAATATTAAACACGCCCAGCACCATGCTGGAGATAAGGGAGTACTCGAAAATCTTCCAGCTAATCTGCAACAGGCGTGATTTCTCGTACAGAACCAGCCGCTTGAATGCTACCAGCAACAACACCAGATAGGTTGAAATAATAGTAAGACTCAGCAGGTAAACAACATTAACAGCAATACCACTCTGAAAAAAGGCCTGCCCATGAAAAATATAGTAAACCGCTTCGATAAAAAAGGAAAAGCTAACGGCTAACACCCCAAAAAGCAGCATCTGCCAGATTAACTGCATAAAATCGAAGCGCTCCACCGGCTTTATTCTGAGCTGCCCGTAAATGTAAACAACCAGCAGATAAAGGTTAAGAGCCAGCTGAGGCACCCAGCCGCTAATTTTAGGACTAATAAGCTCAGCCCTCAAGCTAAGTACGATGAGGAGGTTTACCAGGAGCAGGGCTATCCAGCCCGCATGAGAGCGGAGCGCTCCTGAAGCCTGCACAACAATGGATTTATGATACCTGAAAAAGTCCGACATTCGGGCCACCTGAAAAAAATAAAAAAGGCTAATTAAACTGAATATACGTTAATTAGCCTTTAAAGGTAGTAATTTTTTAAAAAACCTGAAGCATTTTCAGGTGCTTTTGCCCAGATTAGCGGCTGTAATTAGGTGCTTCGCGTGTAATCATTACGTCGTGCGGATGACTCTCGCGCACTCCTGCAGCCGTAATTTTTACAAATTTTGCTTTTTGCAAATCGGGTATAGTAGCCGCTCCGCAATAGCCCATTCCGGCCTTAAGGCCACCGGTCATCTGGTAGAGCACTTCTTCCACTTTACCTTTATAGGGTACACGGCCTACAATTCCTTCCGGCACCAGCTTTTTAATATCATCTTCGGCATCCTGGAAATAGCGGTCTTTCGATCCATCTTCCATGGCTTCCAGCGAGCCCATACCGCGGTACGATTTAAACTTCCTGCCTTCATAAATAATTACCTCACCCGGAGCTTCTTCCGTGCCTGCCAGCAGGGAACCAATCATTACACAGTCGCCGCCACCTGCAAGGGCTTTAACCACATCGCCCGAGAAACGGATACCACCGTCGGCAATAATAGAAACGCCACTGCCTTTTGCCGCCTTGGACGCCTCGTAAACAGCCGAAAGCTGCGGCATTCCTACGCCGGCAATTACACGGGTGGTACAGATACTTCCAGGACCTACCCCTACTTTCACAGCATCGGCCCCGGCCTCAATAAGTGCCTTGGTGGCTTCGCCGGTAGCGACATTGCCAACAATCAACTCCAGCTCAGGGTAAGTTTGTTTTACTTTTCTGGTGGCATCAATTACTCCTTTGGAGTGGCCATGGGCGGTATCGATACTAATTACATCCACACCCGCTTCTTTCAGCAGCTTTATTCTTTCCAGCATATCCGGCGTTACCCCCACGGCAGCTCCTACACGCAGGCGGCCAAACTCATCTTTACAGGCATTGGGCCGGTCTCTGTTCTTCAGAATGTCTTTATAGGTGATGAGGCCGCTGAGCTTACCGCTTTTATCGACAATAGGAAGCTTTTCTATTTTATACTCCTGCAGGATATCTTCTGCTTTATGCAGGTCGATACTGGTATCAGCTGTAATGAGGTTTTCCTTCGTCATAATGTCGCTCACGGGCACCTTCATGTTCTTCTGGAAACGAAGGTCGCGGTTGGTGATAATGCCGAGCAGTTTCCGGTCAGCATCTACCACGGGTATACCGCCAATCTTGTATTCGCGCATAATACGGACGGCATCGGCCACAGTAGAGTCGACCAGCAGGGTAACCGGGTCGAGAATCATGCCACTCTGCGAGCGTTTTACGCGGCGCACCTGCTCTGCCTGCTTATCGGCACGCATATTTTTATGGATAAAGCCAAGGCCGCCTTCCAGGGCCATCGCAATTGCCAGGTCCGCTTCAGTAACCGTATCCATGGCGGCTGACACCAGGGGTATATTCAGTCGGATGTTTTTGGTAAGCTGGGTAGTGGTATCTGTGTCGCGCGGGAGAATCTCGGAATAGCCGGGAAGCAGGAGCACATCGTCGTAGGTCAGGGCCTCGAACAGGAATTTAGAAGAATCGGGAGTCATGGCAAATAAAATTATGGTGGTTTTATTTGCCGGTCAAAAGTACAGATAAACAATGAGCTTTAAAAGTAATTTAAAGCAGCACGATAAAATATTTTCCCCTACAGGCCAGGTACTTTTGCCTGTACCGGCCGAAGAAGGTAGGGCAGCTTCATTATCGCCCTCAACCCCTCCGCCTCAGCACTTTAGACTCCGGCAGATTAATATACCGGCATCTGGTCATTTACCTCCGTAGCCCAGGCGTGGATGCCGCCCTCCAGGTTATACAGCTTGGTAAAACCTAAGCTCTCCAGGTACTCTATGGCATACCTGCTGCGCACTCCATGGTGGCAGGTCACTACTATGGGGCGGTCCTGCGGCAACTCCAGTTCCTTGCTGTGGAGCCTGTTTAACGGCATCAGCACTGTTTCAGCCACTCCCTCAAAATTACAGATGGCATATTCCTCGGGCTGACGAACATCCAGTATCAGCCATTTTTCACCATACTGCAGTCGCTGCTTTAACTCATGCACTTGTAGAGATTTCATTTCTTTTATCTTATCATTTAAGCGCCTGACCGAACATCCATTCTCTCTTCCTTCCTCCAATGGCGGCTATGGGAAAGTCTGCAATTAAGACAAATTAAGTAATTTTACCGAAGATAAAAAGAAAGCATTTATAAGCGACTGATTATCAGGATCGCCCCCTCACCTACAAAATAAAAGAGCCTGCTTTTCTTTAAAACTGGCGTGCTTGTCCAGACTTTTATAGCTTTGCAGCGCGTAACCATTCATCAGGCTTATGAACCTGCAGGAATTTCAGCTTATTATTCGCGAAGCACTCGTGGCCATGACATGGCTGGAAGGCCTGGCGGTTCTCCTTGGCCTGACTTATGTGCTGCTGGCGGCCAGGGAAAGCATCTGGTGCTGGCCGGCTGCCTTCCTGAGCGTCTGTATTTACGTTTACCTTTGCCTGGAGGCCCGGCTGTATGCCGAAACCGGTCTGCAGATTTTCTATTTAATAATGGCAGTAGTAGGCTGGTGGTCGTGGTCGGGCAGAAGTAAAGGTCCGGCTTCGGCAGAAAATTCCCTGCCTATTATCCGCTGGTCCCTCAAAACCCATCTGCTCATTATTTTGGCAAATACAGCGGCTACGCTCCTGCTGGGCTGGACACTGGAGGTGTATACCGATGCGGCCAATCCTCTTCTCGATTCCTTTACCACCGTTTTCAGTCTTTTTACTACCTGGATGGTGACTCAAAAAGTGCTGGAAAACTGGCTGTACTGGGTGGTGATTGATGCCGCCTCCGTTTACCTCTATGCCAGCAGGGATCTTTACCTTACCGCTTTACTCTTCCTGCTATATACTGTTATTGCCATTGCCGGCTACCTGAGGTGGCAGAAGCAATATCAACACCAGCTCAGCGCCTGATGGTTAAGCGCATCATGATCACCGGCCCTGAATCGACCGGCAAGAGTATGCTTGCCCAGGCTCTTGCCGCCCATTACCAAACAGAGTGGGTGCCTGAGGTGGCCCGGACTTACTTAAAAGAAATTGGCCGTCCCTATCAGGAAAGGGACCTGCTGGAAATCGCAAAAGCCCAAATGGCTCTTGAGGAACAGAAAGCCAGGAAGGCCAATCGCCTGCTATTCTGCGACACCGGCATGCTGGTGCTTAAAATATGGAGCGAGCACTCCTATGGCCGCTGCCATCCCTGGATTCTCCGCCAGTGGCAGGAGCATTCCTACACCCAATACCTCCTGCCCGACATTGATATGCCCTGGCAACCGGACCCGCAGCGTGAGCATCCTCACCTTCGCGAATATTTCTTTAAACTGTATAAAGAACATCTGCAGTTGCAACAGCTTCCCTTCCAGGTTATCAGCGGATTGGGAGAAACCCGCTTAAAGCGAGCCATACAGCTTATTGACTCTCTTTTATCGGGTAGTACATAATTTTTCGCCTTTTCGTTTTCATGGCCGCATTTTATCTCTACCTTTGCCGGCAAGAATCCATTAACAAGGGGTGCCCTAATACTTCGGGCTGAGATTATACCCTTTGCTCCTGACTGCAGCAGGAGCAAGCACCTGATCCGGGTAATGCCGGCGTAGGGAAACCAAATACGAACCTTCGGCTCGTATTGCACTATCTCACTATCCCCTTCTTTATGTGTTCGCGCACAACAGCTTTGCCTGATGTGCAGCGCATGTTTTATTTTAATTAAACAAAACCATGAAGAAGATCTTTTTTTTATTGTTTAACTTCCTTTTGCTGCCATTTAGCCTCCTGGCGCAATACCAGCTTACAGGTACTGTAAGAGACCTTGCTTCGGGCGAGGCACTGGTCGGCGCAACGGTTCGCCTGCTGGAGAGCCCTTATGCTACCGCTACCGACCTTACCGGCCATTTTAAGCTGGAAGAAGTGGATGCCGGCCCTTATGTACTGCTGGTAACGTATGTAGGCTATGAGCCTTACCGGCAAAATATCGTGATACAAAGTAATCAGCAGCTGGATATTCGCCTTTCGGAAGGCAGCCTATATACCGAAGAGGTAATTGTGGCCGCCACCCGCGCTACCGAAAACACCCCCACCACTTTTACGGAGGTGGATCGGGAGCAAATTGAAAAGCAAAACTTCGGCCAGGACATACCCTACCTGCTCAACCTGACTCCCTCGGTGGTAACTACTTCCGATGCCGGGGCCGGTGTAGGTTATACCGGCATGCGTATTCGGGGCTCTGATGCTACACGGATTAATGTAACTGTTAATGGCATTCCTATGAATGATGCCGAATCGCATGGCGTCTTCTGGGTAAATATGCCCGACTTTGTCTCTTCCGTAGAAAGCATACAGATACAAAGAGGTGTGGGCACCTCTACGAATGGGGCTGCTGCTTTTGGGGCGACTGTCAATATCCAGACGAGCATCCTGAATCCTCTGCCTTATGCCATTATTGATAACAGTTACGGCTCCTTTAATACCTGGAAGCATACGGTAAAAGCCGGCACCGGCCTCATCAACGAAAAGTTTGCTGTCGATGCCCGTCTCTCCAAAATTAGCTCCGACGGCTATATTGACCGTGCTTTTTCCGACCTTAAATCATTTTATGTATCAGGCGGCTACTATGGCGAACGCACCCTTATAAAAGCAAATGTATTTAGCGGGCAGGAGCAAACCTACCAGGCATGGTATGGCACCCCCGAAGAACTCCTTGAAACGGACCGAACTTATAATTACTATACGTACGAGAACGAAACTGATAACTATCAGCAGGACCATTACCAGTTGCTGCTGGCCCATGACCTACTTCCGGAGCTTACGCTCAACGGCGCGCTTCACTATACCCGCGGCCGGGGCTACTACGAACAGTACCGGGAAGATGATGATTTTGCCGATTACCCCCCCTTCGGCATTGATTCTCTGCTGATAGGCTCTGAACAAGACACCATTTACACCACCGACCTGATTCGCCGCCGCTGGCTCGATAACCACTTTTACGGCGCTACCTGGTCGGCCGATTATGAGCCTTCCGACCGCTGGCAGTTCGTGCTGGGAGGAGGCTGGAACCGCTACCTGGGCGACCACTTTGGCGAAATTATCTGGTCGCAATATGCAGGCCATAGCAATATCCGCGACCGTTACTACGACAATACCGCTGAAAAGAAAGACCTGAATGTATACCTGAAAAGTTTTTACCAGCTTACCGAACAGCTTCACCTCTTCCTCGACCTGCAGGAACGCCTGATAACTTATCAATATGCAGGCATTGACAACGACCTCCGTACGATAAGAGGAGACTTCAACTACCAATTCTTTAATCCGAAGGTGGGCTTCACCTATGCCTTTGGTCCTCTCGACCGACTTTATGCCTCCTATGCCAAAGGCAGCCGGGAGCCTGTCAGGAATGACTTTATAGACGCCCCGGAGGGAACCATACCCAAGGCAGAAAAGCTACATAATATCGAATTCGGCTATAGCAGAAGAAGTGAGCACTACGCCTTTACGGCTAACTACTACCTGATGAACTATAAAAATCAGCTTGTTTTGACTGGTGAGCTGAATGATGTGGGCTCCAGCATCCGCACTAACGTAGACGACAGCTACCGGACCGGGATTGAACTGCAGGCCGAACTCCGCCCGGAATCCTGGCTTGAAATTGCCGCTAATGCTACTTTTAGCCGCAACAGAATCAGGAACTTTACCGAAGTACTTTACAACTATCTGGCAGATGGCTCCAGCGAAATTATTTACAATGATTTTGAAGAAACCACCATCTCCTTCTCTCCTTCCATTGTAGCAGGAGGAATTATTAGTGTCCGCCCATGGCGGTGGCTCGAATTAAGTATGTTGCCAAAGTATGTGGGCAAACAGTACCTCGACAATACCCAGAGCAACTCCAGAGCCCTGGAGGCCTACTTTGTAAACGACATGCGGCTCACCGCCACCTTCCGCCCTGGATTTGTAAAAGAGCTGAATGCCGGTTTACTGGTCAACAACGTATTCAACCACCTGTACGAGTCAAACGGGTATACCTATGGTTATGGGTACGAAGGAGATGTTAGCTATTATAATTATTTTTATCCGCAGGCCGGAGCTAATTTCCTGCTAAACCTTTCCGTGAAGCTGTAAATTAGCCGGAAGATTGTAAAAAGCCTTTTGTTTCGACAAAAGGCTTTTTAAGTTTCCACTTTGAACTATTCAGCCAGACTTTGTACTTTTAAGATACGATAGTATATTGGAAGAACTTCAGGATTCCTTACAGATGGCAAAAAAATTTGTGCCCTTCAACGAACTCTCCATGTACCCGAATGTACTGGTAGTCGACTGCTTTCATCCCGATGGGCTGGTGCTCTCGCATTGGCGGGGGGCCCCTAAAATAGAAGAGGTACATGACGATACCAGCACAGGAATTGTTTTAAATGCCCTGGAGCAGCAATTGCCTGAGCTTGAACAGTACCAGTATGTTACCAATAACCATTTTGATATTGATGGCTTTTTAGGAGTATGGAGCCTTTGCAACCCATCATTGGCCCTGCAGCACCAACAGCTGCTCAGAAAAATGGCCCTTGTGGGCGACTTTAGGGAGCTAACTCTTGAAACAGCCGAAGATCATCTCGCTCTTCAGCTGGTCTGCTGGATAAACTATGTAGAAAAGGAACGCTTTTACGCCCCTTTTGCCTCTTATGCACCGGGAAAAAATGAAATCAGACTTTGTATAAGTAAGTATCAGTTCTTCCTGCAGCAATTCGAAAAGGCACTTAAAAATCCGGAGGATTACAAACACGACTGGCAGGAGGAGTATGAGCAGGTACTGGCGGGCATGGAAGCGCTCCGGCAGCCTAGCAGCCATATTGAATTACGGGAAAACATCCGCCTGCTGATAGTTCAAACACCTGAACCGCTCCATTACTACGCCCTCTTCAGCCAAAGCGCCGGGGCCGATATGGTTCTTTCCCTTTACAATAACCAGCGCTACGAACTGGAGTACAAGTACACTACCTGGATAGACTGTACCCGCAAATGCTTTCCCCGCATCGACCTGCAGCCACTGGCCAACCAGCTAAACCGACAGGAAGATTCCCCCTACCTCTGGCGAAGCGATAAAATCACCGATACCGGCCCCATTCTACGGCTAACGGAAGAAAAGCTATCGAAGGAACAGCGCTTCGACCATCCCCTTAACAGAACGATATACTCCTCCAGTATTGCCCCTGATGAGCTGATAAAGATCGTTCGCAGGTATTTCGAACAGGTTTATCAGGAGGTTCCGCTAAAGTCCCGCTGGAAGTGGGAGGAAATCCGGCAACTGAACCAGAATTTACAAATGAAGAACTGAGCTATGTCGAGCCACCACGTTGTTCGGGAGGCACAGGAGCCTGCGCTACTTATCCTCACTTCAAATACACTTTCTTTAACACAATTGGGCCCTTTGCTGGAATGGAGTCCTACACTGGTCGTTAATTCCGCAGCCTTTCAGGCTTTGAATACGCAGGGAATCAAAGCAGATGTGTTAGTAGCGGGCGCGGAGCAGCAGGCGCTGCTTAGCCAGGAAATTGAACAGCAGGCGCCCCTTCAGCTCATTAACCTTGCACCGGAGGAAGCACCTTTACTTCCCGCGCTCCGCTACCTGGCTGAAAAGCAGCACCGGGCGGTTAATATTTATGCAGAAGCTGAAGAAGAACTACAGGAGCTATTGTCATTGCTAAACAAGCAACAGCTTATAAAAGATGTAGTGGTAATTTACGGGCAGGAGCGGTACTGCCTTTGCCGTTCGGGCGCCTATACAAAATGGTATACGGCAGGGGAAACAGTACGCCTGCACCCCGAGAGTTCCTGCCAGTTTTCTACCAAAGGGCTGGAGCCACCGTTGGAGCAAAGTATTCTTACCGGAACAGAAAAATTCAGGACAAAAGCGGCTACCAGTATTCAAATAGAGGCAGATGGTCCTTTCTGGCTCATCGAAGAACTATAACAACTCTACTCGCGCCACCGCGCCTCTACCATCCGGGGCTTCCCCTGCAGGTCCTGGTGGATAGCAATATCACTAAACCCCTGCTTTTCCAGCATTTCTACCACTTCTTTGCCACAACTTTCATTGATTTCGAAGTAAAGCCTGCCTCCTTTTTTTAATTGTTTCCTGGCCAGGCAGGCAATGCACCGGTAAAACAGGAGCGGATCTTCATCTTCCACGAAGAGGGCGACTGCCGGCTCCCAGTCTAATACATTTGCCTTCATCAGGGAAGCTTCCTTCCGCATCACATAGGGAGGATTACTTACGATAATATCCAGCGAAGGAAGGGTTGTGGGGTAATCTTCAAGAATATTACATTCTATAAACTCGGCTTCAGCACCTAACCGGCGGGCGTTTTCCTCCGCCAGCAGCAGGGCATCGGCACTTACATCTATGGCATATACCTTCGGGCCAGGCAGTTCTAATGCGAGCGTTGTAGCAATACAGCCACTTCCTGTACCAATATCGAGCAGCTTTAAGTCTTGTTTACTCCCGTACTGGCCGCAAATAAGCTGTACCAGCTCCTCTGTTTCAGGTCGTGGGATAAGCACCGCACGATTAACTTTGAAGCTCCTGCCATAAAAAGGTGCCTCTCCCAGCACGTACTGTATAGGTTCTCCTTTTTCCAGTCGCCGCAAAACATCTTCAAGTTGCTCTTTCGCCTCCGGCACTAGTTGCAGGGGTGCATCCATTATAACATCCATTCTTTTCTTCCCAAACAAACCTTCCAATAGCCAGTAAGCCTGCGGACTCGCTTCTTCGGCCCCCACCGCAGACTGCAGGCGGTTCAATATTTGCTGGTAAACCGCTTTAACAGATGTTTTCTCCATATCAGGCATAAGTACAAAGGTAAAGATTCTTCCGAACTTAAAACCTGCCAGGCCCTCCTGCCCTGCACTGCCTTTAAATATTCTTTGATAAAAGAATGGCAAAACTGGGGTACAGATAAAAATTAAGCGTTATTAACGAAAACCTATGTAAAAATTTTAAAGCACCTTCATTAACTTTACACCATGGAGGCAGATGTACTTTTTATGCAACGGGCTTTGGATCTCGCCCGCAATGGCCTCGGCCGTGTAAGCCCAAACCCGATGGTGGGCTGTGTAATCGTGCACCAGGGCCGCATTATTGGGGAAGGATGGCACCAGCAATATGGAGGGCCTCATGCAGAGGTAAATGCCATCCGCAGCGTAACCGACCAGGATCTGCTTCCTGAAAGTACCGCCTACGTAAGCCTGGAGCCCTGTTCTCACTGGGGCAAAACGCCTCCCTGCGCCAATCTGCTTATTGAAAAAGGCATAAAGGAAGTGGTTGTATGCAACACCGATTCGAACCCTTTAGTGGCAGGCGGTGGCCTCCAGCTCTTAACAGAGGCAGGAACACTGGTGCGCTGGGGTATACTGGAGGAAGAAGGTCGCCTGCTGAACCGCCGCTTTTTTACTTTTATTGAAAAAAAGCGACCCTACATTATCCTGAAATGGGCTCAGACGGTCGATGGCTATATGGCCCGGCCTAACTTCGACAGCAAGTGGATCAGTAACCCTTCGGCCCGAAAGCTGGTGCACCAATGGCGCGCCGAAGAAGATGCCATTATGGTGGGTCGGCAAACGGTGCAGTATGATAACCCGCAGCTAAATGTGCGCAGCTGGCCGGTACAGGGGCAAAATCCGCTCCGCATCATTATCGACCGGCAGCTGCAGCTGGAGCGGCATTACCATGTATTTGACCGGCAGCAGCCTACCCGCTGTTATAATTTAAAAGAGAACGCCAGGGAAGAAAACCTGGCTTTCATCCGCCTCAACGAGGCACACTTTCTGGAAGAAATGATGCAGGACCTGCACCAGGGGGGAATACAATCTGTCATTGTCGAAGGTGGTCCCCAATTGCTGGAGCTCCTGCTGGCAAAGGGATTGTGGGACGAAAGCCGTATCTTTACCGCACCCAAAACCTTTGGCGAAGGTTTCTATGCCCCCCGGCCTAAAGGAAAACTATGGAAAAGCCAGCTCGTTTTCGAAGACCGGCTCGATGTTTTCCTGAACAGCTGAGAATTTAGGAGGGAGACTGAAGACGTGAGATAGGGGACAATGGACAATAGATTTATTTGCCTGTGAACCATAAATCAGGAGCTTCATAAAGCCCTGTTCTACATAACCACCTGGCATTAGCCACCACCGAACAACTATCAACAAATAACCAACAACGAAAAAATAAAATGGCTGAAAATTTAATCATATCAGAATCTGCAAATAAACAGGAACGTTACGAGAGCCTGATTCCGCAAATTGAAGCACTCATTACCGGCGAAACAGATGTAATTGCCAACCTTTCGAATATTGCCGCCGCCCTCCGGTACGGCATGGGCTTTTTTTGGGTAGGCTTTTACCTTGTAAAGGACGAGCAATTGGTGCTGGGGCCATTTCAGGGACCTGTTGCCTGTACGCGTATCAATAAAGGAAAGGGCGTTTGTGGTACTTCATGGGCCGAGAAACGAACTGTTTTAGTACCGGATGTGGATGCTTTCCCGGGGCATATCGCCTGCAGCTCAGACTCTAAATCGGAAATTGTGCTGCCAGCTTTTAAAAATGGAGAAGTTGCGCTCATTCTTGATGTGGATAGCGACCAGCTGAATGATTTTGATGAGCAGGATCAGCAGCAGCTGGAAAAGCTGATGCGGATAATTGAACGCTTTTTATAGTCTTCCTCTTCCTGCTACAGGAGCTTAATTGTAATAGGAGGACAAACATTTAGCGGGAAATCGGTATTTAGCTGTTTAGGAAGCTGCTATTGCGCAGCTCCTTAAACTATCCGGAAATATGCCACATACCCGCCCCCTCGAAAACATTCTTTTTGTTGCCATCCAGACTGTACCGCAGGCAGCACAGCTGAAAGACCTTAATCCTCGACTACAGCAGGCATGGCGACAAAAGGCCGTTCAGCTGGAAGCTGAAGAAGATAGCCCCGAAGCACTTTATGCTTCCCAGGCCGGCCTTTATGCCGAGTTTGGCAAGATCATCAATATCTCCGTCGGCTATTTTCACCGGCCGGAGCCGGAAGGGGACCTTGAGCTTAGGGTAAAAGCAATGAATGATGCAGAGGATGAAAGAAAAGTGCTGGAGGAGTTTATAAAACTATTGCAGGACCGTTTTGACCAGAATAGCCTCCGCCTGTGTGCCCATAACGGCAAAGAATTTGATTTTCCTTATCTCTGTCGGCGAATGCTGGTTCATTGTGTTCCTATTCCGCCGGTGCTCAGTTTTGCCGGCAAAAAGCCCTGGGAAGTCCCCCACCTCGATACGATGGAAATGTGGATGTTTGGTAACCGGAAATACCTGGTAGGACTGGAAACTCTCGCTGCTATCTTCGATATTCCGACGAATGAAAGCCAGCTTCGGGGCTCGGAAGTAAAGGATGTTTTTTATGAAGAGAAAGACCTGCAGCAAATCATTAGCCGGGGACAGCAGGATGTAATTACCACCGCACAGGTATTCATGCGCTACCGCTGTAGTCCGCTATTGAGCGACAAACAAATTGTACTGGTATAAAATATTAATCTCCTATTCCTACAAGATATTCAATTTGTTCCAGCACCTGCTTCCGGAGGGCAGGGGTAAAAGGTTGGTATTTATATCGCTCATACCAGCCAAGATAAAAACTATACAGCAGCTCGCCCTTCAGGTCTATTTCCTTTACACCAAAACCAAGCCCGTTAAAGATATGTCGGGTGGAGTCAATTCGCTCCTCTTCAATATCAGCGAGAAGGGTAGCCAGTTTACCATCCTTTTGTGCCTGCTTTCTTAAATAGAAGAGAAAATCATGGAGCGAACGATCGGCAAATACCATATCCACCAGCTTTTCCAGTCTTGCTTTATAGGATAATTTGGCAAATGATTCTATAATGCGGGTTGTTTTAACCTTTCGCCAGTACTCCACCATTCGGTACAGGAAATATTCTTCATCTTTAAAAAGACGATAAAACTCCGTGCTGCTCCGGCCTAAAGCCCGACTGAGCATCGCTGCCTCCATGTGTGGATTCCCTTCCTTCGAAAACAACTCTACACCTACTTTCAGCCAATCTTCCGACAGGCTTCCAGGCTCTTCCCGAACATTTTTCACCATCTTTTTATTTTGTGCAAAGCTACAGCTACCAGAGCTATTAATTAGCCTGAAGGCTATGGACTTTAAGCCTAAAACAGTAAATTATTCAAGTTAATTCTGCTAATTTTTACATTAATGCTTTTTAAGTGCTTTTATTATCAGAAGCTTATTGTTTCTTTTTTTCCTATTTGATTACATTCATGCTACTTTGAAGGGGCAAGTCCTATATTTGTAGTAACATTATAATATTATAATAGAAAAGAACACCTTCGAGCCATTCATGCATTTCCCTACCGACCTGCCCGACCGTCCACAGGAGCCTTTATTAGAAGTAAAGGGCCTGCAAACGCAGTTTCATACCAGGGCAGGGGTTGTTCGGGCGGTCGATGGAGTAAGTTTTACAGTTAATAAAGGCGAGGCTATTGGTATTGTTGGCGAGTCGGGCTCTGGCAAATCAGTCAGCGCTCTTTCCATCATGCGGCTCGTCGACCAGCCCGGCTCTATAGTTGGTGGCAGCATTAATTTTCACTCCAAACAATTGGGCGAGGTTGATCTGGTTCGCCTCCCATCGCCCCGGATGCGCCAGATCAGGGGAAATGAAATTTCCATGATCTTCCAGGAGCCGATGAGTTCGCTCAACCCGGTGTACACCTGCGGCGACCAGGTAATGGAGTCGATACTCCTTCACCAGCAGGTAAATGGTAAAGTGGCAAAAGAGCGGACGCTTGAGCTGTTCCGCAGAGTAAGACTACCTCAGCCGGAGCTGGCGTTTAACTCTTACCCGCACCAGCTATCAGGGGGGCAAAAGCAGCGGGTCATGATTGCCATGGCTCTCTCCTGCAACCCCCAGCTCCTTATTGCCGATGAGCCCACCACAGCCCTGGACGTAACGGTGCAGTCTAACATTCTGAAGTTATTTGCCGAATTCCGGCAGGAGCTGCAAACTTCGGTTATATTTATTACCCACGACCTGGGCGTAATTGCCGAGGTGGCCGACCGGGTGCTGGTAATGTACCAGGGAAAGATTGTGGAAGAAGGTCCTATCTGGGATATTTTCTCCAATCCGCAGCACCCCTATACCAAAGGTTTGCTCGCCTGCCGCCCAAGGCTTGACATGAAGCTGAAGGTACTGCCGACCGTATCGGATTTTATGGGGATGGATGCCGAAGGTGCACTTACAGAGAAAAAATCGCAAAAGTATAACTCTGTCGGCGAAGCCTTACTGTTTAATGTCCAGAGCCAGGCCGAAATTGAGCAGCATCAGCAGGCATTGCTTCAAAAGCCACCGATTATGGAAGTGCGAAACCTTAAAACCTATTTTACTGATGGCGGCAGCTGGTTTAGCCGCAAGCAGGAAATCGTTAAGGCGGTAGATGATGTGAGCTTTGAAGTGTACCCCGGCGAAACACTGGGGCTGGTAGGAGAATCGGGCTGCGGGAAAACCACGCTGGGCCGAAGTCTGCTGCGCTTAATTGAGCCCACTGCCGGCGATATTTATTTTGAAGGACAGCGCATTAATGAACTGAAGGAGAAGGAAATGCGCCGGCTCAGAAGCGAAATGCAAATTGTTTTCCAGGACCCCTACGCCTCTCTGAACCCGCGCCATACAATTGGAAGGGCCATCATGGAGCCTATGAAGATTCATGGCGTACTGGCAAACGAGCAGCAGCGCAAAGAAAAGGTGATGTACCTGCTGGAAAGAGTAAACCTGAAGCCCGACTATTTTAACCGATACCCACACGAATTTTCAGGCGGTCAGCGACAACGGATTTGCATTGCCCGAACATTAGCGCTGGAGCCGAAGTTTATTATTTGCGATGAGTCCGTATCAGCGCTCGATGTTTCCGTGCAGGCGCAGGTGCTAAACCTCCTGAATGAGCTAAAACAGGACTTCGGGCTCACCTATATTTTTATTTCCCACGACCTGTCGGTCATTAAGTTTATCGCTGACAGGGTGTTGGTAATGAATAACGGCCGGCTGGTAGAAGCCGGCTATCCTGAACAACTATATGAAAACCCTCAGGAAGCCTATACTAAAACCCTGATTGAGGCAATTCCTCATGGCCACCTGGAAGATATCCGGAAGGCCCAGCTGGCCCGCAAACTGGCCCAGCGAAAAATGGGAGGCTAAAATTTTTTATGATTATATGAGCAAAAAGAAAAAATTATCAAAAAAGGCTTCTTCAGTTCCCAAGGCAGAAGTAGCAACAATGAAGGAAAGAATTCAGCAACTGCTGGAAAAGAACCAAACCCGCCCCATCAGCACCAAGCACATTATCCAGAAGCTGGACCTGCAGACAAAGAATGCCAGAGCAACCATGGAGGCTGCCCTTCATAAACTGGTAAAGGCCGATGAGGTTGAATTAACGTCCGACGGCCGCTACCGCAGCACCGCACAACCCGACGAGATAACCGGCAAGGTCGATTTTGTGAATCCCCGCTTTGCCTATATCATCTCCGAAGAGCTGGAGCAGGATGCGATGGTCAATGCCAATAAGCTGAAATTCGCCCTCGATGGCGATACCGTGCGGGTTCGGCTGTATGGCAGCAAAAGCAGCGAAAAGCGGCTCGAAGGCGAGGTGATAGAAATTATTGAGCGCGCCCGCGAAGAGTTTGTGGGGCGCATCCAGCTTTCTCCCCGCTTTGCCTTTGTAATACCCGACAGCCGCAAAATGCACCACGACATTTTCGTTCCCAACGACCAGATTGCCGGGGCCAGGAACAACGAGAAAGTAATCGTCCGCATTACTGAATGGCCGGGCAAAAGCAAAAACCCCGAAGGTAAGGTGGTGCGGGTATTAGGGAAAGCCGGAGAAAACGAAGCAGAAATCCATTCGATTATGGCCGAGTTCGACCTGCCCTTCGAATTCCCGAAGGGTGTGGAAACACAGGCCAAACGCATCAGCGAAAATATTACCGACGAAGAAATAGCTAAACGCCGCGATTTCCGGCAGGTAACTACCCTTACCGTCGACCCGTTCGATGCCAAAGATTTTGACGACGCCCTTTCGCTTCGCCTGCTCGAGAACGGCCACTACGAAATAGGTATCCACATTGCTGATGTATCGCAGTATGTAGGGGTTGGCACCGTACTCGATAAAGAAGCCATTGAACGCGCTACCTCTGTGTACCTGGTCGACCGCACCATTCCAATGCTGCCCGAAAGGCTGTCGAACGAGCTTTGCTCCCTGCGGCCTAATGAAGATAAACTGACCTTTTCGGCTGTTTTCGAGATGGACCAGAATGCACAGATTATTTCTGAATGGTTTGGCCGCACCATTATCCACTCCGACCGCCGCTTTACTTACGAAGAAGCTCAGGAGCGGATAGAAAGTCTGCAGGGCGACTTTGCCCGGGAGCTGACTATTCTTAACACCCTGGCGCTAAAAATGCGGGCCGAGCGCTTTTCGCGCGGGGCCATCAATTTCGAAACCACCGAAGTAAAATTCAGGCTCGACGAAAAAGGAAAGCCACTGGAAGTTATTCCAAAGGTGCGAAAAGATGCCCATAAAATGATTGAGGAATGGATGCTGCTGACCAACAAGCGGGTGGCGGAGTTCATCTACAACAAGGGCAAATCACGAAAAACCAGCCCAACCTTCGTTTATCGTACCCACGATTCGCCCAAGGCAGAAAAATTAGAAGCCTTCTCGGTTTTTGCCCGTAAATTCGGCCACCAGCTCAGCACCGAAGAAGAAGCTATTTCGGCCTCCCTGAATAAGCTGCTAACCGATGTGGAAGGTAAGCCGGAGCAGAATGTGCTGGAGACCCTGGCCATCCGCAGTATGGCCAAAGCCAAGTATACGACGGAGCCTGACGGCCACTTTGGCCTGGCCTTTAAGCACTATACCCACTTTACCTCTCCCATCCGCCGCTATCCCGATATGATGGTGCACCGCCTGTTACAGCATTACCTCGACGGTGGCAAATCGGCCGGTAAGGAAAAGTATGAAAAGCTCTGCCAGCATAGCAGCGAGCGGGAGAAGCGTGCCGCCGATGCCGAACGTGCTTCCATTAAGTACAAGCAGGTTGAATTTATGCAACTGCAGGAAGATAAAGTATTCGAAGGCGTAGTATCCGGCGTAACTGAATGGGGCATATATGTAGAGATTGTAGAAACCAAATGCGAAGGCATGGTGCGCCTCTCGGACATGAAGGACGATTACTACGAATATGACGAGCAAAATTACCGGATCATTGGCAAAAGCAATAAAAAGATGATTACTTTGGGCGATAAAGTAAAGGTGCGGGTAACGAATACTGATATCGATCGCCGCACCATCGATCTGGAGTTTGCTAAAGAATAATATGAAGGACCCCTACCTCCACGGCCTGGTAGATACCATTAACAGGGAAATTGCCCATTACACTTTCGGTGAAGATCCGGCAGAGCTGTATGAGCCCATCCGTTATATGATGGCACTGGGCGGTAAGCGCCTCCGCCCGGTGCTTACCCTTTTAGGGCATTCACTCTGGAAAGAAGATACGGCAAACGCCCTTAAACCTGCGCTTGCCGTAGAGGTATTCCATAATTTCACACTCATGCACGACGATATTATGGACCAGGCGCCCCTCAGGCGCGGCGAGCCTACGGTGCATGAAAAGTGGAATGCCAATATTGCTATTTTGAGCGGCGATGTAATGCTGGTAAAGGCTTATGAATTGCTGTTAAATGCCCAGCCGGCTATTTTAAAAAGCGTACTGCAAAAATTTAACCAGTGCGCGGCCGAGGTATGTGAAGGGCAGCAGTTCGACATGAACTTCGAAAGCCGCCAGCAGGTAAGCCAGGAAGAGTACCTGAACATGATACGGTTAAAAACGGCCGTGCTGCTGGGCTTTAGCCTCGAGCTGGGCGCCATGCTGGCCGGTGCCTCTGAGGCTGAAAGTGCACAACTTTATCAGTTTGGCACCAACATAGGCATAGGCTTTCAGCTCCAGGACGACCTACTGGATGTATATGCCGATAAGGAAAAGTTTGGCAAACAGGTGGGGGGAGATATTCTTTCCAACAAAAAAACCTTTTTGCTGATTAATGCCCTTGAAAGAGCAGAAGGCGCCACCGCTACTCAGCTCCAAAGCTGGCTGCAAAAAACCAGCTATGAACCGGAAGAAAAAGTAGCTGCCATTACTGCTATTTATGAGCAATTAGGTATACGTGCACTTACCGAGGCCAAAATGAATGAATATTTTGAGCAGGCTTTTAGCCTCCTCGACCAACTCGAGCTGCCCGAAGAGCGAAAAAAGAGGCTCCTCAGCTTTACCCACCAACTTATAATGCGCGACAAATAATGACCACCCTTTTTCTTATTGTCTTTACTTCTGCCATTAGTATTATTGCCTGGCAAAAGCCTGCACTGCAGGAGAAGCTGCTCTTCCATCCCTACAGTGTAAAGCATCGGAGCGAGTACTTTCGTTTTATTACAGGAGGCTTTGTTCACAGCGGCTGGGTGCACCTTTTCTTTAATATGTTTACTCTCTACTTTTTCGGGGCCAACATAGAATATCTTTTTAATAGTATGTTTGGTCCCGAAGGATTTGCCTACCTGCTCACCCTATTCCTGATTGGCGTAATTGTATCGGATATTCCTACTTTTCTGAAATATAAAGACCGACCGCACTACCGCTCACTTGGCGCATCGGGTGGCGTAGCCTCCGTTATTTTCTGCAGCATCATGTTCTTTCCGGTAGAGCCACTCTGCCTCTATGGCATCCTGTGTATCCCGGGTTTTATCCTGGGGCCGCTTTTCCTGATTTACTCCTACTACCAGGGCAAGAAAATGGCCGACAATATTAACCACGATGCCCACTTCTATGGCGCACTCTTCGGCATTGCCTTCAGTATTTTTGTAGATGCAGGAGTAATTGGAAATTTCTTTCAGCAGGTTATTCATTATCAGTTTTAACCCGCTTCGCTTTCCGATCTTTCAGAAAGAGGCTACTGTTGCCATTCCGTTGTTTTTCGGCGTGCTCTGCACTAGGCAGGTAAACAATAAAGGTACTCCCGAGTCCCAGTTGACTCTTTAAGTTTATATACCCTCCCAGCCGTTCAACGATACTACTAACGATGTATAGGCCCAGTCCGCTGCCTGTTGACTTTTCATGGCCCCGGAAATACATTTCATAGATCCGGTCCCGAATGCTTTCGCTGATACCAGGGCCATTATCGGCTACCGACAGCATAATGCCCTGCGCCTGCGCCTTTACCTCTATGGTTATTTTCGGCTCATTATTATTGCGAAATTTAACGCTGTTATCGAGCAGGTAAAACAGGAGACTCCTTACCAGCTTCTCATCACTGTTAAAAGGCTCTTCAAGCTGAATTTTATTTTCCACCTTCAGCTGGTATTTATGGAAGTCTGCCTCAAAGGCACTGCACACCTGCTCCACGAGCGATCGCATACAAACAGGGCCTATGCTCAGGTCTTCCTGCTTAATTTTAGTGATGGCAATTAATTCATTTAACACAAATTCAAGGTGGCGGGTACGCTCCTCGAGCAGCCGGATATAATGGAGTGAAAAATCTTCTTTCACTTCAATGGCAGCGATATTCAACAGGCCGCTTAAGGTCGCTACCGGGCCACGTAAATTATGGCTGGCTTTGTACATAAAGGTCATCAGCTCCTGGTGCACCTTCTCCGAACGGAGCTCTGCCATTTTACGGTCAGTAACCGGATAGGCGATGGTCATATAACGGTGTACTCCATTAAACTCATCCTGCACCGGCACCACGGCCAGGTCCACCCAAAAAAGGCTGCCATCCTTTGCCTGGTTACATACCTCACCTCTCCATACTTCGCCACTTCGCACCGTTTTATACAGCCTCCTGAAAAAAGCGTCGGAATGGTAGCCGGACTTTATCATACTATGGCTATTCCCCAGCAGTTCTTCCCTGCTGTAGCCGCTTACTTCACAAAATTTAGAATTTACATCCAGGATAATACCATCGATGTCGGTTACCGACAGCAGCGCACTCCGGTCGAGGGCTTTTTTGTAGTGGATTAGCTCATTGTTAATGCGAAGGCGCTCCTTCTCGACCTTCACCAGGCGGGTAACATCACTGGCCATTACGAGCTTTGCAGGCTTTTGCTGGTACTCTATTGACTGCACCATCAGGTCGAGATACAGTATCTTACCACTGGAGGAAACAAACTGGCGCACCCCCTGGCCTTCATCTCCCTCCTTGCCTAGAAAACTCCAGGGAGTATGCTGCCTGTCCAAAGCAGGAATTTCTTCGGGTAAAACTTCTTGTGGGGCTGCAGAAAACTCAAATAGCTGAAGTGCAGATTGGTTCATAAAGAGCACCTTTTGCTCTTCGTTGCTAATCCACATGGGCTGCGGACTTTCTTCATACAATCTGCGGAAATTAGTTTCGCTTTTTTGCCACTGCCCTAAACTTTGCTCCATCTTCTCCTGGTAGCGCTGCAGTAAAAAAAACAGCAAAGCAGCCGTTACTATTATAAAGAAGAAGCCCTTCATCATCTCCACATCCAGGTAATCAGACGGGCCTGCAAGGCGATAGAGCAATTCGCCGGAGAGATAAACCCACAACAGCCCCAGGAGCGCAAATACAGCTACTATTTTTTTAGGGTCTGGTAGATCTATCTTCATATACGCTGGTTGCTGGGCTATACTTTTTCGGGACTGCCCCTCCTGCTAAGGGATACGGCCTGCTTATACAACAAAAAAATAGCTTCCCGCTTTTAAGTTACCTCAAAAAATTTATTCTCTAAATAATAAAACAATGTTATTTTACAGAATAACCTACTAGCCAGGCGGTTTCCGCTAGCTTTATAACTATGACTCCTGAAGTACTTTTATACTGTTGTGGGATTACAACATCCACAAATGAACTTTGTTATGAAAAGAAGCTATGCCGACTCCGGCAAAAAGAGAGGATAAAAGAAAAGCACAACATAGATGAACTATGCTGTGCTTCTAATATATGCTATCCTGCTCAGAGAGCAGCTGCCTTAAGCTTCTATTGGATCAACAGAAACGTATGAGCGGCCGTTGGTTGTCTTCTTGAAGGTTACAGTTCCAGTGGTTAGAGCAAAAAGGGTATGGTCTTTACCAATACCTACATTTTCGCCAGGATGGTGCTGTGTACCTCTCTGGCGTACAATAATGTTTCCGGCAATGGCATGCTGGCCACCGAAAATCTTTACACCAAGTCTTTTACTGTGCGACTCACGACCGTTACGGGAACTACCTGCGCCTTTCTTGTGTGCCATAGTATTAAATAGTTTTTTAGTTGTTAGTGATGAGTTGCTGGCTAAATTAAACCAACACCGCCAACTACTTTGAAATTTTTTCGATTAAAACTTTAGTAAATTCCTGGCGGTGACCATTCTTCTTTCTGTAGCCTTTTCTGCGCTTCTTCTTGAAGACTATTACCTTATCACCCTTCAGGTGTCCGAGTATTTTACCCGATACCTTGGCACCCGCTACTGCAGGGGCACCTACCTCGACATCCTGGCCATTGCCTATCAGCAATACCTGGTCGAATTCTACGGAAGCGCCTTCTTCGCCCTCCATCTTTGGAGCATAAACGAATTGGTCTTGCGTTACTTTGAACTGCTTTCCTAGTATGTCAACTATTGCGTACATTGAAATATTTATTATACGGTCTATGATTTATAGAACCGCAAAAGTAGAAAATATTTCACTAATATCAAAATCATGTAAGAATGCCTGTCCATCAAACCAAAATGGTGCCAAACTTATACACAGGCCGTTGTGAATAAAAAGTGGCAAAAAAAAATAGGCCTTTTCATTCTCTTACAGGCTGATATATAGAGGGTTACGAAAGTAGAACAAAACCAATATTTCAAAAAAAATTATTCATGTAACTTTCTGCTTAACAAGCAGTTAATATAGTGTACTTACACAAACGCTTAAAGCATGTGGATTACTTTAAAGGAAAAACAAGACGTTGTAAATGACCGTTAGTTTTTTAATATTTGTAAACACACCCCCACAAAATTCCAGGGGCCTTTTTCCGGATCGCTAGCTCTATTTGTTGCCATACAAACAGCCATCCGCTCCACGTAATATTTATTAATAAAATAAAAGGAAACATGAGCCGTAAAGCCGAAGCAGAAGAACCCATTCTGAAAGAAAATAAAGACCGCTTTGTTCTTTTTCCAATTCAGCATAACGACATCTGGGAGTTTTATAAAAAAGCAGAGGCAAGCTTCTGGACGGCCGAGGAAATTGACCTGAGCCAGGACATGAGCGACTGGGAAAATAATATGAATGACGGCGAGCGCCACTTCATCTCCCACGTACTCGCTTTCTTTGCCGCTTCCGACGGCATTGTAAATGAAAACCTGGCCGAAAATTTTGTATCGGAAGTGCAGTACACCGAAGCCAAATTCTTTTATGGTTTCCAGATTGCCATGGAGAACATCCACTCCGAAACCTACTCGCTCCTTATCGATACTTATGTTAAAGACGGCAAGGAAAAAGATCGCCTCTTCAAAGCTATCGAAACCATGCCCTGCGTGGCTAAAAAAGCCGAATGGGCCCTCCGCTGGATAGACGAAGGCTCTTTTGCCGAGCGCCTCGTGGCTTTTGCCGCAGTGGAAGGTATTTTCTTCAGCGGCTCTTTCTGCTCACTCTTCTGGCTTAAAAAACGTGGACTCATGCCGGGCCTTACCTTCTCTAACGAACTTATTTCGCGCGACGAAGGCCTGCACTGCGACTTTGCCTGCCACCTCTACACCAAGCACCTCAACCACCAGCTTCCTAAAGAAACCGTGGTGTCAATTATTAAAGATGCGGTGGAAATAGAAAAAGAATTTGTAACGGATGCATTGCCTGTGGGTCTGATTGGCATGAATGCCGAGCTTATGTGCCAGTACATTGAATTTGTGGCCGACCGTTTGCTCGGGGAGCTCGACTGCCCGAAACAATATGGCTCTAAAAACCCCTTCGACTTTATGGAGATGATTTCCCTGCAGGGAAAAACCAACTTCTTTGAGAAGAGGGTAGCCGAATACCAGAAAGCTGGTGTAATGAAGAATGAGGAAGACGGTGATAAGCCCAAGTTTTCCCTCGACGAAGATTTTTAGTCCCTGACGGGTAGTCCCCGATGGGTAGTCCAGGGGGCCGAAGGGCCACCTATGGAATTCCGGACTGGCAACCATTTTTTCGGCTTGCCGGAAGCCTGCACCTTCAGGTGTATATTTTAAAAGTACAAGACCAACACCTTAAAACCTTTACAAATGTTTGTTATAAAACGCGACGGAAGACGAGAATCGGTAAAGTTCGACAAAGTAACTGCCCGAGTGGAAAAACTGTGCTACGGGCTCGACACCCATTACGTTGATCCGGTAGATGTTGCCAAAAAGGTCATCAACGGCATTTATGATGGTGTAACCACTCAACAGCTCGACAACCTTGCTGCCGAAACAGCGGCCAGCATGACCACCCGCCACCCCGATTACGCCCTCCTGGCAGCTCGTATTGCCATTTCTAACCTGCATAAAACTACCAGCAAGTCCTTCACCAACACCATGAAGCGGCTCTACACCTATGTAGACCCTAAAACCGGTGAAAATGCTTCGCTCATCTCTAAGGAAACCTATGGCGTAATTAAAAAGCACGCGGCCCTGCTCGATTCTACCATTATTTACGACCGCGACTTTAGCTACGACTACTTCGGCTACAAAACGCTGGAGCGCTCGTACCTGATGAAGCTCGATGGTAAAATCGTGGAACGTCCGCAGCATATGCTCATGCGTGTTGCCATTGGTATACACGGCGAAGATATTGAGGCCGCCATTGAAACTTACCACCTGCTAAGCGAAAAGTGGTTTACCCACGCCACGCCTACGCTCTTTAACGCCGGTACGCCCAAGCCTCAGCTTTCGAGCTGTTTCCTGCTGACCATGAAGGAAGACAGCATCGACGGTATATACGATACCCTTAAGCAGTGTGCTAAAATCTCACAGTCTGCCGGTGGTATTGGCCTGAGCATGCATAACATTCGCGCAACAGGCTCTTATATTAAAGGCACCAACGGCACCTCCAATGGCCTGGTACCCATGATTCGCGTATTCAACGATACTGCCCGCTATGTAGACCAGGGCGGCGGTAAGCGTAAAGGCGCTTTTGCCATGTACCTCGAACCATGGCATGCCGATGTGTTCGACTTCCTGGAGCTGAAAAAGAACCACGGTAAAGAAGAAATGCGTGCCCGCGACCTCTTCTACGCCCTCTGGATTTCCGACCTCTTTATGAAGCGCGTGGAGAGCAATGAAATGTGGTCGCTCTTCTGCCCTAACGAAGCACCCGGCCTTGCCGACTGCTATGGCGATGAGTTTGAAAAGCTGTACGAAAAGTATGAGCGCGAAGGTCGCTATCGTAAGCAGGTAAAAGCGCAGGACCTGTGGTTCGAAATTCTTGAATCGCAAATCGAAACGGGCGTGCCATACATGCTGTATAAAGACCATGCCAACCGCAAGAGCAATCAGAAGAACCTCGGTACCATTAAGAGCTCTAACCTCTGTACCGAAATTATGGAGTACACCGCTCCGGACGAGGTAGCCGTATGTAACCTGGCTTCTATTGCCCTTCCGAAGTTTGTGACCGAAGGTGAAAATGGTAAGCTGTACTTCGACCATAAAAAGCTGTATGACATTACCTATGTAGCCACCAAAAACCTGAACAAGGTTATTGACATCAACTATTACCCGGTACCGGAAGCGCGCAACTCCAACATGCGCCACCGCCCCATTGGTTTAGGCGTACAGGGCTTAGCCGATGCCTTTATCATGCTGCGCATGCCATTCGAATCGGAAGAAGCCAAGCGCCTGAACGAGGACATCTTCGAAACAATTTATTATGCGGCCATGACGGCCTCCAAAGACCTGGCGATAAAAGAAGGACCTTACGAGACCTTCAAAGGCTCTCCGGTAAGCAAGGGCATTTTCCAGTTCGATATGTGGGGTGTAACACCTAAAAGCAATCGCTGGGACTGGACTGCATTGAAGCAGGAAGTTCGCAAGCATGGCGTTCGTAACTCTCTGCTGGTAGCGCCAATGCCAACGGCCTCTACTTCGCAGATACTGGGGAACAACGAATGCTTCGAGCCCTATACTACCAACATTTATACCCGCCGTACCCTTTCCGGTGAATTTATCGTGGTGAATAAGCACCTGATGAAAGACCTGATTAAGCTTGGCCTGTGGGATGACAACATGAAGAACCGTCTGATTGAAGCAAATGGCTCCATTCAGGGTATTCCTCAGATTCCGCAGAACATCAAGGATATTTACCGTACGGTTTGGGAAATTTCGCAGAAAACCATTCTTGAAATGGCCGCCGACCGTGGCGCGTATATCTGCCAGAGCCAGAGCCTCAATGTACACATTCAGGACCCGAACTTCGGAAAGCTTACGTCCATGCACTTCTACGCCTGGAAGAAGGGCCTCAAAACCGGTATGTACTACCTGCGTACCAAAGCAGCCGCTTCGGCCATACAGTTTACCGTGGAGAAGCAAAAGCAGCAGGAGCAGATTACTGCCGAACAACTCGACCAGAACCGCTCCGACATGGCCTGCTCTCTCGATAACCCCGACGCCTGCGAAGCCTGCGGAAGCTAAAACTTTGTCTTAGCCAACTATTTAGTTTACAAACGATGGATTAGCCCCTCTAAAAAGGGGCTTTTCTTTAAAACACAAATAACAATAGATAACAATGACATGTACTATAGATGATGCTGATGCTCACCTCTTTACGAAGGAAAGGCAGCCAGATGCCAATATTTTGGTGGGATTAATTATTCCTGATAGTGAGAAGCAATCAATAATCAAAGTAATTCAAGCCATAAAAGGAAAATACAATCTTAAAGGGAGACCGATCAAGTATAAAAATGGGGATACTGTAGAGAGATTCTTTTTAGATAATATTAAAAGACCAGATTTATACGAAAATCTAAAAACCAACCAATATACTATAAGAAAAGAGATAATAAAGGAAATATCTGGGTTTCCATTTCAAGTTGTTATTTCTTGGGATATCTGTTCAGGTGAAACAAATTTCACAAACCAAAGAAACAGAAACTTGGGTAGCAGCTTCTTAGATATACTCAATACTGCAGCACAATGTCTACCTAAGCACAAAAATGAATCTTTTGAAATAGTTTTAGATAGATTCCCTAAAGGAAGAGGAGGCTTAGAGTCGATCTTGGAAAGCACCTTTGCCACATGGAAAGAAACAGAACTAACAAGAAGCCTTAAGGAGACGTGCACACTTTTTAATTATGGAGTGACTCTTCAAAACGAGCTCCTTCAACTTACAGATATTATAGCAGGTACTTTCAGAGATCTTATACAAGATTCAATCAAAAACAAATCTCCCCGCTCATCAGACCATCTTCACTTACTCCCTAAGCTGGTGGGCTATCCAAATAGGATAGAAGACAAGGGAATATTTGGCCCTCCCCAATTCTGGCATATAATCAACAAAGCAATAACATCAGAATTACATAGAGACCTTATTCAACCCCAACCTTTACCTCCATTGTTTGAATAACTTTCTACCCCGGTCAGCAATGGTCGGGGTTTTTCTTTTTTATATTTAACTACAGCCACAGAAACGCCGCCCCCAGGCTCCTTACAGCTCCCCTCCTTTATCCAATAAGGCTTTTGTGTACCATCCCGACTCATATGGCAAACGTAAAGATGAAGGAGTGAATAATTTTACCTTTTATCTCTTTTTGTTGCACCTGAAGAAGCCTCGTGCAGCGTCCAATTATGTAAGCCATTCAAAAACAATAAGATATTAATCTCGTATATCCAGCTATATTGTATTTTTTCACGAAACCAAATCATTTTTAACCATGGACAGAAGAACAGACTATAACACTTACGGAACCGAGGCCACAGCGGCAATGCGCGGGGGCACTCCTTTTTTAAGGCGAATTTCATGGGGCGCCATTATTGCAGGTACACTGGTTGCCCTTGTTACCATGATGCTGCTTAACCTGTTAGGTATAGGTATTGGCTTTGGCTCCATTAATCCTGTAGAAGAAGCAAATCCTTTTGCAGGACTTGGAATTGGCACCCTCATCTGGTGGATCGTTAGTAACCTCATTGCCATTTTTGCCGGTGGTTATGTAGCAGGCCGAATGGCAGGCGTTCCTAAAGGCTCTACCAGTACCATGCACGGAATTTTATCATGGTGCCTGTACACCCTTGTTTCCTTCTGGATACTGACCACAGCTGTAGGCAGCCTAATCAGCGGAGTAGGAAGTGTTGTATCAAACACCATATCGGCTGCGAGTTCCGGTATTGAGGCAGTAGCTGATAATAACAGCCAAAATACTAATAATCAGAACAGCCAGAACCAAAGCAATTTAATCAGCTTTAATGAAATTAAGCAGGAAGTAGACCAGCTACTGAGCAGCCGCGAAAATGTGGCGCTGGTACCGGACTCTATTGAGCAGTCTGTTACCAATACGGTACAGAATGTCCGTCAGAACCTGAACACTGATGTAAATATTTCTACTCAGGATATTAAAGCAATTGCTCAGCAGGTATTCTTCGACAACGGACAACTTGCCATGAATGTAGAACGCCAGGAGGTTGTAAATGCCGTTGCCAGCCAGACGAACCTTAGCGAAGAAGAAGCCAGCGATGTGGCCGATGTAATGATAGAAAAGTATGAAGTAGCAAAGCAGGAAGTAGACCAGTTTACCGACCAGGTAGCACAGGAAGCTGAAGAAACCGGTGCTCAAATTGCCGAAGCCGCCTCAAGCGCTGCCATCTGGACCTTTGTAGCCCTTGCCTTAGGTGCGGTAGTTGCCGGAGTAGGTGGCCGTACAGGTAAACCTCACGACCCTATTATTGTGGGCGCCGAAGCTGTTGACAGAAGAGTTTAAGTATTCATAAACATAAACCCTTCTTACGCAGAGGAAAGTAACTACTTTCTTCTGCGTATTTTTTTGTTTTAGCAGAACAGGTCGGCGTTTGTATCCTTTCATGTCCGGATATTTTAGTAAACTGCGGCACTTTTTCTCCCCGGAAAGCCTGTTCAGCCATTGATATAAAACCGCTCTTATGAAAGAAAAGCAGTCGATTTACACACTCCAGTTTATTCTTCTTTGCCTGAGCACCTTTCTTTTCTTTTCCAGCTTTAACCTTATTATTCCGGAACTTCCTAACTACCTCCAAAGCATGGGAGGCGGGGAGTACATCGGTTTAATCATAGGGCTGTTTACCTTGACTGCAGGTATCTCCCGCCCTTTTAGCGGAAAGCTGGCGGATACCATCGGCCGAATCCCGGTCATGATTTTCGGTGCAACTGTGTGTTTCATCATGGGCTTTATGTACCCGCTGGCCAATACTGTAGCAGCCCTGCTGGCCATTCGCCTGCTGCATGGCTTCTCCACCGGCTTTACCCCTACAGGCACCTCTGCCTATGTAGCCGACGTGGTGCCCGCCAGCCGCCGTGGCGAGGCTATGGGCATGATTGGCCTCTCTAGTAGTTTAGGCATGGCCTGCGGACCGGCCATAGGAAGCACACTGGCGAATGTTGCCTCAATCGAAATAATGTTTTATGCCTCCTCGGGAGCCGCCATTTTATCGGTGCTTATTCTTTCAGGCATGAAGGAGAGCCTTGCAGAGCGGCAGCCTTTTCACCCTTCGCTGCTAAAGCTGCGGTTAAAGGAAATTTTTGAACCTGCCGTGCTTGCCCCATGTGTAGTACTGCTTTTTACCACCTTTTCGTTCGGCGCTATCCTTACCCTCAGCCCTGAGGTAAGCGATAACCTGGGCCTTGAAAACAGGGGTATATTTTTTATGTTTTTTACCATTGCCTCGGTCGCGGTTCGCTTTTTTGCCGGAAAAGTTTCCGATACCTATGGCCGTATTCCTGTACTCAGGGTCGGCGCCGCATTGCTGGTAGTAAGCATGCTCCTCGTAGGATTTGCCCAGAATACGGTTATGTTTTTAGCCGGCGGGGTGTTGTTTGGCTTGTCTACCGGAGTAAGCTCCCCAACAGTTTTTGCCTGGACGATTGACCTGAGCCACGATAAATTCCGGGGCAGGGGACTTGCAACCATGTATATTTCGCTGGAGCTGGGTATAGGACTGGGAGCTCTTTTCTCAGGCTGGATCTACGGAGGCAATCCAGACAACTTTGCCTATGCTTTCGGAATTGGCGCTTTGCTGGCTGCTGCTGCCTTTGTTTATCTTCTTACAGGTGCCCGGCGGAAGCAGCCCTCTGCTGCCTAAACCCTTCCGCTTTATCTATTGCCAAACTTTCTGTATTTTTAGCATAATTGCAGCTGTTCCTGAAGAAAAGCTTTTCCCGTCAGGAACAGTTCAAAGCTACACAGCCCGCTTATTTAACTGACCCAATGCTCATGGAACATTATCTCTGCACCACCTGCGGAACCCAGTATGCCCCCTCTTACGAGCCGCCCGCCCGCTGCCTGATTTGTGAAGACGAAAGGCAGTATGTAAACTGGGAAGGGCAGTCATGGACTTCCGTTACTGAACTGGTGGAATCGCGGCAGATCACCATCAGGCAGCTGGAGCCCAACTTATATGGAATATCCACAGAGCCTGCTTTTGCCATTGGCCAGCGGGCCCTCCTGCTCCGCTCGCCCCAGGGCAATATTTTATGGGACTGCCTCTCATTCATAGACGATGCCACCCATCGTTTTATTGACCAGCTCGGAGGTTTGAAAGCTATCGCCATTTCGCACCCGCATTTCTATGGGGCCATGGTCGAATGGAGTCAGGCTTTCGGAAGCATTCCTGTTTACCTGCATGCAGATGACCGGGACTGGGTAATGCGGCCGGCCAATGAAATTCAGTTTTGGGAGGGAGAGGAACTGCCTTTGTGGGAAGGAATAAAGATCATCCGGTGCGGGGGCCATTTCCCCGGAAGCTGTGTACTGGAATACCCGCAAAGCGCTGGCGGGCGGGGTGCGCTTTTTACCGGCGATACTTTACAGGTAACCATGGACCGCCGTTATGTAAGCTTTATGCGCAGCTACCCCAACCTTCTCCCTCTCTCCGCATCCAGGGTAATGCACATTCATCGTTCTTTACAGGAAGTAAACTTCGACAGGATATACGGCGGCTGGCTCGACCGGAATATATTATCAGGGGCGAAAAATGCATTTGAGCTGTCGGTACAGCGTTATTTACGGGCTATCACAGAATAGCAGGAAAGGCATTAAAAAACCCCTGCCCATTACAGGCAGAGGTCTCTCATCATCATAAACCACAATCTTTAATAATCATATTCTCTCACAGAAGGCACCAGGAAAGTAAGTGATACCATAACTGCCTGGTTTTTGTATGCTTCCGTTTCGCCATCTTCAAAATTAGCGGCATCGGTAAAGCCCCGGGTATAGCGAAGGTCTATCAAGAAACTACCTGCTTCGGTATCCAGCATAATACCTCCACCAAAGCCAAGACCCAGTTCCAGGCGATTGGCATCTAAATCCCACTCTTCGTCTCCCTCAACACCAAAAACAATTTTTTCATCTATCGGATCAAGGTTTAACCTGCCTTCTTCGCGGAATTTACCTCCGAGGAAATACCCAAGGCTCGGGCCTGCATTGATGTAACCTTTAAGAATATCGCCAAAGGTCAGGCGAAACAAAACGGGTAGCTTTAAATAATCGAAACGCACGTTTCTTTCACCTCCGGTAGCATATTCTACCAGGTACCCCTGCTGGGTATAAATTAACTCAGGAGCAATGGCAAAAATTTCACTCATCCGGAACTGGCTTGCCAGCCCTATATTAAATCCAGGCCTCCAGGGTTCTTCTGCATCCCCAAAATCAGTATCTTGACTCACCGTTGTTACGTTAAAGCCGGCCCGTGCACCAAACTGCGCCTGCGCCATTACACCTGCCGAAGCAAGCACCATTACTATAAGGGTTAAAAAAGTTTTTCTCATTGCGTAAAAATTTAAGTTAAAACATCATCTGCAAAAAGTGTGAGAAATCTGCCTATAGAACGTTGGATCCACCTAAAGGTTGTAAGCAGCCTCCATGTTTTTTGGTAAGGCCTGGCTGTAAAGCCCCCTTCGGCACAGGCCATTGCTAAGTTAAAAAGGCTCAAAAAAGCTGCTCCAAAACAATTACCTATTGGTTAAGGCAGTTTATTCACCAGCAAAACCCACTTTCCCGCTCCTTTCTTCACCATCTTTTCCCTACTCCCTAACCCTGCCACTAAAGGCAGGGCCCGCTTTTGCACAGCCCCGCCTACCCTCTCATAAAGAAGAGTAAACCAGCACTGGAACCTCACCTGAATTAAGCAGCGGTCCTGTCAAAGCTCTCCTCTTCATCCCCTGATTTTTGCCTCCACCTGAGACTGGGCGGTTTTGGATTCCAAGTCTGATCATTCAGGAGAAAGGGCTTTTATTTTTTCTAAAAACTGCTTTTAATGCTCTCAAGCAGCAACTTTTTATCCACAACTCGTATACTAAAGGAGCACTCTTCTGCGAGCATCATTTTTTAACCTTTTACAATTATTTATTCATGGAAGATCTTCTAAAGAAGTTTATATATACTGGCGTAGGACTGCTATCGCTTACCACTATAAAGATTTAAAGAAATTATCGACGAGCTGGTGAAAGACAGCAAAATTTCGTCGGAAGAAGGACGGCGTATTGTTGACGATTTTATCAGCAAGACAAGCGCTCAACGCAAAGAATTTGAAGAAGAAATAAAAATACTGGCCGCTAAATTTGGAGTAGACTATGGCTCTACTACTCAAGGCGAAATAGAAGATTTAAAAGCCCGGGTGAGCCATCTGGAACAAAAGATGAACGGCAACAAAGAAAAAATGCCCCTAGCGACTCCCTCTCCTCAGGACCAGCAGGATACAGTCGTTGAAAAAGTAGCAAATAACGGGCGGGTAAGCCTGGCCGATGAGGTGCTAACTCCGGAGAAAAAAATGGAAGCTGAACAGCAGCGACTTAAGCAAAGGCAGGAAGACCGCCCTGCTGCTCAAAGAGTCGAAGAAGATACTCAAAAAGCAAACCTAAGCCAGCCACCCCTGACTCCTGATAAAAAAATGGAGCAGGACAGAAAAAATATTTCAAAAAACATAGACTAAACCATTATTATTTCTAATTATTCTACAACGTATTACCGAAAACATGTGTCTTTATGGCAGAACCCCTTAAACATGCGAGCCCTCTACCCTCTGCTATTCTTTTTAGCGCTTCCGCTCCTGAACGGTTGCACTACTGACTCTATGGCCGAGCTTGACAATTCAGATGCAGGCTACGACTACGTGTTTAAATTTACCGAAACAGAAAATACCAACTGGACTGCAGACTTTGCCGATTACCCGGCAGATCAGGAGGAGATGTTCCAGCTTCGCTCCGGCTCTTCTCCCTTACCCAAAGAAAGCGGGCAGACAAAGCCTTCCCTTATGCTGAGTGGCCATAACTACAGCGATGATCTGTTCATGTACCTCTACAGAAAAGTCGAAGACCTTAAACCAAACACTCCCTACCTGATATCCTTTAATGTTGAACTGGCATCCAATGCCCCCAGGAATTCTGTAGGTATAGGCGGCAGCCCGGGTGCTTCGGTTTACCTGAAGGCGGGGGCCATCGCTTACCCCCCTGCCAGAGAAAAAGAAATGGTAGGAGGCACTCCTTACTGGCTGGTAAACTTCGACAAAGGAAACCAGGCCCAGGAAGGAAAAGACATGACAGTTTTAGGCCATATCGGGACAAACCTGAATGATTTTACCTATACCCTCATTGATCGGAGCAGCACCGTACCATTTTCCGTTACTACCAATGAAAAAGGGGAACTTTGGCTCCTGTTGGGTATCGATTCCGGCTTTGAAGGAGAAACTACTCTTTACTTTACCAAATTCCGGCTAAAGGTAGAGCAGGATGTTAGTTCCATGGCAGGCGTCCCTGTGGCTGGTAAAGCAGAAAAAATCCGGTAATATTTTTTATCCCTACCTTTTTACCTTCGCGGCAGTTAGTACAGCCGATTATACCCTTGGTGGAATTCGACACTCCCGACTTTTTTTACCCGAAAGGGCTAAATAAGCACGTCAACTCCTGCTTTATTGGAAGCTTATCTTGCTAAATGTAAGCGAAAATGCTTATAATTGTATTTTGCTTCTAAAGCCATATTCTTTTGACTGTTCAAGCTCTTAAACTTTTAGGCAGCAGGCTCCGGCACCGCCTCTTCTATGGGCGCCTCTTTCAGAAGAAGCTTGTACTCCACTGTGCTTTTGCCATTGCTGTGGGCCTGCTCTTGTATGAAACTTATGTTTCTTACAGTAGCCTCGAAGAATTTACAGCGGAATATGCAGATATTACCGCCTCCTATGAGGTACTGAAAAAGACAGAAGAGCTGATTTCATTGATGAAGGAGATGGAAGCCAGCGAGAGGGGCTACCTTATTACGCAGGATAATTCCTTTCTGGATGCTTATTATAAATCCCGCGAGCTGAGTCCTCAACAACTCCTCGACCTGGAGCAGGTGGCGAATACCAATCTTGAACACCGCGCGCACCTCGATCAGATTCGGAAATTACTGCAGGAGGTACATCTTACCTACGACCACCTGATTAACCTGAGCCGCTATAAAAGCCCACAGGAAGCTATACAATCCTTACGCGAAAAAAAAGGTAAAGTACTGATGGACAGCCTCCGGAAGGAAATCAGGCGGTTTGAAGAGAAAAACCGCTCACTCCTGTGGGAACGAAAACTCCAGTCCGACCAGGCCAAAGCGAAAATCAAGACCAACAGTGTCTTCGGAAACCTTATCAGCATAAGCCTGCTCTGCTTAACTTTTGTATTCCTGAGAAAACAGCTTAAAAAGGAAGAGCAGCAAAGCAGATTGCTGGAAAGTGAAGTGCAAAAGCGCACGGAAGAGCTTCATGTAGCCAACGAGGAGCTATTGGCAGGAAATGAAGAACTGAACTCCTACCTCGATAACATCCATGCTACCCAGCAGGAGCTCGAGCAGCAGCAGGAAAAATTACAACAGGCGTATGCCGCACTGGAGGAAGAAAATGACCGGAAGAGTGCTGAACTACAGGAAGCCCGCGAATTACAACTGGCCCTGCTCCCCCACGATCCCCCGGCTTTCCCCCACCTCGACCTGAAGCTTTACCTTTCCAGTGCCTCGGAAGTGGGCGGCGACTACTACGATTATGAAATAGATGAAAAAGGAAATATTACCTTTGCCATAGGTGATGTTACCGGCCACGGATTAAAGGCAGGCATATTGGTAGCGACTGCAAAGAGCTATTTTCAGAACCTGTGCGTCCAGCCTGGCGCTGTAATTATGCAGGCCATTTCCAGGGGCATTAAAAACCTGAAGCTTCGGGGAATGTACATGGGCCTCGCCATCATCAAACAATCCGGAAAGACATTTAAAATAACAGCCGCAGGCATGCCACCTATACTGGTTTACCGGAGCGCAAGCCAGTCGGTCGAGCAGGTAAGGCTTACAGGTATTTTCCTGGGGTTTCATGAGAAACAGCAATACAAAGAAGAGGAAGTAGTTCTCGAAACCGGAGATATACTCCTTTCCATGACCGATGGCCTTATCGAATGCTTTAATGATGAAAAAGAAAGTCTGGGCATTGCACGCATGGCAGAATACCTCTGCCAAGTGGCCCACCTGCCTTCCGAAGATATTGTCAATGCACTCGTCAAATATGGAGAAAGCTGGGCAAAAGACACCACCATCCGCGATGATGTTTCCATTATTGCCATTAAAATGAAGTAAGAAACTTTCCTTTCCCGGCTGCCCCTGTCCTTATCTTATCCTCAGCTGCCTTTTGGCAGGGCCTTATCACGTACAAAAATGGCGAGTATGGCCGACATCACAAGGCCTGCCGTTAAAGAGCCTAAAACCGCCCGCAGCAAAAAGCTATCCAGCGCATACTCCTCCGCGGCCACCTGTTGCGCCACCTCCACATCAATTCCCTGGGCCAGTTGTTTTGCTTCCGCATGGGCCTGCATAGCTTCCAGATAGCCGGGAAAAACCATTTGCTGGAAGAGCCACTGTCCCAGCGGGTTGAGCAAAGCCACCACCAGGGTAACAAACACACCTGTCTTAAATGCATCGCCATAGGTAAATTCCCCATCATCCTCACGCTTAGCCTCCCGCATGGCATAATACAGAAGAAGAAGAGGTACTACGAGCGACAGGAGTGTCGCCAGTGGATGATAATCGATATAGTCGGCATGGAGGCCTGCCCAGTATTCCAGGCAAATCCAGATAAAGGTAAATAGAACAATGAGAACTCCGTATTTCAGGGCAATTTTAAACATATTTATGTGTCGTTGAGAGAAAATGAACCATAGTACTATAAAATGATTAGGCCCCTCAATGTTTGCCCGGCCTCCCACTTTGTCTGTACAAACAGGGCCGGGAAGCATCACCTCCTCCTTGCTGCTCCTCTCATAAGTGCTCTGTTCTGGCAGGTTTCGGTATTCAGGCACGGTTTTTATGGATGTTAAGCAGGCAGGAGCCAGCAAAGCTGATTATTATTTAAGGGCATAATTTGCTATTTTCCTGCCGCTCTTTATCTGAAAAGGCAGATTTTTTAATAATTCTGCCTTATTTTAGAGCGAAAGAAAAGTCTAATTAATTTTTACCTAATTTTTAATATATCATTTATGATTAAAAAAATAGTTTGGACCAGCCTGTTCTGGATAAGCGCTCTTCCGCTGCTTGCCCAGCCCGACCGCTGGCAGCAGCGTGTTGAGTACGACATGGATGTCGACTTTAACGTTAATACCAACCAGTATACCGGCGACCAAAAGCTTGTTTACTACAATAACTCCCCCGACACCCTCCATCAGGTATTTTACCACCTGTACCTGAATGCTTTTCAGCCGGGTAGCATGATGGACGTACGCTCCCGCACCATAGCCGACCCCGACCGCCGGGTGGGTGACCGCATCTTTAAACTGGAGGAGGATGAGATTGGCTACATTAATGTAAACTCACTGAAGCAGAACGGGAAGAAGGTGGATTATGAAACCAATGGCACTATTCTAGAGGTAGACCTGGCAAAGCCTATACTACCCGGGCAAAAAGCAACTTTCGATATGGAGTTTGATGCACAGGTACCAGAGCAAATCCGCCGTACCGGTCGCGACAATGCTGAAGGCGTCCGCTATACCATGACGCAGTGGTACCCAAAAATGGCCGAGTATGATTATGAAGGCTGGCACTCAAACCCTTACATTGGCCGTGAGTTCCATGGCGTGTGGGGCGATTATGATGTAAAAATCTCCATCGACTCTTCTTATCTTGTCGCTGGCTCAGGTTATTTACAAAACCCGCAGGAAATTGGCCACGGCTATGCTACTTCAGGCAAGGCAGTTAAGCGCCCGAAGAGCGAAAAGCTCACCTGGCACTTTGTGGCGCCCAACGTACATGACTTTGCCTGGGCAGCCGACCCCGATTATGTACATGAAACCGCTCAGGTACCTGGCGGCCCGCTACTGCACTTCGTTTACCAGCCAGGCGCTAAAACAACTAAGAACTGGAAAGAACTGCAGCCTTACGCTGTTAAGGCCTTCCAGATTATGAACGAGCAGTTCGGAGAATATCCTTACGATCAGTACTCTATTATTCAGGGAGGCGATGGTGGTATGGAGTATGCCATGGCCACCATGATTACCGGCGAAAGAAGCCTCGAAAGCCTCGTAGGCGTTACTGTACACGAGGCAGTACATAGCTGGTATCAGCATGTGCTGGCGACAAACGAGTCGCTCTACCCCTGGATGGACGAAGGCTTTACCACCTATGCCTCCGACTACATCATGAACATCCTGTTCAACCAGGGGCAGGAAAATCCTCACCTTGGCAGCTACGCAGGCTATGTAAACCTGGTAAAGAGCGGACTGCAGGAGCCATTAACCACGCATGCCGACCATTATATTACGAATCGCGCCTACGGCATCTCTTCTTATTCTAAAGGAGCCCTGCTGCTCAGCCAGCTGAATTATATTTTAGGCGAAGAGGTGTTAATGGAAGGCATGCGCCGCTATTACGATACCTGGAAGTTTAAGCACCCCAACCCAACGGATTTCAAGCGGGTAATGGAAAAAACTTCCGGCCTGGAGCTGGACTGGCTCTTTAACCAGTGGATTGGCACCACCAACACCATCGACTATGGCATTACTGGTGTATCGGGCAATAACGAGCAAACCCAGGTTACCCTGGAGCGGATTGGCGAAATACCGATGCCAATCGACCTGGTAGTCACCTACGAAGATGGCAGCAAAGAGCTATACTACATCCCTCTAAGAATTATGCGTGGAGAGAAAGAGGAAGACCTGGGACTTGAGCGCACGGTAAAAGAGGATTGGCCCTGGGTTTTCCCTGAATACAAACTCACTATCGGGCGTGGTGTAAACGAAATTGAATCGATTGAGATTGACCCCACCCTGCGTATGGCCGATGTGGAACGAGCCAATAATATTTGGCCAGCCAATACCGATACTTCCTTCCAGGCAGAAACAGCTGCTGAATAGACATTTTAATAGTAAAGATGGTTAAAGGGTGCTCAGGAGAGCACCCTTTTTTTGTCAGTCCTGCTGCTTTTGGTACTGATGCAGGTTGGCTACAGGCTTCCGAAGCTGAAAGATTAGCCAATGGATCCGGGCCTGATTATTACCCCCACTCACCTCTACTGCTTTTCTGGTTGTAGGCAAATACAGAACAGAAAACCTCAGAGGCCATATTGGGCAGCTGAGTTGACTACTAATTATGAGTAAAGCACTATACCCGTCGCCCCTGAATAATGGATTCGACTACCTCGGGGTTAAGCAGCGTGGAGGTATCGCCAAGGCTGCTGGTTTCTCCTTCGGCCACTTTCCGTAAGATGCGGCGCATAATTTTACCGGATCGGGTCTTGGGCAGGTCGTCCACAACCTGTATCTTGTCCGGCCTTGCCACTTTTCCTATCTGCTTTATTACCTCTTCGTGGATTTCCTGCCGCAGCTTATCTTCATCTTCACATCCTTCCGCACAAATAACATAGGCATAAATACCCTGCCCCTTAATTTCGTGCGGAAAACCTACCACAGCCGACTCTACCACCTGCGGATGTTCATCGATGGCATTTTCAATTTCGGCCGTACCAAAGCGGTGGCCCGATACATTGATTACATCGTCGACCCGGCCAATAACCCTGTACATGCCTTTTTCATCACGGCGAGCGCCATCGCCGGTAAAGTAGTAGCCTTTATAAACGCCAAAGTAGGTCCTCCGACAACGTTCATGGTCGCCGTAGGTGGTACGAATCATGCCTGGCCACGGAAACTTTATGGCTAAGTAGCCCTCTACTCCATTTTCTTTTATTTCATTGCCATCGCCATCGAGCAAAACCGGCTGCACGCCCGGCAACGGATAAGTGGCAAAGCTAGGCTTGAGCGGCGTAAGACCCGCGAGGGGCGAAATCATGATGCCGCCTGTCTCCGTCTGCCACCAGGTATCGACAATAGGCAAATCTTTACGCCCTACATTATTGCGGTACCAATGCCATGCTTCCTCATTAATAGGTTCCCCTACTGAGCCCAGCACCTTAAGAGAACTCAGGTCGTGCTTCTTCACATAATCGATATTATGCGTCATAAGAGCTCGAATGGCGGTAGGGGCGGTATAGAAAATATTTATTTTATGCTTTTCAACAATTTGCCAGAACCTGCCGGCATCCGGCCAGGTTGGAACGCCCTCGAACATAACGGTTGTGGCACCGGCAAGTAACGGCCCGTATAAAATATAGCTATGGCCGGTTATCCAGCCAATGTCGGCCGTACACCAGTACACCTCACTGTCTTTATTCTGAAACACATTCCGGAAAGTATATTCAGCATATACCATATAGCCACCGCAGGTATGAACTACCCCTTTTGGTTTTCCGGTAGAGCCACTGGTGTAGAGGATAAACAGCATATCTTCGGCGTCCATAATTTGCAGCTCACTTTCCTTTCCGGCCGACCGCAGCGCCTCATGGTACCAGATATCACGGCCCTCTTCCATTTTTACCTTACAGTGGGTGTACTGCACCACCAGCACCTTATCTACTGTGCTGCAACTCTCCAGGGCCTCATCGACCGTTTCTTTCACGCTCAGCTCCTTGGCTCCCCTATACATACCGTCAGAAGTAATAACAAAGCTACAGCCGGCATCATTAATACGGTCGGCAATCGCATTAGAGGAAAAGCCACCAAACACCACCGAGTGTATTGCACCAACACGCGCGCAGGCCAGCACTGCAAAAGCCAGCTCAGGAATCATGGGCATATATATACATACCCTGTCGCCTTTTTGCACCCCATTATTGGTAAGCACATTGGCCATACGACATACCTCCTTATGGAGCTGCTTATATGTATAGGTTTTTGCCTGGCCATTTGGGTCATTCGGTTCCCAGATTAAAGCACGCTTATCGCCCCGGGTAGCCAGGTGCCGGTCAAGGCAGTTTTCCACGATATTGAGCTTCGCTCCTTTAAACCATTCGACTTTGGGTTCCTGAAAATTCCACTCCAACACTTTGTCCCACTCTTTATGCCAGGTAAATTTTTTGGCTTTATCAGCCCAGAACTCTTCCGGCTTCCGGATGCTTAGGTCATATTCCTGCTGATACTCTTCGAAGGATTGTATGCGGTCGGTCATAGCAAAAAGTTTTTAGTGTCTAAAAAAGTAAAACACATTTTGAGGTGTTTGTACCTTTTATTTTACTAAAAATTTAAGAGAAATAAAAAAATTAGGCCCAAAGGAGGCACACCCAAAACCAAAATGCTAGTAATCAGTCACTTGCAAAAACAATTTACACCTTTATGCCAGTAACTCAGCAACTACCGCTATTAAAGCGCCAGCCAAACTAGCGATGAGCTTATGGAGGTTAAAATTATGCTCCGGGCTATTCTCAATAAAAATGGTCGTAGAAATGTGAAGGAAGCTCCCCGCCACCAGCGGATAAATAATACCTGTAAACATTTGCCAGCCTTCTTCCTGCCCCATCATAAAATGGCTCAGAAACAACCCAACAGGGCTTGCCAGCGCAAAAATAGTTAGCATACCAATTGCCTTCTTTCCGGAGCCCAACTGGTGCAGCAGCAGCGACATAAGTGCAAAAGCAGCGGGCATTTTATGCAGCACCACGCCTGCAAGCAATGCGTCGGTATCGTGGAGATGCCCTCCCTCGCCGGGGTGGGCCAGTAGTGCCCCATCTAAAAGAGCATGGATACAGAGTGCAATAAGTAAGGTAAAAGGTGTAAAATGGTGGCTGTGCGAGTGGCTCTTCTCCTGCTCCAGGCCGTGCAGGTGCCCGTGCTCCACTCCGGAGGTAAAATACTCCAGAAACATCTGCAGGAAGAAACCTATGAGCACATACAGCCCCACCCGGCCCGGATTCTCCGCCCCGCCCAGTATTTCGGGCAGAAAATGAATTACTGTAATAGAAAACAGATAAGCACCTGCAAAAACCAGCAACAGCTTAAAAGTACGCTCGCGAATGTTCCCAACCCTGAGCACCAGCAGGCCGCCCACCATGGCACTGGCAAATAAGATGAGGGCATACATTAGCATGTGGCAAGTTCGGGCTTATTGTGTAGCACAAATATCATCCGGTCGGACTGCTCCCGCTCGTAGGGGTTTAGCTCATAATCGCCAAAAGTTTCCACCAGCTCCAGCCCTGCCAGTCGAAAATATTCCAGAAAGCGCTCCCTGCGAATAGCTTTTACCCTTTCCTGAAAATGAAAGGCCTTTCCGTTATCAGTAAAGCGGATGTCCTTCACAATATAATTGTCTTTGCTCAGGTGTTTGGTGATGTGGAACTCAATTCCTTCAATTAGCTTCACCTCTTCCGGCACCAGCTGGTGCACCACCTTATATGGGTTGAGGAAGTCAATAAGCAATTTACCATTGGACTTTAAAGCTTTAGCGGCAGCACAGATGGCATCCTGGTTTTCGGCTTCGGTTTCGAAGTAGCCAAAGGAAGTAAAAAGGTTAAATATATAGTCGAAATACTGCTCCTTATACACCTTCCGCATATCGTGTACCTCAAAGTGCAGTCGTTCGTTGGCAAACCGGCGGGCATGCTCAATGCTTTGCGGACTCAGGTCGAGCCCCACCACATCCAGGCCCCGGCTGTTCAGGTAAATAGAGTGGCGGCCTTTTCCGCAGGCCAGGTCAAGAATTTTGTCGTCGGCTGCCGGACGGAAATAAGCAATTAGCTGGTCAATAAAATGCTCCGCTTCTTCGTAGTCGCGATGCTTGTATAAAATATGATAGTAGGGAGAATCAAACCATTCTCCAAACCATTCTTTATCCTCCATTTTTTGTATAGTATCGATGCAATCTGTGGCGGCCGGCTTACGTCTGCCCCACTTTTCAGTTGCTTTTAATTACAATTATATCAGGATTATTCCCCCACCACCTTTATTTTCTCTTCCACCTCCGGCGAAGCATAGGTTTGTAAGGCTCCTTTTTCATCATTATATATAAGATAAACCTCAATATCCTCTTCCTCCCGGTCAATTTCAATCGCTTTTTCTGTTCCAAGTACCATAAAAGCGGTGGCATAAGCATCGGCCGTCATACAGTCTTCCGCAAAAACAGAGGCACTGAGCAGAGAGTGGCGAACCGGGTAACCTGTTACCGGGCTAATAGTATGTGAATACCGAACCCCGTCGACCTCGTAGTAATTACGGTAGTTTCCGGAAGTGGCAATCGCCTGGTTAACCAGCGGAATAATAGCGAGGGCCGACTGCTGCTGCTCAGGGTCGAGGGTTGGGTAATTAACGCCCACCACCCAGGGAACGCCTCTTTCACTAAGGCCGTGGGCGTATACTTCTCCACCAATTTCGACAAAAAGGTTTTCAATGCCACGGTCCATGAGGTAATCGGCCACTACATCTACCCCGTAACCTTTGGCAATGGCGCTAAAGTCGAGCTTCATACCCTTTACCATTTTACATACGGCTACCGAATCGAAAAATATACTGTCGTAGTTTACCAGCTGGAGCAGAGAATCTACCTTGGCTTTCGACGGTACACGCCCCTCTTCAGGACCAAAACCCCAAGCATTTACCAGCGGACCAATGGTAGGATCGAAGGCCCCTTCCGTTTTTTCAAAAATTTCTTTACTACGTTTTAACACCGGGTAAAAAAAAGGCGATTCAAATTTCAGCAGGGCTTCACGATTGAAGCGACTTATCTCCGACTCCGGAATATAAGTAGAGAGAGATAGGTTGAATACCTCCAGCAGTGAATCGATTTGAAACTGGAAATTCTGGCCGTCCTCCTCTATATACTTTATAGAATAGGTAGTGCCCATAGTTCTTCCGGTCAGTTCCACCTGCTCACCTTCTACTTTTACCACCTCTGCATCGGGGGGAGCAGAATAGCGGCGGTAAGCCCATACAGCCACCATGGCTACAATTAAAACAGCCGAATAAATGATGTTTTTTTTACGATGATCCATCCCGTTTTGCATAGTTGTTGCAAGTTAAATGCTTTCTGCCGACTTCACTAAACGGAAAGGCAATATTTACATTTTATTCCACACCAAACATGGCTATTTTACCGCATCCGGAAATTATAATACTGCTATATTTGTTTTAATTAGATGGAGAAGGAGACATTAGTCATAAGACAGGATAGGGTTGCAAGAAAAATCGCTGCCTGCTATATTCTATCTTCACTCATTCTTTTATTCTATCATTTCTCAAGACCCAAGACTGTAATATGAGAGAAGACTATTTACGCGCCGACGATGAACACATGCACGCCGGCGAAAAAGATATAGAAAAAGCTCTGCGCCCCCTTTCCTTTGGTGACTTTACCGGACAGGAAAAGGTGTTGGAAAACCTGAAGATATTTGTATTGGCAGCCAAAAGACGAGAGGAGCCTCTGGACCATGTGCTGCTGCATGGCCCTCCGGGTTTGGGCAAAACTACCTTGTCGTACATTATTGCCAATGAACTGTCGGCCAGTATAAAAAGCACCTCTGGCCCTGTGCTCGACAAGCCAGGCGATCTTGCCGGCCTCCTCACCAACCTGGAAACGGGCGATGTTCTCTTTATCGATGAAATTCACCGGCTAAACCCCGTGGTGGAAGAGTATTTGTACTCGGCCATGGAGGATTATAAGATTGACATTATGCTCGATAGTGGCCCTAATGCCCGTACCGTTCAGATAAGCCTCAATCCTTTTACCCTCATTGGCGCAACCACCAGAGCCGGCTTGCTGACTTCTCCTTTACGGGCCCGCTTCAGTATTAATGCACGCCTGGAATATTACGATGCTAAGCTGCTTACTTCCATTGTTAAGCGCTCCGCAGACATTCTGAATACACCCATTGAGGATAATGCCGCTTTCGAAATTGCCCGCCGGAGCCGTGGCACCCCAAGGATTGCCAACAACCTGCTGCGCCGTACCCGCGATTTTGCCCAGATCAAAGGTACCGGCACTATAACCAAGGCGATTGCACAAATGGCCCTCGATGCCCTCGATGTTGATGAGCATGGCCTCGACGATATGGATAACCGCATCCTGAGCACCATCATTGAAAAGTTTAAGGGCGGACCGGTAGGTTTATCGACCATTGCCACCGCCGTGGGCGAGGAAGCCGAAACCATTGAGGAGGTGTATGAGCCCTTCCTGATACAGGAGGGCTACATTAAACGGACCAGCCGTGGCCGCCAGGCAACGGAGCAGGCTTACCGGCACCTGGGCATTGTACCCCCGGCGCAATCGGGTAGTTTGTTTTAATAATTAACAGTTTTTCTACACAACACAAAGCTATAGTACTTCTGCCCCGGCAGGCTTTACTATAGTTTTTTTATTTTTCAATCTTCTGCCACTTTTTCTCAACCAAGACCAACAAATACATTACCCCATTTCACTATTCCCTCAGCTGCAGGACATTGAACGCCACCAACGACTCTATCCTCACTTTTATCCCCAACCATTGAAGGCCTGTATTTTATCAGCCATGTTAAAACATAAGAAATAAATTTGTTTAACAAAATTACATATTTTATAAACAACAAAATATCTTTATTATATTTGTGACATACAAAGTAAAACAACAAGCTCTATGACCTCTCTTTATCAACTAGTGTATACCAGCCTCCGAAACCCTTCCTGCAACGAGCAGGAAATTGAAAAAATACTGGATGCCTGCCGGAAGAATAATCCTTCAAAAAATGTTACCGGCATTTTACTACACTCCGAGAACCATTTTATCCAGTACCTGGAAGGCGACAAGGACATTATTAAGTTGTATGATTTAATCAAAGACGACAATCGCCACCGACGACCGGTGCTACTGAGTTATGGCCCCCTGAAGGAGCGGGTATTTCCTTCCTGGCACATGGGCTATAAGAGTCTTAACAAGGAAAGAATTAACTTTTTAACTGCCGGCGATCAGCGCGAAAAGGAAGTTTTCCAGTCCATCATTAAAGGAGAGCAGCAAAGTGGCAGTGGTGCCATCAATCTGCTCGTAAAGTTTTTTCATAAAGGATAGGAAGCTAAAAGCCGGCGCAAATAAGTTATCCGGCTTTTCTTTTTTTTGGATAAGCCTGTTTAATGTTGACATTACCAGGCATGCTTTTTTAAGATGGCTCAGCCATAGGCCACCTTCCCTGAACAAAACCACTAAAGAAGGACTTAACATTCAATGAACTTTATCATCCCCGGTCTTCGAAACTCCGGACCTGACCACTGGCAAAGCATCTGGGAAAAAAGATATCCTGAGCAGTTTAAACGCATTGAGCAGGATAACTGGCAAAAGCCTGATTGCAGCACATGGATTCAGCGGATTGAAGAGGTGCTCCGGCATGCAAGGCCGGAGGAAGCTATTCTGGTAGGTCACAGCGTTGGTTGTGCCGCTATTGTTCATTGGTTCAGGCAGTATGGCCGCCCCATTAAGGGAGCTCTGCTGGTGGCGCCCAGCGATGTTGACCGGCCTGACTATCCTTCCTACATTACAGGTTTTGCTCCCATACCGCTGGAGCCGCTACCTTTTAAAAGCATTGTGGTGGCCAGCACCAACGACCATGTAGTACGCCTGAAGAGAGCCCGTTATTTTGCTGAATGCTGGGGCAGCGAGCCCGTAGAGTTAAAAGGAGCCGGCCATATTGAGCCAAAATCAGGCTACGGCGAATGGCCGGAGGGGTTGGAATTGCTGAAACGACTAAGCTGATTCTTTTCCGAACCTGGAATCAAAAATATGCTTAACCCAGGCTTAGCTTAAAAAGGCAACCGACAACATACAGAGAGGTCTTAATAAGGACCTTTCAATCGCTATCTTCCGGATCGGCAAACCCTTCCGCAGCATAGTTTACGCCTTCTCTTCTGTCAGCTCCTTATACCGGAAACAGTTTGTGGTGTGGTCCATGACAAGGCCCGTGGCCTGCATATGTGCATACATAATAGTGCTGCCCACGAATTTAAAACCGCGCTTCTTAAGGTTTTTGCTCAGCGCATCGCTCTCGGGGGAGGTAGCGGGCACCTGCTCCCGGCTTTTCCAGCGGTTAATAAGCGGCTTTCCGTCCACGAACTCCCAGATGTAGTGGCTGAAGCTGCCGAACTCCTGCTGCACCTCTAAGAAGCGCTGAGCGTTATTGACGGCCGCCCGTATTTTTAGCTGGTTCCGAATGATAGCCGTATCCTGCAGGAGGCGCTGAATATCCTCTTCCGTAAAGCGGGCTACTTTTTCGGCCTCGAAACCGGAAAAAGCATGGCGATAACCCTCACGCCGTTTCAGCACTGTAGCCCAGTTCAGACCTGCCTGTGCACTCTCCAGCACCAGAAATTCAAAATGCTTTTGGTCGTCATATACCGGCACACCCCACTCCTGGTCGTGGTAGCGGACATATTCTTCAAAATACCCTTCGGCCCAGGCACAACGACTTTGGTTATGTTCTTCCATAAGGGCAAGATAGTGGTTTTTAGTTGTTCGTTGATAGTTGTTGGTTTTTAGTGGCTTGTGCCTGTTGCTTAGTAGTAATGGCCACAAAGCTTTCCTTATGAAAGCAATATCTCCAATGGAAACTGTCATTGGGAGCGGAGTACAGCGTATCGCGGCAATCTCTCGCCCATATGCACCATCTCCTTTGAAGGCTCCCTTTCATTTAGATAGAGAATGCCACAGGCTCCTGCATCAGCTAGGCGCCCCACCTTCGCAAAGACAGCGGTTTAAGAATTCGCCTGTCTGCTGCACCTCCTGATTCCTGATTCCTGATTCCTTCTTCCCTGCTCCTACACCCAAATTCCATTGTCCCAGGCCTATCGTCTCACATCTACTATCTCAAACCTGAACTAAGGGCAGCTGCATTTTTGTTATCTTTGCCTTATGAAAGCATCTGCCACCGCCAAGCATACTGCCCTAATCAAACAAAAAGCCCTTGAGCTGGGCTTTAGCCATTGTGGCGTGGCCAAGGCGGCTTTTCTGAAAGAAGAAGCGCCCCGCCTGGAAGCATGGCTTAAACAGAATTACCATGGCCAGATGCACTATATGGCCAACCACTTCGATAAACGACTCGACCCAACCCAACTGGTCCCAGGGGCAAAATCGGTGGTAAGCCTTACCTATAACTATTTTCCGAAGCAGGATTTTACCCAATCCAGCCACTACAAAATTGCGAAGTACGCCTATGGCACCGATTACCATTTTGTGGTAAAAGAAAAGCTGCGCGAGCTCCTCCAGTATATTCAGGAAGAAATAGGAGAAGTGGAGGGGCGGGCTTTTGTAGACTCGGCCCCGGTTATGGAGCGGCAGTGGGCACAGAAGAGCGGCATTGGCTGGCTGGGTAAAAACAGCCTGCTACTGAACAAACAACAGGGAAGTTTCTTTTTTCTGTCGGAATTAATCATCGACCTGGCACTGGAGCCGGATGTTCCCCTGGCGAAGGACTACTGCGGCAGCTGCACCCGCTGTATCGATGCCTGCCCAACCGACGCCATTACGCAGGCAGGGGTGGTTGACGGCAGCCGTTGCATCAGCTATTTTACCATAGAGCTTAAAGAAGCTATTCCGGCTGAAGTTAAAGGAAAGTTCGCGAACTGGGTGTTTGGCTGCGATATTTGCCAGGATGTATGCCCCTGGAACCGCTTTTCCAAACCCCACCAGGAGCCTGATTTTGATCCCCACCCGGATATGGCGACTATGAGCAGGAATGACTGGGAGGAAATTACGCGCGAGGTGTTTAATACCTTGTTCAGGAAATCTGCCCTGAAGCGGACAAAGTATGAAGGCTTTCAGCGGAATGTTGCATTCGTAAAGCAGCAGGAGAAAAAAGAGGTTTAGAGCAGCCCAAAAGTTAAAGGCTGCCGGTGGCAGCCTTAGATGGAAAATTTTTACGGGCTACTGGCCCGCCAGTCCCTGGAAAGACCTGTTCAGCACTTCTTCGTACAGATCGCTGAATTTTGCGTAACACCAAACCTTCAGTTGCTCCACATCGTTTGGCATTAGCATGTTAATGGCTTTCCTCAACTCCTTCTCGAACAGCTCCTGACTGAAGCTGACTTTTCCAAGAATGGTTTTGATGTATTCAAGCATAACACTTAAAAATTTTAGAAGATTAAAAAGTTATTGCATCACGGTAATTCTTCAACACAGCTGAATTTACAAAATTCTCTTCTCAGAATCAAGTATTTAAATAAATTTGCAGTTTCAGCGTTGATTGAATAGCAATATCAAAACGAAAAAGATGGCCCTGAGGTATACGTTTTTCCTGATTTTTTTTCTGAACTTTCCTTTCCTGCTTTCCGCCCAGGAAGTCAGCATCAGCCTCGGCCCTGAGGAGATAGCCCTTAATGAGGCTTTTACCATTACCCTCTCTGTTAAAAACGATAAACTCCGCACCTACAGCTCTTTTCCCACTATTCCGGGCTTTGCAAAAAGAGGCACCTCTTCCTCCAGTTCTACCAACATTATTAATGGAAAGGTAAGCTCCGAGCAAAGGGTTACCCAAACCTATGCACCGCAGCAGGAGGGCACATTTACACTGTCGCCATTTGTTATGTCCGTTAACGGTCAGGATGTTCGTTCAGAGGGAACGACCATTACAGTAGGTCCACCCCGCCAGCAAAGCCGCTCCCAACAGCGCAACAACCCATTTAGCCGCGATCCCTTCGACCAGTTCTTTGGTAATGATGACCAGGAAGAGCAAGAATTTGTAGAGGTGGAAGATGATGCCTTCCTGGCCCTTACAGTTGATAAAGAAGAGGTGTATGTAGGCGAAGGCTTTACCGCAACCCTTGCCTTTTATATCAGTACCGAAAACCAGGCACCACTTAGCTTTTACGACTTAGGCAACCAGCTGGGAGAAATTGTAGAAAAGCTCAAGCCGACCAATAGCTGGGAAGAAAACTTCGAAATTGTGAATGTGGAGCGTGAAGATGTCCGCATCAATGGCAAAACCTATGCCCGCTACAAGCTGCACCAGGCCCGTTACTATCCGCTCAATGATGATCCGGTGGTATTTCCGCCCGTCGGGCTTAAAATGCTTAAATATAAACTAGCCAAGCGTCCTTCATTTTTCGGTCGCCGTAAGCAGGAAGCTTATAAAACCTATTATACTGAAGCAAAAGAAGTGGAGGTAAAGGAGCTCCCCCCCCACCCGCTGAAGGAGTCAGTGGCAGTAGGCGATTATCAGCTGCGCGAGCAAATCAGCGATGAGCAGCTCGAAACCGGCAGCAGTTTTAGCTATTCATTTACCATCGTGGGGCAGGGAAATATCTCTGCCATCCGCCCTCCTGAAATACCCGATAGCGACTCTCTGACTTTTTATGAACCAAACGTAACGCAGGATATGCGGAAGGATGAGGGTACTGTTATTGGTGTAAAGCAGTTCAGCTATTACGGCATTCCTAACGAGCCCGGCACCTATCAGTTGGGTGACTATGTGCAATGGATTTATTTTAATTCCCGCCTGGGTAATTACGACACCCTCCGGTCCGACATCAGCATACGGGTAGAAGGAGAAAGCAGAAAGAACGAAAATATACTGTCGAAAGATCCGGGCATCTTTTATAATCAGATGGAGGCAGAAAGCAACCAGCTGATTAGCCTGAATGATGAAGATAACCTGGAGCTCTTTGTCTATATCTTTGTTTTACTTATGTTAGCGGCCACTGCTTTTATCATCTTTAAGAAGTAGGGAAAATTGAGACAAAGGACAATGGATTTAAGATATATGACACAGGGCGTAAGGTGTAGGATTTAACCGCCGTTATTGCGGGCGCTGCCTCAGTGGGACTGCCCCAGTGGAATTACGAAGCAATCTCTATGAAAGTGAAAGGGAGCTGCAAAAAGGGAACAGAGATAATAAAAATATTCGGGAGATTACTTCTCCCGGCTAGGCGCCCCTGGCCAGGCGCCCCCGGCTCGCATTGACACCCACCATTGGGGAACATCGCACAACCAACACCGGACACGAGCCTCTAACCACCAGGCACTAAAAACGAACAACGACCAACCAACAACGAAAATCCTATGTCCAATACCTTCGGCAATTTATTTCGTATAACTACTTTCGGGGAATCGCATGGAAAGGCGCTGGGCGCAACAATCGATGGCTGCCCTGCCGGCCTGGCTATCAGTGAGGAGCAAATTCAGCAGGAACTCGACCGCCGTAAACCCGGCCAAAGCCGTATTACTACCCAGCGCCGGGAGTCCGATACAGTCGAAATTCTTTCCGGCGTTTTTGAAGGAGTCACCACCGGAACACCTATTGGCCTGCTCATCCGCAACCAGGACCAGCGAAGCAAAGATTACTCCCACATTGCCGATAAATACCGTCCTTCTCATGCTGATTATACTTATCAGCAAAAGTATGGCCTGCGCGACTACCGGGGGGGCGGACGTTCCTCTGCCCGCGAAACCGCCGCAAGGGTAGCAGCCGGCGCAGTTGCCCGACAACTTTTAATTACGAAAGGCATAAAGGTGCAGGCCTATGTATCTGCAGTAGGTGAGCTGGCGCTGTCCAAATCCTACCACGAACTGGACCTGAGCCAGACCGACAGCAATATCGTTCGCTGCCCCGACCCTTCCATGGCCGAAAAAATGATTGACTATATCGACGAAGTGCGTAAAGCACGCGATACGGTCGGCGGCATTATTACAGGAGTTATTAGTGGTGTTCCGGCAGGGCTTGGGGAACCGGTATTCAACAAGCTACATGCAGCTCTAGGGGCAGCTATGCTGGGTATTAATGCCGTAAAAGGTTTCGAATATGGCAGCGGTTTTGATGGAGTACACCTGCGGGGCTCCCAGCATAACGACCTTTTTCACACCGATGAGGAAGGAAACATCCGTACCAAAACTAATTACAGTGGCGGAATACAGGGCGGCATTTCTAATGGAGAAGATATTTATTTTAAGGTTGCGTTTAAACCGGTAGCCACTATCATGCAGGATCAGGAAAGTGTTGATACCAGCGGCCGTCCTGCAATAGTTAGCGGCAAGGGCCGTCACGATCCCTGTGTGCTGCCACGGGCCGTACCCATTGTAGAAGCCATGGCTGCCCTTACTGTGGCCGACTTTTACCTTCTTAGCCGAACAAACCAAGTTTAAAAGCCGGATTTTTATATATTTGTAATCCTTTGAATAGAAACGCCCTAAAAATTTAACCGGAAGCGAAGCCACATGAAGAAAATTCCTTTGCATATCCAGATTGTTCTGGGACTCATCCTTGGTCTTGTATATGGTGTACTAAGTATCATGTTCGGCTGGTCGGCAGATTTCGCCGTCGACTGGATCAAACCCATCGGGATCATCTTTATCAATGCCCTTAAAATGATTGCCGTACCACTGGTGCTGGCATCGCTGATTGTGGGTGTGGCCAATCTGGGCGATATTTCAAAGCTTTCGCGCATAGGTGGCAAAACCATTGGCATTTACCTGTGCACCACGCTTATTGCCACTGTAATTGGTCTTATCATTGTAAACATCATCCAGCCCGGCAAAATCCTTCCTTCCGAAACCAGGGATGAGCTACTTGAACTTTACAAAGCCGATGCCGGCAGCCGGGAAGGTAGTGCAGCCGCCCTCCGGGACCAGAGCCCTCTGCAACCCCTGGTGGATATTGTACCGGAAAACTTTTTCTTGGCCGCAACTGATAATGCGGCCATGCTGCAGGTGGTGTTTTTTGCTCTTATTGTAGGCATTGCCTTACTGAGGATTCCGCGCGAAAAAGGAGAAACAGTAATAAGGTTCTTCGATGGCATGAACGATGTCATTATCAAGATAGTGGAGTTTATTATGCTCATTGCTCCTTATGGTGTCTTTGCCCTCATGGCTGCGCTCATTGTGGAGCTGGCTGGCGATAACCCGGAGCGGGCATGGGAGCTGCTTACAGCCCTGGGTGCTTATTCGGGCACTGTTCTTTTAGGCCTGGCTGCGATGATTTTTATCGTTTACCCTTCCATTTTCAAGCTTTTTACTAAGGTAAAATACAAGAACTTTTTTAAAGGTATACGCCCTGCACAACTGCTGGCCTTTAGTACCTCTTCCAGCTCTGCCACCCTGCCTGTTACCATGCGGCAGTTAGAAAATGAACTGAATGTAAGTGAAGAGGTGAGTTCATTTGTGCTGCCCCTTGGCGCTACCATTAATATGGATGGTACCAGCCTTTACCAAAGTGTGGCTGCCGTGTTTATTGCCCAGGCGCTTGGCCTTGGCCTTTCTATAGGCGACCAGGCCATGATTGTAATGACCGCCACCCTTGCCTCCATTGGCTCGGCAGGGGTACCGGGTGCAGGCCTGGTAATGCTCATTATTGTACTGGAATCCATTGGCGTTCCCTCTGCCGGTATTGCTCTTATTATTGCCCCCGACCGTATTCTGGACATGGTCCGGACCGTTGTTAACGTAACCGGCGATGCCACCGTAGCCATGGTCGTAGCCAGCACGGAAGGTGAAAACCCTCACCGCCCTGCTCACCTCGACGAGGACACCAGCGTACTGGCAGGGAAGGAAGCATAAATGACTTTAACCCTCTTAACAGCCGGCCGGATTTCCTGCCGGCTTTTTTGTTTTTAGCCCCTTTTGAACGACCTTTACCAAAAGGCACAAAAGGAACGATTTATTTGTGCAGTTGTTAAAAAAGAAAGACAATCATAGCAATGAATACAACAAGCACCCCACAAAATACGCGTTATGTTACGCTTTACCTGGAGTCAAATCCAAACCCGAATTCTCTTAAGTTTGTAGCCAACTTCATGCTCGTACCAGAAGGTGAAAGCTTCGACTACCCGAATGTTGAAAGTGCAGAAAATTCGCCCCTGGCGCAAATGCTTTTTGGCTTCGATTTTGTCGACAGGGTGTTCATCATGAGCAACTTTGTTACCGTAACAAAAAAAGAGTCAGTTGAATGGGCCGAAATTCAGGCAGAACTGAAGCAGGCCATCTACAAATACATGCAGGAAAATAACTTTGCCGTAAAACCAGAGGCAGCGCCTACCAACCAACAGGCAAGCGAAAACGATACGGAAACAGTAAAGAAAATCAAAGGTATTCTGGATGAGTATATCCGCCCTGCTGTTGAGTCGGACGGTGGCGCCATACAGTTCCACAGCTTTAACGATGGCGTGGTAAAGGTGTTGCTCCAGGGCTCCTGCAGTGGTTGCCCTTCTTCTACTATTACTCTAAAAGCAGGCATTGAAAACCTGCTCAAGCGTATGCTACCCGAGGTAAAAACAGTAGAGGCTGAAGGCGTTTAAAATATTTGTACCTAAGCATAAAAAAAGCACCCGCTCGTGGTGCTTTTTTTATGCTTAACAGAATACGGTAGCTTCTAATACCGGAAAATGTAACGAACAGTCAGGCCTAGTTCGGCACCCCAAAAGCCTGCAAAAGGAGTAAACTCAAACACCGGTTTCCAGTCTAGCGATACGTTGAGCGGAATTTCCCTATCCTGAATAGTATATTCCGCACCAAGGATTCCATCAATCCCTATTAAAACACCAGATCCGTCGCTATCGTACCTTCTGTCGTAGTAGCGGCTCCCGGTAAAACCGATATGCCCGCCACCACCATAATAAAAGCGGAGGCCGGGCTCATCAAAAGCCGGCATATGTCTTTCGTACAAACCGGTTACTTTTAAAGCACCCCAGCTACTGTGTAGTATTCCTTCCACTGCATTTCTATCTTCAAAAAAATGCTTGATACTCGCGCCGTAAAAAGCTGAAAGGCGCACCCCGGCAGAGGTTTCATAAGCAATTTCTCTTTGTGCCAGCGCCTGTTCCGGCATTAACGTAACAGCTAAAAGACAGCTAAAAATAGCTAAAATCAGTTTTCTCATAAACATCTTGTTTTTAAATAGTTGGGCAGACAAAGATGCTAAGTTTTTAGAGTTCACCAAAGTTTTTAGCCTTCAATGAGCATTTATTTTCTGCGCCTTTTTTTATCGCGGAACTATTAAGCATGCAGAAAGTTATATTTTTAAAAGACTGCAAAAAGCGATGGCTTTACTTATTTTTTACCTGCTGCTTGCCCTGGTTGTTTCCTTTCTTTGCTCTATTCTGGAAGCTTCATTGCTTAGCTTTACGCCCTCCTATATCGAATCCATCAGAAAGGAAAAGCCCGGCCTCAGCAAAAATCTTAGGCAGCTGAAAGATAATATTGATCGACCTCTGGCGGCTATTCTGTCGCTGAATACCATTGCCCACACCGTTGGGGCAGCCGGAGTAGGTGCACAGGCCGCCATTGTGTTTAATGATGTCGGCACCGGCATCATTTCCGGTGTCCTTACGCTTCTTATCCTTGTTTTTTCAGAAATTATTCCTAAAACACTGGGAGCACGCTACTGGCGGCAGCTCAGCTTTTTTACCGCTAAAACACTCCGCATTCTTATATGGGCGCTCTATCCACTTGTGCTGCTCTCTAACCTTATTACCAAAATGATGGGCGGCAACCCCCATGGAATGGCAGTTAGCCGCGAAGAGGTTTCCGCCATGGCCGATATGGGCCACAAAGAGGGTGTTTTTGCAGAAAGCGAGACCAAAGTGATTAAGAACCTCATTGCCTTTAGGGAGGTAAAGGCAAAAGATATTATGACACCCCGCACCGTGGTGGTGGCCGCCCGGCAGGACATGAGCCTGGAGGAGCTTAGCCGGCACAAAGACTTTATGCGCTTCTCCCGCATTCCCATATATAAAGAAGAGCGTGATAATGTAATCGGGTATATTCACAAGCACGAGCTGCTCGAGAAAATGGCCATGGACCAGCACCAGATGAAGGTAAGCGAAATTGCCCGCGATATGCTCATTGTCCCTCACACCACTACGCTTCCACAGCTCTTCCAGAAATTAATGGAAACCCGGGAGCAAATTGCCCTGGCTGTAGATGAATATGGAGGCATGGCCGGCGTAGTAACCATAGAAGATGTACTGGAAACCCTGTTAGGTGTAGAAATTGTCGATGAATTTGACAGCCGCCACGACATGCAGGAGTACGCCAGGCAAAAGTGGCGGCAACGGGCAAAAGAGCTAGGTATTTTACCAGATAAAGAACCTCCTATTGACCCGGGGAAGGATCAGTTTATCAATAAAGAAGGAATACACACGAAAAAATAACAGGTATATACTGAAGTATCAATTTTTAACTAAACGCGAAACCACCTATGAGCCTGAACAAGGAATATGCACAAATGGTACAGGAGCAGGTTCGCTCCTATCCTTTTCTCCTTCCCCTACAATGTGGTATCGAGTTTAAAAGCCTGCCAAAAAAGAAAAGCCGCTGGATGAGCGAATATACCTACCTTCAGCAAATGGCAGAAGAGCAGCAATGGAACAGGCTGCCGGAATTATGGGAGCCCCTGCACGATCCGGACACAGCAGTTATCGTAACCGATCCGCTGGAAAAAATCATCTGGGTAAATAAGGGCTTCAGCAGAATGACCGGCTATAACAGCAAAGAAGTAAAAGGTCGAAAACCCGATTTTTTACAGGGTGCAGAAACAAGTCCTGAAGATGTAAGAGAGGTGCGAAGGCGACTGGAGGAGAGGAAAGCTTACCAGGGTTCTCTTCTCAACTACCGCAAAAGTGGCGAAGCCTACTACTGTCATATTTCCGTTACTCCTCTCTTCAACAGGCAGCAGGAACTGGTAAATTTTCTGGCAGTGGAAAAGGAAGCTTACAGCCGCTAAAGTTAAGCCCCACCTACGATACCGCTTAAGCCCTGGCAAATACCTGCTCCGGCTTGTTTGCCTTCTTCAAAAAGGATACACACTCTTCAGTTGACGGAAACAGCTCTACCTTGTAGCCGGTAAGTGCAACAAAAGCTTTCATCAGGTACTGCATCCCGGTTTTCTGCACAACACGACCTGAAGACAAGACACCGGCAGCAAGATTTTTCGGCATCTCCTTCTTTACCCTTGGAAAGGCATTTATCACTACCCATCCTCTGGCATTAAAGCTTACATTGCCGATTTCCCGCTGGTCAATAATAACACGGTTGATGCGTTGCGACACCCCCATATCAATAGCCTGTGTCCAGAAGGATTTATATTGCTCATCTGTAAAATCTCCTCTGAATCTCATCAGAATAATTCTGTTCTCACTATCAAATTGTAACTCGTAATTTTGTTGGGAGGCGATGGTAACCATTTTGACTTTATTTAGGTGGAGCTAAACATGAACTGTCGGACAGTAAAGCAATATATAATTTAATTCCTGAAAAAATAGTATTTACAGAATTATTAATTGCTACAGGCGGCATTAACGATACAAATAACTTGTTCGCCAGCGGCTGTAAAGGTGCAGAAAATGAATAATTTACCTCATACTTAAACAGTTTATTCCTGCATCTCGTTTAAATAAAGAAGCAACAACAGCAAGCCCTCATTCATGAGCGATAAATTTACCATCATTAACCTCCTGAATAAACTGGCCGTCGAGCAGAAACTTACCTGGCGCATTAAAAGCGTGTATGCGAACGGTAAGGATAATAATCTGTTAGAAATCCTGATTATGACGATGCCGGACCAGCGACACAGGGGAAAAATTACCTTCCAGGCCGATAGTGGTCAGGTACAAAAGGTGCAGTACAGGGGCTTTTCAAACAGCATAGCAGGAAACATTGTGGATATGTTACTGGATGTTATTAACTTTGAAAAGCAACGTAAAGCAGCCCGGAGTACCCAGAAGACCCTATGCTAAAAAAGCTTTTTAAGCCTGTCGATATTGCTCCCCTTATCTTTTTAAGGGTAGTAATCGGCTCTCTCATGACCATTGAAATGCTGGGCGAGCTGCTGACAGATTACAGCGACGACTTCTTTCATCCGACTTTTCATTTCTCTTACCAGTTTTTTCAGTGGCTGGAGCCATGGCCATCTTTCTGGATGCACCTTCATTTCCTGTTTAACATCCTGATGGGTATTTTTGTAACCATTGGCCTGTTTTACCGCTGGAGTGCCCTCCTGCTCTTCCTTGGCAGCAGCTCAGCCTTCCTGATGGAAAAGTCGGTGTACATTAACCACACCTACCTTTACTGCCTTACCGCCTTTTTAATGATTTTTCTGCCGGCAAACCGCGCCTGGTCTTTAGATGTAAAGCGGAAGCCTGAGCTGTTACAAAGCTACACTCCTGCCTGGACGGTCTGGATACTGGTTTTTCAGATTAGCGTGGTTTACTTCTTCGCCGGACTGGCTAAGGTCAACCCCGACTGGCTGGCAGCTAAGCCACTAATGTACTGGCTTCCCGCCCGGAGCCATTTCTACGTTATTGGTCCTTTGCTGGAGCAGAAATGGCTCGCCTACCTGATGAGCTGGGGTGGCGCAGCCTTTGATTTGCTGATTGTCCCCCTGATGCTGTGGCGTAAAACGCGCCGCTGGGCTTTTGTAGTGGCTGTCTTCTTTCACCTAACCAATGTTTCTATCTTTGGCATTGGCACCTTTCCCTGGTACAGCATTGCCATGACAGCCTTCTTTTTCCCGCCCCGGACCTTTCGCCGTCTTCCCTGGCTGCGCCAGCATTTACCCCCGTTCGATAAAGAGCACCCTGCGTCTACCTATCGTCCCGCTTATAAGAAGATAACGGTTACTTTACTGGCTGCTTATGTAATAGTGCAACTGGCCGTACCGGCACGACAGTACTTTTACGAGGGCAACACCAGCTGGACGGAAGATGGCCATAACTTTAGCTGGCATATGATGCTTCGCTCTAAAACCGGCTTTGTCCGTTATAAGGTTGTTTTACCTGAAAAAGGAGAAGAGCATAGGGTAAAAATATTTGATTATGTTACCCGAAACCAATACCATAGCATGATTGGCAAACCGGATATGATACTCGAACTGGCTCACCACATTGCCGATGAGTACAGGGAAAAAGGTTATGAGGAGGTGGAGGTATATGCTGACTGTCAGCTAAAGTTCAATGGCCGGCCTTTACAGGCTTTTACCGATACCACAGTTAACCTGGCAAAGGAAGAGAGAAAGCTTGGGCCTTACCACTGGATTTTACCCTTTGCAGAAGAGGAAAACTAACTCATGGAAAGCCTGGTTCTCCTTTTCGGCTGCCTTGGTATTGGCGTTCTCTTCAGGCAAACCCGCCTGCTGCCCGAAAATGCTTACCTCTCGCTGAATGGCCTTATCATTTACGCTGCCCTACCGGCCCTTATCCTCCATAAAATTCCGCTTATCCCTTTTTCGGCAGAAATGGTATACCCTATTGCCATGCCCTGGCTTGTTTTTGGGCTGGCTATTCCCTTTTTCATTCTGCTGGGCAAAAGGTTAAAATGGAGCCGGCAAAGTACAGGCTGCCTTATTTTATGCTGCGGACTGGGCAACACCTCTTTTATAGGGATACCGGTAATGCAACTGCTTTGGGGAGAGGCCGGGGTACAGGTGGCCATCCTGGCCGACCAACCGGGCTCTTTTGCCGCCCTGGCGACCGCGGGTATTTTAGTCGCTTCTTACTTCTCGGGTGGACAGGCCACGCCTGGAGAGCTGGCAGGTCGGGTACTACGCTTTCCTCCTTTTCTGGCTTTTATGCTGGCGCTGCTGCTCATGTTGATCGATGGGCAAATTCCGGAGCCCTTCACTTTTACCCTGGCGCGATTAGGCAGCCTGGTAGTGCCGCTGGCGCTGGTATCGGTAGGCCTGCAGCTGAGCCCTTCCGCCCCAGGAAAAGACTTACCCAAACTGGCATGGGGCCTGGGCTTTAAGTTGATACTGGCCCCCTTCATTATTTATGTATTATACATCCTGATGCTGGACCAGCACAGCCTGCTAGGCAAGGGGAGTGTTATGGAAGCGGCCATGGGCCCAATGATTACAGCGGCCATTGTAGCCACCAATTTTAAGCTGGACCCTCCGCTGGTCGGCAGGGTAGTAGGCATCGGTATACCTCTCTCCTTCGGGAGCCTGTTTTTCTGGTACATGCTGCTTTCCTTTGGAGGGTAGAGGAGGCTTATTCGCACTCCGCAGGCTTTGCACCGCAGTCAAACCCTGCTCCTGTTACCTTTCCAAGGCTATTCTGATGGTGCCTGCAGCATAAGGCGCTACTTCATGAGGATTAAAGTAGAAGATGACGGAATCCTTTTTCAGCTCAAAGTTTTCCGGCAGGTAAAACTGATTGTTGGAAAACCAGTAGCCGGCCTCCTCCAGGTTTGCCTCTGCCGGAATCTCCTGATCTTCCCGGAACTGCACCTCCGCCGCTACCGTCCACTCCTTAAGCCGGGCCGGACCAAACAGCTCGTCCATCGTCAGCAGTTTTACTGTAGCAGGGTCGAAATTCAGGTATCTGAGTGTTTCAACCGGGTGTGCCCCTCCCATAAATATGGATCCACTGTACCTGATGCCAAAGAGCGTATCGGTATTGACATATACTTCGGCCGAGCGGGTGAGGGACCATGACTGTTCATAGTCTTGGTTCTGCCCCTGCGTAAGCCGGTAAGCTTCTATAAATCCATTGGCCACTTCGTTCAAATTGTTAAACTTCTCTTCCTCCATAAAGGCCCGGGTCATTTCCTTCATAATCTGCTGCTGAATGCGCTGCTGAGCTGGATTGCTGGTATCGTTGAGGATAGGAGCACTGAGATACACACTGGCACAGGGAGTACCACCACCGCAGGGGTTGCTCTGCATTTCCACCATCTTTGTCTGGTAAGACAGTTCAGTGGCAACAGGGGCTTTACCCTCCTCTATCCTTTCCTCAGTGGTTACTTCCCTGCTGTTGCATTGCCACAACAGAACACCAAGCAGCAGCATGGTGAACAAGCTTAAAATGGTACGCATATGGTAAAAGGTTAAAAAGCCCTCCGAAGAGGGCTTTTAGGTATATTGTGTAGCTGGCAGGCTTATTTACCTCCGTCCTTTTTAAATAAGTCCTTCAGCACGCCCTTACTTTTCTTTTTGAGGGAATCTTCCAGTTGCTGCTGGCGTTTTTCCAGCTCCTTCTTCGCCTCTTCCTCGGCCTGGCGGCGCTTCTCTTCCAGTTCGGCTTTCGCTCTTTCTTCGGCTTCCCTGCGCTTTGTCTCCAGCTCGGCTTTTGCTTTATCGGTTTCGGCCTGTAGCTTTTCCTGTACAGCCTCTTTAACGGTTTCTTTAGCGGTTTCGACTACGCCTCCTTTACCCGGCCCGGCGCCGAGCAGATTCACCGCAGGGTTTTCATAAGTACCGCCAACACCCACTTTCAGGTTTAAAGTTGAAGAACCTACCCCACTACCCGCACCTATCTTCGATAAGAGGCTATTCACGGCTTGCCCGGCGGCTCCGGCAGGTACTTCCAGGGCAAAGTCATAATCCAGGGCACCATCAATGCCCTGGCGGCCATCGACCGTTATATTGATATTGCCTACTTCAAAATCGAAGGGCTCAACCACCACATACCCGTCATCGACCTTCGCCTTTAGTAAAATATCCTTTAGCTGTACTGCGGTGGCATTATTCGCCAGATTGGTAAAGTCCATCACGGCCGAAAGTACTTTGGAGTCTTCGAGGGTAGCATCAATAAGTTCTATAATACCTTTACCGGTAAGGGTGCCCATGAGCGGAACCATATCCTGCCCTAGAATACCCTGCAGGGCAAACTTGGTGGAGAACTCCCCGTCCAGCTTCTCGGCAATAGGCGCCAGGGCCTGAACGGTAACAAAGTTTTCATAAGCACGGCTGATGGATAAATTATCAATGACGAAGTCCATATCAAAAACCGGCCTCTGCAGGTCGCGGGGATCGTAAAGGCCGTTCAGGCCAAACTGCCCGCCCAGGGTATTAAAGCTCAGGTCGCGCATGGCCACCATACCATCTTCTACCGCCAGGGTACCGGTAACATTTTCGAGCGTCAGGTTATCGTATACCAGCTCCGAAATAGTTGAGGTAAAGGTCAGGTCGAGGTTTTTCGGTATTTCCACCACCGTCATAGGAGCGGAAGCGGTATCGGCAGGATCAACGGCTTCCTCATCCGTCATCCACTCATTAAGGTTTACATGCCGCGACACCATGCTAAATTCCCCCTGCAGCACCTCATCATCTTTAAGTGCATAGCCGATGTAATTATTCACAAAACCGGTTAACTGCATATCGGTGCTGCCAATCTGTCCATTGAAGTTCTCGAGCTTCATGCGCTGCGGGTTAAACTCCATGGCGGCAGTAGAAACAATAAAATCGTAAGGAAGATCGGCACTGCTGTAACGGAAGTCCTTTACCAAAACGGTACCTCTGGTAGGCAGCTCTTCGAAGCGGCCGGCCTCCACCGAGCTCATTTGCCCCTTCGTTTCTATATCGGCCACTATACGACCGGCTATTTCCATATCTTCAAGTGGAATAATTTTACCGATAGTGGTAAGGTCGAGGGCACCCTGCAGAGCCATATTCCAGGTGTAATTCTCCAGGTCTTCCAGCATCAGTTGCCCGGTTACGCGGTCCTCATCTACCAGCATACTAAAAGCGGGTACCTTTATAAAAGTATTGGAGAGGTCACCGGTCTTATTTTCTACCGTGGCAGTAAAATTAAAATCCTGTATAGGCACCTCGTAATCAACAGACTTGATAAAACCCTCTTCCAGACTCATGGCAGCCTTTATTTCCGGAAACTTCTGCTGAAGGCTGTCATAAATACCATCGGCCTTTACATTAAGAGCAAAAAGGCCTTTCATATCAAGGGCTTCCAGCTTCAGCACCTGGTCAAGTTCGGCAAGGTTCAGGCGGGCATCAATATCGGCAGCCACATTAAGAGGCACCAGCGAACGAAGCTCAAACTCGCCCTGCACCGGGTTATTGCCCACCTTCATGTTAAGATCTTCAATATTGACGTAGAGGTTATCAGTATTGCCGTCTTTGGCCTCCACCAGCATTTTTACATTGATATCTTCTACAGCGGTTGGGAGGTCTTCATACTTAAAGCGGGCATCGTTTACCTGCAGGGCTACACGGTAGCCGGGCATGGTGCTATCGACCTCGCTGTACACCCCTTTAAGATATCCATTAAAATCTATATCGCCACTGGCTTCAATTTCTTCAAATTCTTCATTATACATACCGGGTACCAGCGACAACAGGCTTTTAAAGTCATTGTCTTTAGCAGCAAACTGCATATCGAAAATAATGGGGTCGTTGGGCATGGCAATAAATCCCTCAAAGCCAACGGCAAAATCGTTCAGGCGGGCAGTATTTTCGAGGAAGGTAAACTTCATCTCGGGCAGGTTCATGTTCATCCGCACATCGGCCTCCAGGCGTTTATCGGTAATGTATTCCACCCCATCGAAGGTAAGAGAGCCTTGTTCGGCAAGGGTATAGGTATCCATTTCGAATATATCCTGGGTAAAGTCTCCGCTACCGGTGTGGCTTACATTTTCCAGGTCGATACGAATAGGAATGCTCAGGTCCTGGTACACAATTCGACCATTGCTGATTTCCCAGTGGTCAATACCAATATTAAAAGCCGTTGGAGCAGCATCGGCCGTGGCCGGAAGGTTTTCTTCTTCAATGGCAATATCGTAGTTAGCGGAGCCGTCTTCCAGCACCAGAATCTGCACCAGCGGGTTCTCCAGCTCCAGCGCTTTAATCTGCATCTGGCCTCCTCCCACAACGCTGAAAAGGTCCAGCACAATTTCGAAACGGTCGGCTGCCAGTAAGGTATCGCCGGCAAAAGGCTCCCGGCCCACGATGCTGAAATCATCAAGTGTGGCCGTCATATTCGGGAAGTTAGCCAACAGGCTCAGTCCTATATCATCGGCATTGTAATTGACCTCCGCATTAATGGATTTCGCCAGCTGCTCATCGACTTTCCGAAAAATGTCATCCTTGAAGAAAACAGGAATTAAAATTAGAAGCAGCAGTATGACACCCAGTATACTGCCTATAATAATGAGTGCTTTTTTCATCTTATTCAGAAATTAATTCTTCTACAATTAATAGTATAAAAACAGTGCCAGACTGTGTGATTGTAAAGTGATGTACGCACAATTTTAAACAAAAAACAAATTATTTTGCAATATATCTGCAGGCGGCCGGGTGTAATTTACTAGCCCCGCTTTTTATGCAGGTAGTGCTCCGCAGGCTGAACCTTTTTGGGGCTGCATTGCAGAAAAGAGGAGTGAAGATGAAATTGGATTTTATGAATGGAGCCAGCAGTTAAAAGTCTTATCACCTGGCTGAATTTTAATTATTCTGGAGAGACGAAGAGCAAAAGCATCATTTTAAACACTGGCCCAAAAAAATTAACTACACTTACTTGAACAAAAAGCCCGCGGCACCTGTTCGGCAGGGCTTTTGAAAGGTATCAATGCAAATCTGCTGAAGAAGAAGCTGCTGCTTCCTTCATTTTAAAGATGAAGTAACCCATGAACCAAACAGGCGTTTTAGGCAAGAAAGGGCCTCAGCTTTTCTTCGGTCAATGGTTTAACAATATAGCCGGAAACATCAAAATCAGCAATTCTATCCCGGTCCCTCTTACTATCGGAGCTGCTTACTACGACTATTCTTATATTCTGTTTATTAAGGTTGGATGCCTTACTGTATTCTTCCAGAAATTCATAGCCATCCATTACAGGCATGTTCAGGTCGAGCAGCACAATATCAGGACATTGCTTTTTACCATCCATTCCTGTCCGGCAGTTTTCCTGTATAAACTGAATGGCCTCTAACCCATTGCTGCTGGAATGCACATCTTCCAGCGACATACTTTCTAAAAAAAGCCGGGTAAGCATTACAGTTGTATCATCATCATCCACTAAAAGAATGCACTTTGCCTCACTCATCCTTATAAAAAGTATAATCAGTATTAACAAAAATTATTATTTCTGCAATAAAAGTAAATCTCCGCGCTTTTCGCAAATCTTTTTTCTTCTTCCTCACGATAGAAAGCAGATTATACTCCTTGCCATTGCTCTACAACTTTAACTCTTGCAGAAAGGTTATTTCTCGTCGGAAGTTTTTATCATTTCTTTCAGGTAGCACCGGACAATGCTTCCCTTTCCTTCCCGGCTCTCAATTTCTATTTTCCCTCCATTTTTCTCCAGCATGCTCTTTACCAAGTGCAGGCCTACCCCTGTACCCTCTGCCTGGGCTGTAAAGCGCTTAAAGGGTTTAAATATTTTCGAACCTATCTTGTCCATGTTCATTCCTATGCCATTATCGGTACAGCTAAAAAGAATCCATTGCTCCTGCACTTCGGTACGAAGCATTATTTGCAATGGCCTGTCGCCGGATCGGTATTTTACCGCGTTGCTGATGAGATTATGAAAAATACTGACAAGGTAAGGCCGGATGTAAGCAATGGCAGGCGCCTCTACAAAATCGCTTTCAATGGTGCCGCCAGCCGCTTGCAGGCGCTCACCCAGGTTTTCCATTACCTGCTCCAGAATATCGGCGAAACAGTATTGTGCTACCTGAGCATCTTTTACATGCTGTACTTCTAATATTTCCAGCAAGCCGGAGAGAGTACGGTCCAGTCGCTGAACCGACGTATCGAACTGGCCCATTATTTTCAGTTTTTCTTCCGCACTTCCCAGCCTGTTCATTAGTAAAACGGAAAGTTTTAGATTGCTGACAGGAGATTTAAGGTCATGGGCAGCCATGGTTACAAAGTCATCGAGAATAAGATTGACCCTCTTCAACTCTTCATTTCTGGTCCTCGACTCAAATAAAGCTTCCCGCAGCTGCTCTTCTATCTCCCGCTGCTGTGTTATGTCAGTTACCAAACCATATACTCCAAGTACCCGGTCGTCGTGCCAGCGTGGAATAATATGGATGCGCATGTAGCGGTGGCCCTGGAGGGGATAATAAGTTTTTACTTCTTCGTTAATGGTTTCTCCCCTAAATGCCCGGTCAAGCAGCCCACTTACCGCCTTATAACCCTCTCCCCCTACTACTTCTCTGAGCGGCTTTGCATTTATCTGGTTACGCGAAATGCCGAACCATCGCTCATAAGCGGCATTCACAAAGCGGTAACGGCGGTCTTCATCTATGTAAGAAATTAAAACAGGCAGCGCGTCAGTTATCTGGCGCAGCTGTTCTTCCTTTGCAATGGCCTTGTCGATTGCCTTTTTCTCTTCATCGATTAAGGTAGTCGTACCAAACCATTTTAGCACGTCTCCCTTCTCGCTCTTGTAAGGAACTGCATGGCTAAGCATCCAGCGATACTGGCCATCGGCACCTAATATTCTATGCTCAATCCTGTTCTCTGTTTCTTCGCTTATACTTCTAGCCCATACCTGAAAAGTGGCCTCCAGTTCAGCAGGATGGATAATTCTTTGCCAGTTTCGCCCCAGCAGTTCTTCTGTAGGAATACCCGTATAAAGTGTTAGCTGCTGGCTGAAAAAGTCCATTTCGCCCTCCGGCGTGGCCGTCCAGACGATATGTGGAATAGACTCCGCCATAAAGCGGTATCGCTCTTCATTCTTTCTGATTTCCCGGGTACGTTCTTCTATTTTCCCTTCCAGCTTCTGGTTGTAATTTTCCAGCAGCTTCTCTGTTCTTTCGCGCTCTCTTACATCTTTTCTAATGCGGAAAAAGGCAGTGAGCGTCAGCAGAAGGCTCACCAGCAGGAATAGCCCGATAAATACAGGTGCCTGCCTGGCATAAAGCTGCTCCCTCTCTAATCTCATCTCTAAAAGTCGCTCTTCTTCCTCCTGCATAGTATCCACCACCGAAGTCAGCTCCTGCATCATCTGGTTACTCCCTACAATATTGTAGGGCTGGTTTTTCTGGTGCTGGCTTACCAGGTTTCCCAGTCGTTCGAAGCGCTGCGTTATAAGCTCCTGAAGTCGCCGCAGGTTAGTTTGTTGTTCTTCGTTATCCGATACCTGCTGCCGGAGAGTCCGGTAAAGCTCATTTACCTTTTGCCGCTTTCCGTAAAAGCCCTCCAGAAAGTCGGGGTTTGAAGTAAGAAGATAGGCCCGCTGGCCGCTCTCTGCTTCTCTTATGGCCGAAACTAATTGTTCGAGATTGATAATGACAGCATAAGTATCGCTAACATTGCGGGAAGAGTCAATTAAGTGTGAAAGACTTGTATAAGCCAAAAAAGAAACTGTAAAGAGCAAAAGAAGCGAGGCAATTAAAGCCAGCCGAACCTTTTGCGTAATCGAATAGCGCATAAACGAATAAAAATGATTGGTTGGCCAAAAAACAATCTGCTTTAGCCAAAAAACACCTGCTATGCGTCCCCTTCAACAGTTGCCGACAGTAGCAATCATATAAAGTTCTGTTTTATTCCTTTCATCTACAAGACAGCACAGGGGAAAAGTTTGTAGCACAAGGAGATAGCGGTATTACAGGCTCAATTCCCCAGCAGCAGACAAATAAAAGAATGAGTAGAATTTAAAGCCACTGAGAGCCGGAATAGTAGAATTTAGCATCCTTTATTATTAAATTTGAAGAAAGAGCGAGCCTATGAAAACTTTTATACTCTTCCTGTTAACCCTGCTAACTGCCTTACCTCTGCTGGCACAGCCTACTACCCTTGTGGTTCGTGCAAAGGCAAAAGATGCTAAGTTTATCGGCAGCTCTATTGGCGGGGCCCGCATTATTGTACGCGATGCTATCAGTGGCGAAATTCTGGCAGAAGGTTTCACTGAGGGCAGCACCGGAAACACGCAGCGGATTATGAAAGATCCACAGCTACGCCACCAGCCCCTGAGCGATGCCGGGACGGCCGGCTTTACTGCCCGGCTCGATTTGGAGCGGCCTACTTTTGTTACGGTAGAAGGTTATGCACCCTGGCAGCAGCCACAGGCAATGGCTAAGGTATCGTCCCAGCTCTGGCTAATACCCGGCAAGGATATTACAGGCGATGGGCTGGTGCTGGAGTTTCCTGGCTTTGCAGTAAATGTTCTGGCCCCTCAAACGCACGAAAGGCTTACCGCCGGCGATAGCATAGCTGTAGTGGCCAATGTGGTAATGATGTGTGGCTGCCCGCTTACAGAAGGTGGCCTGTGGGATGCCAGCCAGTATGAGGTACAGGCGCTGGTGAGTAAGGATGGTGAGGAAATGGCCAGCATTCCGCTGCAGCAAAAAAATAAGCTCAGCACTTTTAGCGGCTTACTGCCTGCTAAAGAGCCCGGGCTATACCAGGTACAGGTTTACGCCTATGACCCTAAAACCGGCAATACCGGCCTGGCTACCACCAACTTTATTGTAGAGTAAGCTTTATTTTCATATACTCAGCTACACAACCGACTGCAACGCCCTTTCCTTATATTTGGCATACTGGTATCCCCTCCTGTTCAGCAGCGCCCGTATATCGGACACTACCGCTGTTCCGGTAGGGAGGGCTCCGGCTCCTTTGCCACTTAATTGTTGCAGTCCACTATACTTCCCGTAAATTAATAAACGGTTATTCTCTTCTTCCACTGAATAAAGAGGATGTTCAGCGCTGAGCATTTCGGGCATTACACTGGCAAATAGTTTACCTTCTTTCAGCCGAATACGACCCACCAGCTTAATGCGCTTCCCTTCCGCTGCGGCCAGCCGGGTGGCATGGCGAGGCAGCTCATCAATTCCCCGAACGAGCACCTCCTCGGGCCGAAGCAGCTCACCAAACGCATGCAGGGCGGTAATTACTATTTTATTGCCGGCATCCCAGCCTTTCACATCCAACGCAGGGTCTGCCTCGGCAAAACCTAATGCCTGGGCCTGCCGCAGCGCAGTGGAGTAGTCAAGTGACTCATCCTGCATTCGGCTTAGTATATAGTTGGTGGAGCCGTTTACTATACCGCACAGCTCTTCAATTGGCTCGTGGGCAAAATAGCTGTCAAGCACCTCCAGTACCGGAATGGCCCCACAAACAGCCGCCTCATACCTGATAATCCGACCCGTTTGAGCCTGCAGCTCCAGCAATTCCGCTAAATGTTCGCTGACCATCTTTTTACTGGCCGTTACCACATCCTTACCCGCTAATAATGCCTCTTTTACAATATCAAAGGCCTCACCGGCATTACTAATGGCTTCCACCACAATGTCTATGGAATCGTCCTGCAGTATATCTTCCTTGCGGAAGGTAAAATTTTCCCGGCTAATCCGCCGCTCTTTTTGAGGGTCTTTTATACAGATGCGCACCACTTCCGCTCCTAAAGCAGCATTTTCCTGAATTATCTGGTAAGTACCCTGTCCTACTGATCCAAAGCCGAACAAACCTATTTTTATATTTTTCTTTTCCATCTGTATTATTTTAGAGTTGGCTGATAAAATGTTTTTGCCTGCGGGAATTTCAGCACTTCTCTTACTGCCTGCTGTACGGCCTCTGTTTCAACTAAAAATCCGTCGTGCCCGTAAACCGACGATATCAGCCGGAAGGAAGCATCAGGGATATGTTCGGATAAGTATTCCTGCTCAGATGGGGGAAAGAGGAGGTCAGAATCGATGCCAATTACTAAGGTTTGTGCTTTTACTCTTGCCAATGCCTCCACGACACTGCCATAACCACGCCCCACATCATGAGCATCCATCATTTTACTCAATATCCAGTAAGAAAAGGCATTAAAGCGAGCTGCCAGCTTTTCCCCCTGATACTGCTGGTATTCGGCTGCACGAAATCCATTGTCCGGCCTTGGCTCCTGGTCCTGCTGCTTTTTCTCATACACCTGGTAGGTACGATAGGAAAGCATGGCAATACCACGGGCTGTTTTTAGTCCCTGTAGTCCTGCCTTGGGTGAGTTCAGCTTCCAGGTCATGTCACTGGCAATGGCCATCCGCTGGGTTTCATTAAAGGCAATTCCCCAGGGAGAGTGCCGGGCATTTGTTGCCAGCAGCACCAGGCGCTCTGCCACCTCAGGCTTTTTCACCGCCCATTGCAGGGCCTGCTGCCCTCCAAGTGAGCCACCAATTAGCAGGGACAGCCTCCCAATCCCCAATTCCTTCCGCAGCAAATCGAAAGCAGTCACTACATCATGATTGGTGAGCAGCGGAAAACTATGGTAATAAGGGGCATAGGTGACCGGGCTAATACTTAATGGCCCAGTTGAGCCATAGCAGCTACCAGGTGTATTGGCACAGATAATAAAATAGCGGTCAGTGTCCAGGAGCTTACCCGGCCCAATAAGCTCCGACCACCATTCTTCCACATTGGCACTGCCGGTTAAGGCATGACACACCCATATGGCATTGGTACCTTCGGCATTAAGTGTACCCCAGGTGAAATAAGCCAGTTCAAAGTTTTGAAGCTCACCGCCATTCTGCAAGGGGAGTGGATGGGGATATTTGAAGTGTTGTAAATGCATTCCTGCTACCTTAGAACAGCAGCTATCCGATTATGGTGGATAGCTGCCATTACTGTTCATCATTAAACTAACTGAGGTTCTCTGTTGCTCTGCTGCACCTGGCTGAATGCCTGTTCTAGGTCGGCTTTAATATCATCCACATGCTCGATGCCTGCCGATATCCTCAGCAGGTTAGGCTCCACCCCTGCGCTCAGCTGCTCAGCCTCACTTAGCTGCTGGTGCGTGGTGCTGGCAGGGTGAATGATGAGCGATTTGGCATCGCCAAGGTTTGCCAGGTGACTCACCAGCTCAAGCCGGTTCACAAACTGCTCTGCGGCCTCTTTTCCGCCCTTAATCTTAAAGGAAAGCACTCCTCCAAAGCCCCGCTTAAAGTATTTCTTTGCCAGGCTGTGGTATTTGCTGCTTTCCAGGCCGGGATAATTTACACTCTCCACCTGTGGATGCTGCTCCAGCCATTTTGCCAGCGAAAGGGCATTTTCCACGGTGCGGTCTACCCGCAAACTCAGGGTTTCCAGTCCCTGTATGAGCTGGAAAGCATTGAACGGGCTAAGGGCAGGGCCGAAATCACGCAGACCTTCTACCCGCGCACGAATGGCAAAAGCGATGTTTGGCAGCCCCAGCGGATTTCCCTCCCCAAAAGTATCCCAGAACTTTAACCCATGGTAGCCTTCGGAGGGCTCAGTAAACTGCGGAAATTTACCATTACCCCAGTTAAACCGGCCGCTGTCAATAATTATACCGCCAATCGTCGTGCCGTGGCCGCCAATCCATTTAGTAGCCGAAGCCGTAACGATTGCCGCACCATGCTCGATAGGCCGGAAAAGATAGCCGGCTGCTCCAAAAGTATTATCCACCACCAATGGAATATCATATTGAGCTGCTACTGCCGCAATGGACTCAAAATCAGGAACGTTGAAACCGGGATTTCCGATGGTCTCGAGGTAAATGGCTTTGGTGTTTTCATCTATCAGCTGCTCATAGCTTTCCGGTTCTTCACTATCGGTAAAGCGCACTTCCACCCCAAGACGTTTAAATGCTACTTTAAACTGGTTGTAGGTACCTCCATACAGGAAGGAAGTGGAAACAAAATTATCGCCGGCATGCAATATGTTGTTAAGCGCCAGAAACTGGGCCGACTGCCCGGAAGCGGTTGCTACGGCTGCCACCCCACCTTCGAGTGCTGCAACCCGCTTTTCAAAGACGTCGGTGGTAGGATTCATAATACGGGTATAAATATTCCCGAACTCTTTAAGGGCAAAGAGATTGGCCCCATGAGCTGAATCTTTGAAGGTATAGGAGGTGGTCTGGTAAATAGGTACGGCGCGTGAACGTGTAACAGGATCTATTTCCTGGCCTGCATGTAACTGAAGAGTTTCATAACGGAGTTTTGTTTGATCTGCCATGTTATAAATGTTTAAGTGATTGATTACAAATGGAATAAAAAGGATGTGGCAATCCCGGGAAGACATGTGCAGAAGGTCCGTAAAAACTGGTAGAGAAATGAAAAGGATGTAGTTTACCCTCTACTGTTTACAGCCAGCCATACGGAACTTCGGCAACGAACGTCCGGATGTGCTTAGCAGCAACAGCAACAACAGTAGCCGGCCATTGATGGAACCGCTACAGTGGCTAAAAAAGGAATAGTAAGAGAATCGCCTGGCTGTGAATGGCCGGGGCTGGGTACTTCCTGAAAGTTGATGTGGCTTTTCATTGCTTTATCAATTTATATTCTTCCGGGCCAATAGGGCTTCGGAATCAGGATTTAGCACCTTTACCTGTGTGGTATGGTTGCTAGCGCTTCATAGAGCCTGTCTCTCCACGCTTCTTTATAAATCAATTAGCAGATGTAATTGACTTGATATCACAAATGTAGAGGCCGCACTTCGAAAAGCCAAATACATTCGGTTTTTTATTTTAAAAATAAGCGAAAGGGAGCTAGAAACAGGGTTCAATCGCCTGGGTAGCAGAATAAAGACTTTTGATCTTCAAAACAGGAAGTTCCTATAACTATCTGTAAGTAATTCATCTTTACACACAAACAGCTAAGGAAGGGCGAATAAAAAACCAAGCTATCCGCTGTAATGGAAATGTTTATCCCTCCGCCAGCTTTTGCCGTACCTCCTCTTTTACTTTTTGCATACAACCACAGGAGTCTTTTATGTCGAGGCTCAACAGCTTGCCGTTTCGGTCCAGCTCCAGCAAACAGCATTCGATAATAATTTCGCGCAGCTTCTCACGCGCCCGCTGCACCCGCGATTTGGCTCCCGAAAGGCTAATACCTAAATGGTCGGCCACCTGCTGCTGCGAATAACCCTCCAAATCGCTCATAATAAGGGGGCGGGCATACTTCAACGGCAGCAAGGCAATGAGCGGGCGCACATATTCCACCATTTCCTTTTGAAGGCGATCTTCCTCCACACCCTCAAGCTGCAGCTCCACCTGCAGCGGCTGATGGGTACTTTTCCGCCGGGCAGCCTCCTTAAAATAATCGTTAAGGGCATTTCTGCTCACCTGGTATACCCATGCCTGCATATTCTTTACCTCGGGCAGCTTTTCGCAATGCCGGTACAGCTTCAGCAACACCTGCTGAAGTAAATCCTTACTTTCCTCTTCGTCCGGAATTCGCTTCCGAATAAAAGCCTTCAGCTTTTCTTCATATTCCAGAAAAACCGGTGCTACCTCGCCACAGGCAGAAGATGGTTCCATATACCAGATATTTTTAACGATTTAGCTCTGCCGCCACATTTTTGCAAGCAGAATACTTTAATAATTTTAGGATTCCCTTTTTTCACTTATTGATCAGCTGGCTAAGAGAAACCTGCCATTTGCTACAAAGAGCGGATGGCTCCTTTTCTGAAGCGGGGCAAATTTTAAGGCCAGTCAGCGCCAGCAGTAGTTTTATTCCTTTAATTTTAAAAGTTTTCATCTTTTCCATCGTTTTTAAACCACAGACTCTCCTTACTGGAAAAAGACGCAAAATTTCTTTCCTTTTCTTTCCTTTTTCGTATCCTAACAAAATGAAAAGATTTCCCCTCTTCGCTTTTACCTTTTTTCTTCTCCTTTTAAGCCAGCAATGTATGGGCCAGCAGGAACTGCCACAGGAATTATACAAAAAGTGGATTCATTCATATGAAGAGGACTCTGCCGGCTACCTGGTGTATCGTCCGGCCAGCTATGATTTTCCTCCCTCGCGGGGACGCAGGGGATTTGAGATACTTCCTGAAAAGGGCTTTATTCTTTACAAAATTGCTCCGGCCGATGGGTATCAGAAGGTAAAGGGAAGGTGGACCAGTCCTGAAAAAAACCACCTCCAGGTAGAGTTAGCCGGTAAAGGCGCTGAGAATTTTACGATACAGATTATAGAATACTCCGCCGATCGGCTGGTGGTGAAGAAGGAATAAACCTGATCAAAAATACCCCCAGCTGTAACCTACAACATTTTAACGTAGCTGCCCAGCCAGCGAACCGACTGCTGATGCTTTTCAAGAATTTGCTGAACCGCCGGATCGTCTCTGTGGCCGTCAAATTCTATGAAGAACCAGTAGTTGAAACTTTTCTCACCCCGCACCGGCCGGCTTTCAATTTTGGTAAGGTTAATGGAGGCTTTGTGGAAGTCCTGCAGAAAGGCCGCCAGGCTACCGGGCTGGTCGGGTAAATGGGCCAACAGAGTGGTTTTATCGTTCTTTCCCGGCTGGTTTACGATATCTTTTGCCAGAATTAAGAAGCGTGTCATGTTCGTGTCGGCATCTTCTACATTGTGGAAGAGCACCGGCAATTTAAAGCGCTTGGCCGCTACAGCCGAACAAAGAGCAGCATGCCCCCTGCCCTTCTCTTCTGCCAGTCGTGCCGCCTCTGAAGTCGAGCTTACCGGCACCTGCTGTACACCCTTGGGGAAATAGTTATGCGTAAACTCCCGGCACTGCCGAAAGGCAATATCTTTCGAGTACAGGGTATGCAGCTCCTCCACCCTGTCGGAGGCTGAGGCCAAGCAAAAATGGATCGGCTGGGGCAGTTCAGCGACTATCCTTAAGTTGAATTGCTGAAGGCAGTCCATGGTTTCAACTACTATCCCTTCCTGGTTATTCTCGATAGGCACCACACCAAAACGGGTTTTGTCAGTTTGTACTGCTTCAAAAACAGCCTTTATCGAAAGCATGGGAAGGTATTCACTTAGAGCGCCAAAACGGCTCTCGGCAGCCCCATGGGTAAAGGAACCATCGGGCCCCAGATAAGCCACCTTTTCGGGCAGCTCCAGATTACGGCTCAGCGCAAAAATTTCAAGAAAAACAGCTTCAATTGCTTCCCGATTCAGCAGGCCCTGTGTTTTTTGGTGCAGTCGTTCAATAATGGCGGCTTCACGCTCCGGGCGGTAAATAACACTCCGGCTACTCTGCTTTAATACGCCTACCTCCCGCACCACCTCCATGCGGGCATTCAGCAGCTGCAGCAGTTGATCATCGATAGCATCAATTTTCTGGCGAAGGGCATCTAACTCTTTTTCCATAGGAAGAATATTTACGCATGATCCCCAAGTGAATAAATATTTCTGCTATTCACAAGCATCTGCCCATTAACTTAAAGGAGGATTTAAATTTTTTCAACACTTCCTTTTCCTCTCTTTTAATTCCGCTAACCTTACTCTATTTCAAGGTTTTCATGCACCTCGTCCAGGCCCTCTTCATTTTCTGCCAGCACAATCAGCATATCCAGCGGCTGCAGAACGGTAGAACCATTGGGTGTAATGTACTTTCCATCGCGCCTGATCATGGCAATAATGGCGGTTTTAGGAAAGCCTAGCTCTACAATGGCTTTACCCACTGCAGCATTATCAGCAGGAACCTGTATTTCTGCCAGCTCGGTTTTAATGTTATCCGACAGCTCGATATCCAGTGGTGTTCTTCTTTTGGCTTTTTCCGGCACCGACACATGTAGCCATTTTGCCATTAAAGGAAGGGTGGTGCCCTGCAGCAGAACGGAAGTAACAGAGATGAAAAATACGATATTAAAAATCATATTCGCCTTCTCTACCCCTGCAATTAACGGATAAGTGGCAAACACTATAGGCACCGCGCCTCGTAATCCTACCCAAGAAATGAACAGTTTCTCTCTGTTTTTGAGGCCAAAGAAAGAGAGGCAAGCATACACGCTGATGGGACGGGCAATCAGAATCATAAAAACAGATATCAGCAGGCCAATGCCCATTACGGGGATAATCTGCTTTGGAAAAACTAGCAGCCCCAGAGTAAGGAAGAGCACAATTTGCATCAGCCATGCAAAACCATCGAAAAAGCGGATAATGGTTTTCTTGTGGATAATATCGTGGTTGCCGATGTAAACCGAAGCCAGGTAAATAGCCAGGAATCCGTTTCCTCCAATAGAATCCGTAAAGGAAAAGGTAAAACCCATTAAAGCAATTACCAGCACCGGGTAGAGACCTTCGAAATCCAGCCTTATTTTGTTAATGACTAACACACTCAGCTTCCCCATTCCAAGGCCAATCGCTGCACCAAAAATAATCTGCTTTAAGAAAAAAGGGATGACCGAAAGAAAATCCTGCTCCTGGCTTACCACCAGTGAGGTAAGCGTAACTGTGAGAAAGTAGGCCATAGGGTCGTTACTGCCACTTTCCAGCTCCAGCGTTGGGCGCAGGTTCTTTTTTAAGCCCACACTCTTCGCGCGTAAAATAGAAAATACGGCCGCTGCATCTGTAGAGGAAACAATCGAGCCTAAAAGAAGACCTTCCAGAAAGCTAAATTCGGTTACCAGCCATACAAAAGCACCTACGGCAAAAGTTGTGAGCAGCACCCCAAGCGTCGATAGCATAGCGCCCCGGCCCAGCACCGGCTTAATAGACTCCCACTTGGTATCGAGCCCACCGGAAAAGAGAATAAAGTTTAGCGCCAGCACACCAATAAATTGGGCTGTAACCGGGCTATCGAATTGAATTTTACCTACTCCCTCGGAACCGGCCAGCATTCCTACAATAAGGAAGAAGATAAGGGTGGGAACTCCGAAACGGTAAGAGGTTTTTCCGGCCAGTATACTGATAAAAAGCAGAATAGAGCCAATGAGTAGTATGTTCTCTATGGTTAAGGTCATAATTTCGATCTTGCTTAAAAAAGTAGCTGCAAGGTAGTAATACATGCCCAATTAAAAGGTAGGGGCATGAGCATTGGATGCATCATTCAGTTGAATGCCCAGTCGGGCTGTGGCGGAGTTGGGGGCTTTTCAGCAGCCGGCATTAGTAAAGAGAATAGGACCAATACAGCATCGCCCATAGGGAAGCCTGCCGGTCGTAAACATCCGGGATGCTTAGCCATCCTAATCAGGTGCTTTTCTTAAATGGAGCAGCAAACAAACATTAAGGCTGCCGGAGTTAAATCCTGGCAGAGGGGGCTTATTTTACCTCATGCATGTTAATTGTCAGTACCGGCACGCTGGCCTCCCTGATTACATCTTCGGCCACACTATGCGATAAAAGGGCACTTAAACCATCGCGGCCATGGGTAATCACCGCAATCATATCGGCGCCTACTTTTGCCGCATATCTTTTTATGCCATCTTCTACATCATTGTCATCAATTACCGCTACACTGTAGTTCTGTTCCAGCCCCTGTTCCCTGGCATAGGCTTCCAGCTCCGAAGCCGACTTTTGGACCTTACTGCTTTTTGTAACATGCAGCAGGTGAAGTTTAGCCCTAAGCTTACTCGCCACGCTTTTCAGGAGGCGGGCGCTGGCACTGGCTTTTTTATTCATGTCGGTTGCCCATACCACATTACGAATATCTGCAATATGGTCATTTACCTTTACGGAAAGTACCGGCACATCAGCCACTCGAATAACCTGTTCGGTATGGTTGCCAAGGAAATACTCTTCCAGGGTATTTTCACCACTGGTCCCCATTACAATCAGGTCAACCTCATGGTTTTTCAGGAAATCATCGACCACTTCCTGCATCTCGCCAATTTCCATAAAGGTACGTATTTCTACTCCTTCTGTAGCATAAGCCAGACCCTGCTCCTGCAGCCGTTGTTGGTTGCGCCGGATGAGCTCTACCATATAACGATCTTCTTCGGCAGGAAGCTGCGAAGCGATATCGCCGGAGGCAGAAAAGCGTCCACCGGAAGTCGAAAGTTCCGTATTGAGCAGGAGAATTTCTGCCCCTCCCAATTGCCTGGCTATGCGCACCGCCGTTTCAAGTCCCTTTTTGGCAATATCTGAAAAGTCGGTTAGTACAAGTATCTTTTCCATGTTTTAGTTGATAAGTAGCTGTTAATTCTCTTTTATCCGGGTAACGCCCCCGAGGCCTGTTATTTCACTGCTAATATTTTCCGGATCGCCCTTAACCCGGATACCTCCTACCCCGCTTACCTCAGCTTCCAGACTTTCAGTTACAAATACGCCTGCACTACCAAAGCCGCTCAGGTATATTTCGCAACGTTCGCTCTCCAGCTCCAGCGCATCCAGGCTACCAGCACCACTTAGCTCCAGCCGTTGTTCCTCTGCCTCTCCGTATAAATTAATGGAGCCAGCCCCGCCCAGCCGGAGGTTCAGTTCATTTACCTGCAGGCCCAGGTCGAGCAGGCCTGCTCCTTCTACCACTATTCTCAGCTCATCTGTTTCCAGCATCCCTTCGTTGAATATTTTAGCAGCACCACCAATTTTAACTTCGTGCAAATCCAGATAAGTGATAAGCAGCTTGGTTCCTTCGCTGGCTTCAATTTCCTCCACGTTTTTTATCGTCAGTGTGTTTCCCTCCACCACTGCTTCTATATACTTATGTAGGTTCTCGTCTGTTTCAATCGCAACCCGTGGGTTAGTACCTTCCTGTAAAACAATTTCATACTCTCCTTCTACCTCCAGCGCCGAAAAAGGTCCTACATTCCTTATTTCGGAAGTAATGGTACCATTACCGGTTTCATGAATCCCTTTATCGCAAGCAGGCAGGAGCAGGAACACACCTGAAATGGCCGTCAGTAAGCCTTTTTTCATTATAAAATTCTCTAAAACATCTCTATAGTAAAATTGAAAATTTTCCTGAACCATCAAAGTAATCTCCTAAAAATTCCTTTCGCAAAAGGAGGCAAAAAAAGAACTCCGTTTACCCCACACTTGTTAGAACAGGGCAAAAAGACAGGGTCGTGAAGATATAGCGGTTGGTTTTGGCAATATGGGAGGTAACACCTAATTTTACAGCTTTATTTTTACTACCTGAAAAACAACATTATGAGCAAGTCATCCACTACTGTACAGGCCAGCGCCCACACCTTTGAGCGTGATGAACAGATTTTTTCCCTGATTAACGAGGAGCGGGAGCGCCAGGAAAGAGGCATAGAGCTGATTGCTTCGGAAAACTTTACCTCCCCGCAGGTAATGGAAGCAGCCGGCAGCGTACTTACCAATAAGTATGCCGAAGGCCTGCCAGGCAAGCGTTACTATGGTGGATGCGAGGTTGTCGATGAGGTAGAACAGCTGGCGATTGACCGGCTAAAAGAATTATTTGGAGCTACATGGGCCAATGTGCAGCCACATTCCGGCGCACAGGCCAATGCCGCAGTGATGTTGGCCTGCCTTCAGCCCGGCGATAAAATACTGGGCTTTGACCTGTCGCACGGCGGTCATCTTACGCATGGTTCATCGGTTAACTTTTCCGGAAAGCTGTACAACCCCGTTTTTTACGGAGTGGAAAAGGAAACAGGGCTCATTGACTGGGAAAAAGTAGCCGAAAAGGCCCGCGAAGAAAAACCTAAAATGATTATCTGTGGCGCTTCGGCCTATAGCCGCGACTGGAACTATAAACGTTTGCGCGAAATTGCCGACGAAGTAGATGCTCTGTTACTAGCTGATATTTCGCATACAGCCGGCCTTATCGCCAAAGGGCTGCTTAACGACCCAATACCACACTGCCACATTGTAACCACCACCACCCATAAAACCCTTCGCGGCCCACGCGGCGGGGTAATTATGATGGGCAAGGATTTTGAAAACCCGTTTGGCATTAAAACGCCTAAAGGAGATGTCCGTATGATGTCGAGCCTGCTAGATTCAGGAGTATTCCCCGGCACCCAAGGAGGTCCGCTGGAGCATATTATTGCCGCTAAAGCTGTTGCTTTTCAGGAGGCGCTTTCTGATAACTATATGCAGTATACCCTACAGGTAATTAAGAATGCCCAGGCTATGGCAAAAGCGTTTATGGACAAAGGCTATAAAGTAATATCGGGCGGTACCGACAACCACCTGATGCTGATTGACCTACGCAGCAAGGAAGGCTTAACCGGTAAAATTGCTGAAAATGCACTCGTAGAAGCTGATATTACCGTTAATAAAAACATGGTTCCTTTCGACGATAAGTCTCCTTTCGTTACCTCAGGTATCCGTATTGGCACCCCTGCCATTACCACCCGCGGTATGAAGGAAGAACATATGCCACGCATAGTGGAGCTGATCGACAGGGTACTCATGAACCACGACAAGGAAGAAGTTTTAGAGGAAGTTGCAGAAGAAGTGAATGAGTGGATGCAGCAGTTTCCGCTCTACAAATAACTATTGAGAAGGAGGAGAGAGACCCGTGTCTGAAGAAAAAGAAATGTCGTTTGTAGACCACCTGGAGGAGCTCAGGTGGCACATTATTCGTTCGCTGGCGGCCATAATGGTGTTTGCCATTGCTGCCTTTGTCATGAAGGACTTTGTATTCCACGAGGTAATACTGGCTCCTTCGCGAACGGATTTCTGGACATATCGAGCGCTATGCGATTGGGGAGGCTATTTTGGAACAGAAGCTTTCTGTATCGATGAGCTACCCTTTATCCTGCAAAGCCGACAAATGACGGGGCAGTTTACCATGCACCTCACCGCCTCCTTTGTCATCGGACTTATCATTGCCTTTCCGTATGCTTTCTGGGAAATCTGGCGATTTATCAGTCCCGCACTGCACTCAAACGAAAAGAACGTTAGTCAGGGCTCAGTGTTCTTCGTAAGCCTGCTGTTTATATTGGGCATTATGTTCGGATACTACATCGTTTCACCGCTCTCCATCAACTTCCTGGCCAATTATCAGGTAGACCCGAGCGTGCTTAACGAGTTCGATATCGCTTCCTACATCTCTACACTTTCGATGATGGTGCTTACCTGCGGACTGATGTTTCAGCTCCCGGTAGTAGTGTACTTTCTTACTAAAACCGGTGTGGCCACCCCACAACTCATGAGAGATTACCGGAGAATTGCCATTGTCGTGATTCTTATTGTTTCGGCTGTGTTAACCCCACCCGATGTAATGAGTCAGATACTGATTTCATTGCCGCTACTGGTGTTATACGAAATAAGCATCTATGTAAGTGCCTTTATTCTGCGGAAAGAGAAACGGAAGGAAGCTGCCGCCCTTGCAAGACTGGAGCAAAGGGAGAAAGCCTATGAAGAAAGAAACAATAACAGTAAAGGTAAGGACGAGGACGATAACCGCCACGTACCACTCGACCAGCGGTTTTAACCTTTAAAGTTTAAAACCGCTGGTAAACCAGACAGGCTCAGCAGGAGAAAAATCGCTCCTGCTGAGCCTGTCGTCATTTTGGGCAAAGGCATCGATAGGATGTTAGCACAACTCTTTTTATTTTCGTGCAGACGAACAGCTATGCTAAACCCATTAAACATCATATACCATGTTATTCAGAAAAATAGCCATTGGCGGCGACCATGCCGGTTACGAATATAAAGAGAAGCTACGGAAGGCGCTGGAAGAAAAAGGCCATGAAGTAAAAGACTTTGGTCCGTATAGTGCCGATTCAGTTGATTACCCCGATTTCGCGCACCCTCTTTCCAAAGCAGTTGCGGAAGGTGAGTACGATGCCGGTGTTTTAATATGCGGCAGTGGTAATGGGGTGGCTATTACGGCCAACAAGCACCAGGATATACGCGCGGCTCTTTGCTGGAACGAGGAACTGGCCGCACTGGCCCGCCAGCATAACAATGCCAATGTATTGTGCCTCCCCAGCCGCTTTGTAGCTTATGAACTGGCCGAAAAAATGACTAACACCTTTATGGATACCGAATTTGAAGGGGGCCGCCATGGGCGCCGGGTCGGTAAAATCAGCTGCTAATTGGCACTGTCTGCCTCTAAAATATACACATGCGGATACCGGTCAGCTGGCCGGTATTTGCTTTTTAAGATAGGCATACGTTCAAAAACAGCCGGCATTAAACCAACATCGTCGACAATTACCTGTGGTGCCTCCTGGCTCAGGTTCCTGTAAACGGCCAGCAGATTCTGGTAATAGTTGAGGCTGGTAAACTGCTCTTCGCTAAGTGTCCAGTCGAGGTAAGGCGTTGCCAGCCGTGCCTCCTTGTACAGGCTCAAGTCGTGACCCAGGAACAGTATTACCTTCCCTTCCACTAATGCCTGCTCCGGCCTTTCTTCCACCTCCAGCTCCTCAAAGTTGGTATATTCAGTTACATACGGAATGGAATCAGCCAACAGATAGTAGTTGAGGCCCAGTAGCAAAACAGCAAAACCAAGGAAGTAAAGCTCTGCCTTTAGCCTGTTCCGAAACAGCATAAAGTACTGGCTGATGTAGAAAGAAAGCGGTGGCAGCAACAGCATGAAGTGGAAAGTAGACTTTTCAGGAGAGAAAAGAATGGCCACTATACCCATTAGCAGGTAGTAAAAAAGGGACTGCTGCAACCTCACCTGGTAGTTGTTGAAAGCGTGGGAATTGTTGTAGCGGTAGATGCTAATCAGCAAAAACAAGAGCGGGATAAGCGCTACCAGCAGCAGGCTGGGGATGTTGAGGTAGTTATCCTCGGGCAGCAGGGCAAAAGAACCGATGTATTGCCAGTAAAGGCTGTCGAGCCCGTATTGCCAGGAGTAGTAAAGCATAAAAGCAGCCAGAGGCAGAATAAAACCAATTAGTAACAGCAGGTACTGCCGTGGTTTAGTACCTGTAAAAATGAGGAGCGAGAAAATAAATGCCACCAGCAGGCTTATGCTTTGCAGGTAAAATAAGCCGGCAAGGCCGGTATAGAGGCCCAGAAAGAGAATGGTCTCGTCGCTTCCGGCCCCCACAATCTGCCGGAAAAGGTTTCGCACCGCCAGTAGCAGAAATGTAAGGCTTAATAACACCGGCGAAAGCGCATAAAAGTCGTAAAAGATATTGGCCAGCAGCATATAAAAGAGAGAAGGCACGAAGGTGCTTTCATTATAGGCCTTGTAGCGGATGAGCGTGGTATTAAAGATATAGGCCTGCACCACCACCAGCAGGGCAGAAAGAAAATAGTACGCCAGCTGAGAACGCCCGAAGAGGAAGTCGACCAGCCAGTAAACCATGGCCGAGAGAGGACCCAGATCGTCCCATACGCCAATATAGAGGGTGTCGCCGGCCGCAATGTTTTCGCCCAGCAGCATCCAGCCCAGCTCAGGCTGCAGCAATGGCACCCACCCTAACCAGGCAGGCAGTCGTATAAGAAGGAGAAGTATAAATATACCGATAATGCGGTAAGGGTCGTTTAGTCTGAAGAAGCTAATCAAAGGAATGCGATTTGCGGAAAATTTTGAACCAGTTTTTAAACTCAGAACAAAAACGAAATTAGTTTATTTTTTAGACAACTAATAAATATATTACAATATTTGCAGCATGAGTGAAAGTAAGAGACAACAGAAATTTGCGCGCTTATTGCAGAAGGAATTAAGCGAAGTTTTTCAGCGCGACATAAAGCATTTATTAAAGAATACCTTTGTTACCGTTACCAGCATCCGGATGAGCCCGGACTTAAGTGTGGCAAAAGTTGACTTAAGCTTCATGCTGGCCCCTAACCCGCAACAGATACTGGAAACCCTTAATGAACATAAAAGCGAAGTACGAGGGGCCCTGGGCCGCCGGATTGGCAAAGATGTACGCCACATTCCTGAGCTCATTTTTTACCTGAACGAAGGTGCCGACTATGCCTCCCGGATGGACAGGATCATCAACGACCTCAATATCCCGCCTGCCGATGAGGAGGAGTAAGAAGAAGGCTTTGAGACCTGAGGAGTGTGACAGGAAAGTGAAGGGAAGGACGTAAGTTTTAAACCGTTAATCCTGAAACTAAAAGAGATAAAGCCATCTGCAGGTACAGGGTATTGCCAAGATCCATTACCATCCGCGAATAACTATCAACTAATAACGACTAAAACTCAGTTTGAACCTTTCATTTTTTATTGCCCGGCGGTATTTTCGCTCCAGAAAAAAGAAAACCTTTATCAACATCATTTCCATTATTTCCATGCTCGTAGTAGCCGTGGGAACAATGGCGCTTATTGTTGTGCTGTCGGTTTTTAACGGGCTGGAAGGACTTATCCGCTCTCTTTACAATACATTCGATGCGGAGCTGCGAATTGTAGCCGAAAAGGGAAAAACCTTTGAGCTGAGTACCGAGCTACTGGAGCTGGTGCAAAATACAGAGGGGGTGGTAAGTATAGCCGAGGTGGCAGAAGATAATGCCTTGGTACGCTACCAGGACTCGGAGAAAGTTGTAAAGATTAAGGGTGTCAGCAAAGAGTTTTTAGACCAGCAACGGCTCGACCAGGCTATAATGCAGGGAGAACTACAGCTGAAGAATGGTGAAATTCCTTTGGCTGTAGTAGGGGCCGGCATTCGAAATGAACTTTCTATTTCGCTGGAAAATGACTTTTATGCCCTTCGTGTTTATTACCCACGAAATGTGCGACCAGGCACCCTTAACCCCAGCAAGTATTACACACAGCAAAATATTAAGCCTTCTGCTGTCTTTAGCATTGAAAAGCAATACGACGACAACTACATTTTTGTACCTCTCGATTTTGCTTTAAAGCTCTTCGACTACGGCAACCGCCGTTCGGCTCTGGAAATTGCTGTTGGCCCCACCCACTCCATCGATGAAGTACAGGCGAAGCTACAGGAAAAATTACCGGCGGGTTTTCTGGTGCAGAACAGCGATCAGCAACACAGCAGCCTGCTCAAGGCAATTAAAATAGAAAAGCTGTTTGTGTACATTGCCTTTACCTTCATTCTGGCCATTGCTTCTTTTAACATCTTTTTTGCGCTTACCATGCTGGCCATCGATAAGCGCAAAGATGTGGCCGTGCTGCTCGCCATGGGTGCCAGCAGCGGGCTCATCAAAAAAATATTTTTAGCCGAGGGAGCCATTATTGCCTTTAGCGGGGCGCTTATTGGCAGTGGCCTCGGTATTGCCATTTGCCTGATACAGGAGCATTACGGCCTTGTAGGCATGGGCATGCAAACAGCAGTCAAGAGTGCTTACCCGGTAGAACTTCAAATTACTGATCTGCTGTTTACAGCTCTCAGTATTATCCTCATCACTTTTTTAGCCTCCTTTCGTCCCGCTTCTATCGCTTCGAAAACAAGTATTCCCTCTCATATATAGGTTTTTAAATAAAAAAATATAAATTTACAATCTTATAACGTAAATTTTTTTCTCTTTCATTACTTTGCGGGTTACTTCCCATTTTTAAATGAAAGTTTCTACTACCAAACCGTTTCAAATCATATACTCCCTGTTTGCACACGAGTATCTGGGCTATCTATTTGAGTCCTTCGCAGTGCAGCTGGATGAAATGGGACGGCTTTCATTTTTGCATCAGAATATTTCTGCTAAAAATGCTCCTGAGTTCGCTTCGGGCCTCGATGAAGCAGACTATCAACTCATCCGGCTCATGGACTCTATGCAGCAGGAGGCAATTATCCGGCAGTTCTACAATAAAAAAATAAAGCCGAACGATTTCTTCCTGAAAATTTATGACAAGGAAAAAGGGAATACCGCCCTGCAGGAAGAAATAGAGGCCTACCTCGAAAAAAAGCGTGCCCAGATACTCCAGCACATCCGGCACAAAATGCTCTTCGAGATGGGGAATGACGGAGAACCAGCCTGGAGAAAAATAGACATAGCACCCGAAAAAGCCACTGTGCTTTTCCATTTTCGCCGTAATGAAACCAACACCCACTATTTTCCCACCATTAAGTACGCAGGAGAAAAGCTGGAATGGCAGTATAAAGGCGCTTATCTTATTTGTAAGGAGCCCGCCTGGCTCGTCCTTAATAACTGCCTCTACGGCTTCGAAAACGAGGTAGACGGCAAGAAGCTCCAGCCCTTTCTCAATAAAAAGTTTATTGAAATACCTAAAAAAGTAGAAGACACCTACTATCGAAAATTCGTGGCCCCGCTCGTAGGCCAGTTTGATGTATACGCCAAGGGCTTCCGGATTAATACGCTTGCTCCCAAACCACAGCCGGTGCTTACCTTTTCTGAGCTGCAGGCTGCACAGGCCGCTGAACTGAGCCTCTACCAGCAGACCAATGGCAGTAATGGCTCGGCAGATGAAGGTAAAATTGTTTTCAACCTCTCCTTCCGTTATGGCGATTACCTCTTTAAAGCCGAGAGTACAGCCGATACCAGCGTTCGGGTAGAACAGCAGGAAGACGACTACACCTTCCATAAGGTAAAGCGAAGCCCGGAAATGGAAAAGGCCTGTACCCGTTATCTGCGGGAGTTGGGACTGGAGTTGCGCCATGCACGGGCGACACAGCCAAAAATTAAAGCCTTCTCGTGGTTAAGCAGGCACCGTACTGCCCTGGAAGAAGAAGGCTTTAGCGTATACCAAAACAAGACAGACCAGAAAAGATATTTCCTGGGCGAATCGCACATTAGCATAGAGGTAAAGGAAAACATCGACTGGTTCGATATCTATGCCATTATTCGCTTTGGCGAATACGAAATCAGCTTTAATGAGCTGCGGAAGTATCTGCATCGCAAGCAGCTTGAAATAAAACTGCCTAATGGCGAAATTGCTGTTATCCCCGAAAAATGGCTTACAGACTACTCTGAGCTCTTTGCATTTGCGGAGGAAGGGAAGAACGGGCAGGAAGGCATGATGCTGCGAAAACACCACCTGGCACTGGTACAGGACCTGCAAAACGGGCAGCTGGCCAAGGTTACCATTAGCAATAAGCTACAAAAACTTCGTGGTTTTCAGGAAATTGAAGATTATCCGCTCCCAATCAAATTCAAAGGCCAACTCCGCCCCTACCAGAAAGCAGGTTATAACTGGCTGCAGTTCCTCAACAAATACAATTTTGGCGGCTGCCTGGCCGACGACATGGGCCTTGGCAAAACCGTTCAAACACTGGCCATGCTGCAGGCGCAAAAGGAGGACGGTAATGGAGGAAGCTCGCTATTGGTAATGCCTACGTCGCTCATTTATAACTGGGAAATGGAGGCTCGCAAATTTACACCTAACCTTCGGGTACACGTATACACCGGCACCAATCGTAATAAAGATGTTAGCCGCTTCCAGAATTATGACCTGGTGCTGACCTCCTACGGAATTACCAGGCTGGATGTGGAGGAGCTAAAGAAATACTACTTCAACTACATTATTCTGGATGAATCGCAGGCCATTAAAAACCCCACCTCCAATATTGCCAAGGCCGTACGCGAACTTAACTGCCGCAATCGCCTTATCCTTACCGGTACGCCACTGGAAAACAGCACACTTGACCTCTGGTCGCAAATGCATTTTATTAACCCAGGCCTGCTGGGCAACCAAAGCTTCTTCAGGAACGAATTCCTGAACCCGATTGAGAAGAAGCAGGATGAAGAGAAAATCAGCAAGCTGTTCTCCATTATTAAGCCTTTTATCCTGCGCCGACAAAAGACACAGGTAGCCACTGAGCTGCCGGCAAAGATTGAGAACATCCAGTACAGCAGCATGACCACCCAGCAGGAAGACCGCTATGAGGAGGCAAAGAATTATTATCGCAGCAAAATTCTCGACCAGATCGACCTCCACGGAGTAAAAAAATCGCACTTTATGCTGCTTCAAGGTCTTACCAAACTGCGCCAGATTGCCAACCACCCTTCTATGGTTGATGAAGAATATCCCGGCGATAGCGGCAAAATGCAGGATGTAACCCACATGCTGCAGAATGCAGTGAGCAAGGGCCACAGCATTTTGGTTTTTAGCCAGTTTGTAAAGCACCTGAACCTGCTGCGAAAGTACCTGGACAGCAAAAAAATGGAATATGCCTATCTCGATGGCGGCACCAAAGACAGGATGGAGCAGGTACAGCGCTTCCAGACAGATGAAAAACTGCGCATTTTCCTCATCTCGCTCAAAGCCGGTGGCGTAGGCCTTAACCTCACCAAAGCCGATTATGTCTTTATTCTCGACCCATGGTGGAATCCGGCTATTGAGCAACAGGCAGTAGACCGCGCCCACCGTATCGGGCAGGAAAACAGGGTATTTACTTATAAGTTTATTACCCGCGATACCGTAGAGGAAAAAATTCTGGCATTACAACAAAGGAAAGTCCAACTGGCCGACAACCTTATTACCACCGAAGAAAGCTTTGTCAAGAACCTGAGCAAGGAGGATATTAACAGTCTGCTGGCTTAATGCTTTTGAAATAACCTTCTGTAGCTGGTTTCACATTTTCTGTTTCCAGATCTTAACCTGCAAGGAAGTTTAGGTTTCCTGATCAAACCCAGGCAGTGACCTATCAGATTTACCTTCCGGCTAATTCTTTGCGGATACGGCTTAACGATTCCGGAGTCAGCCCAAGGTAAGAAGCAATCATCCATAGTGGCAAACGGAGTGCAAGGGTCGGATAAGTCCTGATAAAGGCAAGGTAGCGTTGTTCTCCACTCTCGCTAAGCTGACTGACCAGACGTTTCTGGAAGGAACGAAGGCTGTTAATCAGCGCCTGATCCATAAAGGGGCGTGCTTCAGGCACTATTCGATAGAGCGATTCTAAGAAGGAAGGATCCATGGACAAAAAAGAAGTGTCCTCTATTGCATCAATGAAATACATTGCAGGCTCTTTTTTATACAAGCTGATCTGTTCCGAAATCCACCAGTTTTCCGGTGCAAACTGGATAATGTGTTCCCTGCCCTTAGTATCAATAACATAGCTTCGCAAACACCCGCTGAGTACAAAACTGGTATACTGACACACCTCTCCAACCCTTAGCAGAATCTGCCCTTTTTTCACCTGCTTTACTTTTAAAAGTGGTTCCAGCTGTGAAAGCTGGGTTTCAGTTACAGTTAACCTGGTCCGTAAATAATCAAAAAATGGCTCAATCATACTTTAATTTAAATTACTTCAGCCAGGCCGTAACCCACGGATGGCTGACTTACTGAAAGACCTGAGCCCACCCTGGGGCAAGGTTTTATAGGACTGCCAGCTTCCTGAATCTCATGCCAGTATCTTTTTTTCCTTTGAAGTGACTTTCCCTCTTTTCTTAACATAGATCAAGGCGGCGGCGGCATACTCACTATACCTTTGTAGCATTTGTAGCACAAGATAAGTAAAAAACAAAATTCAAATCATAACGAATATGTCAACGCACACCACAACAACCCCACAAAACCGCTCTAAAGTACTCCACATCAGCCTTTGGGTGGCCCAGGTGCTGTTAGCCGCCATGTTCATCATGGCTGGTTTTCCTAAAGTAGTCCAACCCATTGAACAGCTCTCGCAAATGCTCCCATGGGCCAGTGAGGCTCCTGTAGCACTAATCCGTTTTATTGGCATTAGTGAAATACTGGGTGGCCTTGGCCTGATACTTCCTGCACTGCTTCGCATTAAACCACAGCTTACTGCATGGGCTGCAATAGGTTTGGTAGCCGTCATGATTTTTGCAGCCATCTTTCACGCATCAAGAGGTGAATTCTCCGCAATTGGAATGAACGTGATTCTTGCCCTGGTGGCTGCTTTTATTGCATGGGGGTGGTTTAAGAAAATACCCATTCTTCCTAAAGCCTGATTGGCATGGATCGTACAAAATTTCTGCAAACGCTTTTTGCATTTTCCGCTATGAGTACCTTAAGTAGTTTTAAAAATTTTACCGATATGCTTCCCAGGCAAAGCAAGCTGATGCCTGTGCTGTTTACCTCACACGGAAGCCCTATGGATATTCCCCTTACCAAAGAGGAGAAACCTTTCTGGAACACCTTATTTGAATTAGGCCTGCAGTTACAAAATAAATATGAGATAAAGGCGGCCTTAATAGTCTCAGCCCACTGGTGCACCAAAGGTACCTTTGTAAACATCTCTCCCGAGCAGGAGCAGATTTATGACTACTACGGCTTTCCGAAGGAATATTACCAGGTAAAGTATCAGGCTAACGGTGCTCCCGCCATTGCCCGGGAGGTAAAGAAAATTGTTCCTTCGGTAAAGGAAACTCCCGAGTGGGGCTTAGACCATGGCGCATGGCCAATGCTGATGCACTTATTCCCGCAGGCCAACGTGCCTGTGTTCCAGATGAGCATTGACTATCATGCAAAACCGGAATACCATTACGAGCTGGGAAAACAACTGAAATCTCTTCGGGAAAAGGGCGTACTCATTATTGGCAGCGGCTCGCTGATCCATAATCTGCAGTTAGCCGGACAAAAATTCAGGACGGGGGATATGACGCCCTTTGGCTGGGAAGACGACTATGACCAGTGGCTCAAAAAGCAACTGGACGAGCGAAATATAAAGAATATGATCAATTACGAAAGCAGCCATTCGCTTGGAAAGCTGGCTTCTCCAACCCCTGATCATTATGTACCTGTACTTTATAGCTTAGGCTTGATCGACCAAAAAGATGAGCTGAAGCATTTCTATGAGGGAAGTGTAAATCTACCTGCCTTCAGTGAGCGTAGCTTCATTATGGAAAACCATGCGTAGTAATTTAACCTCTGGTTACCAGGTTTATATTCTGGTCTAACCAAAAAAGGAGCCAAAGAAAAACAGCATCATCAAAAAGTATTAATTAAAAATATGTTTATAATGAACAGAATATTAATTACAGGAGCTACCGGTCAGCTGGGGCGCCTGGTTGTATATAAACTAAAACAAAAAATATCCGCTGACAGCATCGTTGCCTTAGTACGATCTGCAGAGAAAGCTTCCGACCTTGGCTTAGGTGTTGAAGTCAAAGAAGGAGATTATGACAAACCTGAAACGCTGCAAAAGGCCCTGAAGGACATCGATACCCTACTGCTGATTTCTTCAAGCGAAGTGGGCAAACGACAGGCGCAGCATAGGAATATAATTAATGCTGCGAAACAGGCAGGTGTTAAGCAGATCGTCTATACTAGCCTCTTACATGCTGATACCTCCTCCCTAAGCCTGGCAGAGGAACATATAGCTACTGAAGCCGACTTAAAAGCTGCCGGTATTCCTTACACTGTGCTCCGTAACGGCTGGTATACCGAAAATTATGCCGATTCCATTAAGGCAGCACTTGCCAGTGGCTCCATTATTGGCAGTGCAGGAGAAGGTAAAATCTCTGCAGCCACTCGTGCAGATTATGCAGATGCAGCAGTAGGTGTATTAACCAGCGAAGGCCACGAAGGTAAAACATATGAACTTGCGGGAGATGAGAGTTTCACTTTAGGGGAATTAGCAGCAGAATTATCCCGCCAGACCGGCAAAAACATCTCCTACAATAACATGCCTGAAGAAGCGTATGCCGCTCAACTAAAAGGCTTTGGCCTGCCAGAGGAACTTGCTAATGCAATTGCCAGCTGGGATGTTGCTATAGCAAAAGGTGACTTATTTGACGATTCACATCAGCTTTCAAAACTAACCGGACGCCCTACAACAGCAATGGCTGCTTTTGTAAAAGAGATAGTAAAGGCATCTTAAGAGACAATTCTATATATCATTCAAACAATTTTAAATTCTAACCTAATTTAACACATGAAAATCACGAAGTATTTCTTTGCAGTACTGGCTTTATTGGCCTTTACCACCACTCAGCTTGCAGCTCAGAGCAAAGCAGGCAAAACTCTTAACGCCGACACCCAGAAATCGAGCCTTGTATGGACGGGTAAGAAAATTGGCGGCGAGCACACCGGCAACATTTCCCTGTCTTCCGGTACCCTGCAGGTAGAAAAGAACAAGTTGGTAGGAGGCGCTTTCGAAATAGAAATGAACAGCATCACCAACACAGATCTTACCGATGCGGATTACAATGCGAAACTGGTAGGGCACCTTAAATCTGATGACTTCTTTGGAGTTGAAAAGCACCCGAAAGCAACTTTTAAAATCACCAAAGCAACTCCTATTGCCAAAGCTGGCGAAAACAACTACCAGATCACCGGAGATCTTACCATTAAAGGAAAGACAGAAAACATTACTTTTCCTGCAGCAGTAAAAATCAATGGAAATGCAGCCGAGGCTGTGGCCAAAATTGTGGTAGACCGGAGTAAGTTCGATGTGCGCTATGGCTCGCCTTCTTTCTTTGCCGATCTGGGCGATAAAGCCATTGACAATGAATTTATCATTGACCTAAAGCTGATAACCTCCGCTTCAGCTAAGTAAGTTGCGATTGTCTGACGGTTAAGAGAATTATTGTAAAGCCAGTTGGTAAACCAGCTGGCTTTCGTTTTATTATAGACCACCAGGAAGGCAGCTTCCCGAAACTGAAATGGCAACAGGCCTGCTGTACCACCATCCTATTTATAATTACTCCCAAAAAAGCCAATACATCAACCCCCTTTCCATGAATCAGGCATAAATCGAAAGCCAACGAATGAAAAGAAAGCGCCTTTTGCCTCTCCCGTACAGGACTTTATAATCATCACTTGAAAGGGGATGCCCTAAAAAGTGTTGCAGGAAAATACCGACAGCTTTTCTTTTTTTGAATATTCTTTCCATCCCGGTATATTTACACATCCACTATTTGGTGTTTTTTCCCCATTATCATAGCAAATCATGCCCTTCCCCACCCCTTTTATTCAGCGAATGCAGCAGCAGTTAGGCAACGATTTTGCCGCTTTCGAACAGGCTTTGCACACCGATGCCCCTGTAAGCATTAGGCTGAATCCATTCAAGTGGAAGGAAATTCCCCCTCTGGAGCCGGTACCATGGGCCAGCGGGGCCTTTTACCTGCCGGAACGGCCCGCCTTTACGCCAGACCCGCTCTTTCATGCCGGCGCTTACTATGTACAGGAGGCAAGCTCAATGTTCCTGGAACAGGCCATCCGGCAACATTTACCAGGCAGGGAAGCTGTTATCGCACTTGACTTGTGTGGCGCCCCGGGCGGAAAAAGCACTCACCTTACCTCCATTTTACCCCCCGAAAGCCTGCTGGTGAGCAACGAGGTCATTAAATCGCGCACCAACATACTGGCCGAGAACATCCAGAAGTGGGGAAGCCCTTGCAATGTTGTCAGCCAGAATGATCCCCGGGATTTCAGTCGCCTGCCCCGCTTTTTCGACCTGGTGGTGGTAGATGCCCCCTGCTCCGGCGAAGGCCTCTTTCGCCGCGACCCCACCGCCGCCAATGAGTGGTCGGATGCCAATGTTAAGCTTTGTTCGGAACGGCAACGCCGCATTCTTGCCGATATCTGGGACAGCCTAAAGCCCGGTGGCCTGCTCGTTTACAGCACCTGTACTTATAGTCCACAGGAAAATGAGGAAAACTTAACCTGGCTCAGACACCATTACCAGGCAGAGGTGTTGCCGCTGGAGGTGGAAGAAAGCTGGGGGATAAGCGAAGCAGAGATCGAAGGAGTAAAAGGATACCGCTTTTACCCGCATAAAAGCCGCGGAGAAGGCTTTTTTATGGCAGTGGTTCGCAAAACAGCTGAAGAAGGAAGCACAGAAAGAGTTGGGGGTAAAAACAAGGGCGGTAAAAAAAAGAAGGCTGTTTTTTCCGAAGCCCCGAAAGCAATACAAAACCTCCTGCAGGAATGGGTTCAAAGTTCTGATGCCTGGGAATATGTACAGCATAACGAACAGCTCTCTGTCCTCCCCGGCCGCTGGATGCCCGAGATAGAAGCACTTTACCAAAACCTCCGTATTAGCTATGCCGGCACACCCTTGGCAGAAATTAAGCAGAAAAACCTCAACCCTCTGCCTTCTCTGGCCCTTTCTACCATTCTTCGACCAGAGGCACATGCGGTGGTAGAGGTCGATTTAGAAACTGCACAGCGCTTCCTGAGAAGAGAGGATGTACTTCCGGACGGAGCTCCGGAAGGTTGGGTACTCCTGCAGTACAGAGGGCTGGGCTTAGGCTGGATAAAAAGAATAAAACACAGGGCAAACAATTACTGGCCAAAGGAATGGAGAATCCGGATGGAACTTAATCCGGCCTCCTATCAGCCAGTTATCTAAGGTTTCAGCGGAGAACAAAACCATCAGCAGGCATAGCAGTTAGTTTCATAAACTACTTTTTAACATGCTATTGTATTCTGCCATTGGGGCTGTTGCGCTTGCCCTTGTTCATTTCTTTGCCTATAAACTTCACTTCAGTAGCATTCCCCGCAGCAAGTGGCTGTCGGCAGCCGGGGGTGTATCGGTCTCCTATGTCTTTATCCATCTTTTACCCGAGCTAAGCGAATTTCAGGAGGCACTGGAAGAAAAAAAAGACTTGATTTTCGACTTTTTAACCCATCACGTTTATCTCATCGCCTTATTATCTCTATCTCTTTTCTACGGGTTGGAAAGAACCGCTAAACTCTCCCATGAATCGAAACGAGGGGCTCCTGCAGGCATGGAAAAAGAAGAATCGAATACCAGCGTTTTCTGGATTCATGTTTCTTCCTTTACCATTTACAATGCACTCATTGGTTACCTGCTGGTGCATAGGGAGGAAGAAAAGTCATGGAGTCTTCTCCTGTTTGTTATCGCCATGGCCTTTCATTTTGTGGTCAACGACTATGGGCTGGTAGATCATTACCGAAAGGAATACATCAAAAAAGGACGCTGGATTATTACTGCTGCCATTTTAGGCGGATGGGGAATTGGAGTACTCACCACTATCTCAGAAACCCTTCTTTCTCTATTATTTGCCTTCGTTGGGGGAGGTATTATACTAAATGTATTAAAAGAAGAATTACCCGAAGAGAGAAAAAGTAATTTCTGGGCATTCTTAACCGGGGTTGTGCTTTATACCACACTGCTAATGGTCGCCTAAAGGATAACCCCACTGCATTCCTGCCGTATACTTATTTAGTAGAAAGTATAATTTAAAATTGAAGACTATGTGGAGATTAATAAGAACTGCCATTTTAGTGGCAGGCGCAAAAAAGCTTTGGAAGCATAAAATTGTAAGAAAATACATAAAGCGCCATTTATTTGGCAAAAACAGCCGCCTGCTACCCATTTAATAGCATATGGAAAATTTAAAGAAGCCTCCTTCCCCTGTTTGTTCATTGTCGGGAAGGAGGCTTTATTTTGACCTGTACAAAAGCTTCAGAGAGGTTTGGCTCCGGAGAACATAAAAAAACAACTGCCTCAGTTCATTAAAAGAAAGTGGCAGCTGTTTGGTTTGGGTGTATGTATTTGGGTGTATGTTTAAATAATGTTGGCAGTACTATTTTTGAAATTCTGAGGGGCCTGAATTCAAACCATTCTGTGTCTCTCTTCCATGCGAAAAGCAGGAATTGCTGTTAATTCCCGGATGGTTTTTCTTCCCTCTACTATATATATTAGATTTCCAAGCAGATTGTTGGGCTGGACCAGATTAATTTTTCAGCAATCGTTTGTGCTAACGTTTGCAACACAACTTCAGCAGCTTGTCATTCTTTTTTCATTTCGGGTGGCTAAGAAATTTAGACAGCAGATAAAAGAGTTTGAAATCTATGATGTAGAAGAACCCTTCGAACACTCTAACCAGGCTTAGGAGCTGCAAGATATTTTCAGGAGCGATTCCCTATTTTCTTTAATTCAAACAAGCGGTTCCAAGGCTGCTAGCTCTCCGAACAAGACAGCAGCCAGGTACTATTTATTTAGTTATACAAATCTTTTATTTATTTGAATAAATTGATTAAAAGCACGAAAAAAGCTGTATCTTTCATAATTCATAATACTTTATATTTTTCAGTGAACTCAAGCCTTGCCTGTTACCAATCGCCCATCGGCCAGCTGATGATTAGTGGCTCGGAAAACGGAATCTCCTCTATCCTGTTCGGAGAACAGCCTTTCCGCCCCTCTTCCCAACTATTACCTCTTTGCCTCCAGGAGGCAGTGGAGCAGCTGCATGAGTATTTTTGCCACCAGCGCGAAGAGTTTAGCCTGTCACTGGATCTGGAGCAGGGAACTCCTTTTCAGCAAAAGGTGTGGAAATCACTGGCTGGCATTCCCTGGGGAGAAACCCGTAACTACGCACAAATTGCCCGCGAAATTGAACAACCGCTTTCAGTGAGGGCGGTGGGCTCTGCCAACGGGCAAAACCCATTTCTGATCGTTTTGCCCTGCCACCGCGTTATCGGCTCAAGCGGATTGTACCGGTTATTCAGGTGGCTTATTACGCAAACAATGGCTCCTCCGCCATGAGCAGCAAAGTGTACAGCTGGAAATGTTTTAGGTAAGCTGGCTCCGGATTTCATCTCAGCTAATCGGGAGCAAGGGAACCCTTCCCCCCTCCCTCTCCTCTCCTTCATTTTCACTTCATTCTTCTTCCTGAGCTTCCCGGCTCTTTCTGCGGAAAACTGAAAGCCACAGTGCCCGAGCAAAATTTACCACACTATTTTTCCTTTTAACGAAACAATTTACCCTTCATCTTCATATACCTGAAGGAGTCTGTTTCATTAAAAACGCAGTGCTGCCAGTAAAAAAGATGCTCTTCACTTTTTAACCTTTTTTATTTCCAACACCGAATGGATATCCTTCAGCGACAGGAAAAACGATTATATCAGCAGCTCTTTCCCCTCTTTGAGCAGCAGGGCTATGAGGCCGTGCCTTCAAAAAAGCAGTTCCGTCAGCCCTGCAAAAATGGCTTTCGTGCCGTGCTTTTCTCTATCAGTGAAGATGCAGAGGAGAAAATAATAGATGTTCAGCTTGGGATCCGGATTAACCTAGTAGAAGAACTGGTGCTTCAGTTCCTCGGTGGCAAAAAAGAGTTAGAGAAAGACAGCACCACGATTATTACTTCTTTAGCCCGCTTAAAGCACCAAAGCCAGCGAAGGCTTATAATTACCGAAGATGAGCAAAGCCTGCAGCAAAGCTGTACCCAGATTACTGCCGCCATGCAGGAAAAAGGCTTTAAATTTTTAAAAAATTTTAGCCAGCTTCACCGAATCGATAAAGTAGTTAACCGGAAGCCCTCACGGCAATGCCCCATAATGCATAACCAGATTCAGCGATGCTTTAGAGGGATTACCATTGCCCGTATGCTCCACCGGAATGATTTTGATAAGCTGGTAAGCATTTACGGAAGCTATCTCTACAGCCAGTGGGCATCACGGCAGATATTAGACAATTATAATAAACTGGTTAATTTCCTGAAGAACTTTTCCTTTAACTAAAAGCGAAACTAATTTATATAGCAGCGAAGGCATTGCTCTTTAGCGGTAAACATACTCCTGCCCTTCGTGTTTGATCGTCACCTTTTTTTCGCCGGCTTCTACCCGGCCAACAATTTTTGCCTCTACGCCAAAACTTTGCGCCACCTCTATGAGTGCCTGTGCATATTTTTCCTCCAGGTATACCTCCAGGCGATGGCCCATATTAAACACCTTAAACATTTCCTGCATAGGCGTGTGGCTTTCCTGCTGTATCATTTTAAAGAGGGGAGGCACCGGCAGGAGCGAATCTTTTATGATGTGTAACTGGTCGATAAAGTGAAGCACCTTTGTTTGGGCACCTCCGCTGCAATGCACCATTCCATGAATAATGGGGCGGTACTCTTTAAGAAAAGCGGCCACAATGGGCGCATAGGTGCGGGTAGGCGAAAGCACCAGTTTACCGGCATTTACTTCCACTCCTTCCGGTAAACCTTCTACCGCATCAGTTAACTTTTTACTTCCTGCATAGACCAGGCTTTCCGGAACGGAAGGGTCATAGCTCTCGGGGTACTTTTCGGCCAGGTAGCGGGCAAAAACATCATGGCGGGCAGAGGTAAGCCCATTGCTGCCCATTCCGCCGTTGTACTCATGCTCATAGCTGGCCTTACCGTAGGAAGAAAGGCCCACAATAACATCGCCGGCGGCAATATGGTGGTTACTAATAACCTCTTCGCGCTTTAAACGGGCTGTAACGGTGCTGTCGACAATTATGGTTCGCACCAGGTCTCCAACATCGGCGGTTTCGCCACCGGTGCTGTAAATACCCATGCCGTTATCGCGCAGCATCTGCAAGACCTCCTCTGTGCCATTGATAACCGCGGCAATTACTTCTCCCGGTACTTTATTTTTATTTCGCCCAATGGTGGAAGATAGCAGAATGTTATCGGTTACCCCTACGCACAGCAGGTCATCGACATTCATGATAACCGCATCCTGCGCAATTCCTTTCCACACTGAAAGGTCGCCGGTTTCCTGCCAGTAAAGCCAGGCCAGAGAGGACTTGGTGCCAGCCCCGTCGGCATGCATAATGTTGCACCAGGCGGCATCTCCTCCCAGCATATCAGGAATTATTTTACAGAAAGCCTGGGGAAAAAGTCCTTTGTCGATGTTTTTAATGGCATTATGCACATCTTCTTTTCCTGCGCTTACGCCGCGCTGCATGTAACGGTCTTCCATGGGAGGGCTGGTGTAGGTTTATTCTGATACAAAAATAAGAAAAGCCTTCGCATAAGGAAGGCTCTTTGATGGTTTCTGAATATTCGGCTCAGGCGGCTATTGAAGATCACCCATCCCCCAGCTCATCGAATATTGGGTCGCGCTCTACCTTTTTCGGCTCTTTCTCTTCTTTTTTCCGTTCCCGCATTTCTACCTCCTCACCCTGTGGAATTTCTTCTTCCTCCTCTTCAGGCTGTACAATTTCGGCTTCGGGGGTAATTTCTGTTACTTTAAATTCCGTGCGCCGGTTTATCTGGTGCTCCTCTTCGGTAGTGGCATTCGGAATAATCGGCCGGTTTTCGCCATAGCCCCTTGCGGTAATCCGGCGCGGGCTAATTCCCTGTGAAATGATGTAATTTACTGCCGATTCGGCCCTCCGCTGCGAGAGGTCAATGTTATAAGTCAGGTCGCCCCTGTTATCGGTATGAGAGCTCAGCTCAATAACAATCTGCGGGTTATCCTTCAGAATATTTACCAGCTTATTCAATTCCCGGGCCGCATCCGGCCTTATTTCCGCCCGGTCGAAGTCGTAATAAATATTATCGAGCACAATGGCTTTGTCGAGCACAATCTGGTCGAGGGTAAGTGAGGTATAATAGGTGGTATCAGTCACGAACTCCTTCAGCTTCTCCTTATCCAGGTATTTTCCTTCCATCGGAAATACCTTTCGGGTAGTAAAATAATCTGGCTTTTCCCCTACCAGCAGGTATTCCAATACCCCCTCTTCGAGTGCAAAGCGGAATTTACCCTCGGCATCGCTGGTCACCACATCTACAGGTCGCTCTTCATCGGCCAGCAGGCGCACTTCAACATTGGGTAAGATTACCTTCTGGTTATTTTCGTCCGTAGTGTAGGTAGTACCGGCAAGGTAGTAATTTACAATTTTCAGGTCCGGATCGCTGTTTACAAAGGCATACACATCATCATCGCCTTCGCCCGATTCGCGGTTACTGGAAAAGTAGCCTTTATCGTAGCCCATATAGCTGAGGCCAAAGTCATCGGAGCTGGAATTCATGGGTACACCCAGGTTTTCAATAGCTATCTTCCCGTTTCTCCGGACGGCTACAAAAAGATCGAGTCCGCCGAGGCTGGGATGCCCATCGGAAGAAAAATAAAGGCGGCCATCCTGCGATACAAAAGGAAACATTTCGTTGCCGGCTGTATTTATTTCAGGGCCTAAATTACGCACCTGACCCCAGTTTCCGCGCGAATTGAGGGTGGCCGAGTAAAGGTCGACTCCTCCAAAGCCGCCCCTGCGGTTAGAGGCAAAATAAAGTGTTTTACCATTCTTACTAAATGCAGGGGTAGAGTCCCAGGAGCGAGGGTCGCTGATTCGCAGTAACTGGGCATTACTCCACCTGCCACCCCTGAAGTAGCTGATATACAGGTTTACCTCTTCGCCTCCTTTTTTACCCTTGGCATTACCACGGGCAAATATGAGCGTATTACCATCGGGGCTAAAGGTGATGGCCCCTTCGGCCCTGTCATCAGTATTAAAATTTTCGGCCAAAGGCTGAACGGTGCCCGGCACAATTCCCATAGACGGACCTATTTCTGCTACATAAAGGTCGGTAAAGCTTTTACCGGTGGCTTTATATATTTTATCGTCGCCGCGCGAGGAGGTAAAATAAAGCACATTGTTTTGGGCAAGAGGGGCATACTCCGCTTCCGGAGTATTGATTTGTTCGAGGTGCTTGATCTGGTAAAAACTTTCCTTGGAAAGAAGGTCTTCCAGCGACTGCAGTACGGCCACCTCATTCTGGGCCCGCTGGATGTACTCTTTGTTCTGCGCGTTTTTTAAATAGGAGCTAAACTGCTGGCGAGCTTCTTTGTACTGACCATTCGCTTTTAAGGCAAAGCCATAGTAAAAGCGGGCATCCTCCTCTTCCATGCCTGCCTCGAGAGCCGCAGCATAAAAAGGTGCCGCTTCATCTATACGATTGGAGAGTCGGTAAGACTCGGCAATCAGGAAATTTGCACGGGCTTTATTCGTTTTTGACTTACCAAGGGCCTTCTCAATATTTTCGATGGCTAACTGGTACTCCCCTTCCTGAAAATTTTTGACCCCTTTTTTATAGGTGCTGCAGCTGAAGGCAAAAATCGCCAGCAGGAGAAAAAGAGCTATTCTAACGGATTTCATATAGGCTATCGTCCGGATGTACGCTTTAATTTAGAAATTTTATCTACAAAATATAACGACTGAAATAAAAATTAGGTATATCAGAGCCATACTACCGGGCCAGGGATAAAATATTAGACCAGCTTTTTTCAACCTGCCACTTAATATGCCAAGCCTTCCAAAGCCTCCGGTCATATTGCCCCACAAAAAAGCTATAGATGAGTTTTCATTAGGTACGTCATAAAAAACCCTGTTTTACCAACAGGGTTTTATTTTTAAGAGAAATATCGTTTTAACCAGGTTTCCTTCGCCGGCTGCAGCCATTTTTCTTCCAGCTCCTGTTTATTCGACACCAGGTTATTGAAAGTCTGGGTGTCGGCCGTAATCTTTCCTGCTTCGATGCTCCTTTTAAGACTAGGAAGGGGTTCCATGTAAATTTTATCTTCCAGCACAAAGGCTACCTTTCCGCGATCCATAAAGCTTAGCCCCAGTTCTTTTTCCAGAGCCTGCACAAAAGCCACAGAACTGTCGATGGAACAGCCGCTTGCCTGCTGATGATTTTCATCTACTCCTATTACCAGAAACTGGTCATGAAAAAGTTTATAAGAGGCTTTGAGCGGCTTCCCATGTGTTGCCCACGACTCCAGGAAGTCCGGTGCGGTTTTTTCAATCAACGCCTGCTCTGTTTCAGTAAGAGGTCGGCTGGCCTGGTAAACCCAAACCCTCGCCTGGGCACTAAGTGTATCGAAAGGAATATACATAACAACTATTGGTCTTTAGTTATGAATCTTTAGGATTGGAAAGAACCTGTAGTTTTTAATCTAAACCTTCGTTTTTGGCGATAAGTTCAGCCAGGTCCAGCACCTTTACATCATTCTCCTTATTCTTGCTTTTTACCCCATCGGAAAGCATGGTCATGCAGAAGGGGCAGGCTGTGGCAATTGTAGTGGCGCCGGTATCAATGGCCTCTTCGGCACGGTCAACATTCACATCCTTAAAGCCCGGCTCAGGCTCCTTCCACATTTGGGAGCCACCAGCACCACAGCAAAAGCCTTTGGTCTTGCAGCGCTTCATCTCTACCAGCTCAGCATCCAGGGCTTCCAGTACTTCGCGCGGGGCTTCATAGATTTGGTTCGCCCGCCCAAGGTAGCAGGAGTCGTGATAGGTGATTTTCTTTCCCTTAAATTCGCCACCACCTTTCATGCTTACTTTGCCATCGTTAATCAGCTGCTGCAGGTAGGTGGAATGGTGAATTACTTCATAGTTACCGCCCAGTTCAGGGTACTCATTTTTAATGGTATTAAAGCAGTGCGGACAGGCGGTTACTACTTTTTTGATGTTGTAGCCATTGAGCACCTGAATGTTGGCGGTTGCCTGCATCTGGAACAGGAACTCGTTACCGGCACGACGGGCAGGGTCGCCGGTACAAGCCTCTTCCGGCCCAAGTACGGCAAATGAGATACCTACTTTATTTAATATCTTAACAAATGCACGTGTTACATTTTTGTAGCGGTCGTCGAAGCTGCCGGCACAGCCTACCCAAAATAAAATTTCCGGTTCTTTTCCTTCGGCCGCCATTTCGGCCATGGTGGGCACTTTATATTCCATTTTTTCAGATGTTAGATATGAGCGTTAGAGGTGAGACAGTAGAATGAAGAGCCAGGAATCAGGAGTAAAAGGGCCTTTAGCTCCTGTGCTTAATTCCTGCTTACTGGTTCTTTTACATCTTACTACTGGCTACTTAATTACTGGCTACTTAATTCTTACTACTATTTTTATTTCTTCAGGCTGTCGGCCCAGTTAAAGCGGTCGCTGGGTGGAAATTTCCAGGGAGCAAAGCTGGTTTCGATGTTCTGGAACATCATTTGCCATTCCTGCGGGCTGCTGCTCTCTTCCATGGCCATATAACGGCGTATCTGGAGAATAATGCTCAGCGGATCGATTTGTACAGGGCAGGCCTCTACACAGGCGTTACAGGTAGTGCAGGCATTAATTTCCTCTTCAGTTATATAATTGCGGAAAAGGGTTTTTCCATCTTCCAGCCCCGGTCCGCCTTTGTCTAGGCTCTGCCCTACCTCCTCTGCACGGTCGCGGGTATCCATCATAATCTTACGGGGCGACAGCTTTTTGCCTGTCTGGTTGGCAGGGCAGCGGCTGGTACAGCGGCCACATTCTGTACAGGTGTAGGCATCGAGCAGGTTCTTCCAGTTAAGGTCATTAATGTCTTTGGCACCCAGTGTGGCTACTTCCTGCGGTGCGGCTCCGCTACCTCCGTGGCCTTCTGATTCATTTACGGTGGCGGCGGCCGACGCCCCGGTTTCATCTGGTATCCCCAGCATCATTTTTACCTCGCGGGTTACCTCCGGCATATTCTGCATCTTGCCCCTTCGGTTCAGGTTGGCAAAATAGGTATTCGGGAAGGCAAGAAAAATATGCAGGTGCTTGGAATAGGTAATATAAATGGCAAAAGCCAGAATGCCGATGATGTGGAACCACCATGCCGCACGCTCCAGTGCAATGAGGGCGGAAGTGCTCATATCTTCGAACAGCGGCTTTAAGAAAGAGCTGAAGAACAGAGTGCCGGTGGTAATATATTCAGGATTACGGGTCTGCAGTAATGAATCCGCAGCATTCATGGTGAGGATGGCAAACATCAGGATGATTTCTGTAACCAGAATGATGGTGGCATCCATTTTAGGCCATGCCGTCATTTCCTGTCCATGGAGGCGGTCGACGCGAAGCACTTTGCGGCGAATCAGGAAAATGGTACAGGACACAATTACGCCTACGGCCAGGAACTCGAAAATATTCATAAGCCATGTATAGGCTCCCTCGCCCCCTACGATGGAAGCAAAATAGCGGTGGGTACCAAATATGCCGTCGATGATAAACTCCAGCACTTCGAGGTTGATGACAATAAAGCCAATGTACACAAAAAGGTGGAGGATGGCCGGGATGGGCCGCTTAAACATTTTCTTCTGACCAAAGGCGACCAGCATCATATTCCGGAAGCGCTCCCCTTTGCGGTCGCTTCGGTCTGTATCGCGGCCCAGTAATATATTTTTGCGTATCCGGCTGATACGCTTGGCCATGATAAAGGCTGCCGCCCCCACAATCAGAATAAAAAGTATTTGAGGTAAATATTCCATTTGTATATCAGTAGATTTTATGTTTTCCGTAAACTTACCTTAATTATAAGGAAAATGCTTGAATTATTTTTTTGAACTTTTTCTGATGAATGTTTGGCGCGAAACATTTTTGTGCTACTTTTGTGTCCTCAAACAACGGTGATGTAGCTCAGTTGGTAGAGCATCGGACTGAAAATCCGTGAGTCGGTGGTTCGAATCCACTCATCACCACTGTTGTTTTAAAGCCTCTTAACTTCTGTTGAGAGGCTTTTCTTTTTTGGACATCAGCCCTCGCCGCTCTTCTTCTCCCTTCTGTCTCTCAAACTTGCCATTCCTTTTTTTATCCTCTAAAATAAAATGAATAAGGTTACTTTAGTATGCATGCAGAGTAAGTTTCTGCTAATTTATAATTATTCTACATTGAAACAACAGCAAATTATACTGCACAAAAAAGGCTGACTGCATTTCTGCAAGCCAGCCAACTGTTAAACGTGTGTAAAAAGGGAAGGTCTACTGTATATACAATTCTTTAATTTCTTCTTCTGTAAGGGTTTTATTATAAATTTTTATATCATCAATAAGGCCTTTAAAGTCTGGGTCTAAGTAGCAGTAATTCGAATGGCCTATATAATTTCGCACCCTCTTAATATCCAATACGGGATGCCCGTCATTTCGTTGCGCTACTTTCTCTCCATCTACAAATATTTTCATTACACCCTCCGGATCAATAGTAGCAGCAAACTGCTGCAGCTCGCCATTTACAATCACATCCGGGGCAATTAGTCTTCCTTTTTCCCTGTTAAGAGTGGAGTCGGCATTAATCCAGCTGGTAAGGGCAAGGTCATTGGTTTCTTCTAAGCGGGAAAGTGTAACATTGCGGCCGTTTCGCTCTCCTAAACCATTTCCCATATCAAAGATCCTTTCATAGCTCCTGTTTTCTTCAAACTGCACCCGCGCTACTATGGTAAAGCCTGCTGCCCATACCTCTCCCAGCTCCGGCAGTTTTATATAATCTCCACCAGGCTGGTTACAGCCATTATTGCCTTCGGTTTCATTCAGGCGCAGGGCAGAGCCCTCCACCAGTTCATTCTGCACTATACCGGGGTCCCCTATAATTTTACCATCATAGCCATTCTCGCTCAGGTCCGTGGCTCCGTCCGTAAAATCATAATGAAGCAAAAGCCCACCCTCCGGGGTAGGTTCTGGCTCTTTCTCCTGACCTGTAGGTCCTGGTATTTCACCCTCTGTATTACAGGCTGAGAAAACAGCGACAAAAAGAAAAATAAAAAAAAGTCGAATAAAACGGGTTCTATACATTCTGATCAAAATTTTTAGTTGAAAAAAGAAGTGAAAGCTTTGCATACTCTCACCGTTGGGTTATACTATAACGGCCATTAATGTTTTTGGTTTTAGCAGGATGGGAAAATAAGCAGGGAAAACAGTAGCGCTGCCCCAGAGCATATGGATAACCATTCTTTACCCACAGGGTTTTATAAGCTGACGAGCTGATAACAAGTCAGTTAACATCACTCTGTACTTATCATTCTTTTTGCAGAAAATGCCACCGGCTTAATGCTTTTGCGACTCTACTGAGGCGGGAATAAAAAAATTCCCGGTCCTTCTCTGCAGTAAACAACGACAAAGAAGGCCCGGGGAGGCAAAACAAAATTATTTAACCAGTGATTTTACAGGAATTCTTCTGTGGGCAGGTTTAAGTGAAAAGAAAAAGGTAGATCCTTTTCCTAATACTGATTCGGCCCAAACTTTACCGCCATGTCGTTCCACTATTCTTTTAACGATAGCGAGTCCTACGCCGGTTCCTTCAAAATCTTTGGCACTGTGCAGGCGCTGAAAAACACCAAAGAGCTTATCGTAATTCTTCATATCAAAGCCCGCACCGTTATCCTTTACATAAAAAACCACATCCTCATTTTCTTCGCTCGCCCCTACTTCAATAACAGGCTGCTCTTCTTTTTGAGAATATTTAATGGCATTAGAGATAAAATTTACCCACACCTGCTTCAACATATTACTGTCGCCCTCAATCAGGGGCAACTTGTCTATTTTTATCCTGAAATGGTCAATCGTTTTATAGGTTCCGATATCATCAATAACAGCATGGACAATCTTATTCATGTCCACCTCCGTTTTAATCAGCTCGGCATTGGCCTGCCTTGAAAACAGCAGCATGCTCCTAATCATTTCCGACATCTTTTGAGTGCTGTCCATCACCAGGTTCAGCACCTTCGACACATTACCATCGAACTGATCGCCATACCTTTTCATCAGCAAACTGGTAAGGCCGCTAATATTATTGACCGGCGACATTAAATCGTGCGATACGGAATAGGCAAAAGCATCGAGCGACTGTAGTTCTTCCAGCTTTTCTTCCAGGTGCTTGTTCAGCTGCCTTACCTTTTCTTCCGATGCCTTTCGCTCTGCAATTTCTCTTTCAAGATTCTTATTGATAGTCCGGAGCTTTTCTTCCTGGCTGAGTAACTTTTTATTTTTGATGCTCAGTTCTACAAAAGCTCCCACCTTGGCCCGCAGCAATTCAGGAACAAAGGGCTTGTTGATGTAATCGACCGCACCCGCCTTATAGCCCTTGTACATATTCTCCTCTATGTCGATGGCCGTAAGGAAAATAATAGGAATATTCTTTAGCTTTTCGCGTGAGTATATCAGTTCAGCTGTTTCGAAACCATTCATCCCCGGCATTATTACATCCATGATGATAAGGTAAAAATCATGGTCGTCGAGCAGGCACTTGAGCGCCTCACGGCCGGAGCGGGCCTTCACAAACTTATAGCCTTCCGTTTCCAGAATAGTCTCCAGTGCCAGGATATTCTCCTCACGGTCATCGACCAGCAGTATTTTTACTTCTGCTTTCTCTTCCATTCTTCTTTTATTTCCGGTTCGAAATCCTAATACTCATTTAACCAGATGCGCATAATGGATATCAGCTGCCCCATATCGAGCGGCTTTGTAATATAATCCGATGCTCCTGCTTCCAGGCATTTTTCCCGGTCGCCTTTCATGGCTTTGGCGGTTACGGCAATAATAGGAATATTTTTATTTTTAAGGTCCTTCCGGATGAGCTGAATGGTTTCAAACCCATCCATCTCCGGCATCATAATATCCATCAAAACAATATCGATATCATCATTCTCCTCCAGTATCTCTATGGCTCTCCTGCCACTTTCGGCCGAAAGGATTTCCGGACCGTAACCTTCCAGTGCACTTACAAGCGCAAAAATGTTCCTCACGTCATCATCGACCAGCAGCACCTTTTTGCCTACCATCATATTGGTAGAAGGGTGCAGGTTTTTAATAATCTCCCTCTTTTCATCGGGCAGTGAGGCAAAATCGCGGTGCAGGTAGAAGGAAGAAAAATCCAGCAGCTTCTCAATAGAGTTGGTACTCTTAAGGATGATACTCCGCGCCGTTTTCTTTAGGTTCGTCAGTTCTTCTTTCGATAAATCTTCCGTAGAAAAGACGATGAGCGGCGTTTCGGCCTGCTTGGTATCCGCTTCGAGCAGGGCCAGCAGTTCCAGCCCGGAGAAATCCGGCAGGCGGAGGTCCAGAATGATACAATCGTACTTTTTCTTTTTAATCAGCCTTACAGCCTGCTCTCCATTAACAGCCTGGCTTATTTTAACATCATCTCCTTCGAGCAGCTGGCGAATCTGATTAAACTCCTCCTCCGAATCTTCTATTACCAGCAGGCTCCGGGTCTTCTTCTTATCGAAGGCCGCAATCTTATCAAACAGCTCTTCTACCGATTCGCTCTTTGCTCCTTCGGCCAGAACGGTATAGGCACCCAGCCTGTAGGCAAAATTTCGATCATCTTTACTTACCGAGGTAAGCGAAACCGGAATGCTTCTGGTGTTCAGGTCATTTTTCAGGCGGTTCAATACCTTCCAGCCATCTATATCCGACAGGTTTACATCGAGCACAATGGCATTCGGGTGGTACTGGTTTATCAGGTCAAATACCATCCCTCCTTTTGTGGAGATAACCGTTTTATAGCCTTTCTCCACCGCCTTGGTTTTTACCTCTTCTATCAGGGAAGGGGAATCCATTACAATCATTACTACTTTATCCTTGACCTTTATTTCGGCCCTGTGATCTTCTACCTCTAATGACTGGTGAATCTCCGATGCATTATAGGGAATAATCGATTCTCCCGATTCTAACAAGGCTTTGGCGAGCTTGTTTTTACTTTCTTCTTTTTTAGAAGAACTTTTTTTCATCTCTCCATCCGTCGACTGTGGCAGCGCTTTTAAAGAATATGTCAGCGGAAGGTACAGCGTAAAGGTACTTCCTTTTTCCAGCTCGCTGTCCAGCTCCATGGTACCACCGAGCAGACTGGTTAACCCTCTGCTAATGGACAGCCCAAGGCCTGTACCGCCAAATTTACGGCTGGTAGAGCCCTCGGCCTGCTGGAAGGCCTCGAAAATAATATGCTGCTTCTCTTTCGAGATACCAATTCCGGTATCTTTAATTTCAAAACCAATAACCATATCGGCTTTATCGAGCACCAGGTTATCGAAGCGTTTACGCTTATCGGCCACAAATATTCTGAGCTTCACTTTACCTTTTTCGGTAAACTTAAAGGAGTTCGACAACAGATTTTTGAGAATTTGCTTGAGCCTTTGCTCATCGGTTTCAATGAACTCCGGCAGCTTTTCGTCCTGCTCAATATCGAACTTAATCTTTTTGTGGTCGGCCATATGGCGGAAGGTCAGCTCCACGAAACGGGAGATATCCTCAAAGCTGAGCGGCGCATTATCCACCGAAATAACCCCTGATTCGATTTTGGAAAGGTCCAGGATATCATTAATCAGGTTTACCAGGTCATTTCCGCAGGAGTTAATGGTTTTGGAGAAGCGGATTTGCCTTTCGGAAAGGTTGCCCTCATGGTTCTCCGATAGCTGCTGCGACAGAATAAGTAAACTGTTGAGCGGCGTACGCAGCTCGTGCGACATATTCGCGAGGAACTCCGACTTATACTTGGAGGTAATCATGAGCTGAGCCGCTTTTTCTTCGAGCGATTTACGGGCAATTTCCACCTCATAGTTTTTCTGCTCCAGCTCTTCTTTCTGGGTTACCAGCAGGTGGGCTTTATCTTCCAGCTCTTCGTTGGTTCTTCTCAGCTCTTCCTGCTGTGTTTTAAGCTCTACTGCCAGTGACTGCGACTGCTCCAGCAGCATTTCGGTACGGGTACTCGATGCAATGTTGTTGAGCACGATACCAATACTTTCGGTTAGCTGCTCCAGGAAGTAGAGGTGCATTTGGCTGAACTTCTGGAAGGAGGCAAGCTCCAGCACCCCTTTTATCTGGTCTTCGAACAGGATCGGCAGGATAATCAGACTTAGCGGTGTAGCTTCTCCCAAACCGGAGCTGATTTTTATATAGTCCTGCGGAACATTGTCCATCAGGATTTTCTCCTTCTCCAGCGCACACTGCCCTATCAGTCCTTCGCCAATCTGGCAATATTCGAAGCCCTGATTCTTTCTCGCCCCATAGGTACCAATAAGCTTGAGCCTTGGCTGTAGCACATCGGCATTCTGGTCGAGGATGTAAAATACCCCATGCTGACCGGATACCACTGAAGCCAGCTCGGAGAGAATAAGATTTGACAGGGTATTGAGGTCCTTCTGCCCCTGGAGCATCTGGTTAAACTTGGCAAGGTTGGACTTGAGCCAGTCCTGCTCCTGGTTCCTGAGAGTAGTTTCTTTCAGGTTGGCAATCATCTGGTTGATGGTATCCTTCAGGGCTTCCACCTCGCCTTTGGCTTCCACGTTAATGGTTCTGGTAAGGTCCCCTTTGGTTACCGCAGAGGCCACATCGGCAATGCTTCGTACCTGCGTGGTAAGGTTATCGGCCAGCTGGTTTACGTTTTCGGTCAGGTTTTTCCAGATACCTGAGGTGCCCGGTACGTTCGCCTGTCCACCCAATCGGCCTTCGGCACCCACTTCGCGGGCCACCGTGGTTACCTGGTCGGCAAATACCGCCAGGGTATCAATCATTTCGTTAATGGTTTCCGTCAGCTGGGCTACCTCGCCTTTGGCATCGATGGAGAGCTTTTGGGTAAGATTACCCTTTGCCACACCGGTTACTACCTTGGCAATACCCCGTACCTGGCTGGTAAGGTTAGTCGCCATCATGTTTACCGAGTCGGTAAGGTCTTTCCAGGTACCGCCTACCCCTTTTACTTCGGCCTGACCACCGAGTATACCTTCGGTACCTACTTCACGGGCCACCCTTGTTACCTCAAAGGCAAATGAGTTCAGCTGCTCCACCATCGTGTTGATGGTATTTTTCAGGTCGAGAATTTCTCCTTTTACGTCGATGGCAACCGTTTTGGAAAGGTCACCGCTTGCCACGGCCTTCGTTACCTCGGCAATATTACGTACCTGGCTGGTGAGGTTACCCGTCATCTGGTTTACCGAGTCGGTAAGGTCCTTCCAGATACCTGCCACACCCGGTACATAGGCCTGGCCACCCAGCTTACCGTCTGTACCTACTTCCCGCGCCACACGTGTTACTTCCGATGCAAAGGCTCTAAGCTGGTCCACCATGGTGTTCAGGGTTTCCTTCAGCTGGAGAATTTCGCCCCGCACGTCGGCGGTAATTTTACGGCTCATGTCGCCGTTCGCCACCGCATTTGCTACTTCCGCAATGTTTCGTACCTGGCCTGTTAAGTTCGAGGCCATCTGGTTTACAGAATCTGTTAAGTCCTTCCAGGTACCTGCTACGCCAGGTACGTTTGCCTGGCCACCCAGTTTACCGTCTGTACCTACTTCCCGCGCCACACGTGTTACTTCCGATGCAAAAGCTCTGAGCTGATCCACCATGGTGTTAATCGTGATTTTCAGCTCCCGGATTTCCCCTTTTACATCCACCGTAATTTTGCGGGAAAGGTCACCGTTCGCCACGGCCGTTGTTACTTCTGCAATGTTTCGTACCTGGCCCGTAAGGTTCGAAGCCATTTTATTTACCGAGTCTGTTAAGTCTTTCCAGGTACCGTCGACACCCGGCACGTTGGCCTGACCACCCAGCTTTCCTTCGGTTCCTACTTCGAGCGATACCCTGGTTACCTCGGAAGCAAAGGAATTCAGCTGGTCCACCATGGTGTTAATAGTTTCCTTTAGCTCGCGAATCTCCCCTTTTACATCCACGGTAATTTTCTTGGAAAGGTCACCCTGCGCTACCGCAGTCGTTACCTCGGCAATGTTTCGCACCTGGCCGGTAAGGTTGGAGGCCATTTTATTTACCGAATCAGTAAGGTCTTTCCAGCTACCGTCGACACCCGGCACGTTGGCCTGACCACCGAGTTTACCTTCAGAACCTACTTCAAGTGCCACACGGGTTACTTCCGAACCGAATGCATTCAGCTGGTCCACCATCGTATTGATGGTTTCTTTCAACTCCATGATTTCCCCCTGGGCTTCAATGGTAATCTTTTTAGAAAGGTCGCCTTTCGCCACGGCCGTGGTTACTTCGGCGATATTCCTCATCTGGCCGGTAAGGTTCGAGGCCATCTGGTTTACGGAGTCTGTTAAGTCTTTCCAGCTACCGTCGACACCCGGCACGTTCGCCTGTACACCCAGTTTACCTTCGGTACCTACCTCTCGTGCTACCCTTGTTACTTCCGAGCCGAAGGAGTTCAGCCTGTCCACCATCGTATTAATAGTGTCTTTCAGCTCCATGATTTCGCCCTGGGCCTCTACCGTAATTTTCTTGGAGAGGTCACCGTTTGCCACCGCAGTCGTTACGTTTGCAATGTTACGCATCTGGCCGGTAAGGTTCGAGGCCATCTGGTTTACCGAGTCAGTAAGGTCTTTCCAGGTGCCATCGACACCCGGTACGTTGGCCTGGCCGCCGAGCTTTCCTTCCGTACCCACTTCTCGTGCCACCCTTGTTACTTCCGAACCGAATGCATTCAGCTGGTCCACCATGGTGTTAATGGTCAGCTTCAGCTCACGAATCTCCCCTTTTACATCCACGGTAATTTTTTTGGAGAGGTCGCCTTTTGCCACCGCCGTGGTTACATCGGCAATGTTTCGTACCTGGCTGGTAAGGTTATTCGCCATCAGGTTTACTGAATCGGTCAAATCTTTCCACGAACCACCTACACCCGGCACGTTGGCCTGGCCTCCCAATTTACCTTCGGATCCCACTTCGAGGGCCACACGGGTTACTTCCGAACCAAAGGAGTTGAGCTGATCCACCATGGTGTTGATGGTTTCCTTTAGTTCCTTTATTTCACCTTTTACATCTACTGTAATCTTTTTAGAAAGGTCGCCTTTTGCCACGGCCGTTGTTACCTCAGCGATGTTACGCATCTGGCTGGTAAGGTTCGAAGCCATCTGGTTTACCGAGTCAGTAAGGTCTTCCCAGGTGCCATCGACACCCGGTACATTGGCCTGCACCCCAAGCTTTCCTTCCGTACCTACTTCCCGTGCCACCCTTGTTACCTCACTACCAAAGGCATTCAGCTGGTCCACCATGGTGTTGATGGTATTCTTCAGCTCCAGGATTTCGCCTTTTACATCCACGGTAATTTTTTTGGAGAGGTCGCCTTTTGCCACCGCCGTGGTTACATCGGCAATATTTCGTACCTGAGCTGTAAGGTTAGAGGCCATTTTATTTACCGAATCGGTAAGGTCCTTCCAGGTACCACCTACTCCTTTTACCTTTGCCTGTCCACCGAGCTTACCTTCCGTACCTACCTCGAGGGCCACACGCGTTACTTCCATGGTAAAGAGGTTCAGCTGCTTTACCATGGAGTTTACTTCTTTGGCTATCCGAAGAAATTCTCCTTTTAGTTTATGGCCGTCGACATGCAGCGGCATTTCTTTCGACAGATTACCCTTACCAATGGCGCTGATAACATCGGCAATTTGCATAGTTGGATGGGTAAGGTCGGTAATGAGAGAGTTAACCGAACTTACACAGGTATTCCAGGAGCCTTTGCCCCCCTGCAGTTCTACCCGCTGCGAAAGCTTTCCTTCCTTACCAATTATTTTACCAGCCTTGCTGAATTCATTGACCAGTTGTTCATTCAGCTCTACTATTTCATTAAAAGTATCCCAGAATTTTCCGGCAATGCCCGTCTTGTCGACAGGAAAGCGAACAGAAAAATCACCATTCTTGATTTTGAGCAAAGTTTCGTACAACCTGACATCCGATAGTACGTTAGCCTCAATCTCGGATTTAACGGCTTCAAATTTCATATATTGGTATGGTTAAAGTGGCACGGGTATATGATTCCTCCTCGCTCCCTCTTCGGAAACAGCGACAAGAATAAGGAATGGCAAAAGCTGCCATTATCCAATTACTGGCCATCATCTAAAAAGCATTTAAGTTCTGACACACAGGTCTTTACACAAGCTCGATTATTATTAGCAAAAGTATATCTTTTGATTTTAAAGCACTTATATAAAAGAGCTATTTTTTTACTTTTCAAGCAGGAAAAAAATTTCCTGCCATAGCCTTAGGCCTAATTTAAATATTTAGAATTCATAAAAACTTAAAAATACAATTTACAGACTTTTAGCCGGTTTAGTAAGCCTGGTGCAAGGACTCTTTTACAGAAAAAGATGTTAAAAAAAGTATAAGCAATTAAAAATATAATAAAATTTTGGTATTTCACATAAATGCATAATTTTTCATCATGCATTATATTGCCAGAAGAGCTGGATTTTCCAAAGTGTTTTCCAAACGTACCGGATATACAACAGTCCAGAGCATAAAAAAGGGCAAGAAGCTTTATGCTCTTTGCCCTTTTGCCACATAACGGCAGGTCTTTTTATTTAAAATGCTTCAGGCGAATCAGCTCTTTTTGGGTAAGGTAGCGCCACTTACCTCTGGGAAGATCCTTTTTGGTTAAACCGGCATACATTACCCTGTCCAGGCGAATTACCTCATAGCCCAGATGTTCGAAAATACGTCGAACGATTCGATTCCGGCCAATATGAATTTCAACGCCTACAATTGAGCGATCGGCTGAAAGTATAGCAATTTCATCTACTTTTGCTTCTCCATCTTCCAGCTGCAGGCCAGCCTGAATTTTCTCAAAATCCTCTTCTTCCAAAGGTTTGTTCAGGTCGACCTGGTAAATCTTTTTCACCATATGGCTTGGGTGAGACAGCCGCTTCGTCAGCTCGCCATCGTTCGTTAGCAGGAGCAGGCCTGTGGTGTTACGGTCGAGGCGCCCAACGGGGTAAATACGCTCATGCCCGGCATTATTTACCAGCTGCATTACTGTTTTGCGCTCGTCCGGATCGTCCATGGTGGTAATAAAATCCTTTGGCTTGTTCAGGAGTACATACACCAGCTTTTCGGCACTTAGCTTTTTGCCATTGTAGGTTACCACATCTTTGCGGCTTACTTTCGTACCCAGCTCGGTTACTACCTGCCCGTTTACCTTTACCTCTCCTGCCTCTATGAGTTTATCCGCTTCGCGGCGGGAGCAAACACCGGCATCGGCTATATATTTATTCAGGCGGATGTTCTTTTCATCGGCCGATACTTTTTCCTTCTTCTCTGCGGTTGGTAAAACATCGTAAGTCGGGGGCACCTGCATCGGCTCCTCTTTCGACTGAAAAGGGGTAGAACGGTCTGCTTTACGAGTAGTACGTCCGGCTGCAGAGGCAGGCCTGCGGCCTTCATCCTGTCTGCCCGAGGCACGCCCCCCTTCGCGGCGGCGGTCTCCTGATGGTTTGTTGGGGGTATTTAAATCTTCCTGGCGCTTACGCCTACCATCTTCATCAGAGGTATAATCGCGGAAGTTCTTTTTCCTGTACTTTCCACTCCTGTCCTTTCCCTCTTTTGAGGCATTTGGCCGCTCGGGCTTTTTACCTTCAAAAGAACCACGCTCTCCGTCGTAGTCTTTCTTTTTCGAAAATTTTCCTTTGAACTTGCTCATGAAATCAATCCTTGAAATAACATACCACAAAAATAGTATGCCTGCACGAAGTTTTACTTTTCCTCTCCTATTTTGTTTTCGTCTGCCGAAAAATCCTTAGGGGTAGGCAGGTCTCTGAGACTATTAATTCCAAAATGCTCCTCAAATTTGCGGCTGGTGCCATACAGAATAGGACGGCCAATGCCATCGGATTTCCCTTTTATTTCTACCAGCTCTTTTTCCAGCAGCTTCTGCACGGCATAATCGCAGTTAACACCCCTTATTTGCTCAACCTCAGACTTTGTTATCGGCTGCTTATAGGCAATGATCGACAGCGTTTCCATGGCCGAAGCAGACAGCTGCTTCTTTGACTGCTGTCGTAAAAAAATGCCTATGCTCGCCTGGTACTCCGGCTTCGTCATAAACTGGTAGCCGCCCGCCAGTTGCAGGGGGTAAAACGAAAACTCGGGTGCTGCATATTTCTTCTGCAGGCCCTGTATGGCTCTTTCAATATCTGTTTCCGGCACCTCTGCATTGAACATTTCCGAAAGGGTGCTGCGGATATCGCTCAATTGTATGGGGGCAGGCGAACAGAAAATAAGGGCCTCCACATGGTTTAGTAAAAACTCCAAATGATGGTTTACTGATTTTTAGCCAGTTTTGCTTCTATAGAGTGCATGGTGTGCGGTACAGCCTTTAAGCGTTCTTTGCTAATGCGCTTACCGGTGTCGACACATATACCGTAAGTTCCGTTCTTGATACGAACCAGGGCATTTTCCAGCTGGTTGATAAACTTTTGCTGACGGGCAGCCAACTGCGTCAGGCTTTCCTTCTCAGCCGTATCGGCGCCATCTTCCAGCATTTTAACCGGACTTCCGCTATCGCCCATGGTATACTCGCTGGTCTTTGTCAGCGTTTCTTTAATATACTTCAGCTCATTGCGCGCTTTGTCTAGTTTCTCGTTAATCAGCTCTTCAAATTCTTTCAACTCCTCGTCGGAGTACCTTACATTTTCTTCCTGAGACATATCCCGTTGCGTTTACCTTATTAAAACTTTTTCGAAAATATTAAACCTAACTGTAAAAAATTGATTAAAATTAACCTAATAATTCCTATTACAAAAATTTTGATTTAGTTAATTCATCTTTCCAAAACCGTTTCCCCTCTTTCAATAATATAGATCTGTTTATAAAAAATACAAAATTTTTACTTTTATGATGAAGAAATTATTACTCCTTTTATTCTTTTTTTCTGCACTTGGTGCCACTGCGCAACAAAAGATTGGCCTGGTAATTCATGGCGGAGCCGGTACCATCAAAAAAGAAAATATGACCCCTGAGCAGGATAAAGAGTACCGGCAAAAACTGCAGGAAGCTCTTACCGCCGGTTATGCGGTGCTCGATGAAGGGGGCACCAGTCTTGAAGCGGTTACCACCGCCGTTCAGATTCTGGAAACTTCTCCTCTCTTTAATGCCGGCCGTGGTGCTGTTTTTACTCACGACGGTAAAAATGAGCTCGATGCCGCCATTATGGATGGCAATACTGGTTTAGCGGGGGCTGTGGCAGCGGTATCGCATATTAAAAGCCCTATTTTAGCGGCACAGGCCGTTATGCTCCACTCTCCTCATGTGATGCTGGTAGGCGAGGGTGCTGAGCAATTTGCCCGTGAACAGGGGCTGGAAATGGTAGAGCCTGAATATTTCTTTGACCAGCGCCGTTTTGAACAGCTGAAGCGCGTTCAGGAGCGGGAGAAAGAGCAGGGCAGCCTCTATTCTCCGAATCAGCCCGGAAGCTATCAGGGAAAGGATTTTCACTTCGAGGATTACAAATTCGGAACCGTGGGCTGTGTGGCGGTGGATGAATATGGCAATGTTGCCGCCGGCACCTCTACGGGCGGCATGACGAACAAACGCTATGGCCGTGTTGGCGATGTGCCCATTATTGGCGCCGGCACCTATGCCGATAACGAAACCTGTGCCGTTTCGGCAACCGGCCATGGAGAGTATTTTATTCGCAATGTGGTAGCCTATGACATTGCCGCACTGATGAAGTACGAAGACCTGAGCCTTGAAGAGGCCGCCGAAAAAGTGGTAATGGAAAAACTGGTGGAAAAAGGAGGCAGTGGGGGCGTCATTGCCATAGACCGAGAAGGCAATATTGCCATGCCATTCAATTCGGAAGGCATGTTCCGTGGGTACATGAAAGAGGACGGCGAACCCCATGTATTTATCTACAAAGGGGAGTAAGCCTTTTTAGGATAGTTATTAAACAACAAAGCCGGCAGGGAAGCCGGCTTTGTTGTTTACTTAAAAGTCGAGTTTTAAGTTCATGAGCTTGATTCGCTCCTTCAGCGATTCCATATCAATGCTGATACGGTACTTCATTTCGATGTAGCGACGAATTACCTCTAATTTTTTCCCCTTGCGAATGTGGTCAATAATGGAGCTGTTTATTACGCAGTTCATAAGTGTGTATTTTGATTTTCTTCCCCTAAAACGCTATCAAACAAGTGCTTTGCTTCTAATATACAAAAACTTGTTTAAAAATATTACATGGACAGGGAAAAAAAAGTTCACCTCAACTCATTGCCAACCACAATTGTTTGCTGAAATTTTTCTTTATAACCTTCCGCATTGAATACCTGCAATACCAGAATGTAATAACCAGTAGGTACTATAGCCTCTTCCTGGCTGGAGCCATCCCAGGTAAAAAAGCCTTCGCTCCCAATCAACTCGTTATGCGCCAGCACTTTAACTTCCCGGCCATGGCTGTCGTATACCCTCAGTGTCGCCATCAGCCCCTGCCGTTCCGCGACAAAGCGAATAACGGCATAATCGGCCAGCCCGTCTCCTTCCGGCAAAATCAGCCCTGGCTCTACTACCATGGCAGCAGAAATGGGCGCCCCATTATAATGCTGTGAGTTTTCCTGCCCCGGCGTTCCGTAACCAACTGTACCGGCCGCCGATGTCCAGTTCGCCGGGTCGGGAGCAGGCGCCTGCAGGCTTATTCGCTCCAGCGATACGCCTTTGGTTTCCTGCACAAATGGAGAATGAAGGTTTTCGCTATATCCAAAAAGCTCCACTATTTCTCCCTCTGCATTAATAAGTGCCAGCGTATCTCCTTCATTACGGAGCGTTGGAAGCGCCTCCACCTCCAGCAGGTACTCCGGTGGCAATTGCGGAAAGGCCGATAATACGGCCTGCGCATCGCGGGTAAAGACCAGAAAACCATTGGGAGAAAGAATTAAATCATTCCTGCTCAAAACAGCGGTTGACCTGATGCCACCATCAAATGTGGCCAGCTGCCAGTTTTTCAGGTTAATGTATTGAGAAGAAGCATTGGCTATCTCTACCCACTCTTCGCTGCTGGCAACAGGGTCGAACATCACCTCATTAAGCACCACATCGCCCGCCTCCGCAGCTTTTGGGTACACTACTTCAGCAGAAGCCTCTGTTACTAAATTCCCGCTACAATCGGTAAAATTATTTATTACCAGGGTGTAGCTCTCCCCGGCGGTTAATGGTTCCTGCAGTTGCAGAAGGATCACGCCTGGCTCCATCACTTCCACAGACTGGAAGGGAATAGATGGATTCAGCAGAAAGTTTTCTGGGGAAAGCCGGGCAGTATCTACTGCTTCACTAAAAAGAATTTTCAGGTGAAGCGAATCAATGGCATATACCATCAGCAATTCAGGTCCCCGAAGGTCGGGCATGGCTTCTTGGACGGAATTAGGCGCTGCAGGTGTACCTCCGGCCGTTGCAGTGGCCGCCGTCCAGTTTTCGGCTCCGCGACAGGGAGCTCCCAGGTCCATGCGCTCCAGTGACCAGCCTCCTGCTGCTTTCTGGCCATCGCCATACCAGCTATTAGTATAGGCAACACGGTCAAGGACTTTTCCTTCAGGGCTGAGCAGGCTCAAAACATCTTCATCGTTATTGAGGCCTGGCCAGGAAGACAGGCCCAGTACAGGGCCGTAAGGCTCCAGCTGACCGGCCTCCTTAGCAGGAGCCAGCACTACAAAAGCGCCCGGCTCAAGGGAATAAGCAGGTAAACGTGTTTTTTTTCCTTCATCGGCAAAGAGCACCCCTTCCAGGTTAATCGTTTGACCGGTGGCATTATAAACCTCCACCCATTCCACATTGGGCAGCAGGGTATTTTCCTTAGGGGCGGCATGAATTTCACTGATAAGAAGGTCGTAAGTCTGCAACTCCTTACTTTCGGTGTAGGTGAATGTAGCCTGCTGCCCGGCGGCAATATTCCCTTCCTTATCCTGCACCGCCCCCAGCTCCACTGTATAAGATTGTCCTGTTTGCAATGGGCTTGTGTTTAAAACAACCTGTCGCGGATCTGCATTAATGATAGTGGCTGACTTCGCCTCCACTCCTGGTTCAATCGTATAGTTTGTTGGCTTTTCCGCACTGGCAGGCGCTAAGGCACGGTTAAAGGTCAGTATTACTTCCTGCTGAGCGGTAGCCTCTGCAGAAAGGAGTCGAAATTCGACCGGCTCCTCTGTTACCGTAACATCGTCCATTAAAAAGCGGGCAACCGTCCCTTCGCCGCTGGCACCACGGCTAACCCGAAACCGGACTACTGCCTCGGGCTGCCCTAATATTTCTTCTGGCAGGCTCAGCTGGTACTCCTGATAAGCTGTATTTGCATTAGGAAAAGAACCGACCTCCTGTACACCCGTAAACGTCTGGCCGCCATCGGCCGAAAAATCTACTGTTAACACTGCCGGTCGGCTGCCGCTGCCATTTTGCCCGCTGCGGGCCCGGAAAGAGAGTTCTCCTGCCTCGAGAGAGGAGGCATCGAGTGCCAGCCTAACCTCTCCGGTAAACGAGCTGGTGGGTAATATCCCTAAGGCGGCTTCGCCACTGCTGGCTTCGGCAGCCCCGGCCTGGTAAATGCGGCTGCTGCCATCACTTACTTCATTCCCCCACCAGCCGGGCAGAAATTCGACCTGCTCACCAGCTTGAAAAGAACTTTCGAAACTTTGTTGGTAGGGAAAGCTGTTTACCTGTGCGGACACCTGAAGAAAAATACCGAAGAGGAAGAATAGCAGCAGGCTTGGAATCTTCATGTAAAATTGTATTAATTTGTACATCTTTAGAAATAGCCGCAGATGTTGAAATGTTTGGCGACAGCACTAAATCTTCAGGCAGTTTCCGGTAGTTAAATAGATGTTGTTAAGCTGGTGAGTAGTTCCGGAAGATCTGCCATCATCCGGCCAAAGAAAAAATTGTATAGCAGATGAAATTAGCCGTAGTAGGAGCCACCGGACTGGTAGGCAGCGAAATATTAAAAGTATTACAGGAAAGAGCGTTTAAATACGACGAACTCCTGCTGGTAGCCTCTGAGCGTTCAGCCGGGAAAGAAATTGCCTATAACGGAAAGAACTATACCGTTATTGGTATGGAAGAAGCCATTTCGCGAAAACCAGATGTGGCAATATTCTCTGCCGGTGGCAATACTTCACTCGAATGGGCCCCTCGCTTTGCCGAGGCAGGCGCAATTGTTATCGATAACTCCTCGGCCTGGCGGATGAACCCTAAGAACAAGCTCGTGGTCCCTGAAATTAACGGTGACCAGCTGCGCATCGATGACCGCATTATCGCCAACCCTAACTGCTCCACCATACAAATGGTAATGGCCCTGGCCCCTCTGCATGCAAAATATAAGGTAAAGCGCATTGTGGTATCTACCTACCAGTCAGTTACCGGCACCGGAAAGGCCGCTGTTGACCAGTTGATGGCCGAACGGGCCGGCAAGGAAGTAACCGATGGGCCTTACCCGTACCGCATCGACCTGAATGTGCTGCCGCAAATTGATGTCTTCATGGACAACGGCTACACCAAGGAAGAAATGAAGATGGTAAACGAAACCAAAAAAATCTTTGGTGATGAAGATATCCGCGTAACCGCTACAGCCGTGCGCATTCCGGTAATGGGCGGGCACTCCGAATCGGTAAATGTGGAGTTTGCCGATGAGTATGAAATGGACGAGGTACGGCGCCTGCTCCAGGCTGCCCCGGGCGTGATACTGGTCGATGACCCTGCCAATAAAAAGTACCCTATGCCTAAAGATGCACACGGCAAAGACGAAGTACTGGTAGGCCGCCTCCGCCGCGACGAAACGCAGCCCAAAACCCTCAATATGTGGATTGTGGCCGACAATCTCCGTAAAGGAGCTGCTACCAATGCCGTACAGATTGCCGAATACCTGGCCGAACATAATCTTATCTATTGATTCCGGAAGCACTTTTACAGCCGCAGGTGCGGCAATGGATACAAGAGCACGAAAATGAGGAGCCTGCACAGCTGATGTTGCAGGCTCATCGCTTTCCGGCTATTCCTGTGCGGGAGGCGGTGGCGCAGATTCAGGCCCGGCAAAAGGTAAAGCACAAGCTGCCTGCCTGGTATGCAAATGAGAAAATCCTCTATCCTCCCACCCTTTCCGTAGAGCAGGCCTCCTCCGAAGAAACCGGCCTCTACAAAGCTGCTCTGCTCCAGGGAAAAACGATTGCTGACCTTACCGGCGGTATGGGGGTCGATACCTGGTACCTGAGCCGGCATTTTGAAAAAGCTTTTTATGTAGAGCAGCAGGAAAACCTTTGTGCCTTTGCCATCCATAATTTCAAAGCGATGGATGTTACTCATGTTCATGTTGTTCATGATGAGGCGGAAAACTTTCTCCGGCAGGCGCCCGCTCTTGACGCCACCTACCTCGACCCTGCCAGAAGAGGCGAAGGCAACCAGAAGCTTTATAAACTCGCCGACTGCCAGCCGGATGTTACCCAACTCCTGCCACTCCTTTTTCAGAAAGCAAGTACCATACTGCTTAAGGCGGCTCCCATGCTCGATATTCAGCAGGGGCTTAGCGAGCTCTGTGCCGTAAAAGAAGTGCATGTGGTAGCGGTAAAGAATGAAGTAAAGGAACTCCTCTTTCTAATGGAAAAAGGTTTTATCGACCCTCCCCTCCTTAAAACGGTGAACCTCAGCCCGGAGGGGGAACAATCCTTTCAGTTCTACATTACCGAAGAACAGCAGGCGCAGGCATTTTTTTCAGAACCGCAGGCCTACCTCTACGAGCCCCATGCCGCCCTAATGAAAGCCGGTGCTTTTAAATTAGTTGGAGAACGCTACCGTCTGAAAAAGCTCCATCCCAACAGCCATTTGTATACCTCCCTGGTACTGGCAGAAAATTTTCCCGGCCGAAGCTTTAAAATTCTCTTTGCCGGTAAAACCGATAAAAAGGTGCTCAGGCAGTTCTTCCCGGCAGGAAAAGCCCTCATCAGCAGCCGCAACCACCCGATGAGTGTGCAGCAGCTGACAAAAAAGCTGGGACTGAAAGAAGGTGGCGACCGCTATCTCTTCGCTACCACTTTTGCCAGTGGAAAGCCGGGGATAATTATTGCGGAGCGGGTGGGGTAAAGTAAAGTGTAGGGTGGGTTCACAGCCTTCCTATGGTTGTAAGGCCGGGGCACTTGGAAGTTTAGGCTGCTTTGTCATTCCCGCAGGGAATCTGTTGGAGCATGAGCTAAAGTGGAAAGCTCAAGAGAGAGCAGAAAAGCATCACCGATTCCTCCAATAGACCTAGTGGTGGAGGAACCTTTATCAGATGTCCTTCTGACATGACAAAACACGCTGTTCTTTCAGCAGCCAGATTATTATCTCCAGATAATAAGCCTTTGTTTTCCATATCCCAAAATTTCCAACCTTCCAGCCAAACCTGTTGCATTTTATTTGATTACATGTGTATGATAAAGATTGAAGCCTTACAGGTTGCGGAACAAATAAACCTAAAACAGCTAAAAGCCTCCTTTGCCATAAGGCAGCATAGCGGGGGCAGCTCTGAACAGTTTTATGTGCTGGAAAATGATATGTACCTCTATGTGCTCAACTATGGCGTGGTCGTATTTGGCAACTATAATATAATAAATATCAGAAGGAAGAATTCCTGGAATACCTCCGGCAGTTCAGCACCAGCTGGATTGCCAGCCCCTTTCAGGAAGAGTATACTGTTTCTATAGATAAGCAAACACTAAAGCCAACGGTTACTTCTTCTTCCCTCTTACTACCGGAGCATTATAATGAAGTGCTGGCTATCCGACTGGCCATGCTGAATACCGGCCAGTCCGTGGCGCTCGATTATTATCAGCAGCTTACTTACCAGGCCCTCAACGAAACCCACAAGTATACAGAACAAATGGAGAAGCAGGGAAAGGTAAATGCCAGCAAGCGAAACCTGCTGCGCTTTATCGGTCGCTCCATGAACATCAAGAACAGCGTAGTCGATAACCTGTATATCCTCGACGACCCGGGTATTGTGTGGGACGATCCTGAACTGGACCGCATCAATAAAGGCTTAAAAGACACTTTCGACATACAGCTCCGCTTCCGCGACCTCGACTTTAAGCTCCGTATTATTCAGGATAACCTCAAGCTCTTTACCGACCTGCTGCAGCACCGCGAAAGTGCACGTCTGGAGTGGATTATCATTATCCTTATCCTGATTGAGGTCGTAAACATGTTCTGGCGGGAGGTACTGTAGTTTTGGCTGAAGATGCTTTTAGCAGCACATACTGAGCTTACTTTTTTATAAAATTCCATCAACAGGCACGAAAAGCTACGAATGCAATGCGGTTGCACTGTATTTTCCTTATATTTGCCCTGCATGAAGTTCCTGTGCTACCTGTTAAGTCTTTGCCTCCTAAGCTTCTCGACAATCCCTTGTCTTGATGTGGCTACTCTTTTGCCGGAGCAGGCAAAGGAACAACTTACCGCAGGCGAACAGCAACAGGACCCCTGCGAACATGAACAGAGTGAAGATGACTGCTCTGCCTCCTGCCAGTGCTGCCATTTCCACAGCATCCTGCTTACTGCAGAGGTTACCCCTTATATCGTTCAGCAAACAAAGGCCGGCAATGAAAAGCTGGTTTCCTTACTCTTTTCCAAGAATCACTTCTCCATCTGGCATCCGCCCAAGGCTTAATTTCCTTTCTTAGCATTCCTGCGTTCGTTCGCCAACGTATGCTCCTGCACAATTATGATGCAGACGAGCAGAATGGCGCTATTCATTTACCTCGTTAAACTTTCGTTGAATGTTTGATAGAATCATCAGTTTTTCCATCAAAAACAAGCTGATCATCGGGCTCTTTGTGCTGGCCCTGATTGCATGGGGCAGCTATTCTATGAGCAGAATACCGCTCGATGCGGTGCCCGATATTACCAATAACCAGGTGCAGGTCATTACCCAGGCACCTGAACTGGCTACCCAGGAGGTAGAGCAGTTTATTACCTATCCGCTGGAAGTATCCATGTCCTTTATTCCGGATGTGGAGGAAATCCGCTCCATTTCCCGCTTTGGTCTCTCCGTTATCACCATCGTATTTGAAGAAGAGGTAGACCCTTACCTTGCCCGGCAACTGGTGAGTGAGCATATAAAAGTGGCCGAAGAAAATATACCCGAAGGCTTCGGCACGCCCGGCTTGGCCCCTATGGTAACAGGCCTCAGCGAAATTTACCAGTATACCCTGGTGGAGGAAGAGGGCTACGATACGGTGTATACTCCCATGGAGCTGCGCAGCATACAGGACTGGATTGTAAAGCGGCAGCTGGCCGGTGTACCGGGTGTGGCCGAGGTGAGCAGCCTTGGCGGCTTTTTAAAACAGTACGAAGTGGCCATCGACCCCGAAAAGCTCCGCGCCTACAACCTTAGCCTGAGTGAGGTATATGAGGCCATTGAAGAGAACAACCAGAACACCGGCGGCTCCTACATCGAAAAGGCCAACACCACCTATTTTATAAGAGGTGAAGGAATGGTGGGCTCACTTGAAGAAATAGAAAAAATACTGGTAAAAAATGTGGAAGGCACTCCCATACTGGTGGGCGATATTGCCACCGTTCGCTTTGGCCATGCACCCCGCTTTGGTGCTCTTACCCGCAATGGCGAAGGCGAAACCGTTGGCGGACTGGTGCTGATGCTGAAGGGAGAAAACTCTTACCAGGTAACCCAGGCAGTAAAGGAGCGGATTGAGCAAATCCAGAAGAGTCTGCCTGAGGGCATCCATATAGATGCTTTCCTGGACCGCTCTCTGCTCATCGACCGCGCCATCGATACGGTTACGGTTAATCTTATTGAGGGCGGCCTAATTGTAGTATTTGTACTGGTATTGCTGCTCGGTAACTGGCGGGCCGGCTTAGTAGTGGCCTCGGTTATTCCGCTCTCTATGCTGTTTGCGCTGGGCATGATGAATGTGTTTGGTGTATCGGCCAACCTGATGAGCCTTGGGGCGATAGACTTCGGCCTGATTGTCGATGGAGCCGTAATTATTGTGGAAGCCATTGTGCACCGGATATACGGCACCTTTAACGGGCAGCGCCTCACTCAGCAGCAGATGGATCAGCAGGTAGGTGCCGCCTCCAAAAATATCCGGAAGTCAGCAGCCTTTGGCGAAATCATCATCCTCATCGTCTACCTCCCTATTCTGGCGCTGGTGGGCATCGAGGGAAAAATGTTCCGCCCCATGGCGCAAACCGTTAGCTTTGCCATTTTAGGCGCATTTATCCTTTCGCTCACCTATGTGCCCATGATGACGGCCCTGGTGCTGAAAAAGAAGATAGAAGTTAAAAGAAACCTGTCCGATAAAATCATGGACTTTTTCCACCGCCTCTACGAGCCGGTCATCCGCTTTAGTATGAAGGCTAAGAAGACGGTGATACTGGCTGCGGTACTGCTATTTGTCGGCAGCCTCTTCCTTTTCTCCCGCCTTGGCGGAGAGTTTATTCCTCAGCTGGACGAAGGCGATATTGCCGCCCACCAGATACTGCCTACCGGAACCTCTCTCAAGCAAATGGTGGCCGTGTCGGAAAAGCTGCAGGTGGCGCTCATGAAGGAGTTTCCGGAAGTAAAGGAGGTGGTGGCTAAAATAGGCACCTCCGAAATTCCTACCGACCCTATGCCTATCGAACTGGGCGACCTCATTATTGTGATGGAGGATAAGGAAGAGTGGGTAAGCGCCGACAGCCGGGAAGAAATGTTCGAGAAGATGGAAGCGGTTATTAATACCGTTCCGGGCGTAGGTACGGAATTTACCCAGCCCATCCAGATGCGCTTCAACGAACTCATTACCGGTGTGCGGCAGGATATTGCCGTAAAAATTTATGGCGAAGACCTGGACGTTCTCTTCGAGAAAGGCAATGAAGCCAATGAAATCATTAGCCAGGTAGAGGGTGTCGGCGGAACCGTGGTGGAACAGCTTACCGGCCTTCCGCAAATCCAGATTAACTATAATCGTAATAAAATGGCCCAGTATGGACTTTCCGTCGAAAAGATAAATACCGCCATTAATACTGCGTTTGCCGGAGGTACCGCAGGCGTAGTATTTGAAGGAGAAAGGCGCTTCGACCTGGTGGTCCGCTTCCAGCCGGAGTTCCGGCAGGATATTGAAAATATTCAGAATATGTATATCTCCCTGCCCTCTGGTGGTCAGGTGCCGATAAGAGAGGTCGCCAATATACGCTTTGTAGAAGCACCGGCCCAGATATCGCGCGACGACGCCAAACGACGCATTGTGGTTGGAGTCAATACCCGGAACCGTGATACCGAAAGCGTGGTGGAAGATATCCGGGAGGTGTTAGATGAGCAGCTCGACCTGCCGCCAGGCTACTATATTACCTATGGCGGGCAATTCGAGAACCTGGTGGAGGCACGTGAGCGTCTTTCTTTTGCCGTTCCGGCTGCCCTGCTCTTAATTCTGGTACTGCTCTTCTTTACCTTCGGCTCCATGAAGCAGGCCTTCCTCATCTTTACCGCTGTGCCTTTATCGGCCATTGGTGGTGTGCTGGCCCTGTGGCTGCGCGATATGCCCTTCAGTATTTCAGCAGGCGTAGGCTTTATTGCCCTGTTTGGTGTTGCGGTGCTAAATGGCATCGTGCTTATTTCAGAATTTAACCGGCTCAAAAAAGATGGCGTAACAGATATAAAGGAACGTATAATGCAGGGAACGCATATTCGTTTACGGCCCGTAATTATGACGGCCTCTGTGGCCTCCTTAGGCTTTTTACCGATGGCACTTTCCACCTCTGCCGGTGCAGAAGTACAGCAGCCACTCGCAACAGTGGTAATTGGCGGCTTAATTACGGCTACCCTGCTTACGCTGGTGGTACTGCCGGTTTTGTATTATTACATAGAAAAAGGGATGAAGGTAAAACCACAGGCAGCCATGCTGTTGATGGTGGTTACACTTTCTTTCGTAGCCTTACAACCTGCCGCTGCTCAGGAACAGGCCCCTCAGCAAAATGAAAAGCCTCTGCTCCTCACCCTTGAACAGGCCATTGCCCTGGCGCTGGAAAATAATCCGGCTTTAGAGCAGGCCACTTTACAGGTAGAGCAGCAGGAAGTGCTAAAGAAAACAGCCTTCGACTTCGGCCGAACCAGTATTTACCATCAGCGGGAGGAAACAAATGGCTCCGACATTTACGGTATAGCCTCCTACGGTATTCAGCAGGATTTTGAGTTTCCCCTCACCTATGCAAGAGAATACCAGTACCGCAATGAACAGCTGGAGCAGAGTGTCCTGTACAGAGCGGTATCGGCTAATGAATTAATTGCCGCCGTAAGCCGGGCTTATAACGAGTGGTTACTGGCAGAAAGTATGCTGGCCCTGGTGCAGCAGCAGGACAGCATCTACCGTAATTTTGAAGCGGCCGCCAATCTTCGCTTCGAAACGGGTGCCACCGGCAAACTTGAACTGCTCTCTGCCAGAAGCCAGGCCCGAAAAGTGGGGCTTCTGCTACAGCAGGCTTTAGCCGATTATAAAGCAGCCACCCTACAGCTGAAGAGCTGGCTGGGAACAGAAGCCGAAATTGCATCTGAAGCAGCCGGTTTATACAAATTTTCCGACCTGCCGCTTTCTGATCCTTCGCTCCTCCAGCAAAACCCTCTGCTGAGCTATTATGCACAGGGCCAAGAAGTGGCCGAAGCGGCCTTTAAGGCAGAGCGTTCGCAGTTTTGGCCCGGTTTTAGCCTTGGCTATAGCGAGCAGACAGTCAATGAGCTGGAGGGCTTTTACCTGTACCGTGTCGGTCTTAATATTCCTTTACTATTCTTCGCGCAGCATGGCAGAACGCAGGCTGCCCGTATTCAGCAATCTATTGCCCAAAAAGAGTTGGAGGAACAGAAGCTTGCCCTTGAACGGCAATGGGCAGCGGCCATGGCTGCTTACCAGAAAGCAGCTGCTTCCTTAAAATTTTATGAGGAAGAAGGCCTGCAGCTGGCCGAAGAACAGATACGCGCTGCCACCTTTGGCTATAAAAGCGGTGAGGTCGATTATCTTGCTTTTATCCAAAACCTCAGCCAGGCCGTTGCTATCCGGGTAGACTACCTGAATAGTCTGCAGCAGTTTAACCTGGCCCTTATCGATCTGAACCTGCTTTCAGGTGAGCTTGTTCAAAAAAATAACCTATCCATCCCATCAGAAAAATAGCTATATGAAATCCGCAATAAAAAACTGTTTCTTATTATTCGGCATCGCCTTTCTCCTGTTCCAATGTAACTCCCCGGAGGCAGAAGGAGAACATGGACACGAAGAAGCCGCCCATGGAGGCCACGAGGAAGAAGGCGGCCATGCAGAAGGTGAAAATGCCGAGGTTGTTGAGCTAAGCGATGTACAACTGGCAGCTATCGATGTAGCCTATGGCAATCTGGAGAATCTTAATATTTCCGGCTTCGTAAAAGCAAATGGTACCCTGGACCTCCCGCCGCAAAATATAGCAGCGGTATCTGCCCCCCTCGATGGCTTTGTAAAAAAGGCGAACTATCTGGTAGGTGACTATGTAGAAAAAGGTACCGTTCTGGCCGTGCTGGAGCACCTTAATTATGTAAAACTGCAGGAAGAGTACCTGAGCATCCTTAGCCAGCTGGACTACCTGAAGTCTGATTACGAACGCCAGCAGCAGCTCGATTCGGCAGAGATTAGCTCAAAAAAAGCTTTTCAGGCGGCAACCGCAGCCTATAAAAATGCCCAGGTTCGTAAGCAGGCGCTTGAAAAACAATTACAGTATCTGGGCCTTTCGCCTGAACATGTCGCACAGGGAAATATCTCCAGCACAATTGCCATACGGGCCCCTTTTAGCGGCTACATTACGGAGCTAAATGTTCATAATGGAGAATTTGCCCGCTCTGAGCAGGAATTATACGAGCTGGTAGACCCTGAACACATGCACCTGGAGCTGAATGTTTTTGAGCAGGATGTTCCTAAAGTGGAAATTGGGCAGCCTATTCGCTTTACCGTGCCCAGCACAGGGGGAGAAATATATGAAGGCGAAGTTTTTCTTGTAGGAAAATCCTTCGAGCCGGAAACCAAAACGGTTAAAGTCCACGGTCATATAGAGGGAGAACACCAGGACTTTATTCAGGGACTGTATGTGGAAGCAAAAATCTTTACAGGCGACCAGCAGGTGCGGGCACTTCCCGAAGAAGCCATTGTGGAGGAAGATGGAAAGTCTTTTATCTTTATCCGGAGTACTGAGGCGGCCCATGAGGAGCATCATGATGAACACGAAGGCGAAGAGGTACAGGCAACCACCGGAGCGCATGAGGCGGAAGAAGAACACGGCACCTCTTTCAGGCGAGTGCAGGTGGTAACGGGCGAGAAAAACCAGGGTTTTGTGGAAATAAAGGAGATACCTGAGCTACCCGCCGGTACGGAAATTGTTACCGCCGGTGCCTATTATTTATTTTCAGAAATGAAAAAAGGAGAAGGCGGGCACCACCATTAATTTTTTGTTGTTGGTGAATCGTTGTTAGGAATCGGAGAAGTAAATATTATAGCTGTTAATAGCTTTCTAAAGCTCTGATTGCTCAGGAGAGCAGGAGAAAAGTTTATCCCCACGCTATCCTGCTAACGAACAACTATCAACCAGCAATTAACAACCAAAGCTATGAATGAGGCACTTGAACATAAGCTCAAAATCCGGCAGGTGCGGCCTACGGCCATGCGCCTGCTGGTACTGGAAGCCCTCGAAAAGCAGGCGTCCGCAGTAAGCCTGCAGGACCTTGAATCTGCTTTTGAGAAAGCCGACCGGATTACCCTTTACAGAACGCTTAAAACTTTTCAGGAAAAGGGGCTGGTCCATCGTATAGAGGATGGCACCGGGGCTACTAAATATGCCCTCTGCGAAGTGGGGTGTGAATGTGCACCAGAAGACCTGCATGTTCATTTCCATTGCAATAACTGCCAGCAAACCTTTTGCCTGCCTAAAATTGGGATTCCTGCTTTCCAGCTTCCGAATAACTTTAGCCTGCAGGAAATTAACCTGATGGCAAAAGGTATCTGCGCAGCCTGCCGATAAGAATGCAATACCATTGCAGTCCTGCTGTCGCTACCTTTGTATCAAAGAAGAATTACCATGGAGAATCATAGAGAAAATAATAGCAGAGACATAGCGGTGGAAACTCCGGAGCCGACTATTAAAGTTGGGAAAAGGCAGACGGAGCAGGAATTCGTGGCAGACGATGGCTGCGGCTGCTGTACACCTCCGCCACCAAAGAAAAACAATTCGGCAGGTGCAAAAAAAGAGAAGAAAGACTCTTATGTTCTTACTGTACTTAGCCTTCTTCTCCTGCTCGGCGGTATCGTGCTGGACTGGCAGGACGTCAGCTGGTTCGAGGGATATATACGCCTGGCTGTTTTTGGCCTCGCCTATGTGCTGGTAGGCTGGAAAGTAATCTGGTATGCCGGCAGAAGTATTGCGCGAGGCGATGTGTTCAGCGAGTTTTTCCTGATGACCATTGCCACCTTCGGTGCCTTTTACCTGGGCGAATTTGCCGAAGGGGTGGCCGTTATGCTGTTTTACGTGATTGGAGAGCATTTTCAGGAATCGGCTGTCGCCCGCTCGCGCCGCTCTATCAAAGAGCTTATCGATAACCGGCCGGAAGAGGTACAGCTAATCCGGAACGGACAGGCCATCACAGTAAACCCACGGGATGTAAAAGTAGGAGAAGTTATACGAATAAGGGCTGGCGAAAAGGTGGCCCTTGACGGTACCCTCCTCAGCGAAGAGGCGTCTTTTAACACGGCCGCCCTTACCGGGGAATCGCGGCCCGACCGGAAAACTAAAGGAGAAAAAGTACTGGCAGGCATGATTAACCTCGATAAGGTGGCTGAGCTGCGGGTAACATCCCTCTTTGAAGACAGCACCCTTTCCGGTATCTTAAAACTGGTGGAGCAGGCGGCAGGACGTAAGGCTAAAACACAGCAGTTCATCAGCAAATTTGCCAAGGTATATACCCCTATCATCGTTTTCCTGGCCCTGTCACTCACCTTCCTGCCTTACTTTTTTGTGGAGAATTACGTATTCAACGAATGGCTGTATAGGGCTCTGGTATTCCTTGTTATTTCATGCCCATGTGCCCTGGTAGTTTCCATTCCGCTCGGGTACTTTGGTGGTATTGGAGCCGCTTCCCGCAATGGCATTCTTTTTAAGGGAGCCAGCTTTCTGGACAGCATGGCCGGCATCGATACGGTGGTTATGGATAAAACCGGCACGCTTACCGAGGGAGTCTTTCAGGTACAGGAGGTACAGCCAAACAGAATAAGTGAAGCGCAACTGCTGAGGGTGGCAGCCGCCCTTGAAAGTCACTCCAGCCACCCTGTTGCAAAAGCAGTAGTGGCCTATGCCGGAAATATATATGCAGGGGATGAAGTAAAAGAAGTCGAAGAAATCGCAGGCCACGGTCTAAAGGGGAAAGTGAATGGAAAAGAGGTGCTGGTAGGAAATGCCAAACTGCTGCAAAAATTTAACATCTCCTATGATAGCAGCCTCGACAGCAAAGAAGAAGGTCTGCTGCTGGTGGCCATTGACAAGGTATATGCCGGCTACCTGAGCATTGCCGATAAAGTAAAAGAAGATGCCGCCGCTGCCATTGAGCAGCTACACCAATTGGGTGTGAAAACTACCGTTATGCTGTCGGGCGATAAAGATTCCATTGTACAGAAAGTGGCCCGTGAGCTGAAAATAGACAAAGCTTATGGAGGACTGCTGCCACAGGATAAAGTGAGCCATTTTGAAGCTCTTCAGCAGGATGGAAAGAAAATAGCCTTTGTGGGAGATGGAATTAATGATGCACCGGTGATTGCCCTGGCCGATGTAGGTATTGCCATGGGCGGCCTTGGTTCCGATGCCGCCATTGAAACCGCCGATGTAGTGATACAAACCGATCAGCCCGCTAAAATTGCTACAGCCATTCGTCTGGGTAAAAAAACCAAACAAATCGTTTGGCAGAACATTGCCCTGGCCTTTGGTGTAAAAATACTGGTGCTTTCCTTAGGCGCCTTTGGTATCGCCTCGCTTTGGGAAGCGGTATTCGCCGATGTTGGCGTGGCGCTTCTGGCCATCCTCAATGCCATCAGAATTCAGCGGATGAAATTTTAAGTTAACTGCCTTCATTTACAGCCCGTGCACAGGTACGGGCTCTTTTATTTCCATTACTGTTCCTGTAGTGGAAAAATGATGGGGTAAACCGGCGCATACATCCTCTGGCTGGTGCACTTCTTCTCCTTCCGGAGATATCTTCATAGAGCTTTTACCCCTTACAGGATTAAAAATCTCAGGAACCCCCTCTACCTTATTCCGTTACATACTTAAATACTTTTTTAACTTAAACATTCATTCCATGAACGCAGCAAATATTTTCGGCGGACTGGCCGGTGCAATTGCACTTACCACCGTGCATGAAACAGTCAGGCAATTTTTACCACAGGCCCCTCGGGTCGATTTAGTTGGAGTGCGGGCCGTCAGAGAACTTCTGAATAAAACCAACTTACCCATTCCGGGCCTGAGTACGCAGCGGCAACTTGCCCTGGGCGGCGATTTAGTTTCGAATGCTACTTATTACTCTATGGCAGGCACCAGCTACACCAGGGGAATACTTTTAGGTATTGCCGCAGGGGTTGGCGGTGTTCTTTTACCTGGCCCCATGGGCTTAGGCGAAGCACCTACGAACCGCAGCACAACCACCCAGCTCCTGACAGTAGGATATTATACACTCGGCGGACTGGTGGCAACAGCCGTAACCCGTGCGCTGAGAAATGAAGATGAGGATGAGGATTAGGATTAGTAAAGCCTGGTTCCTTTCGTTATAAGCCAAAGTATACCTGCAACCGTCATAATGCTGCCATAGTACTTAATTACGCGCAGGCGGTTCTGGTATTCGAGCCACCAAAGCACTACCCATGGCCGCCAGAGGCCCAGGAGCAGGAGAAAAAGGCTTATCCAGAATATTCCTTTTGCTAAAAGATATACGACTTGCATAAGAATACATTAAAAAAGCGCTGCCAAATAAATAGCAGCGCTTTTGTTTTTATGTCTATTGATGTGTTTACGCTAAAGTACGCTTTACTTCCTGTGTTGTAAAGCCTTCGATAACATCGCCTACTTTAATATCATTAAAGTTCTTGATACTGATACCGCATTCGTAACCCTGCTTCACTTCCTGAACATCGTCCTTAAAGCGTTTCAGCTGGTCGATATCGCCGGTGTATACCACGATACCATCGCGAATCAGGCGGATGCTGTTGTTTCGTTTTACAAAACCTTCTGTTACATAACAACCGGCTACGGTACCTACCTTCGAAATCTTAAATACCTCACGTACTTCTACATTACCGGTAATCACTTCCTCTACCGTCGGCGCCAACATACCTTCCATCGCATCTTTCAGCTCGTTAATGGCATCGTAGATGATAGAGTACAGGCGGATTTCAATCTCTTCCTGCTCAGCCAGCTTACGGGCACTACCCGATGGGCGAACCTGGAAACCAATTACAATCGCATCGGATGCAGAAGCTAACAGGATATCAGATTCAGAAATCTGACCTACTGCTTTGTGGATGATGTTCACCTGGACTTCTTCAGTAGATAGCTTCAATAGTGAGTCAGAAAGTGCTTCCACAGAACCGTCCACGTCACCTTTCACAATCACGTTCAGCTCCTTAAATGAACCAATGGCCAGTCGACGACCAATTTCATCGAGTGTAATGTGCTTCTTGGTACGCATGCTCTGCTCACGCTGAATCTGCTCGCGCTTGTTCGCCACTTCACGGGCTTCACGGTCGCTGTCCATTACGTTAAACTTATCGCCTGCCTGTGGTGCACCACTCAGACCAAGCATTTGCACCGGCGTAGAAGGTCCGGCTTCTTTAATACGGTTGCCCCTATGGTCAAACATGGCTTTTACCTTACCAAAATGCTGACCTGCCAGAAGAATATCGCCAATTCGTAAAGTACCTGCCTGCACAAGAATGGTGGTTACATACCCACGGCCTTTATCAAGCGTGGCTTCAATAACAGTACCAACGGCTTTCTTATCAGGATTGGCCTTAAGCTCCAGAATCTCCGCTTCGAGCAATACTTTCTCCAGCAGGTCGTCGATACCCTGTCCTGTTTTGGCAGATATTTCCTGGCACTGGTATTTACCACCCCAGTCTTCCACCAGAATATTAATGTTCGCCAGTTCTTCCCTTATTCTTTCAGGATTGGCTGCAGGCTTATCTATCTTGTTGATGGCAATTACAATTGGTACGCCTGCCACCTGTGCGTGGTTGATGGCTTCTTTTGTTTGAGGCATCACGTTATCATCGGCTGCTACCACGATAATTACCACGTCGGTAACCTTAGCACCCCTTGCACGCATGGCCGTAAAGGCTTCGTGACCCGGTGTATCGAGGAAGGCAACCCGCTTCCCACTTTCGGTTGTTACATCGTAGGCACCAATGTGCTGGGTAATACCCCCAGCCTCACCGGCTGCTACTTTTGCATCGCGAATGTAGTCGAGCAAGGATGTTTTACCGTGGTCGACGTGACCCATAATAGTAACGATAGGGGCACGGTCAACCAAATCTTCCGGAGCATCTTCTTCAACCTCTACCTCCTGCTCATCGTCTTCAGAAGTAAACTCCACATTATAGCCAAACTCATCGGCGATAACGGTAATAGCTTCGGCATCGAGTCGCTGGTTAATGGAAACGAACATGCCCAAACTCATACAGGTTGAGATAATTTCGTTTACCGACACATTCATGAGCGATGCCAGGTCGTTGGCCGAAATAAATTCGGTTACCTTCAGGATTTTTGCATCCTCCTCGGCCTGTAGCTGGCGTTCGTGCTCAGCCTCGGCTGCGGCGTTTCGCTTACCCTTACGGTATTTAGAACGGCTTGCACCTTTTCCGCCTTTAGATCCGCCACCACTCAGTTTAGCGAGGGTTTCCTTAATCTGCTCCTGAATTTGCTTATCGGTAAGCTCTTCTTTTGGCTGGCGAGAACCTGCAGGACGTCTGCTATCTGTTCTTTTACCTCCAGCAGCGGCTCCTCCTCCACCAGTGTTTCTCTGGTTATTGGCTGGCGTAATTGGCCTGTTGGCACCAGTATTGGCACCGGCTTCTCCAGGTTTGCCCAGACGCTTGCGGGGGCGTTTTTTCTTTTTCTTGTCCTTATCGTCAGAGGAAGCCACCGGCTTCGCTTTTTTCTTTGAACGTTCCGCTGGAAGTTCAATTTTACCAAGTACTGTAAGCCCTTTGAGCGATTCCGCTCTGGCAGATATTACCTGGTCTTTTTCCTGAGGTTGGTCTTCTTTTACTATGGCAGATTTATCTTTTGGTGTATCGGCAGCTGGTTGTTCGCCTTTTGCTTCCGGACTTTCACCTTTTGCTGGCTTTTCGTCCGCGGCTTCTTTATTTCCTTGGTCTTTATTTTCCGGCGTAGATTTTTCAGCGGCAGGTTTCTGTTCTACGGCAGGTTTTTCAACAGGGGCAGCTGGCTTTTCGGCTTTAGGCTCCTGTGGCTTTTCAGCTTTCGGCTTTTCTGTTTCTTCCTTAGCCTTTTCAACATACTGCTCTTCAGCAGGCTGTGTTTTTTCTTTGGCTTCAGGCTTAATGGTAACATTTTTTGCCTCTTCAGTCTTAGGCTTTTCTGCCGGAGCTTCCTCCACCTTAGGGGCCTCCGCTTTTACCTCCGGTGCAGGTTTTTCAGCCTCCGGCTTTTCTGCTTTAGGAGCTTCTTTTTTGCCGGTAGCTTTTGGTTTTCCTGCAGCATCGAGGTCTATTTTGCCTACTACTTTAAAGCCTGGCAACTGAGGCTTGCTTACAGAATCCTCCTCCTTTTTATCGGCAGGGGTTTCTTTTGGTGCAGCCGGCTTTTCAGGCTCTGTTTTTACTGCATTGCTTTTAATAAATATTTCCTCTTCTTCATCTGCTGCCTTTGAACGTGGCTGCTCTTCATCAGAATCTATCACCACATTCTGGCCGCCTTTTCTGCCAATGGTGAGGCTGGAGGCTTCTTCCTTATCCATCGCCGAAGCAGCGAACTCCTTGGCCAGCATCTGGTACTGGTCGCCGCTTATTTTGGCGTTCGGATTGTTCTCAACCTCATGCCCTTTGTTGGACAGAAAATCGACAATGGTATCTTTACCAATGTTCAGTTTTCTGGCCGCCTGGCTTAGCCTCATCATTTTTTCTTCTGCCATACGATTTTCTCTGCCTTTATTTAATTTATTCTCTGCCTATTCAATTCTTGGGCCCCGCTTTATGGTAAAACCATCCGTTCCTGCTGAGCCCTCCGTGGAGAGAACAGCTAGAACGTGCGAAGGCGCTTATTCTTCAAACTCCTGGCTCAGGATCTGGTAGATCTCATCGATCGTTTCTTCTTCCAGATCGGTACGACGGGCAAGATCTTCCTTTGTGAGGGACAGAACACTCTTAGCAGTATCCAGGCCAACACGTCTCAGCTCCTTAATTACCCAGTCTTCTATTTCATCGGAAAACTCAACCAGCGCCACGTCTTCCTCGTCAATGCTTTCCACATCGCGGAATACATCTATTTCGAGTCCAACCAGCTTAGAGGCCAGTTTAATATTTTGTCCGCCACGGCCAATAGCCAGCGATACCTGATCAGGCTTCAGGAATACAGATACCCTTCCGGATTCTGCATCTATCCGCATGCTTGTGATTTTTGCAGGGCTTAATGCGCGTGCAATATACAGTTCTTTATTCTCTGTATAATTAATCACATCAATATTTTCGTTCTGCAACTCCCGCACAATGCTGTGAATACGGGAGCCTTTCATTCCCACACAGGCGCCTACAGGGTCGATACGGTCGTCGTACGACTCTACCGCTACCTTTGCCCGCTCACCAGGTTCACGCACTACCTTTTTCATGGTAATGAGGCCGTCGTATATTTCGGGCACTTCTGCTTCGAACAGGCGCTCCAGGAATACCGGAGAGGTACGCGAAAGAATGATTTTTGGCGTACCATTTACCATTTCCACACGGTGGATAATAGCCTTTACCGATTCTCCTTTGCGGAAGCGGTCTTTCGGAATCTGCTCGCCTTTTGGCAGGCTTAGTTCATTTCCTTCCGGATCTATCAGTAGCACCTCGCGACCAAGCGTCTGGTATACCTCCGCATTAATCATTTCGCCAACCTGGCCAATATAGTTCTGGAACAGGATGTCCTTCTCCAGGTCTTTTACTTTTTGAATGAGCGTTTGCCGTGCAGTCATTACGGCCCGGCGACCAAAATCTTCGAGTTTTACCTCTTCGGCCACTTCTTCGCCTATTTCAAAATCGGGCTCAATTTTACGGGCATCCGACAGGCTTATTTTATCGTGGTCCCAAATATCTTCTGAATTATCATCGACGATTTCACGGAAGCGCCAAATCTCCAGGTCGCCCTTATCGGCATTAATGATAATGTCGAAGTTGTCATCCGTCTCATACTTCTTTCGGATCATGGTTCTGAACACATCTTCCAGAATCCGGATCATCGTCGGACGATCTATATTTTTTCTTTTTGCAAACTCAGCAAAATTTTCGATTAAGGTTCCGCTGCTCATCTCCGTTATTTAAATGATACTAGTACAATCATATTTTTTATATCATCGTGGTTTATCTGTATTTCCTGCGTGGTGGTTTTCTTGCCTTCTTTCCGTTCCTCATCGAGGCGGATGGCTTCTTCTGTTACCTCCAGCAGCTTGCCGGTTTTTTCGCTACCGTCCTTAAGTGCCACTTTTACCTTACGACCCAGGTGCTTAGGGTACTGCCGCTTAAACTTTAGCGGAAATTCCACGCCCGGCGAAGAAACCTCCAGCCGGTAAGCCTCCTCCATGATGTCCTTCTCCTCCAGATCTGCCGAAAGTTTACGGCTTATTTCGGCACATTTATCGATGTTTACGCCTTCGTCTCCATCGATTAGCACCAGTATCTTATTCTTCTTCGTCGAGCCGGATACTACTACCTCTACCAGAAAGAGATCCGGCTGAGAGGCCAGGTAACTCTGCACCAAATCTTCGATATACTTTTTAACATCCATCCGGCACTCGTTTTCATTAAAGAAAAGAGGGGACATCGAACGTGTCCCCCCTTTAGAAACTTTATTTTAGCGGCAAATTTAATTGAATATTCAGATTAAAGCAAACAATTTAATTGTTTAGCGATAAGAATTATTTCATGCTGCCGTTAATTTTAGTTAGCAATCGGGAGATGGACAGTAAATTCCTCTTAATCAGGCGGTCTGTCCTGTTAATTTCATAGTTCTAACACTTATTTTATAGAAATTAGTTTCCAGAACAGGGACTTTCCCTTATCCAGGGGTAGTTTTATAAGCAGGAACAGAAAATAATATCCGTTTTAGCTGCTATTTTTTACGAATGCATGGCACATTCTTTTAAATTTGCGTCCATGATACCTCCATTACGTGTTTATAATACCCTTACAAGGGAAAAAGAAGTTTTTGAACCCCTTAACGCGCCTTTTGTAGGCATGTATGTATGTGGCCCTACTGTTTACAATGATGTACACCTGGGCAATGTCCGTACTTTTTTAAGCTTCGATGTAATGTACCGCTACCTGCAGCACCAGGGCTACAAGGTGCGCTATGTGCGAAATATAACGGACGTAGGCCACCTGCTGGACGAAAGCGGAGAAGGGGAAGATAAAATATCGAGAGCTGCCCGCCTGGAACAACTCGAGCCAATGGAGGTCGTACAGCGCTATACTAACCGCTTCCATGAAGTACTGTCGCTCTTCAACTTTTTACCCCCGAGCATAGAACCTACCGCCACCGGCCATATACTGGAGCAGATAAAGTTAACAAAGGCGCTTATTGAAAAGGGACTGGCCTACGAAGTGGATGGCTCGGTTTATTTTGACGTAAACAAATACAACCAGGACCACACCTATGGTAAACTCAGTGGCCGGAATGTGGAAGAGCTGATTGCCGGACAGCGGGAACTGGAGGGGCAGGCCGAAAAGCGGAACAGCATTGACTTTGCCCTCTGGAAAAAGGCATCGCCCGAACATATTATGCGCTGGGATTCTCCCTGGGGCCCTGGTTTTCCGGGCTGGCACCTGGAGTGTACTGTCATGAGCACGAAATACCTTGGTGAGCGCTTCGATATACATGGTGGTGGTATGGACCTTAAATTCCCGCACCACGATTGCGAAATTGCCCAATCGGTAGGGGGCTATGGGCAGGAGCCGGCTAAATACTGGCTGCACACGAATATGGTAACCATTAACGGGCAAAAGATGAGCAAAAGCCTGGGCAACAGCATTCTGCCTTCCGAGCTTATCTCAGGCAAGCACCCGCTGCTCGACCAGGCCTACAGCCCCATGATCATCCGCTTCTTTATGCTGCAATCGCACTACAGCAGTACGCTCGATTTTTCGAACGAAGCACTAAAGGCGGCACAAAAAGGCTACATAAAGCTCATGAACGGGTTACGGATTGCGAAAGAACTGGAATTTACAGGCGATAGCGATAGTAAGGTAAACGAAAAGGCTCAAAAGCAGGTAGAAGGGCTGTGCGATAACTGCTACCGGGCCATGAACGACGACTTTAATACTGCCCAAACCATTGCGCACCTTTTTAACCTGCTCAAGAAAATCAACTCCATCCAAACCGGCGCCTTATCTCCTGCCGAATTAGGAGAAGAAACCTTTGGACGGATGCTGAAGACCTTTTTATCCTTTACCGAAGAGGTGCTGGGCCTGAAGGAAGAGAACAGGGTACAACCGGAGGCCCTGATTGGAGCCCTGCTGGATATTTATAAGGAAGCCAAAACGAGCAAAGACTACGATAAGGTGGACCAGATACGCAGCAGCCTCCGAAACAGCGGCATTGTGGTAAAAGACATGAAGGATGGGATTGACTGGGCATATGAGGAGTAAGATGGTGGCTGGTGATGTAATGAAGTTGGCAGTTGCCATAGCCAACGAAATGAGGCTATTGCCCGCCATTAGCTTTTACCCACTCTCCTGATTCTGTAGCCCCGGCCTTTGGCCCGGGTTAAAAACCAAATTAAAGGCATGTTCTTTGCTAAAGCAGAGATAAAAGTAGAAACAATATTTTATGCAGTTATCCTATAAAAGTTTTTTTGGGGCCCTGGCCTTAAGCGCAGCCCTTTTAAGTTGTAATAATGATGGTCCTTCGCAGGAAGCGGTAGAAGCACCCGCAGAACCTACAGTTGCAAAACTTGAAGGGGTGGAAGTCCCTTCTTTTGATGCCGACTCGGCCTATAGCTATGTCGATAAGCAGGTAAACTTTGGCCCACGGGTACCCAATACCCCCGAACACCGCGAGGCGGGCGATTACCTGGTAAGGAAACTGGAGGAATTTGGTGCCGAAGTAAAGGTACAGGAGTTCGAGGCCACTGCTTTCGACGGAACGGTATTGCAGCTTCGAAATATAATCGGGAGCTATAAGCCGGAAGCACAAAAAAGAGTGTTACTGGCTGCCCACTGGGATACCCGCCCTTTTGCCGACAAGGAAGAAGATGAAAGCCTCCACAACCAGCCTATTGCCGGTGCCAACGATGGAGGTAGCGGCGTAGCTGTTCTGCTGGAAATAGCCCGGCTTATTAATCAGAATGAAGGCCCCCAGGTGGGAGTCGATATTATTTTCTTCGATGGTGAAGATTATGGTGAGCCGGAATTTTTGCCGATGGAAGACAGAGAGCCGAACCGCACATACTGGTGCCTGGGCTCACAGTACTGGGCCGAAAATAAGCATGTGCCTAATTACACTGCTTACTTTGGCATTTTGCTCGATATGGTAGGGGCTGAAAACGCACAGTTCTGGCGCGAAGGTTACTCCCGCGAATATGCACCAAGTGTACTCAAGCGAGTGTGGGCATGGGGCCACGAATTAGGCTACAGCCGCTACTTTAAATACAGCAACAGTGAGGCTATTATTGATGACCATGTATTTATGAACCGTGCCGGTGTGCCATCAATCGATATTATCGACTACGACCCTGCCTCTGACTTCTACTTTGGAGATTACCATCATACCCTGAAGGACGATATGGGCATCATCAGCAAAGAAACCCTAAAAGCGGTGGGCGAAACGGTTCTTCATACCATTTACCATGAACCGGGCGCCGGTGCTTAAAAAACATGGCCGGCAAAAAGATAAATTCAGAAATAAAAATTAAAAAATAAAAGCGCTGTTTAGCGCTTTATTCTTTTGTCGTCTTCTTTTCCGAAGGTTAAAACTACCCCTAAACCTGAGAAGGTCCAGAAAATGGCCATAATAATCATCCAGGAGTTTTCGAAGAAGGGAACATTATGTCCGGTCGGTTTATCTGCGACTAACAAGCCAAAGATGGAAAAGGCCAGAGCCACCAAACCAAAGAAAAGCATTACAAAGCCAGCTATACGCATTCTTTCTTTTTTTAAATGAGTCGTTTTATTCCACAAATATATTCCTTAATACAGACTTTCGCACGCTCAGGTACATTTTTATCCAATGAAAAAAATGTGGTGGGTAATACGGACAATAAAATCGGGCAGGAGGGCAGGTCCGGTATCCGGAATAAATCTTTCCAGCTCTCTCCCCAATACAAGCGTTTATTTAAGAATATTCAGCAGATAGGCTCCATAGCCGCTCTTTACTAAAGGGCGGGCAAGCTTTTCCAGCTCCTCTTCCCCGATAAATTTCATCCGGTAAGCTACTTCCTCAATACAGCCAATCTTAAGACCTTGTCTCTCTTCTATCACCTGCACAAACTGCCCTGCCTGCATAAGAGAGGCAAAGGTACCTGTGTCGAGCCAGGCAGTTCCGCGACTCAGAATACCGACCTTCAGTTTTCCCTGCCGCAAATATTCTTTGTTAACATCTGTAATTTCCAGTTCTCCCCTTGGGCTCGGCTCCAGGTTTCGGGCAATTTCTTTCACCTGATTGTCATAGAAGTAAAGTCCGGGTACGGCATAGTTGGACTTGGGCTGCAGGGGCTTTTCCTCAATCGATACCACCTGCTGATCATTATTAAACTCTACCACGCCGTACCGCTCCGGGTCCTGCACATGATAAGCATACACCACCCCACCATCTGGATTAATATTGCTCTGGAGCAGTTTAGCCAGGCCGGAGCCATAAAAGATGTTATCGCCCAGTATAAGGGCTACTTTATCATTGCCAATAAAATCGGCTCCTATGGTAAATGCCTGGGCCAGTCCTTTGGGCTCTGGCTGCACGGCATAAGAAAAGCTGCAGCCTAAATCCTTACCATCTCCTAATAAGCGCTCGAAGTGCGGCAGGTCGTGAGGGGTGGAAATAATGAGGATTTCGCGGATGCCTGCCATCATGAGTACCGACAGCGGGTAGTAAATCATCGGCTTGTCGTATACAGGCATCAGTTGTTTGCTTACCGCCAGGGTAAGCGGGTGCAGGCGTGTGCCGGAGCCTCCGGCCAGTATAATTCCTTTCATAAACTAAGAAGCAAAGGCTTTATTTCAGAATAATCACCCATTTACTGGGCAGAACATCATGACCGAAAGATAAGATACTACTGTTAAAGCAGCAACTACAGCGGGGAAGAATAAGGGATTTGCACGATAAAGGTAGTGCCCTTCCCTTCCTGGCTCCTGAGGGTAATGTCGCCATTTAATTTTAATACCGCCTGTTTAACAATGTACAGGCCGAGCCCCGAGCCGGAGTCCATTTGTGTAGCCCTGAAAAACCGGTCAAATACCCGGCCCTGCAGGTCTTTTGGTATACCAATACCGTTATCTGTAATTTCGAGCCGGATGCCCGGCGCCTCTTCCGTTAACGTTACTTTTACCTCCGGACTGCAGTCAGATGAGTACTTAATGGCATTTTCAAGCAGGTTTTGCAAAATAGTCCGCAACAGGCTTTCATCCAGCTTCAGCTCCTCCGGCACATTCACTTCTTTAACAAAGCGTATTTTTCCAAACCGTGGCAAATTGGTAAAAGTTTGCAGGCAGTCATCTACCAGGTGAGAAAGGTTCGTATGGCCAGCGGCCGGCATTGCCTGCCTGATTTTAGAAAGTTTAAGCGTATCGCTCACCACCCGGTGAAGGCGGCTGATACCCCCATGGTAATAGCCAACGTATTCCATTACTTTCTCATCTCCTTTAAAATCATGCTCTACCAGGGCATAGAGGCTTAACAGGGAGTTCAGGGGGCCCTTCAAATCGTGCGAAAGCCGGTCGATGAAGAGCTCTGTTTCCTCCTGCCGAAGCTGTATGGCCTCTTCCTGCTTCTTTAAGGCATCAATGTCGTGTAAAACCGCCAGCCTGCCTGCCTTTCCGGTAGAAGGGTTAAAAGGCAGGGAACAGAGTGTCAGGCGCATCCAGCGGGTCTGGCCATTCCGGAGCCGAAGCATTACCTGCTCCTCGGCTTCCTCTAACGCTCCTGCCAGCAGCATTTCTTTCATTTTATTAATCTGCTGAACACTTTCCGGAAAAAGAACCTCCTCCATACCAGGTACCGAAAAGTCTTTCAGGCTATAGGCACTTAGCTCAAGAAATTTCTGGTTTGCCTTCTTCAGCTCCTGCCGGTCATCGTACAGGAGAGAAGGGAACGGCAGCACATCGAACCACCAGTCGTCACCTGTTGTAGCTTTTGGGACAATTTTAGGCTCCTCCCTTTTAAGAGGAGCCGGCTCAGCTACCACCTCTTCCAGAAAAAGAACATCCTTTGCGGGCCGTATTAAAAAATTTACCGGCCCGGCACCTTGCTGTAAGCAGCGGATACTGGCATTACAGCTATTACCATGGTGGCTGGCAAGCAGGAGTTTACGGCTGAGCAGCCGCTGGTCGACCGGCCTTAGCCTATCGAGCAAATTGAGGTGCTGCAGGTTGCCCGCCAAAGCAAACTGCTCACAGAAGCGGGCGTTCGCCTGCACAATCTTTCCATCATGCCGGACAATGGAAAAAGCCTGTGTGGCGCTTTTAAGCAAAGCAAGCTCATCCGCTGAAAGAACAGGAACAGCTATAACTGAATCCTGTGCCTCCTTCTCATACCCCGACCTTTCATCAGGGGCATGTTTTAAAGCCGGATTATTTTTGGGGGTCTTCATTTATCATTAGCCGAAGTGAGCAAAAAATTTGTTTCTCTTACAGGCTTTGTACTAAATGTAAAAAGTACTGGCAATTTAAACAAAAAATTAATAAAATATTGTGGAGAAGAAATATCCGTAATATATTATTACTTTTGTAATGAACTTATCTGGCTTTGCTGTCCGGCCCGTGAAGGAGGGCTGCCTTACCCGCTAAAGGCTTAAATAGTGGGAAAGAAACAGTACAAGTAGCACGAAAGGCATACATTAATGAATAAACTCCTTTTATTTGTAGTACTCCTGTTTGCTCTCGAAACAGCAGCCTTCTCCTTTACTGAAGCAACCAAAAGCACTGCCTCCCAGGCAGCGGGTCTTCTTCCTCCCGATTCTCTGGTACTCATCTGTGGCTCTGTTCTTAATGCACATGACAGTACACCTGTAGTAGCCCGAATTCGCTATAAAAAAATGCCCTATGGCGATGATGTTGGCATTTTCGTGAGTAAAACCAATGGTACGTTTGAAATGCCTGTTCTCGACCGGAACAGCTATATGTTCGAAACCGATGCAGAAGGTTATTACCCGCTTCGCCAGCAGGTAGAGGTAAGAGACTTTAACGGAGATAACCGGATAGAAAAGAACTTTATTCTGGTGCCCTTACGGGTAGGCCAAATCATGGATTTCGATAATATCCTCTTCCAGCAAAGCGAAGCCATTCTGCTACAGGAATCGTACGATGTAATTGACAGGCTGGTCGATATCTTAATGCATAACCCTTCGATGGTTATCCAGCTCGAGGGCCACACCGACTTCCGTGGCCCGGCCAGAGCAAATAAACGTTTATCGCGAAATCGTGTTAAGGTTATACGCGATTATTTAATCAATAAAGGAATAGACCGGGACAGGGTGGAAACCAAAGCTTTTGGTGGCTCCCGCCCTATTTCCAGAGAAGATAGCCCGGAAGGCCGTAAGCTAAACCGCCGGGTAGAAATAAGAATTTTAGAGGAATAGAGATATTCTTATAATCCTTATTTTTCTTATTTTTAATAAAAATTTTTATGGGGAAGATTTGTTCCTGCAAATTTGTAAGGACTCGCTCCTCTTATCCTGAATTTCACATTGTAATTAACAGGCTGATAATATGAAACTACTCTCTACCTTTTTTAAGCTCCTGCTTACTTGTGTTTTTTTCTTTGCTTCTTCGGCTGCTTTTGGCCAAAACGAGCAGTGGGCCACCAAAGTGCTGGACTACTCCAGCCAAATTTCGGAAACCCAGTACTCGGCACAACAAGCTTTACGGGCACCTAATGTGTTGCCTGCCGGAGGCGAAAACCCAAATGCCTGGACACCCGATCGTCCTAATCGGCAGGAATTTATTAAGGTAGGCTTCGATGAGCCTGCCCGTATTCGCCAGATTGCCATTGCCGAAAGTTACAATCCATCCGCCATTTCGGAGGTATATGCTTATGATAAGGAAGGTAATGAGTACCTGATTGAGCGCTTTAGCCCGGAGGCAGTACCCTCCCCTTCGCGCATGCTTAACATATATATGGAAAGAACCGATTATGAGGTTGCAGCTGTAAAAGTAGTGCTCAATGGTAAAGCACTCCCCGGCTACCACAGTATCGATGCCATTGGTATTTCAAAATCCAGAACCCCTATTACTGTAGATGTAAAAGTAGCTGCCGATGTAAACCCTGATATTCGCGTTCAACGCCTGGGAGAAACTGTTAACAGCGAGTACGAAGAGTTAAAACCCCTGCTTTCGCCCGACGGCAACACCCTCTTCTTTAGCCGCCGTAACCACCCCAGCAATGTGGGTGGCGAAAAAGATCCGGAAGATATCTGGTTCTCGGAAAAAAATGTAAGTACCGGCGAATGGACAGAGGCCGAAAATGTAGGTGCACCACTTAATAATCTGGGACCCAATTATATCAGCTCTATCACTCCGGATGGAAATACTATGCTCCTCCTGCTGGGTAACCGTTACGGAAAAAATGGTAAAATGAGTGCCGGTGTATCCATGAGCTATAAAGACGGAGACCAGTGGTCGAAGCCTGTTCCCATTGATATTGAGAACGAATATAACTTTTCAGACCACGCCAACTTCTTCCTTGCCCAAAGCCGCAAAGTATTGCTCATGTCCGTTCAGCGCGACGATACTTATGGTGACCGTGACCTGTACGTAAGCTTTCTGGAGGAAGACAGCACCTGGTCTGAGCCTAAAAACATTGGCGAGATTATTAATACTGCCGGCACAGAATCGGCCCCCTTTCTGGCAGCTGATGGCCGTACCCTTTATTTCTCTTCCAATGGCTTTAGCGGCTATGGCTCGCAGGATATATACGTAACCCGCAGGCTGGACGATACCTGGACCAGCTGGACGGAGCCTGAGAATCTTGGTCCTTCCATTAATTCAGACGGTGAGGATATTTTCTTTAACATACCGCTTTCCGGAGAACAGGCCTATTATTCTCGTGGAACAGAAGACGGGCAGGTAGATATTTACCAGATTGACCTGCCGGTATTCTATAAGCCTGCGCCTGTAGTGGTTGTAAAAGGAAAAGTGTTTAATGCCAAAACCAATGAGCCATTGGGTGGTGTCAAAATCTTCTATGAGCGCCTTTCTGATGGCGTGGAAGTAGGCATTGCCCGTTCCGAATCGAATGGTGAATACCAGATTATACTGCCTTATGGTGAGCGTTACGGTTACCTGGCCGAAGCCGAAGATTTCGTTGCCATCAGCGCTAATATCAACCTTACCCAGGAAGAGCAGTTCAAGGAAATCAAGCAGGATCTGTACCTGGTACCAATTGAAGTGGGTTCGCGCGTAACGATTAACAACATCTTCTTCGATTTTGATAAAGCTACTTTACGTAACGAAAGCTATCCTGAGCTCAACCGCCTGCTGGAGTTCATGAACAACTATCCGAATGTGAAGATCAGAATTCAGGGCCACACCGATAGTGTAGGACCGGAAGACTACAACCAGCAGCTGTCTGAAAGAAGAGCGGATGCCGTGGCTCGCTTCCTGCAGGTAAATGGCGTCAGCAACGACCGCATCATTGTGGAAGGTTTAGGAGAAGCCGCCCCGGTAGCCAGCAACGATACAAATGAGGGCCGCCAGGAAAACAGAAGAGTGGAATTTGAAATCATCGAAAATTCAGAAACACCTGCCAGCCAGGAATAACAGAAAAAGAAAGGCCGCTCCCCATTTGGGGAAGCGGCCTTTCTTTTAATAAACTTGTCCCGTCCTGAAATAGCGATACACAAAAAGAAACGTTATGAGACAAGGAGAAGAGCCAGAGTATGTTAAGCGCAGTCAAAGGGACTACAGCTATGGGTTTAAAATTCAGGTAGTGCAGGAAATCGAACGAGGAGAAGAAAGCACTACCTCAGCTCAGCGCAAGTACGGGATACAATCCCGTTCCACAGTCATGAATTGGTTGAGAAAATATGGTACCTTAGATTGGTTGAACCAAACCCCTTCCAATATGGCTAAAACACCTGAACAAAAGCTCATGGAACTCGAGCAAAAGGTACGCCTTTTAGAGAAGCAGAAAAAGCAGCTGGAAAAGCAAGTGGAGCAATCGGACAAAAAGTCTATTCTTTTTGATATGATGATAGAGCTCGCCGAGAAAGAATACAAAATAGATATCAGAAAAAATTCCTCACCCGAACAATCGATAAGTTCAAAGAAGAACACAAAGAAAGCTTGAGCAGCACCTGTAGCTTGTTCGGGGTGAGAAGACAGGTTTATTACCGGGCTAAAAAGGCCCAGACCAACTCTCGGCAGAAGGCCTCAGTGGTAGTAGAGATGGTGAAAGAAAAAAGAAAGAGCATGCGCCGCTTAGGCACTCGCAAGCTCTATGAGCAGCTTTATGAGCCCTTGCGGCAGATGGGCGTAGGCCGTGACCGTTTATTTGATATTCTCAGAGCCAATCATATGCATATTGTAGCTAAACGTCAGTATCAGGTGACTACTAATTCTCATCACCGCTTTAGAAAGCATAAGAATCTTGTAGAAGGTCTGGAAATCAAGCGGCCTGAGCAGGTCTTTGTCTCTGATATTACATACATAGGCAGCAGGGAACATCCTATGTACCTGGCTTTGATTACCGATGCCTATTCCAAGCGCATCATGGGATATAATGTATCAGATAGCCTGAATGCTACAGGAGCAGTGACGGCTTTAAAAATGGCACTGAAGAATAGGAAATATAAGAGAGAAGCACTCATTCATCATTCTGACAGAGGAATACAGTACTGTGGAAATGATTACCAGCAGATACTGCAGAAACACAGCATAAAATGTAGCATGACAGAAAAATATGACCCTTATCAAAATGCTGTAGCAGAAAGAGTCAATGGCATCATTAAACAGGAGTTTTTAGAAGGTATCCTGGTGCGGGACGTGGAGCTTATGGATAAAATCATGAAGGAATCTATTCAGCTTTACAATCAGGAAAGACCGCATCTTAGCTGTCATATGCTCACTCCTGATAAGATGCATCAGCAGCGAAAGCTCAAAATGAAAACCTATAAAAGAAAAAA